>CAZYLZ010000007.1:0-67177 GCA_964648335.1 uncultured Candidatus Saccharibacteria bacterium | reverse complement strand
GTCCTTATATCGTTCGGGACGGACGACGTGCCCGGGGTTTCCTGGTTATTAAAAATCGCCAGCTACTAGAGCTGGCGAGAACGCAGTCACTTACGCGTGACCGAGGACATCCTGAATAAAGGCGTCTTGCTGTTCGGCTCGAATCTTCATGTAGATCTTTCCGAGCATATTGAGACCTTTGTAATCGGGACCCCTGCCCCAGAAGCCGTCGGTCGGCGAATCTTCGATGATCTCGAGATCGTCGGACTGGATGAGCTTCTTTGCCACATAGGGATGCTGATCGACCTTGGCGCGTACGATCTCTTCCATGATGGCTACACGAACGATCTCCCAATCGGGACGTACGGACTCGGCGTGCGCTTGTGCAATCTTTTTTGCGTCGTGCGCAGACGGTGCTTTACGTACAAGAGCCGCGATGCCACCATCGGTGAACTTTGCTGCCTGATAGGCATGCTCGGCAGTCGGCCATGTATGACCGCGCCACCGAACGCTAAACGCTGAGAAGTTCGAGAACATGTACCACGGACCTTCGTAGAATGATGCGGTTTTCATTTAGCCCTCCTTTTCTGTCTGCCGGTACTATGCCACACCGCGTGGACATTTGCGAACGTAAAAACCGGTCGCCATAGCGACCGGTTCTTGTGCTTGATCATGTCGCTCAGAGGAGATCGATTACCGCCCTCTTCTCGAACTTGATCTGTTCTGACAGCTGGAATATTTTCGCCCAATGCTTTTGGGCCTCGCCGAAGGCAAGAAGTCGCTTCGCGTCTCGCTGATCAAGCCCTAGCGCCGCAACAGGCGCGGCGAGCTTGGGCTGAAGTCCCTCGTAGTGCTCGTAGATTCGATACGACAACCGGTGTACCAGGTTGAAGACTTCCATGCGGATAGGGGCGATTGCAGTGAGTTCCGGAGTGATGAACTTGCACTCCGAATTCCCGACATCGCGCATGCACTCGCTGTACTCTGTTTCTGCGGCTTTGAGCAGATCCAGAGCCGCGAGAAAATCTTGAACAGTTGCAGCGTAGTCTCGCTGACGCTCTTCCAGCGATTTTTCGCTACCCAATACGGTGTCCCATCGCTTTTCATGCTGGCATTGAAGCAGTTTGCAGTGGTGTTCGATCTGCTTTGCAGTCATTGAACCCTCCTTATTGTCACTATTGGTATTATATCACATCGTTTTGTTTTTGCAAGTATATGAAGCCGCCGCAAACCCGAGGTTTGCGGCGGCGATACTGTTTTACGCAAGAACACGCGCGACGAAGTGTTCGAGTATCATAGCAAGAGACGCTGCCAGATAGCCCACAATCACTCCTACCGGGAATGTGTAGAACCAACCGACCACCACCTTACCCAAGACATCGAAGCGGACATTCGTCCAGCGCTCGGCGACACTTGCGCCAACGATGGCACCCGTTATGGACTGTGTCGTCGACAACGGGACGCCGTAGCGCGACGCGGCATAGATGAGTGTCGAGGCCGAAGCCTGTGCCGCAAATCCCTGCCACGACGAGAGCTCGCGATTGAGGTTTTTGCCCAAGGTCGCGATGATCTTCCATCCGCCTCCTGCGGTACCCAGGCCCATGGCAAGCGCACACGTGACGATCACCCACGGGGCGATCGGCGTTTGCGCAGCTGAAACCTTGTAGTACAACGAAAGCGCCAAGTGTGCTATGCCCATGAACTTCTGCCCGTCGTTGAGTCCGTGTGTAAAGCACATAAACGCCGAGAAGACTATGAGCAGTACGTCGAACAGTCTCTTAGACCTGCGCGGCTTCATGTTTTGTGTCGTGCGTACCGTCGCGATAGCGAGCGCAAACGCGATCGGTACCAACACGAACGAACATGCAAAACCGATCGCCACCTTGATCCATCCTCCGAGGAGCAACGCATCGAAACCGCCGGCCGCGATCCCCGCACCGGCAAGGCCTGCGATGAGCGTATGCGACTTGCTTATGGGCAGTCCCTTCTTACCTGCGTAGCTGCCCCACACGATAACCGCAATCATCACCGCGGCGATAGTCGAGAGCGATACGGCAGATTCGACGACGATGCCGCTCGCGATGGTCTTTGCAACCTCGGTACCCATCATGGCGCCAAGGATGTTAAATGCCACCGCCATGACGATTGCTGCCATGGGCGACATCACGTGGGTCGACACGACCATCGCGACTCCGTTAGGCGCATCGGTCCGGCCGTTGATGGACTCGGCCCAGTACACTAAAAGAAGTACCGAGACGATTCCGACGAGTGCAAGGAGCTCCATGCGCTCAGGCCTCCCATAGCGCGAGTGAATGGATCGCAGCGCCGACGTGATTCATGCTGTCGGTCGCACGTTCCAGATTGTCGTAAAGCTCAGCCCATGCCCGGAATTCGATCGAGCTTATCTTCGCTGCGAATTCTTGAGTCACGAGTAACTGCTTCTGTTCGCGCCGTATCTCATCTGCCCTCGTTTCGTACTTGTCGAGACGCTCTACTAGCTTGCCGATAGCGATGCCGTCGAGAGGCTTGTGTTGAAGCGCAGAGACAAGTTCCTTCACCGCGACAGACATAAGAACGACTAGGTCGAACAGCGCAATCGCCTCGGCACGAACAGACTGGAAGCACATTTTGTACACATGGACGTGCTCGGCCACCTTGCGCATGCGGTCGATACAGTCATCGAGTCGCATCGCGAGGTCCTTGATGTCGTTGCGCTTGAAGCGCATGAACGTCGTGTTCAGCAGGATTTCGCGGACCCGCTTCTCGATATCGTCGCCGGCATGTTCGTGGGCGATGATCTTGCCCAGGTCCGTACCATGTGTATTCCTGAGATCGCCTGCACAGCGATTACCGATGTCGGCAAGCTCCATGAGGAGCGTCGTGCACTCGACGGTACGCGATGGCGTACTTGCCCAGGTGGCGATCTGTTGGACTATTCGCTTCATTCTGCTTTCCTTCTTGTTGAGTTTCAAAGTTCTTAGCCGACGTGATTATAACACTTTTTTAAGCGTATTACAATGGGCTTTCATACGCCCCGTGACCCTTGTGCCGTATTGCCCAATGTCTATTAGTGGTCTATAATCCGAGCCGTACGGGCCCTTAGCTCAGCTGGTAGAGCGCCACATTTGCAATGTGGATGTCGGGAGTTCGAATCTCCCAGGGTCCACAAACGTCACAAACATCCCGCTTGAGCGGGATTTTGTGTGTTTGTGGAAGGCACAGCGATGTTTGGCTAGCAAGCCAAACCGCGAGTCGGGGTCGAGAAATTCTTCACCTGACGAGGTGGAGAATATTCGTGACCACAAAGTGGTATCTATATCGCGACGGCGCGCTGTTATTTGTGTCCACAAAAATTATGACGCACACCTCAACCGATAGCCCAGGGAGTACGTCATTATTTAAATTTGTCCGTCAACGATTTGTTGGTAGACTCTACTCAGGCCGACCATGGAGGACGTCCGTGCAACAAGGCTACCTGCTTACCATTACGGTGCGACGTAAGGTGGGAGCCTTTGACCCCGAGAGCGAAGCCATACTCAAGAATATGGTGAGTCGAAGAAATGACATAGGAGCATTTGCGATAGCACGCCTATTTACAATACTAATCGATGGCGAGAGTGAAGATATCGCACGCAGCAAGTGTGTCATACTTGCTGCCGAGTTCTTGACCAACCCACAGATAGAAACATTCGAGGTAAGGCTGGCACGCTAGTGCCAGCCTTTTTTGACAAACACATAAAACCGTTGACATCTGCGGTCAATCGGGTACTGTTGCCGACAGTCGGTACACAACCACTAGAGGAGACTCATATGACTGCAAAACTCTTTGGTACGGACGGTATCCGTGGCGAAGCCGGTACCACACTCACTCCCGAACTCGCCGTCAAAGTAGGCCGCGCAGTAGGACAGGTGTTTACCAGCCAAAACACGGGCCATCGTCACATGGCGCTGATCGGCAAAGATCCACGGGAATCGGGGTATACCCTCGAGACGGGGATCACCGCAGGGCTCGTTGCCCAGGGAATGGATGTCCTTCTGACGGGCCCTCTTCCGACGCCTGCGATCGCTGCTATCACCAAATCGATGCGGTGCGATGTCGGCGTCATGATATCGGCATCGCATAACGGATGGCGCGACAACGGCATCAAGCTCTTCGGCCCCGACGGCTATAAGCTTTCTGATGCCGTCGAAGCGCAGATCGAGCACCTCGTCTTATCCGACAATCCGGTACAAGGTACCGCGCGTATGGGTCGTGTCGAGCGGATCAAAGACGTCCAGGGACGCTACATCGAATCGGTCAAGTACACGCTGCCGCGCGATGTCTCGTTCGAAGGACTCAAGGTCGTGCTCGATTGCGCCAACGGTGCCGCCTACAAGGTAGCTCCGGACATCTTGAAGGAGCTTGGCTTTTCGCTGAGCTTGATTGGAGTCAATCCTGACGGTCGTAACATCAACGATGGCGTGGGTTCGATGCATTGGCAGACCGCTGCTGCACGCGTTCTCATGGAAAAAGCAGACCTCGGTATCGCTCTCGATGGCGACGCAGACCGCGTTATCATCCTCGACGAGAAGGGTCAGGTCGTCGATGGCGATCAAATCATCGCCTTGATCGCGTCCTCTCTCTGTGAGAGAGGACGTCTTACCGGCGGCGTCGTGACGACCGTGATGTCGAACCTGGGTCTTGAGCGGTATCTTACGAACACGCTCAAGGTACCCATGGTCCGCTCGCAGGTCGGCGATCGCTACGTCATCGAAAAAATGCGAGAGCTCGGATACAACTTAGGAGGCGAACAATCAGGGCACATCATCTGCTCCGATTATTCGACGACCGGAGACGGACTTGTCGCGGCATTGCAGCTTTTGGCCGTCATCAAGAAGGACGGACGCAAAGCAAGCGAGGTCTGCCACAAGTTCACCCCGGTCCCACAGCTTCTAGTCAATGTCCGCGGCATCCCCAAGACCGCGATCGACGACAAGAAGGTGAAGGATTCGATCAGGGTGGCCGAGAAAACACTCGCCAAGCGTGGCCGCGTCTTGGTACGCAACTCGGGGACCGAGTCGATGGTTCGGATCATGGTCGAAAGCGATTGCGCACGGCAAAACGGCGCGATTGCCGAGAGCATCGAAAAGTCCATCCGATCGGTCGCCCACTAAACTCTACCCCGCGCATAAGGCTGTCAGCAGCACTTATGCGCGGGGTTTTTATAATAAATCTATCTTTGCGGCGAGCACGAAGTCGCTTTTTGAGAGTCCGGCTATCTTGTGAGTCCAGATCTCGATATCCACCTTTCCCCAGCCCAGATAGATGTCGGGATGATGACCTTCGGACTCGGCCAGGGCACCCACTTTGTTTACGAACGCAAGCGCGTCTTTGAAGTTCTTGAAAATGTATTCGCGACTGATGAGCCGCGCATCGCGCGAGAGCGTCCAACCCGGAACCTTGGCTACATACGCCTCGGCCTCGGATATCTGCATCGGCATCGCGCCGCCTTCGCACGGTACGCAGTGTGTGCTTGCAAGATCGTTCATCGCCCTCGGTGCAGTGCCAGTTCTATCGCGTGTTCTAAGAAATGCAGCAACGATGCTCCGACCGAGTCGAGCGCTATAACAAACGGCGCCGCCTCGTGCAGTGCCGGGAGCGCATTTACCTCGAGCAGATACAGTCCATTGGGTGTAACGATAAAATCGGCACGCGAGTAGTGTGAGAGGCCCAGGACGTCGTGCGCGATTTTGGCAGTACGCATGAGCGAGTCTTTCTGCGATTGCGAAAAATGCTCGATTGGCGCATGGTGTGATGTGTCGATATGATGCCATCCCGCAATTGTGCGCGTCGTATTGGGAACTGTCGCAAAGCGGACTTCGGAGGGCGGCAGCGCATAGAGCCGCTCGCCACGAAAGCCTTCGATGACGCCGACGGTCGCTTCGGTGCCGCGTATGTACTGCTCGACTATCGCAGTGCCATAATCGTCCAACACGTCTGCGATAAGATCGGGCAGCTGGTAGACCGTCGGTGCGATGCGGACACCGAACGACGATCCCTCGGCTGCCGGTTTTACCACATAGGGCGGCGCAAATTGTGAGAGTACCTGGCGCGACATGTCGGCCGTATCGCGATCTTCATCTACCTTAAAGATGCTTGCCTGCGGCATACGGACCTTCGCCTGCGTTAGGAGTGCACGCGTCATCGGCTTGTTGAGCGCAGCAGCCGACGCATGTGGTCGCGATCCGGTATACGGCACGTGCACCGTTTCGAAAAGGCGCCCGATGGTTCCATCTTCGCCGATGCCGCCGTGCATGGCGTTGATAGCAACGTCGAGCTGCCGCAGGGCGTTGACAGGGTCTGACGGCAAACCACGGACATGCCACCCTCCCTTTTTATCTACTAAAATATCGCGAACATCGTAGAGTTGTGGCGGTAGCGCGCGTATGACAGAAGCTCCCGTCTTTAACGAGAGATCGTATTCGCTCGAGTTTCCTCCGCGAAGCACACCGACGGTGGTGCGAGACATGGCAAAAGTATATCACCTCGCAAGAACGTACATAAAAAATGACCCCCGACCGAAATGAATCGGTCGGGGGTCGAGGAGGTTGCGATTACCTGTTGCGGAAGTAGTCGTCGGCTCGTTGATTGTTGATCTTCTCGTTCTCGGCGGCGCGCGCAAGGCCAGCGAGTGATTCGAGCCGAGCGATTTCCGCGCGGTGAGCGACGGTGTCGGCTTTGACCTTGCCCGCCGTGATGCGATTGAACGCGATCATGTCGAGGCCGTTCAACCCATGCCTCAGATGCGCCGCCTGTTGGGAATGACCGAAGAGATTCTGCGCGAGCTCAGGCTCTACCGTCGCGATAGCAGCGAGCTGCTGTTCGCCGGCAGCGATCTTGAATTCGAGCGACTGAATCTGTTGTGCAACGAGATCCATGGTCTTATCTCCTGATGTTGCTACGGGATCTTTCTGCGTACTAAACAGCATTATACTCCTTTCTTTGTTTTTGTCAAACCCCCCGCCTCTTGGCGCCGCTTACGGTGCCAGCTTATGGCAAAGCGATGTGCCTCGGCATCGGCCAAAAGAGCCTCTTTTTCGTAGATTTTTGCGGCTTGCGGGTCGCCGATGATTCCGACCGGGCGGTGCCTATCGTCCTTTACCACACCTACAAGCGGGATCGCGACCCCGGCATCAGAAAGCACCTTTTGCATGGCGTTGAGCTGCCCCTTACCACCATCGACGACAAACACACGCGGGAGCGGCCACTCGCTATGTGCGAGCCGCCGAGAGAGCATCTGGGCTAGTGCCGCCGTATCGTTGTTCCCCACCCCGCGGATTTTAAACTTGCGGTACTGGGATTTTGCAGGAACTCCGTCTACGACCGCTACCATAACTCCGACCGTCTCGGTTCCTGATGTATGTGCGATGTCGTAGCATTCGATTCGCACCCCGCCGCCGCCGGTCGACATGCGCATCTCGTCGGACACGAGCGAGATGTCGCGAATGTGTGTAAGGGCCATCACCTGCCGCTTGAGTTCGCGTGCTGACTCGAAGGCTTCTTTCTTGGCGGCCGCTTTCATCTCGCGCTCGAGTGTCTTCAACAGCGTTACCTTCTTGCCGCTAAAGAGGAGCGATATGTTGCGGATTGTCCGTGCATACTCTGCTTTCGTAAACGAACCGTCGCAGACGCCAGGACAAAGGCCCAGCTGCTTGTTGAAGCAGGGTTTCTCCTTCTTCGCGGAAGCTACGAAGGACACGCTCTTCTTCGCTATAGCTTCGAAGGGCATGCTCTTCTTCGCTGAAGCTTCGAAGGGCACGCACTTGTCGCGAAACGGGAAGATCTTGCGCACGAGCTTCATCGCGTCTTTCAGCGCGCCGCCGTTGGGAAAGGGTCCGTAGAGCGACTTGATATCTTTGTCGTTCCATTCTTGAAACAGCTCGCGGCCGCGTACTACCAGAACGCGTGGGAACGCTTCGTTCGTGATCACGAGATAGTTAAAACTCTTGTTATCGCGTTCGGCGACATTATACGGCGGCTGGTGGCACTTGATGAGGTTCGCCTCGAGGATGAGCGCTTCGAGGACCGAGTCGGTCTCTTCGAAGGTGATGGTCGCGGCTTCGTCGACCATCTGTCGGATGCGGTCTCCGCGCGTGACGTGGATGTCAGAAGCAAAGTAGCTGCGCACGCGATCGCGTAATGACGTCGCCTTTCCTACATACAATATGTCCCCGTTTGCAGCGCGCCAAAAATACACACCAGGGGTGTCGGGGAAACCAAGCGTATCGAATATATCGCGGTTCATGGCGCTATTGACGAGGTGCGCATTATATTACAATATGCGTATCAGATGCAATAGGAGGTACCCATGTTTGCGACTCTAAAACGACCGCTCCTACATCTGGCGTGTGCGGTCGTAGCGACTGCGGTATATGTTGGCTGCGCTTCGGTTTTCACTTACCAGATTCTCTGGTTCAACGGACATACCCCGTCGGAATACGAGATCAATCTCTGCATGGCAATCATGGCGTGGTGCACCTGCGCTGCCGCCCTCGCAGTCATCGCGCGCACCCTGCGGGCACTCGGCGATATCGAGACCCAGCCGTTTGACGCGTCGATGCGGATGTCGCTCAAGTATCGGCTCGAACGCATAACGCCACACCTCGTGTTTGGGTTTGTGACAGCTGTCGTACTCATGTTCACCGCATGGTGCGTCGAGCTTACAAGCCGCATCATCATGTTCGACGGCCTCGCCAAAACCATAACGGCACACGCGGGCGATACGATACTGCTCTCAGGACTTGCCGCGCTAATCTGGCAGTTCATGCGCGCCACCTACGAGAACGTTCGCACCTAGTACGACACCCCCGACAGAACGTCGGGGGTGTTTTATTTTAGAGAGGCCACTTCCAGGCGATATTTCCCAGATTGACGGTATTGATGAGAAAGAGCCCGACTGCCGCTATGATACCGGCCTTGAGAAGATCTGGCGACGCTGCAATGACAGTGCCGACGAACGAGCCTATCGCGGCAAAGACGCCGCGAAGCGATTCGACAAACGAGATGACGACACCATAAAGCAGGTACCCGAGGTAGACCAGAAAAATCGCCGCAAGCACTTGCTTCCACACTGCCTGGTTAGAACCGATGATCGCGGCGAGCTTCCCTATCTGCGACCAGTACCACGCGAGAATGAGCGTAATGAGACTCCAACACCAATGAAACGCTTGCTCCAGGCCCGAAAAGACCTGCTGGATAATCTGTTGCACAGTCCATACTCCCTTTGTTCCTAGGCTCGCCCGAGCGTACCACGGCTACCGGTTTTTTTCATGAAGACAAAGAAAAACAGGCCGATGCTTTGCGCATCGGCCTGTCGTATGACGACTAGTTCGCCCTCTCGTTTTGAAGCGCGATAATCGTATGCTTGAGTTCCGTGACGTACTGCGCCGGCATACCCGTTGATACGAAGGGTCCACCGACGACGACGTCGCAGAAGAACGGCATTGGCATCGAGTGCCCCTTACCCATAACGGTCCCGAGACCTTCGAGATTGATCGGGATCACAGGTACCGTAGAGTGCCGAGCCGCCAGATAGGCAATTCCTTTCTTAAAGTCCGAAAGGACTTCGGGCTTGCCGCGCGTCCCTTCGGGATAGACGATCAGGATATCGCCCTTGGCCAAGGCCTCGTGGCACTTCGCGAATGGATCTTCGAGCCCGCCGCCGCTTGCACGACGGATGGTGATGCCGCGAAGTACCGAAAGCGAGAACCAGGTCATGAGACCGCCGTTTGCAAAGTAGTCCTCGGCTGCGACCGGTCGGATGCGGCTGCGCATCCGACGCGGAAACAATGCCATGATCGCGAGCGTGTCGAAGTGACTGTTGTGATTGGCCACGACAATCGCCGGACCCTTTCGCGGCACATTACTCTTGCCCCACACGTTCATCCCGACCCACACCCACATTGTGAACGGGAGAATCGCCGCATTGAAGACTACCCGCACGAGACTGCTGAGCATACGAGACCTCCCTTCATGTAGACGAAATAGTTCACTACGTGGAAGTAGATAGGAGCCGAAAGCGTGAAGCTGTCGACCCGGTCGAGCATGCCGCCATGCCCTGGCAGGAACTTGCTCGTGTCTTTGATCCCCATATCGCGTTTCAAGGCCGATATGAACACATCGCCAAAGAAGCCCAAGGTCGCAATGAGTGAGCTTACGCCGAACGCTGTGTACCACGAGAACGGCGTGAGTATCGGCGCCAAGAAGACGCCGAGTGCCGTCGTAATGATGGCGCCCCCGACGAATCCTTCCCATGTTTTGTTGGGGCTCACGACCGGCACAATTTTGTGGCGGCCGAAAAGCTTACCCGAAAGGTACTGCGCCACATCGTTGCCTTGGGTAAGGACGATATAGAAGAGCACGAGACCGATGGCTCCTTGCGGAACCTTCGGCGACGACGGAAGGGCAAAGAAGTGCGCGAGGTGACTGATACTGTAGGTGGTGATCATCATCCCGGTGAGCAAGGTCGCGAATGCGACCATGAATCCGTCGACTTTCTGCTTGAGCACCATCACGATCGCCACCATGGCTACTCCGTAGACGATTATCGACATCATGAACAGTCCATGGTGATCGAGCACCGCTGCGAAGTAGTACTGGAGCGGAATAAACAGGTACGCAATGAACATCGGCGTGCGGTCTTCGTGTCGCAGCGGCACCATCGTGAAGAACTCCTTCAACGCGATGAAGCTTATGAAACCAAAGAGCACGAACGGTGCCGCGTACCAGTACTGACCGCCCCAGAATGCGACCGTGACCAAAGCCACGATTACCCACCACGTGTCGACGCGCGCTTCGAGTTCGTCGATATCTTTCTTGGGACGCACGAGGTGAACGGTGCCCACATACGCGGTCGCGACGATCAGGACGGAGAGCACGAATGCGAGTACCCAGAGTGTCTTGGGAAGTGCTAAGAACCACTGACTCCCACCATTCCATAGTGCCTGCATATCCATGTCTCACCCTTTCTTCTGCTTGTCGACGAGGCTTCTCGCATACCGCTTGTAGGCAGTACGCCAGACACCGATCGCGAGCACCAGAACGATTACAAAGACCGTCGTAACTGAGCCGACGTCGTCTAAATTCAACGGAGCCAACAACACGGCAAAGACTCCCATGCACAGCGCACGGTCACTCTTGCCCATCGGCCCGTCGTAGCGACGGATGCCACCGATACGCTCAGCCATGATGCCGACTGTCTCTGACACGGGGATACCAATGAGGTACACCACGTAGAGAACGACGATAGACACCGACAGGGGCGTATAGATAGCAAGGACGACCGGCGTGTACAGTGCGAGATCAGAAACAATGTCCCCAATCTCGTTCAAATACGCACCAGTGTCGCTTTGTTGCGCATGTTCGCGGGCGATCATGCCGTCGATGGCGTTGAGCGCCATCCGGACCAAGAGAACGACTGGCAGTGCCAACAAAGGCACAGAAGCGCCCGGGTCGTTGGCGAGCGCTATTCCCTCGAGAATCGAGAGGACGAGCGCTGCGATAGTCACCATATTGGCCGATACGCCGGCCGATGCAAGACCGTCCGAGAGCGGACGCAGAAGCGATTGGAATCGCGGCTTGAGGCTGTAGACGCTCATTACGAGCTCCTTCTGCTTGAGTTAACGTACAAATAAACCCGCGGAATTATACATCTTTTTTGCGATTCGTCAATTATTTACCCTTCCCCGAGATGCCAATTCGGTGCCTTATTTCCTGTGTTTTTTGAGCATACGGGCCAGATACTCTCCTGTGTACGAACCCTTGGTACGCGACACTTCTTCGGGCGTACCCTTGGCGACCACCTTGCCTCCCTTCACTCCCCCTTCGGGACCCATATCGATGAGATAGTCGGCGCATTTTATGAGGTCGAGATTGTGTTCTATGACCACCACGGTATTACCCCGATCGACGAGACGCTGCAAGATCTCGATGAGCTTGCGCACATCTTCGTAATGCAAGCCGACGGTCGGCTCGTCGAGAAGATAGATGCTTTTGGTGATATGCGGGCGATACAGCTCGGATGCGATCTTGACGCGCTGTGCTTCTCCGCCAGAAAGCGTCGTCGCGCTCTGCCCGAGCTTGAGGTACCCCAGGCCCACCTCGAGGAGCGACTCGAGCCGATCGGCAATCGCGGGGATGTCATTAAAAAATGCATGCGCTTCTTCGACGGTCATGTTGAGGACCTCGTAGATATTCTTTTTCTTGTACTTTACTTCGAGCGTCTCTTTCATAAACCGCTTGCCCCCGCAGACATCACAGGTCACGTACACCGTTGGCAAGAAGTGCATCTCGACGGCAACAAGCCCGTTGCCCTGACACGCCTCGCATCGTCCGCCTTTTACGTTAAATGAGAATCGTCCTGCCTTCCACCCGCGAGCGCGTGCTTCCTCGGTAAGCGCGAACATGTCGCGGATATGGTTGAAGGATCCGGTGTACGTTGCCGGGTTCGAGCGCGGCGTTCGCCCTATCGGTGATTGATCGATGAGTATCGAGCGTCCGAGGTACTCGGTACCCTCGAACGATCCGACGTTGTATACCTTTGCCGTGCGGTACCGCTTGTCGAAACGTGCCTGAAGATTGCGATGGAGCATGTCGTACAAGAAGGTCGACTTACCCGAACCCGAAAGTCCGGTCACGGTGACGAGACGTCCGAGCGGCACGTCGACATTGAGGTCCTTGATGTTAAACATGTTCCCGCCGCGGATCTTGATCTTGCCTTTGTCGGCATTGCGGCGCTTTTCGGGCAACTCTATGCGTGTCTCGTCGCGCAGGTACGAGAGCGTTAGCGACTTCGAAGGGTTTGTCTTGGCGGTAAGAAGCTTGTCGAGCCATCCAGCGGCAACTATGTTTCCACCGTGCACTCCAGCACCAGGGCCGATATCGATGATGTAGTCCGACGCATAGATGGTGTCTTCGTCGTGTTCGACGACGATAATGGTATTGCCGAGGTCGCGCAGGTTCGTAAGTGTTTTTATGAGACGGTCGTTGTCTTTTTGATGCAAGCCGATCGTCGGCTCGTCGAGTACGTAGAGAGCCCCCACGAGACCAGAGCCCAGCTGGGAGGCGAGCCGTATGCGCTGTGCCTCGCCACCCGAAAGGGTGTTGGCGCGGCGATCGAGCGTAAGATAGCCGATGCCGACGTCGCGCATGAAGGTGAGGCGGCTCGTGATCTCTTTGTTGACTACTTTCGAGATCTCTTTCTCTTTGGCAGAGAGCTTGAGAGTCTCGAAAAAGGTCCATGCCTCTTCTATGGAGAGCGACGTGAGTTCGACAATGTTCTTGCCCGTACCCGCGACTCGCTTCATGTCGGCGTCGAACTTGCTGCCCAAGAAGACATTGAGCGCTTCTTTGCGCAGGCGCGCGCCGTTGCAGTCGTCGCAAGGCTCGTCACCAAAGAGGTGCTTGGTACCCAAGCCGTTACAGGTGGGGCACGCGCCGTACGGTGAGTTGAACGAGAAGAGGCGCGGCTCTACTTCCGGAAACGAGAAACCGTCGTAGGCGCACATAAACTTTGCCGACACGACGCGCGATGTACCGTCAGGAGCGAGGATGCGCACGAGACCATCAGACTCGTGGAGCGCACGCTCAATGGACTCGGCCAGTCGCTCGCGACTTCCCTTCGGGTCGGTGTCGAATTCGCTTACGAAGATGGTATCTACCACCGCGTCGATGTCGTGCTTCTTGTTGCGTGATAGCTCTATGCGCTCGCGCAAGGACATATCGGCGCCGTCGATGTATGCGCGCTCGTATCCTTTTGCAAGCATGTCGTACAAAAGCTGGTAGTACTCGCCTTTGCGACCTACCACCACCGGTGCCAATATCTTGATTGCCGCAGACGAATACGGCACGCCCATCACCTCTTTCTTGCTGGTCTTGCGGGCGGCGTCGACAATGTCGAGGATTGTCGACATGATCTCTTCGTTGCTCAGCTTGCGTACTTCGCGTCCGCAGATGACACAGTGTGCGTGTCCTACGCGTGCGTAGAGGACGCGCAGGTAGTCGTAGATCTCGGTAATGGTCGCGACCGTCGATCGCGGATTGTTAGAGCGGCTCTTCTGGTCTATCGAAATAGCGGGGCTCAGTCCCTGGATCTCATCGACGTCGGGCTTCTGCATCTGGCGCAAGAATTGACGTGCGTACGAAGACAAGGATTCTACATAGCGGCGCTGCCCCTCGGCGAATATCGTATCGAACGCGAGCGACGATTTGCCCGAGCCAGACAGCCCGGTAAACACCACCATCTTGTTTCGCGGCATCTCGACTGTTACATCCTTAAGATTGTGGGTACGCGCACCCTTGACGACTATCTTATCTCCGTCTATATGTTTGGTTTCGTCTTTCATGACAACTCTGTGTGCCCCAAGCTTTCCGCTAGGGGTTGTATGGCGCCAGTGTAGCATAGCAGGGTCCCGGATGTTAGAACGCGAGCCAAATGCCCATAAAAAGAAAGACGCGCCCACCCCGCACTGGGTGTGGACGCGCCACTGACACATGACATCGCAAAGACGCTTGCGTGCGTAGTCATGTGATGCGAAGACATCTGCCGAGGGCTTTGTACCGTCCCTGCGGGCCCATCTCCGACTTTGGTAGGCATCTCCGATAGCGGCTCGTGATCACGCACGCACGATACTGGTGGGAATCTGACCGAGGCCAGAGCCCTGCCCGAGGTGTTCCGACTGACCGAAGATAGATAAACTATACCTTATATTTCTATACTTGCAAGATATCTATGCCAAAATAGTCACTTCTTCTTCCAGAGTGATACCAAAGCGGTCGCGTACTGCCGCACGCACCTTGCCCGCGAGCATAAGAACGTCCCGTGCCGTGGCCTCGTGCAGGTTTACCAGATAGTTAGGGTGCTGGATGCTCGCCTGGGCGCCGCCAAAGATAAAGCCTTTCAGACCCACTTTTTCGATGAGCCAGCCTGCAGGGACTCGGCCCTGCTTACTCGCCATCTTTTTCTCTTCTTCGAACTGCTCTTGGATCGAACGAGGCGCGACGGGATTCATGAAAAACGAACCCGCCGCGCGTACATTCTGCAGATGACGGCGATTTCGCTCCTCGATGGTGTTATCTATGCGGTAGTTGCTCTCGGAAACATCGCCGGGTTTGAGCTGTAGGGTCACCTTCATGATGACAAGTTCGGGCTTGTCTTTGAAATAGCTATGCCGGTAGGCGAACTGGCATTCCTTGTTTCCGAAGATTTCCGAGCTGTGCGTCGAAAGATTGAATGCGGTCACCGATTCGATCACGTCCTTCATCTCGACACCGAACGCTCCTGCGTTCCCGCGTACTGCACCGCCCACGGTACCGGGAATACCTGCAAGCTCTTCCCAACCCTGGAGCCCTTGCGCCGCCGTCTGTCGTATGAGTGTCTCGAGATTTGCTCCTCCCTCGGAAACGAGGCGCGTTCCGTCGATTTCAGATGCAGTACCTGCCACCTTTATCACGAGACCCGGAAAGCCGTCGTCGGACACCAGCACATTGCTCCCCCCTCCCATGACAAAGATCTCGAGTTTATTCTTCTGTGCAAAGGAAAGCGCCTCTTTAAGCTGTACCAGATCGCACACCTCGGCGTACCAGCGAGCAGGTCCTCCTATCTCGAACGTCGTCATGGGTGCCAACGGGACGTTTTCGCGAAATTCCATTCATCCAAGGGTACTCGAACTTCGCGCAAAAGAAAACCGTCCGACAGTGCCTGGGGACGGTTTCTCATCCTATACAAGTCTCGGCCTTACTTCCGTTTCTTCGCCGCGCTCGCTCGTTTCTTGACCCCCTTCTCGAGCTGGACTATCTCGTCGCGCAACAATGTCGCCGTCTCGAAGTCGAGATTGTCGGCCGCCTCGTGCATTTGCCGGCGCTTCTCCTTGATGAGCTTCTTCTTGTCGCCGCCGAATGCCGAAAGATCGAGTTCGACCAGATCTTTGACTGCCTTCTGTCGTGCCTTTTGGATCTCGCCCACGATGTCGTTTATCTTCTTCTTGATGCTCTGTGGAGTGATGCCGTGTTCGGTGTTGTATGCCATCTGCATTGCTCGACGGCGATCGGTCTCGGACATCGCACGATTCAAGGAGCCCGTCATGTGGTCGGCATACAGGATTACGCGACCTTCGACGTTGCGCGCAGCGCGTCCCATCGTCTGGATGAGCGACGTCTCGGAACGCAAGAAGCCCTCTTTGTCGGCATCGAGTATAGCGACGAGCTCCACCTCGGGCAGGTCGAGTCCTTCGCGCAAGAGGTTGACGCCCACAAGGACATCGAACTCGCCGTGTCGAAACGCAGTAAGTATCTCGATGCGCTCGATGGTCTTGATGTCGCTGTGAAGGTACCGGGCATTGATCTTTTTTTCCTTCAAGAATTCTGCAAGGTCTTCGGCCATCTTCTTGGTGAGTACGGTGACGAGGGTGCGTGCGCCGCGTGCAGTCGTCGCGACTGCCTCGTCGATGAAGTCGGGCACTTGTCCGCGATACGTGCCATCACCTGTGACGCGACGCACCTCGATAGAGGGATCAATGAGCCCGGTCGGCCGGATGACCTGCTCAATAGGTGTGCCGCTTCTCTCGAGCTCGTAAGTACCCGGTGTCGCCGACGTATAGATAGTCTGCCCGACATTCTTTTCGAACTCGGCAAACTTGAGCGGGCGATTATCTAATGCCGACGGAAGGCGGAAGCCATGCTCGATAAGCGTCTCTTTACGCGCCTTGTCCCCTGCATACATGCCGCCGATCTGTGGGATGGTCACGTGCGACTCGTCGATAATCGTGAGGAAGTCGGGGGTACCGTCTGCTTTGTGTGGAAAATAGCTGAGGAGCGTATAGGGCGGCTCACCCGGCGCGCGACGGTCGAAGTGACGCGAGTAGTTCTCGATACCGTTGGCATACCCGAACTCTTTTATCATTGCGATGTCTTGGCGCGTGCGACGCTTGAGCCGCTCGGCCTCGAGCAGCCTGTCGGGACGGCTCGCAAAGTATGCGAGCTGTACCTCGAGCTCGGCTTCGATGTCGGCGATTGCGGCGTCGCGCACCTCGACCGGCGTCACATAGTGCTTTGCTGGAAATAAGAACACGTCCGTGTGCTTTCCGACGAGTCCGCGCGTAATCGGATCGAGCTCGTGGATGCTGTCTATGCCGGCAGGGCCAAACTTTACCTGGTACACCGCTTGCTCGTTGGCAGGCATCACCTCGATAGCATTTCCATGCGCACGAAACTCGCCCGGTGTGAGTTCGCCTGCAGTGCGCGCAAACTGAATGCCGATGAGGGAACGCACGAGCTCGGCGCGTGTCACAGCGTCACCGACTGACAACTTGAGATTTACTTTGGCGTATTCGGTCGGGCTTCCGAGGCCATAGATGCACGAAACCGATGCAACGACGATTACATCTTTGCGCGTAAGGAGCGATTGTGTCGCCGAGTGGCGCAAGCGCTCGATGTCTTCGTTGATCATCGCCTCCTTCTCGATATAGGTGTCCGACACTGGCATGTACGCCTCGGGCTGATAGTAGTCGTAGTACGAGACAAAGTACATAACAGCGTTCTCGGGAAAGAATTCGCGGTACTCTGCAGCCAACTGCGCTGCGAGTGTTTTGTTGTGTGCGATGACCAATGTCGGCTTGCCGGTCATGGCGATAAGGTTGGCTCCGGTAAATGTCTTTCCAGAACCAGTAACTCCTAACAGCGTCTGGTGACGCTTTCCCTCTTGCAGCCCTTTATACAAAGCAGCTATCGCCTTGGGCTGATCTCCGGCCGGAGTGAAATGTTTGCTAAGTTTAAAAGGGTTACTCATATATGAACTTGCGGATACTTGTCCTGAGGAGCGCCATGCGCGACGAACGGGTCTCCGGCCGGAGTGAAATGTTTGCTTAGCTTGAAAGTGTTCGCCTGGCTTTCCATAGGCAAAGTGTAGCATTTTTGGCTCATTTGCAAGCAAATCCGACTTATACACCATCACACTTGCATTATTTGTCAATGTTTGTATACTTCTGCCAGTTCAGAAACAGGAGGTTCCCATGCACCAACTGTCGTTCCTCCCCTTGTGGTCGCAGTGCTATCCTACCGGCACCGGTGCTCTCTCAGTCGAACGCAAGCGCCGAAAAAAAGAAAAGAAGAAGGACAAAAAGAAGAAGAAAAAGAAATGAGGCGATCGCTCGCCCCATACAGAAACGGCCCGAAGCACTGCTTCGGGCCGCTCCTTTTTGATAGCCTGATGTTACTTAACATCCAAGAGCTCGACCTCGAAGACGAGTGTCGCGCCTCCTGGGATCGGTCCCATGCCCTGCTCCCCATATCCTAATGTCGATGGTATGACGAGTCGGCGCTGGCCGCCTACCTTCATACCCACAAGACCCTGGTCCCAGCCCTTGATCACCATACCGGCACCAACGACGAACTCGAATGGTGTGTTGCCATGGAGCGATGATGCGTCGAAGACCGTTCCGTCGGTAAGCATGCCCTTATAGAGGACCGACGCTTTACTTCCCTGCTTTACTTCTGCTCCTGATCCTACCTTTACATCAGAAACTTGAAGCTCGGTGACATTTTGCATAGTTGGTGTTGGCGCTGTAGCAGCAGGTTGATTAGTAGAAGTATCTGTTGGCACGGTCGCCTGCATGGCTGCGCCCTGCTCGGCTACCACACCATCGGTGGCGGTGCTTACTGACTGCGACGGGAAGAAGCCTGCGTACCACGAGCCTCCTACGAGTGCTACAACGATGAGCACACCAGCGGCGACACCGATCTTTTCGTTAGTTGATGATGAATCCATACGAACACGTAAATATTATCGGATAGTCCAAACATGATACCGCAGGTTCGTACATGTAAAAAGAAACCACCACCCCGCACGTGAGGTGGTGGAAGAGAAATTATGCTGGAAGCCAGATCCAGCGGATTACCAAGCCGTAAAGAGCACGACGATTATCGTCATGGTCTTCGACCACGATGGTACCGTGATATCTATCAGAGAGCCATCGATTGAGAATCGCAAAAAATGGGGCATTAGATCGGAAGTAAAAGTGAGGATCCTCAGCAAGTGGCTGGATGATTGCCCTCAGTGGACCGTGAATTTTCGATTCTTTGCCCTGTCCGTCGTGGTACGTGATCACGTACCCCCGCGGAAAGTCTGGCTTTCCGTCTTTAATCCAGGCTGCAAAAGCGGTCTCAATTTCCTTGTCCAGTGCGGGTGCGACATGGTCCAGCATGGCTCGAAGTTGGATTTCATACCTGCTGTGTTGTTCGAAATTCTCCCTTGTGTCGCCGACCGAACCTGTAAGCACCGTTACGGCTCGAAGATTCGCTTCAGCCAGCTCACGCTGCACTTCGAGCGCTTTGCGGTTAGCTTCAAGCACCGCGTACGCAATCTTGGACGTGAGATTACTAATAGGTTGGTTGCCCATCTGGCTCTCCTGACGATTGGTTCAGCTTGTTATAATATAACACGATATATTTAATAAAGCAATTATATTACACCGTTACAAAGTCTGCTAGATTGATTCTTTATATACGAGTACTGATACGTTTCGTTTCCCGCGTTTTAAGAGTGCCAAGCCGTTTATGAAATCTCGTTCGCCAAACGTGTATGCGACGTCGGTGATGACGACGCCCGATACCGATACTGCTTTGTTCTCTATGAACTCGCGCGCCTCGCGCTTCGAGGTTGCGAGCCCTGCTTTTATAAGAACATCCACCAAGGTCTCATCCGCGGCAACATCAGTGTGCGGTGCTTCCGATACGAGCATCTGTTTCTCTGCATCCGAGATGTCGGAAAGCTCTGTCTCGCCGAATATGATCGCAGAAACCGACTCGGCGAGGTCTGTCTGGTCGACGCCATGCACGAGAGCAGTCACCTCGCGTGCCAAGAGCTTCTGGGCTATGCGCTTGCCGGGGTTCTTTGTGTGCTCCTCCATCGCCTCGGCGATCTTAGCGAGCGGCATCATGGTCATTTTTTGCATAAATTCGTTGACGTCGGCGTCGTCGGTATTGAGCCAGAACTGGTAGAACGCATATGGCGAAGTCTTTGCCGCATCGAGCCATACCGCACCTCCTTCGCTCTTGCCAAACTTCTTGCCTGTTGCTTTGTTTATAAGCAACGGCGAGGTGAAGGCATATGCAGTCTTGCCGGTCTTGCGCCTAATGAAGTCGACACCGCTCACGATGTTTCCCCACTGGTCCGAGGATCCGATTTGGACGTCGCATCCGAATTCCGTGAACAAGTGATAAAAGTCGTACGACTGCAAGAGCATGTACGAGAACTCGGTGTACGAGATCCCTTGCTCCTCGTTGTCGAGGCGGTTTTTTACCGAGTCACGAGCGAGCATCGCATTTACGGAAAAATGTTTACCGACGTCGCGCAGAAACGAGATCATGTCGAGCTGCCCGAGCCAGTCGGCGTTATTGACGAGCTTGAAGTCGAGACCACCAAAGAGCTTCTTCGCCTGCTCGCCGAGCGCTGCGGTATTACGAGCTAGAGTCTCGGTATCCAAAAGGTTGCGCTCCTCGCTTTTACCCGAGGGGTCGCCGATCATGCCGGTGCCACCACCGATGAGAAGGATCACCTTGTGCCCGGCCTCGAGGAAGCGGCGCAATACGAGCATTGCCTGTAGATTGCCGATGTGGAGAGAATCGGCGGACGGGTCGATACCCAGATAGACCGTCCGCTTTGCTCCGTCGGTGAGCTCTTCTAAGGTGGCGCTCGAGTGCTGGTACGCGAGTCCGCGTGACTTAAGAATTTCTGAAAGAGGTTCCATGGAAAGACTGTAGCATGATGGCGCGCGCCCCAAAAGCCGCTGACCGGAATGAGCCCTTGTCTTGACGACCACCGTAGACTATAGTCCTTCTCGGCCCGTACCTACCCCGTTTCGGGTCCCTGTATGGAGGAAAGGATGGATACCATGTCGAATGCACAAAATCGCCAAATCACCCCGGAGGCTGTCTCTGACCGGATCCTGGCGCAGGTGATCTTTCGCTTGCACGACAGTCGCGCTCACACGCGTTTCGCGCTCGCACGGACTTCGCCGTTCTCGAACGCCTGCGATCCGCTCGATCCGCGCGCGATCCGCGCCTGTGTCAAAGGCACGTTCATCATGGCTGCCGCGGCGATCGTACAGGCCGACACTGCTTCCGTGAAGGCAGTCGCCGTGCGCGCGTACGACCGCGCCAACGAATACGCCGTACGCAAGACCGGCCTCGAGCTATCGTGGATCAACGACAGTCGCGGTCGGACCGCCGTGCTCAAGATCCTGCAAGGACATGAGCAAGAGCGAGAGCACGAACGTACCCGCGCCGCTATTGCGGCCTGACGCGACAGATCCCGCAGGCTCATCGCCTGCGGGATTTTTTGAGCACTGCTTCGGTTTGCGCCGCGTCGACACATGCGGTATGTTCGAAAACAGGAAGCAACAAGGAGCCTACCCATGCATTCGTATGTATTCGGCCTCGAAATTGATCCGCTCGAAGCCAACGGATTGTACGTCCATCTGCCGCTTCATTGCACGCTCGTGCACTGGTTCTATTCTTCTATCGAGCCCGAGCGCATCATCCTGCGGACTACTCCGCTATTCGGCGAATCTCCCCCGATCGAACTTGTATCAAAAGCGCCAGCACTCTTTGGACGCGATTGCACGATTCCAGTTCATACCATCGTACCCAATCGCGCCCTCCGGAGGTTACACTTTGACATCTTGGCCGCTCTCAAGTACTTTGGCGCCGTCTACACCGAGCCCGATTATGTCGGAGCGGGCTACAACCCGCATGTGACCACGCAGGGCGAGCGCATATTCGCACCCGGCAGCAAAGCACGTCCGGCGCGAGCGTACCTGGCAGAGAATATCGCCAGAGTGAAGCAGCCCGCGATTGTCATTCGCAAGCTCTTTCAGCTCGGCTGATACCAATCCCGCGATCGTGATGATCGCGGGATTTTAATAAAGTGTACATCACTGCACCAAGAAGGTCGCACGGACGGTCACCATCACATCTTTGTCCATCGATGAGGTGTCGTAGTTGCCGTAATCGGAAACGTCGATCGAGTTAGGCGCCGATACTTGCACCACGCCGCTGGCGGCGGATTTGAGCGCACCTACTTTAGTATTGGCGCTCTTGGCTATCTCGGTTGCACGCGCTCGCGCATCCTTGAGCGCCTCTCCTAAGAGCGACACGCGCAACTCTGGCAGGTTTGAGATAAAGTATTCAGGCTGACTCGGATTGAGCGTAATGCCCTGGTTCACAAGCGACCCCATAGAGTGCGCGACTGCGTCGATCTTTTGCACGTCGCCCGAATCAATCGTGATTCCTTCGCGGAGCGTATAGCGGCGCGGCGCGTTGGCGTCGTTCGAATACTCCTGATCAACAAACACGGTACCGCGGATGATGCGCTCTTTCTCGATGCCGGCTTTCTCGAAGTATGCAGCGACGATCTTGGCATCTGCCTCGACTTTCGCATACATCTCGGGCACGCTGCCCTCGAAGGCAGAGCGGGTTACCTGGACAGTAAGCTTTGCGTGATCTGCTTTTACGCTTTGCTTGGCAGAGCCAGTGACACTAAACGTGTTGTCGAGCGATCGAATCTTGTACAAAGTGCTCGTGACCACGAGCGCACTCAAAAAAACCGCTACTCCTAATACTCCTGCCGCCCATACCAGCTGTTTGTCGTTCATCATGCACCTATTCTACACCCTACTGTCGGGGCTGTGCATCGGCGCAAGTTACCCGAGAAGGGCGCATGCGATCAACGCAGGAACAAGCTCCGAGAAGTGCGCAATGCGGATATCGGGACCATGCGCCGCTGCGCGCTCTATGTTTGCGTACGTTCTGTTGTGCACCGGCTCAAAGAGAACTGTCGCGATACCGGCTCGCTTTCCTGCAAGCACGTCTGCCTCGGAATCGCCGATGATGACGGTCTCGTCGGGCATGACACCGAGGCGCTTCATTGCCAGATGAACTATCTCGGGGTCGGGTTTTTTGTGCGTAACGTCGTCGGCTCCCAAGACAATCTCGAAATGCCCTATGAGCTCTAGCTTTTCGAGCACTTCTTTGACAATCGCTGCACGTGCCGAGGTGACAACAGCCAACCGTACGCCCCTTCCCTGCAAGTCTTCAAATGTTTTGCGTACGTGTTCGTGCGCCTGGTACTCGCGGTAGCTCGTTGCCATGATTTCGTAGTACGAAGCGGCGAGGGCGTCGGCGTCTACGCCGTAGCGTTCTGCACGCTCTTCGCGGCTTGCGTAATACACGTTGTTTACAATCTCTTCGTCAGAAAGATCGAGTCCATGCTTGGTGAGCGTCTTCTTCCAGACACCGTGCAGGTTCCCGAGCGAATCGACGATCGTTCCGTCAAAATCGAAGAGTGCCGCTTTGATCATAGGCGTATGATATCAGTCATTCGACGGTCCAGCGCTGCGCGAGTCACGGATGCGCTCGCGATGCTGCACCTCGTGCTCGTCGAGCCCAAAGTAGTGGCCGACCTCGTGCCAGATCGTCTCGCGGATCACTTTGCGTAGAGCCTCCTCGCCTCCTCCATCGTCTTCTGCGGCGTCAAGAATAGGAAGGCGGTAGAGCGTAATCGTGTCTGGCAGCACCATCCCGACGCCGTACATGTCTCCGCGCTCGGTAGCAGGAATGCCTTGGTAGTAGCCCAGCAATGTCTCGTCAGGGCCCAATGCCTCGCGCTTTCTAACCTCTGCCGAAGGCTCGTCGTCTATTAGAAAAGCGACATTCTTGATGCGCTCGCGATACGCAGGTGGGATTGCCTTGGGAAATTCTTCTTCTACGAGGAGCTCGAATGCTTCGTTCGTCATGGAGCTACCTTACGGTAAATACCGCAAGATACAAGTTACTCAGGACGCCTCTTCTTCAAGATGCATGGCTACCTTGTACGCCCACGAGATGATTATGATCGCGACGATGAACAGGATACCCGAGAATATAACGTGACGCATCTCTTCGACGCGCACCATGATGCGCAAGAACGAATCGCTCAGATGATAGCCTACGAGGATGTAGATGGCACTGTATGCGGTAATGGCCAGAAGATCGATGAAAAAGAAGCGCACGAATGAGACCTTGTGCATGGCCGCCATAAGCGGCGACAAGAAGCGTAGTCCCGGGATGAACCGCAGCATGAATACCGACTGCGAAAGATGGTCTTCCGAGCGCATCTTGAACTTGCGGCCCAGGTGTGTCTTGAGGAGGCGTGTGTACATGCGCGCCGCGTACGGAAAGCCGTGCCGAGCGAGTGCAAAGACTATGCTGTCGCCCACAAGAAGCGCCGCGATGGATACCATGAGCCCCACGAACGGATTGATTACGCCGATTGCACCGAGGTAACCGACCGAAAGCAAGAATATCTCCTCTGGGATCGGAATGATGTAGCCAGCCGTCATAACGGCGAAGAACACGCCGACGTACGAAAGATTCGAGAGCATGTCCACCACCACCATCCCTGACGTGTCGCTCGGCATAACAAATCCGACTACACAAGCCGGGTGAAAAGCGCATTTATGAGAGATAGGACAATCGAGAACAGCAAGGCCGGCAAGAAACCGGTGACGATGAACCCCGGGACCACGTAAGCCGCCAGCATGATGAGGCCAGCATTAAGCACGAGCGAGAAGAGACCCAAGGTCACGATGGTAAGCGGCAGTGTAAGTATCGTGAGTATCGGCTTTATGAAGAGGTTAATGATGCCGAGAACGACGGCCAACACGACCGCACCGACCAAGGTCACGTCGACACCCGGAATTATGTACGCCGCGATGAGTATCGCGAGCGTCGAAGCTATCCAATGCATGAAGGTCATGCAGCCATTGTACCACTGCCACACTGGGTGAACTACCGCGCGAGCAGGATACTGTTGAGTATCGAAAGGTTCGCCAAAAGCGATAGCTGCCCCGTAAATATGAGCATGCCGATGAGGATGAGAAACACCCCGAAGATACGATTGATCCAGACAAGAGCCCCTGCGTACCGCTGTATGAGCCTGTCGGCGCGGTCGGTAAAGAGCCCGACGACAAGAAATGGCACGCCAAGTCCCATGGTGTACGAGAGCAAGAGTATGAATGACTGTCCCGGATTCGATGCGGCAAGCGTGAGTACTGCGCCTAGGACTGCGCCCACGCACGGCGACCACCCGGCAGCGAATGCTGCGCCGAAGAGAAACGATGTCAGGAATTCGGAGCGGGTCTTCTGGACCGAGAGCTTGTGCTCCTTCTCGAGAAACTTCACATGCAAGAGACCCGACAACACGAGGCCGAAGAAGATTATGATGGCGCCGCCCACATACCCGAGCCAGATTTTCGCACTCTCGGCAAACGGCGCCAACAGCGAATTGAGAAGCACGCCGATGAGCGAGAAGACGACCGCAAAGCCGATTACGAAGAAGACTGTGTTAACGAAGATGCGCCCGCGCGACGGCTGTCCTCCGCTCGTCCCAGCGAGATACGACAAGAACCCGGGAATGAGCGGCAGCACGCACGGCGAAAGAAACGAGACGATGCCAGCGACAAAAGTGAACCAAAGAGTGAGTGATGAGTCCATAACGAGGTGTTAGCCGAACGTAAACGTGAATACGATAAGGCCCGGCTTATCGGCCTTAAGCTCTATCAAATGGTCTTCCACGCCGGAGAATGCCGCGATGTCGTAGAGCGTAGAATCCTTCACGGAGAGCGTCTTGGTCAAGGTGCCGTCGACATATACACGCACCGGTAGTGTCCCCGATTTCGCCTGTGCCACGAGATACATCATCTTGGTATGCGCCTTGAAAGTTATGGTGCTTGCCGATTTTGACTCTATCGAGTCCTGATCGGTCTGCCACGAACCTCCAAGTGCGTACTGATTCTTTTCGAGCGAATCCTTGGCGACGAAGTCACAGGTACTACCGTCGCATGTCGGAGCACCTTTATTCGCAATCTGTGTGTCGTCTCTTCGGCCAAATCCAAAGTAGGTCTCGGGCGAGACGCCGTTAGATGGTGCGATGGCGTCCACAGGCGCCGTCGGCACGTATGCAAGTTCTTTCTCTTTGCGCAGACGCTTGCGCTCGTTTAGCGCCGCCACAATCGCCTTTTCTGTCTCGGCATATCCGCCCTCGCCGATGTGGTCGTGCACGATGAAGCCGTCGGCGTCGATAAGGTATTCGCGCGGCCAATACTGGTTCTTGTAGGCGCCCCAGGTGGAGTAGTCGTTATCGAGCACAATCGGGTACTCGAGACCGAACTTGGCCGACGCACTCTTCACATTAGAAAGTTCGCGTTCAAAGGCGAACTCGGGAGTGTGGATCCCGACGATGACGAGTCCGTCGTCCTTATACTTCGCATACCAGGCCCGCAGATAGGGGAAGGTGCGCTGACAGTTGATGCACGAGTATGTCCAGAAATCGATGAGCACCACCTTGTCCCCTATGATGTCCTTCAAGGCGAACGGCTTTGTGTTCACGAATCCGTCGGGGGTGGTGATCTCCTTCGCTCGTTCGTAGGTCTTCTCTTTCTGTTGGACACGTGCGCTACGACCTTGTATCAGCGGATTGTTCGCCGTATCTGAATCGGTTGTGGAAACGTCGTTTTCCGCGGTAGTGCGCACCCTATCATCTATAAGAATATCCTGGGCGACAGCGCTTCCCCGTTCTACTTTTTGTGCATTAATGAGAGAGATACCACCCACTATGAAGACGAGCGCGATGACGAGGTATAGGTTTTGTTTGTTCATGACGTGTCGAACGTTCCCCGCACATACGCTCTCCTCGATATCCCCCCGATTATCGTGTCTGTGTCGACGTTGCCGGCGCTGGCTCAACCATGTCGAACGTCGTTATGATCCACTTGTCGTTTCGCTGTATAAGCGTAAGCGATACCGGATACATCGTTGCATCCTGGTTGGTGGCTTCTGCGCTCGTGACTTCGACGACATTGCCTTTTACAGTATATGAGCCGTCATCGTTCGGGACGACATCGGATACGTCTATGCGTGCCGGCCACGGACTTGAAGTCTTACGTCCCGGTGCACTCGCGGGCACATCGAGCCATTTAGAGATAAGTGCGACGTCAACGTACGGCCCGTATGCCTCCTGCATCGCAGAGGTCAGTTCTTCCTTACTCGCCAACAGCGGTACTTTTTCCATCTGCTGTCCAAAGGTAGTCACCACGCTCAATACAGTCTGTGTGTTCTCTCCGATGTTCGTTACAGCCAAGCGGCCTACCGAGTACCATACGCCAAATGCGACGAATGCGAGCAGGAGCCCACCGACAATTACCGGAATGAGATTTTTATTCATGATATGAGTATAGCAAACAGCCTGTCGGCACCACAACAGGCAGATGAAGGACGAAAAGCGGTATAAAAAAGACCCCGCACAGCCATCAGGCAATACGGGGTCCGAAGTTGGTTAGGCACATCGCGCAAGCCGACTAAGCTTCCGCTTGGCAAGCCATGTATGGCCGTATGACGCGATCGATACGTGAACGCCGAGCTCTCGCTCGACAGCCGCGATAAACCCACGGTCGTTCGTCGGTACCGAGCGGTACTGCGGATGTGCGCGAGCGACAAGCCGCGTGAGCGCCTCTTGTTCACGCAGGTCTGTGAGCATCGCCTTTTTGCGCAGCATGATCGGCGACCCGTCCGCATCTGCGTACGTGCACGCGATCTGCGGCTTTGCAGGAATCCGATCGAGATGCGTGAGTGCGATACTATCGACACCATCGCTCACCTCGATCGCGTAGCGTGTGAGCACTGCATCGAGCCAACCGACACGGAAGTCGTCTTGCCAGCGACCGGTGCCGTTATGCAGATCGGGCATGAGCGAACTCATACCCTTCTCTTCAGTGGGCAGAGGCCCTGCACCGTGGCGAGTTTGGTACGTTCGCACCACGCCGATAGTCTCTACTTGGTCGCGATACCCGATCTCTGCGAGGAGTATCCGCGCATTAGCGGGCGTGGTAGTGCTCCAAGTCGTAAACGGATGGAGGCCGTGCCACTCGTCCAAAAGTACGCCCTGCGCACCTTCGAACACGAGTGAACCTTCTCTCGCGAGTCGTGCGAGGTATGGCGTGTCGACTATGCGCAATCGCATGCCAATCTGCCAAAACGTAAGCGCGCACGCATTGGGAGTATCGTGTGCCGTCAGGAGCTTTATCTCCTCGGCAAGCGATGCATCAAGAGCGCCCGCACTCAGCATCGGGCCGAACTCGTCGAGCTTGAGCTTCTGGAAGAAACGCAGTTTTTCGACGAGCACTTCGGGCGTACGGACATCGCGCATCCGTATCGTGCGATGTGGGAACGCGATAGTGTCTGCCATGGTCTCCCCGATGCCCATGCCACAGCTTCCGTGCTTGCCAGAACCGCGAAGCGTTTCGCGAATCCGGTTTGCCGCCTTGTGCATCGGCGTCACCAAGACAGCATCGCCGTCAATAGTGAGACGTGCCAAGGCATCAGTAACGCCGAGCCCAGCCAGATGCCGCGCCTCGGTCATGAGGGCAGGTAGATCGACGAGCACGTACCGCGACAGGTGCGTCTTGACGCCGCTCACAAACGAGCCGGCACCAAACTGCGAGAAGGTGTGATGACGCCCATCGGGCAACACCACGTTGTGCGCCGCCTGACCCCCTCCGTTAAAGCGAACGACTGCTGCGACCGCGCTTGTGCGAGCGAGATAGTCAACGATTGTACCCTTGCCAGCGTCGCCGAATCCTAGATCGGCGACGATAGTCGCCTTCTTTTCGAGTTCCATTTGTTCTCTCCATTGTCATTTGAGCAAAAAGAAAACCGAGCGAGCATCGCGCTCGCTCGGTCTGTTGTGATCCGGTTACGCGTGCATGATCATCAGATCCTGCTTACGCCCGGAGTCTTTCCCTTCTTGTGAGCGAGCGTGCCTTTGGCGACATGCGACGGCACTACCGAGCGCGCCACCGGCACGAGCGCGTTTTTCACGGCCGCTCCGGCGGCACCCTTGACCCCGATGTCGGCGACGACAGTGTCGACGTCGGCTGCAGTCTCGAGCATGTGGACGAGGCCGGCAATGATCTCGCAGACCAGGGACGAGTCCTCGACCATCACGAAGCGCTCGCCGAGAAGTGTGCGCCACCGATCGTGGACCTTTGTGTCGTTGGCGTAGCTGCCATCCTTCGAGAACAGGTGGAATACCTCCCACTTTTCACGAACTTTGGCAAGCAGCTCTTCGACCGTCTCATCTTTCGCGGCTTCCACTCCGAAGAGCTTGTACACGTCGCGAGACGTCACGGTCGGCCATGGCATCTCGTCACCCATGGTGAAGAGATAGCCCTTCTTACCTCGCTTCTCCCAGGCGTCGGTAGCTGTGTGATAGGCCATGAAGCGATATGCGAGCGCATACGACTCCATGTTCTGTCCGCCGCCGCCGCGTTCGATGATGATCGAACGGAGAGCTTCCTCGAATCGGTTGTCCGACTCGAATTGGCCCACCTGGAACGGATATCGATCGCAGGTAGAGTCGCCGATGGCACCCACCAGGATCTGCGGGTCCTTGACCCCGGCCTTGGCGAGAATCACGTCCATCAAGGTAGCAACCTTCTTCTGGAGCATGATGGGAATCTCGCCCATAGATCCGGTGACGTCGAAGAAGAACGCGATTGGCAGCGATTCCGGATGATCCGGACCGTCGCGGCTTTCGCGCACGTTCTTGCCGGCAAGTGGACTGGTCGAACCTGCGACCTTCTTAGGATCGAGACTCGCGTGCACTCCGCTTGCGGCACCTGACTTCACCTTCGCGTCGTAATCGAAGTCGGCAATGCCGGCCGAGCGACGCGACGATGCAGACGAAACATACGATTTGGTATCCCAAGATCCACCACCCATGGTGTTCTCCTTTTCTAGGTTTCGATTTCTCGCTGATATCAACTATTGGGTATGGTAAGTACCCGATAGTTCCTCCCCCATATCTTCCTGATGACGCGAGTGAATTCGTTCAGGAGTTCCAAGCCGTCTTGCGGACGACTCTTCGGGGAATCTTCGAGACAACGCAACACGAGCGTTGCCAGTTCTTTTGGCACAGCTGCCGGAAGCGACTTGCGCTCCACGGAGCCGCCCAGAAGCTTTACAATCGTCGCGCCCGCCATGTAGATGTCGGTGCGATGATCGACAGCCTTCTTAGCAAAGACCTCGGGCGGATAGCAGTCGCGCCAGCGATCGATAATCTGCGTGATCTTCTCGCCCTTCTTTACCGCATGTGCCCAACCGATATGGAGGGGTTCGTGCTTGAAGGGATCGACGAGCACGTGGTCGGGAACGATAGCGCCGTGTACGACGCCGAGCATCGAAGCTGCGAGCGTCTGCGCAATGATGCGTCGCAGCGGCCACGCCTCGGACGGGTCGAGCCCCGCAGGATACGCCTTCATGATGTCGGTTATCGAGACCATGTCGGGAACCCAGACGGAAATCGTCGTTCGGTAGCGTGTGTTCTTCTCGCCGACGAACAGGAATGTGTCCTTGATCTGCGGCAAGAATCGACGGATGCCCGCGATGGCAGAATCTGGCTTTGCTCCTGCGATGGTACGCAAGAGCGCCGCCTCCTTCTCGAGCCATGCATTGGACGTTGGATCGCTCGCGACCTTGGCGAGCACCAGCTCGGGCTTTGCGCCCTGCTTGGTGCCGCGATACAAGACCGAGAAGTCGCCCTGGCACAGCGGCTCAACCTTGAGCCGGTACGTGCCTGCGGGCGATACTAGTTCGCCGCCGTCTTCCGACTCGGCGAACGAGATTGTCGATCCGAAGGGCGCATCGTAGGTATTTTGCTGAATGGCTTCTTCGGCCGCATGCCGCAAGGTGTTCAAGAGCTTGAACACCTCTGCCGCGTCGGTACGATGCTTCGTGGCGACAAGGTCAGGATGCACCATCTTTGCCAGGTAGCCGAACTGCTTTCGCAGGCCGGAGCGTCTGGTGATGGCGTCTCCTGGGCCAAGTGACCCGAAGACGTTGGCGAAGGTTCGCGCACTTCGGATGGCGCGCGCGACTTCGGTAAACGAATCGGTTGAGCTCATGTATTCCTCCTATAGAGGGACATTCCTGTGTCAGAGGTCGGTCCCGATGTCGAGGTACTGAGTACGCGGTACTAAATGTACTTTGTACACTATCTCCTACTTCGAGACTACACCCAGCTTGTAAACGTGTCAAGCATACACTATGTAGGCTGTGCATAAGTGTACTATTGACAATATCAAAGGTTGGAGTATGATACGGGCACTATGGAAAAACCTCTCGCTCCCGAGCATCTGCGCTTTGCGGTCCTCGCTGTCGACGTCGTCTTGTTTACCATCAAAGACGGACAACTCTTGGTCAGGCTTGCACCAGTACACCGCATCCCCCACTACCCCGACTCGAAGGCCATGCCTGGCGGACTCATCCATCCCGACGAGACTGCGCGTATGGCAGCCCTCCGCATACTCACCCAAAAAGGACACATCGACGCAAAGACACCTCATATCGAGCAGCTCTATACGTTTAGCGATATCGACCGTGACCCACGTGGCCGCGTCGTGTCTGTCGCCTATCTCGGACTCGCGTCATGGGACACCCTTTCTACTGAAGAAAAAGCGGATACCGAGAGCGCATGGTGGGCGCCTCTGGCGGCAGCGAAGAAGCTCGCATACGATCACGACGAGATCCTCAAGCTCGCCGTCGAGCGCCTGCAGTCGCGTGTCACGTACACAACACTCTTAAGCAAGTTCATGCCAAAAGAATTCACCCTCACCGAACTCGAGCAGTCGTTCGAGAGCATTATCAAGACCGATTTGGACAAGCGAAACTTCCGCAAGAAGATCCTAAAACTCGGCATACTCACCGATCTTGGAAAGAAGCGTACCGGCGGACGCTCGCGCCCCGCAGCCTTATACAAGTTCAAGTCCAGCACGGTAGTACCCATCGAGGTCATATAAAAAACGGGCGACTCATGCGAGTCGCCCGTTTGCGTTAGCGAAAGAACAGAAAGAGCTTTTACTGAGTGCCCGCCGCCCAGAGTTCTCCAAGCGAAGCACGCAGCTGTTCGGGCCACCTGTCGGGATGCTGAGAATCGACCCATACCACGCGAGCGCGGTATGCATCGACCAGAGCGATTTCCGGATCAGAGCCCGAAGTGAATTCGAGAGGAACGCCCGGCTTCCTCTCTTTGATCGTCACGACCGTCACCATCCACGTGAAGCGAGGCGCGAGGTTGCCCTTGCTATCGGCAATCATGTGAGTGTAGGGACGCACTTCGACCGGAGCGTTACGCACCCAGTCGTAATTCTTTCGTGACGCTCGTACCTGGTCTGCCACCGTCGTGACGCCGATAGGCGCCTCTTTAAGGTGGAAGTGCCGGTACTCGAACTTCGCGCCGACGCCGTCAGCCGGAACATAGAAACTCGTCGCGAGTCCTTGCTTGTCGGCATCTTGCGGCTCGAGCGCGAAGTACTGATAGAGCTTCGCGCTCCCGTTCGGCATGTTGAAGTACAAGGTGAACGGCTGCTGGTTCACGTCCTCGGGCATATCCGCAATACGCAGATCGCCCTTGCGCGAGAACCACATGGGACCGGTGAACCCCGCTTGGAAGCGGAGGCTCGCGGCCATGAAACGGGTCACCTCGTACGGTTGTAGGTTCTGACCGAGCAAGTACTTATGCTCGGCAATCTTTTCGGGTGGGATCCATCTGCCGCATCCCCAAAGGTTGCGGCCGATGATATTCGTACTCCCCTGTTCGACGATCTGCACGCCGCCGAACTCGGGCCACGGAAAGAGCCAGCCCGACCACTTTATCAGGGTCACTGCCTGCACCCATTTTCCGGAGTCGTCCTTGATACGAGTCACGTTGCCGGGCTCGTACGAGAACAGACGCCAGGGCGAAAGCGCGCGCGTGACACAGGTGTTGATGTTGCGCGAGAACGCGAGGCTCTCGCCAACATCGAAGTGTACCCGTGTTCGATTACGACGAGATATGTCAGGCGATGGTTCGTTTGCCGGGATCACGAGGAGCTCCTCGATATCATCGAGAAAGCGTCCGAGTGATTTGCCCGGCTCGATCGCCATCGTCCAGACATACGATGACCCGTCTCGGACGAGGTCCGGCAGGGTCGGCGCTTCGGTCTCGTTCATGCGCTCGCGAGCGGCCGTGTGGACGCCGTTGAGTGCAAGAAGCCGTTCGTTGTCCGTCAGCGGCCGCTGAGTAAGATCGACCACGGTGTGCTCGAGTGTTTTGTAGCGCAGGTATTGCGATACATACTGATGCGAGCTTTTTCCGAACAAGAGGATGGCTGCCACCACCATGACTCCGATTACGCTCCCTACCGCTTTGATACGGATGGGCGCGCGAACGAGAAGCCACCAGGTGCCGAGACACGCGAGCACCGTGAGTACCGCCGCGGCACTGTAAATGCGTGCCGCGATGAGCACGTGGTGATAGAGCGGCCGTTCGACGATGAGCGCGAGGAGCACCAGTGCGATGACCGAGATTGTCGCCTTAGGATACTCATCGTACTTGTGCCGTACGTAATCGCGAAACCTGGCCGAGGGCACCTGGAAAAACGACCAGGGTTCCTCGTGCCACGAATCGGGTGCGACACTCTTGTCGCGAGTGACCGAATCTTGCATCACTGCCTCCGCGTATAGCGATTGATGACGTCTTGTGGGTCTTCCTTGGCTTCTTCGAGCGGTACCGTTTTTGGTTCCGCTTGTGCCTCGACGACCGGCTTCGGCGTCTCGCGCTTCGGGCTCGACATGAGCCGTAAGCGGAGTGCGTATGCCTTTTCCACGAGTGATCCGCCGTAGCCCCAGAGACGTTGCTTCACATCTCCGGCACTCATGTGTCCCACGCTATCTCCGAACTTATCCATCGTGTCGAAGTACGTGCTTCGACGGAGGATGTACGGATGCACGAAACCCATGAGTGCGAATCCTACCAAAAATGCCGGAACCTCCACGAATGCTGCGACGATCTCCGCCGCAGGATTGACGTGCTGGCTCCACACCATGTAGAGACTCTGTACGATAGACAGCGCCGTGACCACCGAGATCTTCCGGTTCGTCGATTGCCCGTACAAGAGTCCGCGCGTCTCCGACGCCGGCATCGGATTGCGATGACAGATATCGTAGACCACGCGATAGATGCGAATACCGATGAAGCGTTCGATCGAGTACCCGATCATGCCGATGACGATAGAAAGCCATATGCACGTCATCAGGTAGCTGCCAAACGATAGTCCAAGGATGGACATGCGATTCTCCTTCTTGCTAGCTGTTCATGCGCGGTTCGTACCGCATCTTGATGTAGTCTGCTACCCATTCCTGTTTTGCGACACTCCACCCCGAGTAGACTTCGAAAAACTTATTCTTGTCGTACCGATAGAGGTTGAGTACGCGTCGCGGTTCCAGCCGGGTAAGCAAGATCCATAGCACTTCTTTAGTTGTTGGAGTGACGTTATCGGACGGTATGGCGAGGTAGTGCCAGAGCTCTCGAGAGAGCTCGACGCTTTTGGATCCACGCCGTACCGCCGCTGCGAAGCGCTCAAGCTCTGCATAGAGATGAGGCACTTTCGCCCCATGCTTCTTGATGAGCATTTTGCGCTTGGCTGGGCTCGTCGCACTCCAGTCGAGCCCCTCTTCGCAGTCGCACAAGGCGAGTGCGAGAAGGAGATCTTTCTTTCTCTCGAGGTGTGCGGGATCTGACCGGTATTCTTCGTACGGGATCCTAAGGAACCCAGCATTAGCCAAGTATCCCGTCGTTTCCGCGTCCTTGTCGTACAGATAACAGATGACCGCGTTCGTGTCGCTTCCTTTGATCGCCTCGTAATCGCTCTGGCTCTCCATGACGAGCATGTCGGAACCGTCGACGTCTCGCAACACCGCCACCCCGCCAAATGCGACGGTATAGAAGTCGTTGAAGAAGTCGAACGTAACCGGCTGCATAGTGACACGGCGTTTACGGAGATCCGAATGCGCACGTCGATGAGCTATGAGCGTGTTGCGTGTCTCGGATTCGAGACAGTGCAACCCGTCCATGAATCGACTCACGAGCGCTGCCTGTTCGAGCGCCGCTTCCACCAATAGGCCTGTGTTGGGCTTCAGGGTGACCTCGGACAACAGGAGCAGGTCTTTGGGACCTTCCAGGGTCGACAGGCCGTTCTCACAATCGAGCGAGATGACATGCGTCCCCGTTATGTCGATGATCTCGCGGTGGTACTTTTCGAATACAAGGCGCATTGCGCCGCGCATCCAAGAGAAGATCGGCCAATAGACCGGCTTCTTGTACTGGTCTGGCGAGACAATAATCGCGACCGGGTTTACCAGGCCGCCCGAGCACATGTAGTACGGATTTCTCCGTTCACGTGCGATCTGCGGGCTCCAGCCAACGCCGTCGACGAGCACTCGCTTGCGTCGCGTGGGCTCGAGGCCCAAGGACACAAGCGCATCGTTATATCGTGCGAGCATCGTGGGACTGAGTTCCACGAGTCCTGCATTGAAGAGACCTCTCTTCAATAGAGGCTTCACCGAATGGATTTTCACGTATCGCTCCCTTCGCGTTTGGACCTGCGGCACAATCGCCGCAGGTCTTGATGTCTATTTCGAACCTCCTTTCATACGCACCGCGAGCTCTTGAGCCTCGGAACGTTCCAGGAGGTCTTCTGCCATTTTTCTGACACGGCGGGTACGTCCGCCGTCTATGATCTCTACCATCGCGTTTACCGACCGCACCATCTCCTCGAAAAGTATCTCAGAGAGCTTCTGTCCTTTCATGTTCACCTTCGCGAGCTCGAGAATCATGGCACGCTTGGTGTCATAGTCCTTCTCGACGAAAGCGGCACGATCGGAAAGCCATTCGGGCGGAAAGTCGAAGTCGAACAACCTCGACATCACCACCGTCGTGATGTTGCGGACCTCACGCGAGGTGAAGCGGTTCATATGTTTTTTGATGCTGGCGAAGAGCGTTCCGTGCAGATCGTACGACTGCAAAGAAATCCCCTGCGCCCGCACTTCGTCGTACAGGCGCACCAAGCGTTCGTCTTTGAACTCGACGAGCGCATCCCGACTGCGCTTTTGCGCATCCGGGACCATCGAGATGTCTTGATCGGCCAGATACCGGTAATCGTTCGGCCATGCGAGGTCGACGATACCGGGGGAAAGCTTCTGAAGGCCGTCGCCCCACATGCGCATCTGGTCGTTGAAGTCGTTGCGTGTCACCGCCCCAGGCACCGGGATCTTCGCCATGATGCGCGACATCGCTGCCGCATCCACCATGTCGGGGATGTTCGTCGCCCAGGGCACAATGACGTTGCCGCGATTGATCGCGGTCGCGCCTTCGGTGCATCGCAGTAACGACGCCACGACTTCTTTGCTGCCTGCCGAGACGTTCTCGCCCGATCGCTCGGTAAAGATGTTCTCTGCGTCGTCGATCGGAGCCACGATGATCTCTCCGGGATTCCGGAGTACCGACCACCATTGCTCGAACCGCTCGGCCGAGCCGCCTTGGTAGGTACTGATGAGGTCGCCCGGCAGTTCGTGGACTCTGAACGGAATATCGAGCACCTGGCAGTGATCGCGCACCATGCTCATTGCGAGCTTGATGAGCATCGTCTTGCCAGTGCCCGGTTCCCCGCTATACAGGTACATCCACGGGAACGCACCGAATTCCATCATCGGGTTCATTTTTCTCTTCACGTCGTAGGCCATGAGGAACCGTGCGACACGGAGCGTAAAACGCTTCGCCTCGACGTTACCCACGATCTCTTTCGCGTAGACAGGCTTGAACTCCACCAGCCTGCGACCACCGGACGCTGCCGCTTCGAATCCGCTCACCGTGAAGGCAGAGCCCTCGAGGCGATAGTTCTTGTCGGTAAAGTCCGCGGTCGATTCCACGAAGCTCTTGGATTGCATCTTCACGTCGTCGAGGACGGCGCGAAAGTACATGTCGGTGAGCTTGAGGAACTCGAGCCCGCTTTGCACAGTGCTCGCATATGCGCCGAAGTGGTACAGCATTCCAGCTGTCGCCTGTGCCTGGCCGCCCAAGACGAGCTCGGGCAATCCAAGGAACGACACGTTCACGCCAGAGAGTTCTTCGGCTTTGAGGCCTGAGAGCTTCCAGGTGACGTAGCTCGCGGCGACGAACAGTGTGATGGCCGCTTGCGCTTCCATCTTCTTTGTCCACTCAGCGATTTCTGCATCGAGCTTGAGCTCGTTGCGCTTTCTCCTTGCCTGCAGAGCCTCGAGTCCCGAGGTCTTGCCGTACAAGTAGGCGATGTGGAATCCGATCTGAAGACCGGTCCGCACCGCGTTCAAAGCGACGTTCACGTTCTCATCGAAGAGATCGTCGCCTTGGTTGAGCTCTTTGGCGACCTTGAGGATCGCCATGCTCTGCCGCGATTCAGGACTCGCTTGGCCAGAGCCGAACATGAGTCCTGGCGCTTTCATTTGCGGAGCCGAATCACTGCGCAAGGCAGCGAGATCCTTCTTGGGTGCATGAGACACGCTTACGAGAAGCATACTCGCGCTCTTGAAGAATTTCGCGATATCGCCCTGAGTGATTGGGATCTCCGAGCCAGTCTTAGCCGACATTTATCACTTCTCCGTTGTTTTCCCCGTACACCAACAAGGACGTGCCGTTGTTGAATTCGGGGATGGTTTCGAGCATGGCAGGAGTGATGTGCTGCCGGAGCCTGTGTGGCATGAGCGCGTAGGGCAAAAATGCCCCCGCGCCGCGCCGCAAGAGCTCGCGGTCGTTCTTGGGCACATAGAACATCTGCCTGACTTTCTGTTTTCCGAACGGCAGGAATTTCTCTGGCACTTCTTCGCGCTCGGAGTACACGAATTCCGTGTTGAACAACAGGACGAAATCGTCGTCGTTCAGCTCGGACCGTTCGAACAGAGGCAAGAGCCTCAGAGCAAACGTATCGTGTCCGATTCCTTCGCCCAACCCCTTGTAGAGCATCGGCGACACCAAGGGTCCGATATTGAACCGCTTGATAGCTTTCGGGTAGAGGTTCTTGAAGAGCTCGTCGAGGCCGAGCCCGATTACCTTCAGCTGCTTCGGCGCGCGTGCGGCGACATGCCGCACGGTGTCGAGAAACTTCGCGTATTCGGGATTGTTGACCTCGTCGAGCGGCCGCTCGGTCTCATCCTGTGTGAACAGCATGAAGTACACGGACGGCCTGTTCGTTTGTGGATCGTAGCAGCCCCACGAGAAGGTGTACGAACGTCGTCCTTCTTCGCGGAACTCGTCTTGAGGTACCTGCTCGAGCTTCCCTGGCGTGAACTGAAAGAACTGGACCCGAAGGTCGAGTGATTCCAGATACGCGCGCTCAGAGATCTGCCAGAGATAGTGATGCATCTTCGCCACGTGATCATCTTCTTGTTCCAGTGACGGAACGATCATCACATGTTCGAGGAGCAATTCCTTCAAGACGTCGATCGGCGGGAGCTTTGGAAGCCGCTCTCCCCTGGTGGAGAGATCGGCATCGAGCTGCATGATGTCGTAGAAGTTCGGGAAACCCGAGTCGGTAAGATCGACGCCTGGTCGCGAAAGGTAGACGGGGCTGTGAAGGAATTTAAGCCGAAGCGCCTTCACGGTCTCGAAAAACTTGTTCGCGTACAGAGCCATCGATTCTTCTTCGCGGGTGCGCCCTTCTCGCTCGCTGTCGCCATAGTACCGACTGAGACTCTCGAGTACCTCGACCAACAGGCCAAGATAATCTTTGTATCTCACCGGATCTACTTCGACGCGGCTATGCACGTCGTGCATGAGCTTCTCCTTTGCTGCGGGTTAGAGAAAAGGGGCCCAACGGGCCCCTTTGTAGTTGCGGCCAAAGGCCTTTGTTTCTTCACGAAGCCGGCGTCACAGTGCCGGAATCTTCGGGCATGTAGTTGGCAGGATTCGTTGTGCCCGCGGTCTCGCCGTACAGTTCCTGGAACTGTCTGGCAAGCTTCTCCATGCCGTCGTTGAACGACGCCTTGCTCATAGAATCCGCTTCGCTGATCTGCGTCAAACGCTTAATCTGACCCGGGAGGGCCTGACCACGCTTGAGTGTGCTATTGCGCATCGCGGCCAGATGCCGCGACGAAAGCAGTGTGATGTCTTCGTCGTTCTGCGTTGCCACAGCATCGACATCCGACAGCATCTGCTGATCGCCGGCCGCCTTCACGATGCCGAGATGCGACGTGTAAAGTATCGAGCGTTCCCGCTCGCCGCTCTCCAAAGTCGCGATCCAGATCTCATGGAAGCCGAGCGCTTCGCGTTGGGCCGTCTCCTGCACATGGTACATCTGCAGGAAGCGTTGCCCGTCATTGAGAAGGGTGAACGACTTGTTGTGCGCCGCCTCGAGCCTCGTGAGCTCGCTGCGTTCGGCTTCGATCTTCGCCTTGAGATCCATCCATTCGGATGAATTCTCTTGTTGTTCGGCATGCTGATCTTCGAGGTTCTTGATCGCAGCCGTTTTCTCGAGCACCTCGGCCTTTCGGGCCTCGGCATCGAGTGCGTACTGCTTCAAGTTTTCGGCGATCTCTTCGCGACCAGCCTTCACCGCCCCGAGGTTACCCTCGATGTCGGCGATACGGTCACGTGCGAGCGCAACAACCTGCTGCGTGATCTCGCTGAGCTGCGCGATCGACTTGTCGAGACTCATGTTGACGAGTCTGTCGCGCTTCATCTTCTCCGCCATCTGGGTCGCGGTCGTAACCGCTTCCTTCGCGATTGCGAGTCCGGTTTCGGCCTTGGCGATCGCGTCTTTCGCGGCAGCCTCGGCACGATCCTTGAACCATGCATTTTTCGCCTTTGCGAGCTCGTCGTTAGCGGCTCTCAGTTCTGCCTCCTTCGCGGCTTGCACCGCGACGGCTGCGTCGATCACGGCCTGCTCTTGATCATTGCGTTCGCCGACATTCTTGAGGACGATGCCGGTGTCTTTCGACGATTCCTGCAGCGCCATCAGTACCTGTGCAATGTCGCGGGTCTGCTTTAGTCCCGCTTCGTTTGCGCTCTTGAAGTCGGCGGCGAGGATCTGGGTCTGGTCGATGTCGCCACGCTGCAAAGCAGCTTGGAACTTATCGACCGTCTCCTTAACGCGCGCCGCAGTTTCCTGCGCGGTGCGATTACGCTCCTGCAGTTGCGCCGCATTACGACGATGTGCCGCCTCGACCGCTTCGACCGTCATGGTCTTAGGACGAGACTGCGCTGTCGTCTTGCTATTTGTAGCCATGGTCAAACTCCCTTCTGTTGGAATTAGTGAGTTTCTTTGACTAACCAGTCTTGAACCTATGCGGTTGTCAAAGGACTAGAAAGGGCCGGCGTTAACCGACCCCTTGTGCCGTCAATGTGTATACCAAAATTTTGACCATAAGTCAATGTCGTCCTAGAATACATCACTCAGTTGCCAGCATGTCGAGCCGTGATGTAAAAATGGCTCAAATCCTACATAAAATAGCTTCTTTGGCGACAAGATGAGTCCGTGGTGTATGCTTCCATCAGCTAGCAGCCGGGGTAGCTTCCGGCACAACTCAACGGAGACTGTCATGACCCCTGTCATGCCTCCCACCCTCTCCTGGAAGCCATTTATGGCTCTCGGAAAAGCGATCATCGGCGTAAAGCTCATCGCGTTTAGCGCCGGGTATGCCGGTTGGTTCGTGTATGCGCCTTTAGGTCGCCGCAAACGCCACGAGTATCTCGATCACGCCGAAGAAGTGTTACGCGAATTTACAAAGACTCCCGAGCATGACCTCGAGGTATTTTGGCGCCGATCGCGTCAAATAGGGATTCTGCGTCACACAGCAGACGAAGGGTGGAAGTCGATCGAGGCACAAAAAACCTTCGTCGATCTCGTTCGCTTTACCACTACACAACATGCAAAAAGTGCGACCGGCGCCATAGGGACAATGACGTCGACTGCGTATAACACGCTCATCGATGCCATCCTGGGTTCGAAGAAGCCGCCGACCGACGATGACTTCGACGGTAAGCATCGATAGCGAAAGCGGCCCATGACAAATTCGTCCTGGGCCGTTTATACTTGTAGCAATAATTGTGTTACAAGATGCATGGCATTGCATCTGCAATGACTGACCACGATTACAAGGAGAACCTCGATGATTCGTGTTCCTGTCATGGTGACCGCCTACCTCGCCTGGCTCGCCATCGATCCAAGCGAAGACGGAAAGCGTTCGCGAATCGCCATCCTCGCGCACGCGAAAGCGCTGGCGGAGGCATCAGTACCGCCAACCGATGAAGACCGGCGTATCCCTGAAATGGTGCTGTTCTTACAGCCGCGCGCCGAGACTGGTTGGCGCAGCACCCAAGAGATGCAGAACCTCGGTATGCTCTATTGGTATATCGTCAAGATGCATTCCAAAAGCGGTGCCGAGGTACTGGCGAAATCGATTGCTGACTTCAATGCGATCGTTGGCGACCGTTTTACCAAAACGCTCAAGCAGGCGCGCGAATACACGCCGTCATTGCCGGGCGTCGATTGGAAAGCCTGGTGGCCAGGCAAGAAGTAACTACATCGACGGCCCCGCTTGCGGGGTCGTTTTTCTTTGCACATTCGTATAATCACAGTATCCTAGCTACCATGTCACAAGGATTCGAGTTTTCCATACTGAAAGAATCTAAGAAGAGCCGCGCACGACTTGGCATATTAAAGACGCCGCACGGCGAGGTCGAGACACCATCATTCGTGCCCGTCGCCACTCGCGGCGCCTTGCGCACGCTCGACAACGAAGAGACCGCAGTCTTAGGTTCGCAGATGCTCATCGCCAACACCTTTCACCTACACCTCACTCCTGGCGAAAAGATAATCAAGAAGGCGGGCGGATTGCACAAGTACATGAATTGGAAGCGGCCCATCATGACCGACTCGGGCGGATTCCAGGTGTTTAGCTTTGGCTTCGGCCGCGATCATGGCGTCGGCAAGATACTAAAAGATCCGGGAGAAAAGACGCTCGAGCAGCACTCAAAACCCAAGAACATCAAGATCACCGAAGACGGCGTCGAGTTCCCCTCGCCTATCGACGGACACAAGGTATACCTAAGCCCTAAGATTTCGATCGAGATACAGCAGGACATCGGTGCCGACATCATGTTTGCCTTCGACGAATGCCCTTCCCCACTCGCCAATGCCGAGTACATGAGGAAGTCTATCGACAAGACGCATCGCTGGGCGCAGTTGTGTTTGGACGCACGCACTTCCAAAACGCAGGCCCTCTACGGCATCGTGCAGGGCGGCAGCTTTAAAGACATGCGCATCGAAAGTGCCCAGATATTAGGTGCGATGGACTTTGACGGCTATGGAATCGGTGGCGAGTTCGGTTACGACAAAGAAAGCCTGGCTCTTAACGTTTCGCACGTGACTGACGCATTGCCCAAAGAAAAGCCGCGTCACCTCTTGGGAGTCGGGCACCCCGAAGACTTTCCGTACATCATGGAGTCCGGTGCGGACACCTTCGATTGCATCGCGCCTACCCACTACGCACGCCATGGCACTGCGTTTACGAGCGTGGGCCGCATCGACCTCAAGAAGGCGACCATTCTCGACGACATGACTGCCATAGACCCCAATTGCGCATGCCCTACGTGTCAAAACTATTCACGCAGTTTTGTAGGCCACCTCATTCGCGCAAAAGAGCTTACCGGCATGAAGCTCGCGACCATCCACAACGTCTTTTACCTCAACAAGCTCGCGGCAGACCTGCGCGAGAAGATAAAGAACGACGAGATCTGATTTTCTTGCAAAAAATAATTCATCGTATAGTTCGTCCAGCATCAACCCTACGAGGCATCCATGACATCTCTCGAAGAGACCGCCGTAGCGACTTCGGTGCCGGCACCAATAGTAATCATCTTAGACGAGAACAAGCGACTCCTTCTCGAGTCGTATCTTGAGGCGATCAGGAAAGCCGTCGAAGACCCCGGCGAAAGAAGCGCCGTGATGACGGTCCACCATTCCGGAGAGATCCACCTGCGCCTGGATGATCTCGGCATTGTGATCTCGACCGTTCTCGCAGCTTGAATTTCCGTCCCCGGCTTACACAGCCGGGGATTTTGCTTGCTTTTCTTTTTATCATTTACCGGTACAGTGCAAGCCTATGGACCTCGAGCAGGAACTCTCCCAATACGACTACCCAATAACTGAGGCCTCGATTGCATTCGAGCCGACGATGCCACGCGATGTGGCAAAGCTGTTGGTGTACGACCGCACCACCAAAGAAGTCTCGTTTGATACGTTTCGAAATCTGGCTCAGTATCTGCCCAAGAATACTCTCCTCGTTTTTAACGATACCAAGGTAATCCCTGCACGCCTCCCTAGCTTCCTACCGACCGGCGGCAAGGTCGAGCTCTTGTGTCTTTCTTTTAATGCCAGCGAGATCACTGCCCTTTCGCCGCGCACCCTCGCAATAGGTACCGTGCTCTCCATCGATTCGAATGGGTCGCTGGCGGTGACCGCAAAGAACGAGAGCGTCTACCATCTTAGGTATATCGGCACCAAACCGTTCGCTGCGGTGCTGCAAAAATACGGGACGACGCCCATCCCACCCTACCTCAAGCAGACGAAGCTTTCGGAAAAAGAACTGCGCACCAAGTACCAGACAGTATTTGCAAAGTCTGCCGGCTCCGTTGCCGCACCCACTGCGTCCTTGCACTTTACGAAAGGCCTTATAGCAAAGCTCAAAAAGGCAGGCTTTGACAGTACTACCGTAACGCTGCACGTTGGTATGGGCACCTTCGCGCCGCTTACGCAGACGCATCTCGACACCAAGCGGTTGCATACGGAGTATTACGAGGTTACTAAGGCATCGCTAGCCAAGATTGAACGTGCTCGCAAAGCCGGCCGCCCGATTATTCCGGTAGGCACCACGGCGCTGCGTACGCTCGAGAGCGTATATGCCAAGAAAATCCCAGCAGCCAAAGGCATCACTTCGCTTTTTATCCAAGAGGGATATCGCTTCAAGGTCGCGACCGGCCTTGTAACGAACTTTCACGTACCCAGGTCGTCATTGCTTATGCTCGTGTCTGCGTTGGTCGGCCGCGAAAGGCTCTTGGCACTCTACGCACTTGCCCTTACCAGAGGATTCAAGTTCTTCTCGTTCGGAGACGGTATGCTGATACGATAAAAGCGCCCCACATAGGGCGCTTTTACTGAGTAATCGTTTGGATTAGTCGTCGCGACCGCTTCGGCCATGACCAGAGTTTCCACGATTCTCTTTCTTGTCTTCTTTCTCGTGCTTGATCTGCTTTACCTTCTTGATTTTATCGTTGTTGGCAAAGTCGACTCGGCCCGAGGCAGTAGCAGTTGAGAGGACCACTTTCGTATCAGGTGTCGTCTGGCGCCAGTTCTTCTGGAGCATCTCTTCGACAAAGTACGTACCTGCGGCAAGATTAGCGAACGAGTAGTTGCCGTTTGCATCAGTGACTGCCGTAGCTATGATCGGCGAGTTGTACAAACGACCCATCGCGCGCCTCCACCATGGAGTCGATGATGCGACCTGGTGCAAGGAGACGGTCCATCCTGCAAGTCCCGTGTCGCCGGTGTCGAAGGTGCGGTTCTTGTTGAGGTCGTTGAAGACGCGGCCGGTTATGGATCCTGGGGTCGACGGAGTGGTGGTCGGTGTTGGAGTCGGGGTCGTGCCGGTTACCGTGAGTGGCATGCAGTTGGCGTCTTTTGCTGCGTAGTTTGCATCACCGTTATAGTGCGCCTTGAACGAGTATGAGCCAGGGACTACAGGAGTCTGATCGCTCGAAGTAGCATTCGATCCGAGAAGTGCCACGCCCGAGCCTGATGCAAGCGGAGCGAGCGTACAGGCGAGATCGCTATAGAAGGTAAAGTCGACGGTGCCCGTGGGCTGTGCGCCAGAACCGGTTACGGTAGCGAAGTCGCGGACCGTCGTGGTTGGAGACACGCTTGAGACGCTTGCGTTTGATGCATTTCGGATATCGCTTGTTACGGTTGGGACGAGTTTTGCAGGATTAACCGCAAGACAGGAACTGTCTGCAGGAACGTAGTCGTTATTACCATTGTAATGGACGCGGAACGAGAGTCCGGTATTCGGCATTACGGTCGCTGCTGATTCGGTTGTGCCGTTGATCAGCGCGACGCCCGACTGCGTCGTAGAGGTGCCGACGCACGCGGTTGATGCCGTGTACACGACAAAGTCGACAGTACCGGTCGCTACCGCGCCTGACGTAGACGCGACAAAGCCCACCGCGTGAACCGGAAGGCCTATCTGTACGGTGGTCGTGGTCGCATGCGAGCCATCGTGAGCGCCCACCGTGACAGTGGGTGCAACAGCAGCAAATGCCGGCATCGCAAAAGCGACACCCGACGCTACTGTAAGTGCCAATAATGAAGCCTTGAGGCTATTGGGAATCGTTCTAATGTTTGAATGCATGGTTGCGAAATTAACTGCTTGGTAATCACAGGTAAAGACGCACCATCATAGGTGACATTACACGATTATAGTGTCCTAGATATAGGCAGGAATCCCCGCATTGAGTTTGGCGCGTGTTCCCGGACCCACCGAACCGACAGGTTCGAGCTTGAGTACGATTTGGAGCTTCTTGACTGCAGCCACCGTCATGCTGCCAAAGTAGCCCGTGGCTTCGCCCTTGAGATAGCCATTGGCAATGAGGAGTTTCTGTAATTCGACGACGTCTACTCCGCGCGAGCCCTGTGCGAGCCTTTTTGTAAAGAGGAACGAGGATCTTGTCACTGGCTTGGTACTCGATGCAGTCGAGGATGGCATCGGTGCGACAAGGGGCATGCTGGAAATCGCGCCCACCACCGACACGAGCACACTAGCCGAAGCAGCCGCTGCCGTATTGTCTTCGGCGCGGACCGTTATGTTGTGTGATCCGATATCGCGCGCAGTCGGAATCCAAGTGACAGTGCCCGAGGCCGTGACATTGGCGTCCGTCATAGTGGTCGCTGCGAAGGAATCGCCGAGGCGATACCGCGGCTCGGAGAGCCCGACGACGTCGACACTGAAGTCCAGCGTCTTCCCTACGGCGATCGTAGTCCCCGGCGAGAGCGGCCCAATCTTCATGCTCGCGTTTTTGACCTCGATCGTGAGTGGCAGAACCGAACGGAGTCCGGTAGAGTCTGATACCGAAACAGAAATCGTGTGGAGCCCTACGTCATAGCGGTTCGGTGTCCACGAGAACGATCCTGCAGAGCTGATGGCGGTGGGCAAAAGACTGCTCGGGACCGAGTCTGTTACCGAATACACGGGCGAGGTGTACCCCGAGACGGACGTCGTAAATGTTATCGGTGTTCCAGGAGTTGTGCTCGATGCCGATAACCCAGTAATACTCGCCGACGGCGGCGCGTTGACCGTTATCGCCTGCGTGACCGATGCAGAATTCCCGTGGCTGTCGCGTGCGGTGAGCGTAAACGTATGAGAACCGACATCCTGGACCTTTGGCGTCCAGACGAAACCTCCGAACTGGTTGATGGCTCCTGGGCTCAGGCTCGAGGATGTGTTCGAGTCGCTAATCTCGTAGGTAGGATTGGTAAACTCGATCGGAGCTGCGTTAAAGAAGACAGTCACGCCCACGGAGACTGTCGAGCCCGGCGATAATCCTGCGATAGAGACCGATGCGTCTGCAAACGCGATTGTCGCTGGTAACAGGGCAATGACGCCGGTGGCAAAAGCCGCTAGTTTTTTCATGCAGATATCATACCATCGCTCGAGTAAGCCTTCAGGATGTGGCGCGGCTTCATATGCAAAACCGCCCGTACCCTGTGGCACGGGCGGTTTTGAACTTGCAGACTACGCGCGATTGGCGTCGTCGATACCCTCTTCGAATCCCTTCATTGCCTCTTCTGTCATGTCAGACGCAGCTTCGAGCGCGTCGGTGAGCATGCCACGCGCCTGGTTTGCCGTGCTGACGGCAACGACGGTCGCAGCTTTGGTAGCGGTGCGGACCTGTGCTTTGGTCGGGAGCTTCTTCTTGAGCTTCTGTGCCGCGGACTTCGATGCCTTGCCGGCCTTCGATGCTGCAGAGCGTGCTCCGACGACGCTCTTCTTTACGATAGAGCGCACCTGCGAGCGTACCTTGCTGCCGCCCTTCTTGGCGACTTTCTTAGCAACTTTCTTTACTGCTTTTTTTACCGCCTTCTTGACCGCTTTCTTTGCAGGCTTGACTGCCTTCTTCGCCTTTCCTGATTTAGCTCGTGCTGACTTCGCCATATGCGTATGCAAAAATTATTAGTATCGGATTATTCTATACCAAATCAGTGGATGCGCTACCGCCTCTTAGGCCGCTGTGGATTCGGCAAGACAGAGTTTGAGCTTCTTTTCTCGCTTGTACCGTTTTATCTGGGCTTCGCGCTTGAGAGCGGCCGAGCGTGAGGGCAGCTTCTCGGTATAGAGGATGCGGGTCGGCGCGTGAGAGCGCGTATAGCGGGCTCCGGTCCCGGCCACGTGACGCTCGTACCGCGCCACGACATTCTTGGCGATTCCGGTGTAGAGACTGTCATCGTCACAGAGCAATATATAGACAAAGTACTTCGTGGTGCGGGTCATGCGGCTGCCTTGGTAAGAAACGCCGTTAACTCGTCTTCCATGGCAAAAAAAGGCTTCGAGCGCGGCGAGCGCGGACGCTTAAGATCGTTTTGTATGAGACTCTGTACCGTACCCGGACGGGCGCTAAAGACGGCAATACGGTCCGCCAGCTCTATCGCCTCGGCAATGTTGTGACTCACCATCACGATGGTGCAGCCCGTCTTCTGCCACAAGGTGACCAGTTCTTTACGCAATTCCGCAGCGGTAAAGAAATCGAGTTCCGAGAACGGCTCGTCCAGAAATATGATTTTGGGTTCGGTTACGAACGCACGTGCAAGCCCCACGCGCTGACGCATCCCACCGGAGAGCTCTCGTGGCATATGATGTGCGAACCGGCCAAGACCAAATTCTTCCAAGGCGCGCTTCGTTTTTTCGTGCTGATCGGTTTCGGGCACGTTTCTACCAACAAGATTCATGGTGATATTTTCCGAGACCGACAGCCATGGCAAGAGACCGAACTGCTGAAAGACAAACGCAATGTCGTTGTTAGACAACCCCGGCGCAAATGCGACGGTGCCCGACGTCGCATGGTCGAGCCCCGCGATGATGCGCAAGAGCGTCGATTTGCCCGAGCCCGAAGGGCCCAATAGCACGAAGAACTCGCCCTCGGCTATCGTGAGATCGATATCCTTAAGCGCCTCGACGCGGTGGCCGCCCTGCAGATAGGTCTTGTGCACATTTGAAACGGTGATGGCGTTTTTCATATCATTCTTCTATGAGGGTATGGCTCCATTCGAGCAGTGGCAGCCACACGAGCTTGTTGATTGCGAATATGACCGCAAGAAGTGCCAAGATACCGAAGGTGGTAGACCATATGTCGGTCGAGAACGAATCGAAGAACGATCCTAAGCCCCGCGGCGCATGCACGATAAGCTCGGTCGCGATGAGCGTCTCCCAACCTTCACCGAGCCCAATGATGGTTCCGGTGACGAGTCCCGGAACCGAGACAGGCACCAAGAAGAGGCGCAGATAATCGAACCCCGATATCCGTGACATCTGCACCGCCTCGACCCAGTCTTTTCGTACCTGTTTGAGGGAACTCACCACCGTGAAGAACATCGGCCAGACGATCGTAAACACCAGAAAGATGATGACCGTCGCGTCGCTCGGACCCAGGTACAATGTCGCTATCGGCAAAGTCGCCGATGTTGGGAGGCTCTGCAAGACATCGAAGGCTGGGAGCGCTACCTTTGAGCGCGGTCCATGATAAAACAGAACCGCAGCCGTCCAACCCAACACTATCGAGATGATGAGCGCAGTGACGATGCGGTAGATCGAGACGCCGAGATTCTCGAACACGCTCGGCAATGCAATTCCGGTAAAGAGCGAGAAGCCCACGAACATGAGAAGCGGCACCACCACGATGCCGGCGATCGCCACCAGGTGCTCCCACGAGCGCATCGCGGGAAACGGATGATACATGCGCACGTGATACGACTTCATTCGGTATAAGTATACCGCGGCACAGTCGGGCCAAGGCGCGTTATCAAGACAGGATCTTCTCGAGCAGGTCGCCACGCACGAACCGTTCGAGCGTGCGCATCTCGCTCGCGATAAATTTGTTCGAACGAGAGTCGCCGCGGTCGTAATACGCCGCCTCAATCCAATTCGAACGTACCGAACGCTCGAACCGCATGGCGAAGCCAGCACGAAGTTCGCTTTCGTCGAGCGGGTTTGCGCGCAGGTAGCCCCGCAAGAATGCTCGCGAAAAGCGTACCGCCTTCTCTTCTGCGATAGTACCGTCGAAACAGGTATAGAGAGTCGAGCGGGCGACCTCGTACGCCCTCGGCGTCATCTCGGCTTTTTCCCAATCGCACACGCCTACTATCGCACGGGTCTTCTTGTCGATAAGGAGGTTGCCAGCATGATAATCGCCATGACCCAAGGTAACGTTTGGCAGCTCCGGTGCCTTTGGCGTATTCATGAGCGACAGCTTGAGATCGATATATGCCAAGAAATCGCGATCAGTCTTGTTCTGTGGCTGTCCGCGCAGCTCTCGCGCATACCCTTCGAGACTTGATCGTGCCAAATCGCCATCAGCGCGAGCAAACGCGCGGCTTTGTAAAAACGGAGGTATATCATGACTTCCTACTTCGTGGATGCGTGCCAAGAGCGCGCCCATACGTTCGTAGTCGGCCTCGATGTACGCATGCGACCGGTCGCTCGCGACATAGGGATAGAGTGTGTACGTCTTGTCCTCGAACGCGACCGAAGGATTGCCGTCGCGATCGCGCAGCATGCATATCGCCGGAATCTCGCGCGACGCCATCAGCGACTCGACTGCGGCAATATATGGTACGTCTGGTACCCGCTTCGCCCGTACCTGCTTGATGAAATAGTTTGCAGCAGTGGTTTTGAGAAGGTAATTATCGTTAAGCACGCCCTCTGCAATCCGCTTGCACGAAACAACTGTACCCAACCCGAAGCGAAATGCGAGTCCCGCAAGATGCGTAGGGTTCATGACTTATTGAAAGAGCCGTGCATAGTCGCCGTAACCTTCGGTGACGAGATCTTTTTTTGCGATAAAGCGCATCGCTGCCGAGTTCATGCAGTAGCGCAAACCCAAGGGTGCCGGGCCGTCGGTAAATACATGTCCCAGGTGCGAGTTGGCCTGCTTGGACCGCACTTCGGTACGTTCGTACCCGAGGAGCGAATCTTTTTTCTCGGTAATGTTCTCGGGCACAAGCGGTTTGGTAAACGACGGCCATCCCGTGTGCGAATCGTATTTGTCTTTCGACGAGAACAACGGCTCGCCCGATACGACGTCGACATAAATGCCGTCTTCGTGATTGTCCCAATACTCGTTTGCGTACGGTGACTCGGTGCCGTCTTCTTGGGTCACGTGGTATTGGAGGGGTGAGAGCTTGGAGCGCAACGCTGTTTCCACGCTCGGCGCGCCCTTCGCCACCGGAGCAGCCATACCTTTGCGTGCCATAAGTCCCGACCCCGCCATGGCGGCCGCAGCCAAAAGACCGATGATGACGACAAGCCAGGTGTAACGGTTCATGGAACGATTGTACACGGCTCGACCGGTGCTGTCGCTCGTCGCTCCTGGCCAGATACTTGACGACTGGGCTTTTTGCCATTCTAGTGTATACTCTCTACCTATGAAGAAGCGCGCCGTACAAACACCCCCAGCGGAAAAGACCGGCTATCCGATGCGTATCAACAAATACCTCGCCAGCCGAGGTTTTTCGACGCGCTTAGGTGGTGACGCCTTAGTCAAGCAGGGTGTCGTTCGTATCAACGGCAAGGTTGCGAACCTCGGCGACAAGGTCGAAGAGACCGACGAAGTCGAGGTGCGTGTCCGCGGACAGAAGACAAAACTTTTTTACTGGGCATACAACAAACCCGCCGGGGTTATCACCCATTCGCCTCAGCGCGGCGAACGCTCTATCTCGGACGTGCTCAAGGATATCCCCGAGATGCGCGGCATGTTTCCTATCGGCCGCCTCGACAAAGACTCGCACGGGCTCATCATCCTCACCAACGACGGTCGCGTCACTGATCGCCTCTTGAATCCCGACAATGAGCACACAAAAGAATATATTGTGAAGGCGCAAGAAAAACTCCGCTCATCGTTCAAAGAAAATATGCAGAACGGTGTCAACATCGGCGACTACGTTACCAAGCCATGCAAGGTAGATCTCTTGGGCGGTGCAACGTTCCGCATAACCCTCTCCGAAGGTAAGAACCGTCAGATCCGACGTATGGTCTCGGCGTTGTACAACACCGTGGTAGACCTCAAGCGCGTACGCGTACTTAACATCACGCTTAACAAGCTTCCCGAGGGCGGCTTTCGCGCCATTAAAGGCGAGGAGCTCTCAATTTTCTTGCGCTCACTCGGGCTCGATTCGCGCAAGCCCCCGGCACACGTCGGCCGGTGATCGTATGCAATAGAAAAACCCCTCTGTGCCACGGAGGGGTTTGCTTTTCGTGCTAGTGCACCTGGTACACCTCGAGCTTATCGCTCATGGCATGCCCGATTGCAGCATGCTTGCTGTCGGTGAGCGCCAGGGGCGTACCGTCGGCGGCATGGAGTGCAAAGAGTTCGATTCCCTGCGGCAGCCCTTTGACTGCCGGGTAGAGTTTCTTGGCCGTCTCGGCGCTGAGTGCCTTGATGTAGGCCACCTTGCCGCCGCCGAGACGAGCAAGATCGCGGTCGCTCATGCGTCTGCGAACATTGTTCTTGCGCTTCGCCTTTGCTTGCCTTCCTGGGGTCTGCATCGCCACACCTCCTGTACCGTGAGACCAGTACTAGCTTCACACTAGCAAGCCCCCAAAAGTACGCAAGTCGGATAGCCAACTACCACTTCCACACTGCCTGGGCGAACTTGACCACATACTTGGCTCCGATTAGCAAGATGAAGAAGTACGCGATATAGAGGACCAACTTAAGCGTCACCGCGACGAGATTGATTGTGAGGTCTTGCACGAGGATGTTCATGGTATCGACGAACGATCGCATCGCGTTGCGCCACGATTCGGCGATGCTTGTGCCGTCTATATAAAGGCGCTCGGTCACCTGGACGCTAAAGGTCGTGTACGAGACGCCGTCGAGCTGACGCGCCTTCGCGCGCCCGAGCTGCTCGAGCTCGTCGGTAACGCTGATGCGCTCGCGGGTAAGCTCTCGTATGAGCTCAATCTTACTCGAGATGATCGAGGCGAGACTGCCGGCGTCGCGGCCCTGGGTCGCGAGCCGCGTTATCTCGTCGTAAGCGGTCATGGCGGACTTCATGGTTTCGTCGATAGATGCGAGCTTGCGCTTGAGGCTGTCTTCACGGCTGGTGTAGTCGCTCACCTGCTGCTCGATAGTGTAAGTGTTCTGCGAGAGCGACTTCGGATCGAGTGCCTTGAGCTCGGCCAATACCTCGTCGACATGTGCCTTCTCTACCTTGAACGAAAAGCTGCACCCGCGCTCGTAGGCATTTGCACTCTCGAACACTACAAAGGTCTCGGCCATAAGCGTCGAGATAGACGCGCAGGTGTCGTCCAGATGCGCCGTCTCGTACGAGGCGCTGTAGCTTGTCACCTCGAAGGCTTCGGCGGACGAGCCGGTCGATCCGTTTACGTGCGGCGGCATGATCGAAGCGACGTTGCGTGCCGAAAGCGATTCTCCCTTCTCGTAGGAAGCGATACCCATTGCAGGCGCTCCGCCGACACTACTCGAGTCGTACGCAGCCGAAGGCATCATCGGCTGCAACCCCGACGTCGTAAATCCATAGGTGCCTTGCGGTAGATACACGCCGCGTCCCGCACCAAACAAAGACGGAATCACTCCAAATACGACCACGACGATACCAAGTGCCCACCACAGCGCGGTGGAAAGACGCATGGGCGGAAGATTAAACCAGGCGAGGAGAGCGTTGAGACTGTTTTGCATATACATTGATGAGTGTAATGCCCCAAGTATACAGGGGGCTGCCGCGACCCTAACCACCTTGCGCAGGCATCGTTGGGTGGTATGGTCGTAGGCGGTACACACAAGGAGAGTGCGATGACACCACGCGATACAAACGCCAAAGACTCCGCCCCGACAAGCTGCTGCACCGTCTGCATGCTCGCTCTAACGCTCGCAGCAGCCGCGGCATTCTTGCTCGTTTGGAAGTTCTACATTCCCCACTGACAACCCTTGCGGGCCCGTATGGCCCGCATTTTTTTGGTTATCCACTCTTTACCTGGCAAAATAATCTTGTATAGTTCCCCACTGGCTTGCATAAGGAGTACGTGATGAAACTCGAAACTATTGGCAGCCGCACCTTTGTGGCAGCGCTGCCCGAGAGCGAGTGGCAAAAAATCTTCGCTATCCGCTATAAGCAGACGGACGAACCGGTACTTCGCGCCATCGAAGAGTGCGGCATGGCATCGTGCCGCGGCGGCCCAACAAGCTTGAACGCGATCAATATGCTCTGGGCGCGCAACCAGGTTCCTTACCGGCTCGTCAGCCATCCGGCGACAGCACGCTGGGATAGCCAGTCAAAGCGGGTGCGTTTGCAGCGCATCGAAGATTGGCGTCGCGAAAATCCGACGAGGTAAGCATGCGTCTCCCCGACCAGGTCGGGGAGATTTTTTATGAATGGCATTCGGTAGCTAACGTTACGCAAGCAGATACCACGCGACAAGCGCGATGAGGATAGTACCGACCGCCATGACGAGCACGACGTATGCAGCATCTCCCGCACTCGGCCATTCTTCGTCGGGCCCGCTCTGCAACCGAAGGACGTCGTGAAGTCCGCCCAGGTTCTGAACATTGGTAAACCCGCGCTCCGCCAGCAATTCTTGTGCGCGGCTCGCGCGTCCGCCGCGGCGGCAGTAGATCTGTACGAGTGTATTTTTTTCGAGCACTACCAACACTCCAATCTTTCCTGCCTCGAGGTCTTCGAGCGGTATGTTGGTGGCACCCTCGGCGTGCCGCGCCTTAAATTCACTCGGTGTCCTGACATCGACGAGCATATAGAGAGATTCTACCGTAACGGAACCCCCGATACCACGCTTCATACGAGACTTGTGTAGTCAGGTCTTGGATTTATACTTGAGCTATGAAGCGAACCCTGTTTGGAATCGTCGTAGTGGCTTTTTGTTTCCTGCCGCATGGTATTGCAAGCGCAGGCAGTGTATGTGCGACGCCCGTAACCTACAAGATCGGCGCTATCGACGCGCGCTTTGGCGTTGCCGCGCCCGCTATCACCGATGCACTTTCGCGCGCCGAAGCTATTTGGGAAACGCCAACTGGTCGCAACCTCTTTGTCTACGCAACCACGAGCGCAGTACTCCCCATCGATTTCGTCTACGACTCGCGACAAGCCACGTCGGTACAAAATGCCGCGACCTTGGCTCGACTCAACCTGTTTAAGACCGCACTCGAACTTATACAGACGCAGTTTGCGACGTTTGCAAGCTCTACCAAAGAAGCGCAGGCAACCAACAGCGCTCAGTTTGCCATCTACAAGGCCGACGAGGCGCGCTATAACGCCGATGTCGCTGCTACCAATACCAAAGGTGGTGCCTCGCAAGACGAATACCGCCAGCTCGTCGTGCGCGAGGCAGCACTTGCTACCCGCTTCGACACCCTCAAGGCCGAGCAAGATATACAGAACACGCAGGTAACCAAAATAAACGCACTTGCCGACAGTCTGGTTGCGCTTTCGGCCATCCTCAACGCCAAGATCGCCGACTACAACCAGCGCATCGCCAAAGTCGGCGAGTTCGAGCAGGGATTGTATACCCAGTACGGATCGGAGCGTCGTATCACCATTTTCGAATTTACCGACACCCCGCAGTTGGTACGAGTCTTGGCCCACGAGATGGGACACTCGCTTGGTATGGACCACATACCAACCAAAGGAGCCATCATGTACGCGAGCAATACCGGAACCTCGACCCTAGCTGCACCGGCAGACTTAGCCGAGCTGTCCCGCGTCTGCGGTATATAAAAAGTCTGTTCGTTGTCGGGCCACGCATTGGTCATCCAGACACCACCTGCGCTTAACGGATTGGGCCGAGATAATCCGATTTCTTGAGCGGCGCTCCAAAGGCGCGGACAATGCCGTATGCCGTGGCGCAATGAAAGAAAAAGTTTGGTACCGCAAGCTTGGTCACAAAGGTAAGCGCAGGGACCTTTTTCTCGGGATTGTAAAACACAGGCAGCTTCTTGGTATGGGCTTTTGCGCACTGCGCCGGCGTAATGCTCCGCAAGAAAATTATGGCTTTCTTAAGACTTTTTCTCAACGCAGCAAACGTTGTCTCGTCGTAATCGAAGCCTGCAGGCATCGGACGTCCCGAAAGCTGAACGGCGGCATCGAGCGCGACGAAGTATGCATACTGGACCTGTTGGATGAGGTCGAACATGTCGGGCGCAAGCCGCGCATGCAACACGCTCTCGGGCTTTTTCTTCTGCTTTTCGGCGTATGTCTCGGCGATGTCCAACACCTTGCCTAGATTGCTAAGACCGCCGATAAATACCGGTATCGAGTGCTCATACAAAGGTATGGTTTTCATGCCGCCATGGTACCACCGCCCGCACCTGCCGCCAGCATCTAGAATTAATTGCGACAGTCACTATTCCTGCTTCTTATCCTCTTATTCGCTACAATTAGAACACTAGTGGTCATGAGCACGTTGCTCCCGCATGGAAATCGCGGTAGAACACTCATATATGGCACGACGCAGGCGCAGGACAAGACGGAACAACAGCATCGAGCTTGCGGTCGGGGCAGTACTTTTGATCGCAGCTGGTGCTCCGATTGTACGATCCCTGATCGACGTCGGTGCGGGCTATTGGCAAACTATTCTTACCCTTGGAGCTTTGGCTTGTCTTGGATACGCCGGAGTTATCACGTATCGATTTGTTAAGGGAAAGATCGACGAATCGAATGCCTGGCACACCGAGGCACAAGAGTTGGGTATTCAACGCGTTGTGTCGGTGTTTCGCGACATGGACCCGTTTAAGTTCGAGCACCATATCTCGAGGCTTTTTGCTCACCAAGGATACGAAGTAGAAGTAACACGACGCAGTAATGACAAAGGAATCGATATTCTCCTTACCAAGAAGGGCGAAATCACTGCGGTTCAGGTAAAGCGCTATGCAGGATCGGTGGGATCAAACGAAATTCGTGAATTCTTGGGCTCGTTTGTCTTGCATGGAACCAAACGCGGCATATTTGTGACCACGGGATCGTATAGCAAAGAGGCAATCGTGGACGGCACGCGGGTCGGCATCGAAATGATCGATGGCGCAAAACTCGAAAAAATGATCGAGGAACTTTTCCCTAACGAGGGTTATATGTTTAACGGTACCTGATGTCGTTTTGCTTTGCCCTTATTGCAGTGATTTCGCTAATCAATCAATGGGTGCCTGTTTACTATCCCTCGACACAATCCACATTCAGCTAATTTCGTTGGATAAGGAGTACGTACACAGATATTTCGAGCGGCTCTTATTCTTTCACCAGAACTTCCTGAACGATGCCCTGCACCGTGGCACCTTCTTCCGGCGTTATCGCTTGATGTGTTTTGTTGGTACTTCGTGGCAAAAGTAAACGAACGCCGTTTTCACGCGGACCGTACTCTTTGATGGTTACGTTATCACCCAGAAGTGCCACTACCTTATCACCGGTATCGGCCTTGAGTTGTTGCCTACAAAGCACCAGGTCTCCGTCTAAGATCCCAGCTTTGTTCATGGAATCTCCTTCGGCACGTAATACAAAGTACTTAAACCCTGGCTTTATTTTAGTTTTATCTACTTCTATGTACCCTTCCCGATTTTCTTCACCGAAAAGAGGGTTGCCACACGGAGCTGATCCTACAAACGGTACTCTTACGGTCGAAACTTTGAGAGGCGACAGTATCGGACCGCCCTTCTTAACGACAGTATTCTCGCCAAAGACATCTTTGAATCTATTCCTAAGATGCGCATCGACGATATATACATAGGTTCCTGAAATTCCGCGTGTAAGGAGCGTTTTATATATGTTAAGAATGCAGTAGCGCAGTTCGTTTTCGTCTATACCAGTGTAGCCGTTTTTATCGTAGTAATGATCGGAATCTATTTCGAGCTGTTTTGTTTCAGGATTGAACTTTACCTCGGGGCCAATGACGACGCCCACATAATTTAAGCCATAGCCTTGAATTGTATGAATGCAGCCTACTTCGTTAATTGCGTTGGGAGAATTTACCCAATCCTGCGCAACAGAATTCCACTTCATTCTGTAGTTATCGAGCTCGATATCGTACGCTGCCGGATTTTTATTTCGATCCGGATTTGAAACCCATGGCCACGCATAACCAGCCACAATTCTGCCAAGACCGTATTCGGCATCTTTTTCTTTAACTAGAGTATGGAGTGTTTCAAAGTCATTGATGATACGAAAATCATAGTCTTGTACTGAGACTCCTTTTACGGAACCATTAGATAAAATATTGTGTATCGCTTCGATATATTCGGCCCCGGCTTGTACTCGCATTTGCGTAGCTAGCACATATCGTTGTGCAGGCAATTCCGCAAATACTTCAGGATCGATGTCAGCTGGCATGACCCGTTGTGCGTGGTCATAAAAAAAGATCTGTTGCTTAGAGGATTTAAGTATCCAATCGAGCTGATTACTTTCCTTCGAAAATCCAAGTTTTCGATTGACATCATCAAATGCCTTAAATGCTGCCCCAAGATTTTTACGACGCTTTAGGCGATGTGCCTCATCGACTATCAAAATATCGTATTTCTCTTTGACCACATCATTTGGTCCAAGTACCATATTTGCCTTAAGGCCAGGCGTCTGTGCAAAAACCTTTTGCATGGTCCGACGCAGTGACGACATTCCAATTACAAGCCCAACTCTGAGGTGCGCTGTTTCTTTTTGATCACGCAGATATTTAATCAAGAATGACGCGAGTACCGTTTTACCGGTTCCGGCAGAACCCTGCACTATGTACGTTGATGCCGTGCCTGCTGCTATGTCTTTAAACAATTTCTTGACGAAGAGAAATTGTTCATCGTTTAGCGCCTTATAAGGCGAAAACTTGAACAAGTCAGAGTTCCTGATTTCGAGCAAAGTTTTTTTAACCAACGACATTCGTATCAGCTCTTCCCAAATCACCTCAAATTTTGCCTCGTACTTTTCCTTTTGATAATAATTATGATTTCTAAGTCCCTTATTGCCATTCTGGAGCACAACAGTGCCCTCTGCTGCCATGTATTGAATTAACCACGACTCAATGTCGAGAATCGCGGACTTATTGTACTCATCGTCGGTTATTACGTGTGCATGTTTAAGTCGCTTGCGAACAGGATTTTCGAAGTGCTGCTTGCAGCGATAGTAGGCACTCGTACTCTCGCCGATATACATCTCGTTTGCATTCTCGAGGACATAGACAACGGGCCAGTTTCGCCCAAAGTGATACTTTTTTATTTCGTCGAAGCCATTCGTATCAAAGGAAAAAGTCTTTATGGAGCTCATGCTATAAATTGCTGTACTTGGTATGCTTCCCTTTTGCTTTTTCTACCGGATACTTAACGCTATTTTTAATCATCTTACGCTCAAGTGCCTCGAGAATATCTATACCAAGATCGTTCGACATAAGGATTATCCAATACAAGGTATCTGCAAGTTCTTCGCCAATATCTGTTTTATTTGCCTGGACATGGGTAGACATTTCTTCTGTATTCTTCCACTGGAAATGTTCAAGCACTTCTGTTGCTTCCAAGACCAACGAAATAGCCAGGTCCTTCGGGTTATGGAATTGCTTCCAATCACGAGCGTCTCTGAACGCCACTATTTCCCGCGTTAGTTCTTCAAGACTTTTCATGAATGAATAGTCCCATACATCTTCGTTTTTGGGAAATGCACGGAAGATCACCACCAGATCAGCAATCGCCTTTTATTTTGACGCGCATCTTGTTTGTTACATGAACTTCTTGTACTCTAGAATTAGGTCGGAAATATGTATCAAGAGTGCGGGGAGAGTTTTGGCTCTACGAACCGCCGGCAACCCATAGCGACTACGGTCTCTAGAAGGTGCCCCATCCAAACCCCTCTCGGGGGAAGATAAACGCGCACGCTCCTGAGAAGGAGTTTATTTATTATCCGTGCGCGGACCCTTTATATGCAGACATTTAGCACCTACTCGACAGAATCGGTAACCGCAGGCCACCCCGACAAAGTGTGCGACCAAATCTCGGACGCAATTCTCGACGCCTGCTTGACCCAAGACCCGTACTCGCGTTGCGGTCGAATCCTTTGGCAGCCACGGCATACTCGTATTAGGTGGCGAGGTAAAAACCAACGCAACGGTCGATTACAAGGCGATAGCGGAAGGTGTATATAGACGCATCGGCTACGACGATGCCCTTACGATACTCGAGCATATTGCAGCGCAATCGGGCGACATTGCGATGGGAGTAGATACGGGTGGTGCGGGCGATCAGGGCATCATGTACGGCTATGCCACCAACGAGACGCCGCAGTACCTGCCGCAGGGTGTGGTGCTCGCACATGCGCTTGCCAAAAAGCTCCAGGAGCTCCGCACTGCTAAAACACTTGAGTGGTTGCGCCCCGACGGCAAGACGCAGGTAACCATCAAAGACGGAGTCGTTGCGACCGCACTCGTAAGTACCCAGCATGCAGAAGATACCTCGCAAGACGAGATACATCGTGCGCTCGTTACTCACCTGTTCGAGCCGGTGTTGGGCGATGTTAGCCGGATAGAACTCTTGGTAAACCCGACGGGGCGGTTTGTCGAAGGTGGCTTTGCAGCCGATGCCGGACTTACTGGTCGCAAACTCATGGTCGATACCTATGGCGGACTGTTTCCGCATGGTGGTGGCGCCTTTAGCGGAAAAGATGCGACCAAGGTAGATAGATCGGCCGCATACATGGCACGCTTTGCGGCAAAGAACTTGGTGGCAAACGGATACGCAGAGCGTGCGCTCGTGTCGGTGGCGTATGCCATTGGGCGCGCAGAGCCCGTGATGGTCGAGGCGGTTAACGAGCATGGCGAGCGGATAACCGATGTAGAGAAGAAGTTTGACTTTCGACCGCAAGCAATAATCGAGCGGCTCGGGTTGCGCCGTCCTATCTTTGCGGCAACGGCAGCGTACGGACACTTTGGCCGCGATGAGTTTCCGTGGGAAAAGATCGTCGCGCTGTAGACGTATTGTCGCGCAGCATTACAACGGTATACAATACCGACAGACATCGGAGGGAACCATGCACAAAACGATCGGTACCGTCGTTACCTACCTGCGGCAACGCGACTGCATGCACCGCTACGTGATAACCATGGTCGAAAAGACGCCCGAGGGCAAAGGCATCCTCTACTGCTTTTGCCCGCAGTGCGCGCATTCGCGCCTCGACACCGTCTTTAACCCCGACGGCTACTCTGCAGGCGACGTCGTAGTCCCCAAGCGCTAAGAAACCCCCGTACCGCACACCGGTACGGGGGTTTTGCTATTATTTATATATTTGTGTTTTAATAGATGCAGCAAGAACCACCCGGCCCTTGGCCTAACCCGAAAGCAGGTTCGCAATGTTTTGGTTCGAAAAAATTGTCGCAATCGCACTTCTCTGCAATGCTCTGATCGCCTGGATGCTCGTTTCTTTCTTGGGCATCGGCTTTCTCTCGGCTATGGCGCTCTGGATGATGTTCAGCTCATTCTCGGCGTTCTTGGTCGTGGTCGTCTTGGTGGGCATGGCTCATAAGACGCCCGACACAAAGACGCAGCAGACCAAAGATGCGGCAGCGCGGGAGGCCGAGCGAATCGAGATGTTCCGCGAAATGCTGCAGCGGCACCGAAGAGACGCGAATTATTACGGGCAAAATGGGTGGCGCCCTGCAGATCAGGTACGCCCCCAGTTTGATCCGTATGCCACACTAGAGGTCCGGCGCGATGCGTCGTGGAAGGAGATCCAAAAGGCGTATCGCAGAAATGTGCGCCAGTACCACCCCGACGTCGCCAAAGATGGCAAAGGCGACGCCACCAAGTTTACCGAGGTGATCAGGGCGTACGAATACCTCGAAATGCGCCATAAAGCAAAGCCCTAGTCCCCCGCCGCCACATGCGTATGGCGGCGGTTTTCTTTGCACCACTGCGCACTGTTGGCGCTGTATCCAATAGATTGCTATTTGGTATAAAACGTGGTTTAATCGCGCGAGCCCGATCAACCGCGGCAGTTCCCTGCCCTACAGAAAGCAGGTTCCCATGGGATACTTCCTCGTAAACATGATTGTGTTCATGCTCCTCATGAGCGTGTTCAAGAACAATATCTGGGTGGTCTTGCCGATGTTCTGCTCATGGCTCTTCTTCTCGCTGTGTTGGCGCTTTATTAAGGCAAATCAGCCTAGGTATAGCAGACGGACAGCACCGAACCTTGGCGGTACGCGCGGGTCGCCGCGGTTTCGCCCGGGTTACGTGAGCCCCGATGAGGCAGCCAAGGCAAAAGAAGCCGAGGCCGTTATGCGCGACTTCAAACAGTTCGAAGACGAAGTCGATGCGCGAACACGGCATCTGCGGCCCGAGCCCAAAAAGCGTGCTCCGCAGAACTACGCAGAAACGCACTGTCACGCCATCCTCGGCATTACGGCCGCCGATTCGCAGAAGACAATCAAGGAGGCCTACCGATGCAAGGCACGCCAGTATCACCCCGATACGGCTCCCGACGGACTCGGAAGTAATACGAAGTTCGACATGATCAAGCAGGCGTACGAATACGCGATGTATCTGCGCAGCCGCAAGATCTAACCCCCGCCGCCATACCTGTATGGCGGCGGTTTTCTTTTAGTAGACCGAGATGCTCTCGATCGCCATGGGCGTTACCGGTCGATTTTCGCCAGCTGTCTGCACGGACTCGATCTTCTTTACGACATCCATACCCGCCGTGACCTTGCCAAAGACGGTATGCTTGCCGTCGAGGTTGGTGTTGTTGTTGACATTGATAAAGAACTGGCTGCCGTTAGTGTTGGGCCCCGAGTTCGCCATCGATATGGTGCCGACAACGTTGTGGTTGTTAGGGTACAGCTCGTCATCGAACTTGTAGCCCGGACCGCCACGACCCCAGAGCTCGGGCCTGGTGTCGTCTTTCGAGAATGGATCGCCACCCTGGATCATAAAGCCGGCAATGACGCGATGGAACTTGGTCTGGGCATAAAAGCCGCTCGTTGCGAGTTTTGCAAAGTTGGCCACGGTGTTGGGCGCGTCTTTTGCAAAGAGCTCGAGCGTGATGTCGCCCAGATTTGTCTTGATAGTCGCGTGCGAGACGGCCTGGGGCGCTGCTACTGGTGCGGCCGGTGCGGCTGCAGGCACTGCGGCAGGTGAAACTGGAGCTACGTCGGCGACCGCAGGCGTCGTGGTGCTGTAAAAGTCGTTCGTGATCGCCGCTTGTGGTGCCTGCGGATGCGACCAGTAATAGAACGCAGATACAGCAACGAGTAAGACTATGAGAGTGGCGATTATTTTTTGCATGCAGAGAGTATACCGCAGGCCTCGTGTATTGTGCACGTATCGATGGTTGTGCTCGGCGGATTCTGCGGTATAACGGACGGAGACGTCAGTCATTCGGAGTCAGTCATGCCTACCGCACTCAACGTACGCAAGCCTACCGTCGTCGAAAAGTTCGTCTTTAAGGACGATGGCATCATACCCAACTCGCGCTTGCCCGTACTCGTGTACCGACAAGTGCTCCCCTCGTTTTCCGATCCTCTCATAAGGCCTGTCGACGAACTGCAAGAGATGGTGCACGAGAACGGCTGGAAGGTAAAGTGGATGTCGACCATCTACAGTCGCGTCCACTATCACTCGACAGCGCACGAGGCGCTCGCCGTCGTCTCTGGATCTGGAAAGATCAAGTTTGGCGGAAGCATCTTGGGAACCGAGATCATGATCCGCGAAGGAGACTTTGTTGTCATCCCGGCCGGAGTCGGTCACCAGAACCTCGGTGCATCTGCCGACTTTGCAATCGTCGGGATGTACCCCAATGGAACTGGGTACGACATGATCATCGGACAGCGCGTAGCTACCGCAATGCGCGAGACGGCTCTCATGAACCTGCAGGGCGTGCCGAAGCCCGAGAATGATCCGCTCTTTGGAAAGACTGGCTACCTGGTCCAGCACTGGCGCTAAGCCTCCCCCGTACCCACATGTGGTACGGGGGTTTTTCTTACGACTGTTCTTCGAGGTCGACCCGGGTGTCGGGCTTGCCGAGGCGTCCCAAAACGCGTGCACGCAAAGTCTTGATACCGAAATAGAACGCAAAGAAGAGCGCCACCACCATGACCTCGCGTACCACAAAGAGCGTCGTGGAATCGGTCTCATAGGCCGAGAGTGCCGTGAACTCGAGCACGACGATGCCGAAGGCAGCAGCCGCTACGTCACACCACAAGATGACGGTGCTATGTGGGTTCGTGATCCCGGCGAGCGCCACGTAGACGAGGGCGACCACCACCTGTACCAGAGGACCGTACGGGACGACAGCGCCGATGAGCGGGATAGCGAGGATGAGTACGAGCGCACAGGCGAGAAAGATCTGCCGAACGTGATCCCCATGGTAATGCGGGACGGCATGGAGCCCCGGCGCTGTGTGTTGCGAGTACAGGTTTTGTATCATGATGCATAGCATACCAAGGCACAGCACCGCCTGCATGTGCGCCGATGCGCCCGCAACGTGTTTGACACTTACGTAATGCATAGTATAATCGCCGCTGGTAAAAAAGAAGCAACACGGAGGACGTTAGATGCAGGAAAGCTCGCAGCAACAAGTCGAGACCTACGCATCTGGAGAAGACTGGGTTCAAGGAATCACCGTCGAAGATCGTGTCTTTCGAGACTACGAGTCGGCAGCATCGTACGCACTCGAACGATTGCCGCGCCCCAAGCAGCCAAAGCGAGAGCCCGATATAGCGCTCTTGATCGAGCGCTTCGGCGATGACTACCGGAGCGACCGCGAATACTCGGACGAAGAGATCGCCGAGATGCAGCGCGATCCGGACACCATCTTCCCGGCGCATGGCACCTTCAACGACCCGGTGCCGCGCAAGAAAGAAGTCGTCCATTGGAGAAGTCCCGTGCGGCATCGTACCAACATCGGCAAACAGTGGCAGTGCCGGCGCTACCGAACGGTGCGCCCACAGGCCATCAAGGCGATGCCGGTCACCGAGCCCAAAGTTCCCGAGCTGTCGCTCGACGACCTCGAGTGTCTCGATCCTGAGCAACGGGAGTGGCTCTTGGCCCACGCATTTACGACATAGTTCATTCAGGCCGCCTCGAGATGAGGCGGCCTTTACTTGTGCTTCATGACCGTTTGACCATGCATGTAAAAATTAGTACAGTATTGCCTGGCAGGAATCAACAAAGGAGGACTACATGTCTGGAGTCGACGATAGGTACAAACATGCCACGCCGACCGTGCCGCGCGGCCCCGTCCGCTCATACCGGCACCACGACGACTTCGACGACGAGGCGACGCCCGCACACGGCTCGCATGTACGAGCGTCGTCCGAGCGACCCAAGAGAAAAATAATCAAACGATCGCGGCCGCAGACGGCCGAATGACACCTGTGTTCTTTCATCAAACACCCTCAGCACATCATCCGATGTCGCTGAGGGTTTCTTTGTATAGACACACTACTGAATGAACGGAACCACGACAGCATCGCCTGCACCGATGCCGCTTACCACTTCGGTCGTTCCGTCTTGGCCCACGAGCCCGGTGATGATAGGCACTTCAACAGCTTTGCCGTCGCGCAACACCTGTGCGCTCTTCCCTGTTTTGGTTATCGATATCGCATAACTAGGGATGGTCACGACATTTTTCTTTGCATTACTTATGACAGTTATGTTGGCGGTGAGCCCACTGCGCAGCCGCGGCTCGGCAGCTTTGAGCGCGACCTTTATCTTGTAGTTCGATATGCCGTCGATCACGGTCTCGGCCGGATCTATGTACGTGATGCTTCCTTCTGCGGTGATGTCCGGATATGCATCGAAGGTTGCGACGACCGCGTTCCCCAGCGCTATCTTGCCGATGGATAGTTCGGGCACAAAGGCCTCGAGCTCTAATGGCGAGTCGCCGATCATCGACACGACCGACGCAGCGGGTGTGACGATCTGCCCTATCTTTGCGTCTTGGCGCGATACGACACCGTCGACCGGAGACATGAGTGTCGTCTCTGAAAGCGCCGCTTCGATCTGGGTCACCTGCGCTTGGTACTGCTTTACGCGCGCTTCTTGCGCCATGATCGACTCGACCGAGTTTCCGGCCGAGGTCTTTCCTGCTTCTGATGTGGCGACCGCAAGCGCCTCGCGTGCGCGGTTGCGTGCATCGCGTGCTGCCTGAAACGCCGCAATCTCGGCATTGATACTGGCCTTAGCGGCGGTTACCGATGCTTGCCAGGCAGTGACCTGCGATTGTGTCGTGCCCGAGCCGGTCACGACCGCATTGAGAGAAAGCGTTATCGAATCGAGGTAGCTTTGCATGCGCACTAGATGCTCTGCGGTGGTCTGCTCGAGCTCTTTGTCGGGGCTTGCGGCCGCCTTGATGCTCGAATTCCATGCAGCGAACTCGGGCCCGAGCGCGCGTCGTGTATCCTCGACGGTACTCGTCAAAGACGAATCGCTTACCGCAAATGCAAGCCGCGGATTGGTGCGCGCATTAGAAAAGAGCTGATCGATCGTGGTAAAGAGCGCGTCGGCACTTACGGCGTATGCGCGAGACATCTCGACGGTGACGGCCTCTTCGGCGTCGGCAAGTGCGGCCGCACTGCTTTGCACCTTGGCGGTCGAGACCTGCAGGTCTTCTTGGCGCGCGCCACGTTTGAGTTCGCTTAAGCCAACGCTCGCCGCCTCGGCCGATGCGCGTGCTTGTGCGAGACTTGCCCTAAGTTCGTCGGCGTCTATTGAAACGAGCGGAGACCCGGCACGGACCGTCTCGCCGGCAAGTGCGTAGACATGATTAATCTTTCCGGTGGTCGGAAAGCCTAACGTCACCGCCTGCGCCGAACGTGTCTTTCCGGTTATGGATACTTTTTGTACTACGTCCGACACGGTCGCGACAACCGTCGAATCCTTAGGGGTCGAGCCCGCTGCGAACCAAAACGTGATTCCCGCAATGACGAGGATGCCCGCGACGAACGGGAGATACAGATGGCCGGCAAGCTGGTGGACGCGGTTCATTGTTCTAAGTATCGCATTTAGTTGCGCGTATCCGAGACTATGTCCCCATCCGAGAGCTCGATCTGCCGCTCGGCGAGCGCTGCGTACTCGGGCTCGTGCGTGACCATGAGTATGGTCTGGCCGCGTTTATGGAGAGACAAGAAGATGTCGAGGACACGGCGCGATGTCTCGGAATCGAGGTTTGCGGTCGGCTCATCGGCAAAAAGTATGCGCGGATCGTGCGCTATAGCGCGGGCTATCGAGACGCGCTGTTGTTGTCCGCCCGACAGCTGGCTCGGACGGTTCTCGACGCGATCCATGAGGTCCACCTGCTCGAGCGCCGTGATGGATTTGCGCCGTGCTGCCGCCATCGTCATACCCTGCATGAGAAGCGGCACCATGACGTTTTCGATTGCCGTTAGCTCTGGCAACAGCGCGTAGTCTTGGAATACGTAGCCAAGAACGTTGAGGCGAAAGTCGGTACGTTCGCGCTCGGACAAGGAAGTGATGTCGACGCCGTCCATGACCACCGCGCCCGATGTCGGCACATCCAAGGCACTCATCTGGTATAAGAGCGTGCTCTTGCCCGAGCCCGAGCGGCCGGTGATAGCGACGAACTCGCCGTCTTGCACCGCAACCGACACGCTGTTTAATGCGCGGATCTCAGCGTCGCCGGCGAAGAATGTCTTGGTAAGTTTTTTTGCTTCGATCATAGAATTAGCGACCCAAGATGGCGTCGAGCGTATTGCCCGAGAGCACGATGCGCACAGGGATGTACCCGGCGATTACACTCGCCAAGATCAATAGCGCTGCGCGTACAGCGGTCCCGAGCGCGGTGGCTACCAAGACACCATCACTGAAAGGAAAGTTGATAGGATGCGACACAAAGTACGGCTGCAACACCAGATACAAGATGAGGATACCGATAGTGGTACCCACGAGCGCATAAAAGAGTGCCTGGGCGACGTAGGATATCTCGATAGCAAGCTCGCCTACCCCGAGCCCGCGCA
>CAZYLZ010000006.1:1228-70325 GCA_964648335.1 uncultured Candidatus Saccharibacteria bacterium | reverse complement strand
GCTCGTTTTTGCGATAAACTCGACGCACTTGCCCAAATCGAGTTCGTCCTCAGGGGTACGCAGACGTCCTTCGGCATCGATACAGAACGGCTCGTTCATGTCTTGCCACAGAAGCGGCTTGAGCTTTGCTTCGACGTTCTCTGCAGAGAGTCCGCCAGCGATGCCCGGGCAGATGTTACGGACCGTTAACAACTCGCTCATGCAGTCGAACGCGAAGTTGGCATCGAAGTCCTTGCCGTGGCCGCCCGAAGGGTCGATGAGCACGTAGTCGACGAGCCCTTCGTAGTCGCGCTTCACGCGCTGTGCGAGCTCTTTCACGTCGTGCCTGACCTCGGCCAAGGCGCGCGCCCCACACTGCAGGACGATCGTCTTGCGTGGTCCGTGTCCCAGTTGCAGTTTGTGATACTCCGTGATACGCCACGGGCTCGGCCATGTCATGTTGAGCTGGTAACCGTCGCAGTGCGGTCCGACAAGGTCGTCGACTGCCAGGAGTTCGCTCACGAGCGAATCTGAGCTCGGCGTATTGTAGTGCACGAGATTCATCGTCATGGCGTACGGCTCGAAGATTGATCCGAGCTCATCCTGCGTAGGATACCGTTTGGGCCACTTGGCAGCCTCGCCCTTGAGGGTCTTGTGACTCACGAGCACGCCCGCCATGTAATAGGGGTAGCACGTGTTCCGCCCTGGCGACTTCATGACGGCCTGTATCTGCGCATTAGTCGTGAATCCGGTGATTCCGATATACGGGATCGGTCGCATCGCTTTCTCCTTTTGGTGCACAGTGTGGGCGTTTCGTCTGACTCCTTGTAACACAAAAAATATGATGCGCCAAATGAGGTGGCGTTTGGTACACTAGAGCACCTATGAACTACTGGCTGGCAAAGACCGAACCGGATGAATTTTCGATCGACGACCTCAGGCGCGACAAAAAGACCGCATGGAGCGGGGTGCGCAACTACCAGGCACGCAACTTTCTTGATGCCATGGCACCGGGCGACTTGGTGCTGGTGTATCACTCGAGCGCAGACGTGATAGGTGTGGCCGGGGTAGGAAAGGTGGTCGGTACCGCGTATGCAGATCCGCTCCAATTTAGCAAAAAGAGCGACTACTTCGATGCACGCTCGAAACGCGAGAGCCCCATCTGGGTTACGCGCGACGTGGGCTTCGTAAAGAAGTTCAAGCGCGTCGTCACGCTCGACGAGATTCGCCAGGACAAGGCTCTCAAGAATATGCGGCTTCTGCAGATAGGGAACCGGCTTTCGGTCATGCCGGTGAGCGAGGCCGAATACGAAAGGATTCTTCAGATGTCGCAGTAATTAACCTCCCGCCCTGCAGAGCCAGGTGCGGTAAGCCTTTTCTTTCGCAGCAGTAGCTAAAAAAGGTCGCTATTCAGGCAGCACTTGCACTGAGGCTGCGACTCGGCACGCCTGCCTCCGTATACCTTTTTTAGCTACCTGCTGCCGGAGTGGAATGCAGTAATCCCTGTATTTAAAACACCCGCTGCCCATGCTTTAAAACCGTGTCTCGCAGGCAGACGTGCCGAGAGTCAGCGCTGGGCGAGCACGCCCAGACAGCGACGGTTTTAAAGTATGGCAGCTGAAGAAAACCCTGCCCAGTGGAGCGAGTCCGTGAATTTTGGTGCGGAGCACTATGTTTCCTGAAAAGATTTTATTTCCTTAGAAAAATTGTGAAGTCCATATCGAGATACCCGTCGACGACTTCTACCTGGTCGCAGATGGTCGTGCAGAATTCGCGCACGTCGTATTTGCTGTACGCGGCATAGGTGCTGTCGCCTGCGTGCCACGCCTGGTCGAGCATGTTAAAGGCGACGCCTTTCGTTGCCATTCGGTACATCTTTTCTATCCAACCAAAATAGTGCTCACGGTAGTTCTCGACGGCGAATGTCATGGCACCCGACGCCACTACATACGAGAACGGTCGCTCTTCGAATGTGCCAAAGTCCGCGACCTCCCAGTCGAACCCCGGATGCAGCTTTTCTGCTTGTCCTATAGCTTTTTCGTGCAGGTCGACTCCGGTATAGATAGGCGAGATGCCTCGATCTAGAAGGTAACGCAAGAAGGCGCCGGTACCGCACCCGACATCGAGGAGGGTCTCTTCATCAAGGTGGCCTATGCCAGCAAGCGCTTCAAAACGAACTTCGGCATTATTTTCTGATAGCCAACCCATTGCCCGCGGGTCGTGCGGTCCGTAGCGATTCAAGAGCGGCTCGTAAAACCCTTTTACGCGCTCCACATCGTCGTTAGAAATGGCTGACATGGCGTTAGTATGCCTTATGCGAATCCTGGAAAGAAATCCTTCTTGATGCGACTGCGCGCGACACCGAGTGACTTGAGTTCGTTTGAGACTGCCATAACCATCGAATTCGGACCCGAAATATAGAAGAGGCGGTCGGCATGGTCGGGCACATGCCGAGCAATCATGGCTGCGTTTACGAAACCGCGCTCACCCTGCCATGTCTCGGGAACGGTTTTGTCAGAGAGCGCGTAGACGACACGTACTCCGGCGGTTTGCGCGATAGCTTCGATGAGATCCCGGTACGCAATCTCCGACTCTTTTGCGTTGCCATAGAAGAAGACGATATCTCGCTTCTGTTTAGTGTCGTCTAGTGAGCGAATCATGCTGATGAACGGCGTCACACCGATGCCGCCCGCTATAAAAGTGAGCTTTTGAGCCGTATTATTTGGCATGGTAAAGTCGCCCGCGATAGTTCCAGCGAGCACTGTGTCGCCGGCAACCAGCTCGGAAAGGCGTTTCTTGAATGTGCTCGGATTAGGATAGAGCTTGATGCCGACGCGTATCTCCGGGTCGTTCGGAGCAGATGAGATGGTGAAGAACCGTCGATTACCACGTGAGTCCGACGAATCGGCGGGTATCGTCCATTCTGCGTATTGTCCCGGAATAAAGGTATGCCCCGAGGCGTCGAAGACAAATTCGTAAGCGTTATCGGCCAAGAGTATCTTTTCTTTGAGCTTAAGAAGCATCTTGAACTTGGGGCTGAGTGCGTACGAGAGCATGTTGCCGGCCAGGAGTGCTAACTCGGGCGTAAAGTAGAAGGAAGCGATGTTGACCCACGGCGCAAAGAGTGCACCGACAAACAATCCATATGCGATCCGTCCTGGTCGCCGCGGCGGCATGGTCAGGGGCTCGGTTATCATCACAAACGCAAAGAAGAAAAGTGGCGTGTGGATGAGTGTGCGCGAAAGCGTCGTCAGCACGTCTCCACCGTTTATGAACGCAGGCGCGAGCGAGCTCAGTATCGCGGCGGCCACGAATGAAAGCACAAGATCAATACGTCGGATCTTGCGTACAATTAGGATGCCGCCGACGAGAACGAAGGGAAGCATCGGTATATTGCCACCTACCCACCAGGTCGCGGGTTGGTCCAAGACGAGAGCAGTAATGGCAACAGCAAGCGCCGCGGGATTAAAGAGATGTTTGGCACGGATGGCGATGATGTATTTCGAGGCCATTGCGAGTACGCCCGCCCAGAACAAGAAAAAGAACGAGACATCAGGGCGCTCGGGCGTGATGATGAGTGCCAATATGAGCGCCGTGATGAGAGCAGATTCGCTGTTGGTAGGAGTTTCCCAGATACGGGCTATCACGTAATTAAAAAGCCAGCACACCGACACAAGAAACGCAGTCGATGTGAGGAGTGCCAGAGGATCGTACGGAAGGATGCCGACGGCAGAAAACGCTGTCGCGACTGCAACCAGGCCGCCCAAGTAATACGCCAAAAGGCGGTACATCGTAATCTTGTTGAGAAATGAGTCTACGGCGTTGATCATGAGTGGTTTTATGCGTGTGCCTGCGACAATGCGGCACCGAGCGACTCGACGAAGGCCTGGCTGGTGTCAGAAGCTCCGGACACTCCGTTGACGTTCGCACTTTGTGCCTGGATGGCCTCTTGTATCAATTCTGGCATCGCACTTGTGTTTATGCGCACCGACGTCTTTCGATCGTTGGGGTATGACAAAAAGCGGACGTCGGCGAGCTTGCCACCTTGGATGATAGCCTCTACCTGTACAAAGCCATAATAGGCATCGACGCTTGTACCGGTGTAGCTGCCGTTTTTGTACTGTCCGCTTGCCTGTGCTGCCTGTTGAGTGGCCACTTGGCGTGCAGCTTCGGCCGCTGCCGCAGCTTGTCGCGCCGCTTCTTGATCGCGGGCCTGTTGGTCTGCGAGCGCTTGCGCCTGCGCAGCTGCGGCAGAACGTGCAGTGGCCTCGGCGGCAGCCTGCAGTTGTGCCGCATTCGATGCGGGTGGTGGCGTTGGGGAAGCGACCGTCTTTGTTGTTGTCACTGCCGGCTTTGCGGTCGGCGTTGCCTTTTTGACAACCGTTGCGACAGCAATCTTAGCGGGTTTCGCCGGTGGAGGGGAGGATTCTTGCTTGGCGATGGTGGCGAGCGTCTTCTCGGCTTGCAGCTCGGCCTCGATCGCAAGTCGCTTCGCCTCGAGCGCTTGCTGCTTTATCTCTTGGACGGTGAGGAGAGTCGTGGTCGCTGTAGCGTCAAGCCGTTCGAGCGCCGGAGCAGATTCTTTGGTCGCGAGCACACTCGTATCGCCGGGATTCGCCCGTGCGGCAAGTGCTAACGCGTCGCTCGAGCGGACGTAGACAGAATACGCGGCAAACGAAACGATGGTGGCGACCGATGCGAGTATTTTTTTATTGAATGATTGCATAGATTCTTTGGGTTACGTCGTATGGGTAAAGTCGGTGAAGCGTCTCGTCATGGTCGCGATGCCATACTTGTCGATTGAATATCCCTCAAGATCCGGAATCGAGTCGATGAATGCGATGCCGTCCCGACCCATCGCAAAGGCGGCGGTGGCAAAGCGGTCTGCCTCGTAGGCGTTTGGTCCTATGACGGTCATGCTCGCTATCTCGGCGAGCGTATCGCTCGAGTCGTGCGGGTTGTAGATGTGCGCGCCACGCAGATACGCACCAGACGTCGCGATACCTCGGTTGGTGAGTGCAACGACCTTGATTATTTGAGACTTCTCGAATGGGTTACGTATGCCTATCTGCCAGAGCTTGCCTTCATCGTTGAAGCCGCGTACCTCGATGTCTCCGCCGGCCTCGACATAGAAATGCTCATAGCCGAGGTCGTCGAGGATGCGAGCGGCGTTCTGTATTGCCCATCCTTTGACGATGCCCGAAGGATCGATCGTGCCGTCGTGTTCGATATCGAAGAACCCGTTTGTATCCGCCTTGGTCTCGCGGGCACGCGCGAAGATCTCGTTCATGAGCCCACTTGCGTCGGCCAGAGCTATCTCGCCTCGGTTTATCCGACTCATCTCGCTCTCAGGCTTGTAGGTGCTGAAGATAGTGTCGATGCTACGAAAGTACGTGAATACCGCCTCATGGCCCGACGTAGTATCGGCGCCGACTATATCGACGGCAATCGGCATGCCCATGATGTCGCGCCGTTCGATCATGGTTAGCGCTGCGCTATGGCAAGAGCGGTACCAAGAGACTCTTGGAATGCGTAGCTCGAATCGGTTGCGCCAGAGACGACGTTTACCTTGGCATTCTGAACCTGTATTGCTTCTTGAACGAGATACGGCATCGCCTGGCTGTTTATGCGTATCGAAGTGCTGCGATCGTTTGGCGACTGGAGCACCTTCACGTCTGCAATCTTTCCGCCCTTGATGATGGCTTGCACCTGCACATACCCGTAGTACGCGTCGGCCGAGTTGCCCGTGTAGCTTCCGTCTTTGTACTGCCCGGTTGCGACCGGAGCCTGCGAGGGCGTCGGTACATTGTTTGTGGGTGTCGGAATCGTGGCGGGTTGGACAGCCGGGATTGTCGCGGGCTTTCGAATGGGTCGATCATCGTCGTCATCGTCATCATCGTGGCGACGCGAGACGGAGTATGCGGGTTGCGCCGGTGCGGGGACTGCTGCGCTGCCGGTCGGAAGTGCAGAGTCAGCAATGGAGGCGACTGGTATATTCTTGGCTTCTGCTTCGGCAGCGTTCTTGCTATAGAGGGCGTACCCTCCGAACGAGAGCATGACGAACAGGGAGAGCAGTATTTTTTTCATGATGGTTGCGTGCTCTCCATAATTCTAGACGACAGAGTGCACTAGGTATTACACGATACCACGCTGCTTTATTTCATAATAGCGGGACAACGTTTGCATACCAAAAGCCCCAGATTGCTCTGGGGCTTTTGGTACGTTGGTCGAATGAGGCCTGAGAGCCTCATGCGATTACCAGCGGTTTCCTCCGCCGGTGTTTGAATCACGGCGTGGTGCGCGCTCTTCCATAGGGCGAGCAATGTTCACGATGAGCTTGCGGCCCTCGAGTTCCTTGCCGTCCCACATTTCGATCGCTTTGTTAGCATCCTCCTCAGATTCGAACTCGACGAAACCGAATCCGCGTGAGCGGCCAGTCATCTTGTCCATGATAATCCGAGCCGAGAGAACGTTTCCTGCTGGGGCAAAAGCCTCCTGCAAGCCCTGATCTGTCGTCTTGTAGTTGATGCCTCCAATATAGAGTTTGGTGGACATGTGTAGTGTGTTATCTAATCCCGTAAGACGACCTCCTTAGGCCGTCTAGCGTATCTCACACAAACTTGGAAGTCGTAGAGTGTACACCGACGTCTGAAGTACTTACGTGGGGACAGTATACCAGATACTAAAGAAATTGCAAGTGTTGTACGACAGGAGCGGGGATAGGTCAAAGGGGGGCTTGAAATAGGACAGAATCATGTTTTTACGAAAAGAGGCGCCACAGAGTGGCGCCTCGAAGGCTATTTGTGCCTGCCGAAACAGGTTCTCGTCGGACTCCAGTCAAGGTGTGCCACACGACCGCTTTTAAGAAGCAGATCTGCCGTCTTTTGCTCGACACGATACTGGCGAATGTGCCGTCTCAGGTAGTCGTAATCTACTAGGCGATCGAACGCCATTTCTTCGTCGACCGTTACTGCGTGGTCAACGAGTACTTTGTACTCTTTGAGCGTAAAGATAAACCATCGGTCTTTCCGCTTGGTGAGGATTAGGATGTTGCGCAAGGCCTGTTCCGCTAACTGGTCATCGCCTAGAAGGCCATGTAGTTGCGCGTCGAGAAGCATCTTCGAGGGTGGGAGGTCGAGTTGCAGCTCTTCGAAGTCAGCGTCCCCGTCGATGAAGGCACCCATGATGTTACTCCATGTCTGTTTAGTCTACCGGCGTTATAGCACGCTATGCATTCCTTGACTATCACTAAAACAAGGCTATGGTAAAGGCGGTAAGAGCACCAGCTCTTTGACTAGTCTTCTCACTCAAACCGACGAGGATGCCGTGATAGCTGCGAGTATAGATGCGCTCGAGCGCCTCTTAGAGACCTACCGAAAGATGTCGCCACTGCAGACTGCCGGGCTTTCGCTCTGTGCAGTCATGCTCTGCCTCCTGACTTCTTTTTACGTGTATACCCTGTGGTATCCCAAAAGCATGCGGGATATCGTGCACGAGAATATCGAGCTGACCGCCGAGGCGAAGCGGTTGATTGCGATAGCCGAGCGCGCGACCGGTCTGCAGAAGAGCGCTGAGCTCGAGCGAGACCGGCAGAAGGAGCGAACTAACGCCCTGTCGTCCGAGATGGAGCAGTTGAAGGCGAGTGTTCCGACAGCAGTCTTCGACAACCAAGAGCTGCGCAAGAATATCGCAGCAGAGCGTGTCGAGAAAAAGGCACTTTCTGAGGGACTCGATCGCGAACGAGATTCGGCACAAGCCTTACAGAAGTCGCTCCAGAGCGAGATTTCTGCACTCAAGGCCTCGCAGGCTGCGGTGCAAGAAAAGCTCGCGTCGCAGTCGAAGCAACATGCCGCCGCGTCGGTCCAAGCCAAGACTGCGGCAATCGAACTGGAGACGCGAATCGCTCGTCTCACAGCAGAGCTTCGTGTGCTCGCCAAGAAGCATGCCGAACTCGAGGCACTTCGCGAACAGGAGATGGCAGAGACGAAAAAGCGCGGCACAGACGAGATCGTGACCTACTATCCACCTGATTCTGGGGATGATCCTGTCGCTATGCACGATCCGGAGAATCCAGACAGCGATTCGGTGATGTGCCTATCTGAGTCAGATGAGTGCAGGCAACGGGCGCTCGCCATGCTGTGTGCAAACGGCACTGAGCGGCTCGAGGTCACGCCGAACGAAGGAACCAAGTACTACGCGTGTGAATGACCAAAGCCCGGCAGCGATGCCGGGCTTTTAATGAGGAAACAGCTGAGGAAACGAATGTGCAAAAGAAGAGCCCGGGTATTTTCCCCGGGCTCTAGAAAGATCGTTATTGGTCACCGAAATGCTCAATCAGTGAAGGCGAGAGCATCTTCATCGTGTCGACACTCCTCCGCCTCATCGTCGAGATCGCGGCTGAACGACGTGTCGAAGTCGTCGTCCCGCGCCTGCATCGCTTCACTATACTCGCGACCTGCCTTCTCCATTTCTTTGCGGGAAAGGAGAATCTTTTGCCGATTGGCGAGCACATAGTTTCGGAAAACGCTCCAACGGACAGCCGTGTACGGATTGTATTTCTTCGTGTACGGGTCTTCGAACAGGGGATCGACCGGCAAGGCGACCTTGCCACGATAGCCGTCCTTAGCCCACAGATTCCGGAAACGCTGGATGTCCATCGGGCGATCGAGGGTATCCTTCGCCGAGGCGAGGGCGATCTCGACCAACGTGCCGAGCTCTTCGTATCCGACTCGGATGTCGCCGAAGCGATAGTATCCTTGCCAGTCTCCCGTATTCCTCGGGTCACCCTTGCGACCAATCGTTTGCCTCACGATATTCTCGCGGAAGATGTTGGTCGGCGCCGACTTCATTGCCTTGTAGGGTGCACGTTTGACGACCTCGATGACATGCGAGACCGAGCACCCGTAGGGGATGTTCGACTTCTCGGCGTCCAGGTCCCGTGCGGACTCCTCGGGCTTGTAGTCGATGCAGGCGTCGCAGCCCATCAACGTTCGGTCCGTAACATGAAGCACTTCGGCGAGGAAAATTCGAGTGGGTGTGTAGTGCGTGAATCGAATCTTGACCGTATCGCCGACGCGAATTTGCAGCGGGTTCTGCTTTTTGTTCATGGTAGTGGACTCCGTGGTTGCCTATATTCCTGAGTGTATTATATCACAATATGTGTTGTTATGTCAAACTTACAAAGTGGCCGCATTCCCCACTTTTTCAGTAATGCGCCAGAAGCTTGGCCTTATTTGGTCTTGAGCGACATGTAGATGTCTTCGAGCGCCTTTACCGCATCTCCGGCGGCAATATTGTTTTGGTGATAGTGCGCATTGGTGACGTCGCCGGCAGCCCAGATGCGCGGGTTCGAAGTCTGTTGCGTCCAGGGGTTTACCACGACCTGCTTGACGTCATTGAGCTCGACGAGAGAACCGAGCCAGTCAGTATTCGGAATGAGTCCAATCTCGACGAAGATGCCCGAAACGGGAAGCGTCGATTCTGCGCCCGCAACCTTGTATTTGATGCCTGCGGCGAACTTGTCGCCCTCGATCGAGACGAGCTCGGCGTTGTTGATGGCCTTCATCTTAGGATTTGCGAGGACTTTCGCGACGGTGATCTCGTCGGCGCGGTATTTGTCGGTGCGATTGAAGAGGGTGACCGATTTGCAGTAAGCCAGTAGCTGCGCTGCGGTCTCGAATGCGGCATTACCGCCACCTACGACTGCGACATCCATGTCGGCAAACAACGGTCCGTCGCACGATGCGCAGTATGTGAGTCCTTTGTGTTCGAACATATCGGCGCCAGGTACTGCGAGCTTGCGTCGGTTGGCACCGGTAGCAACCAAAAGCGCCTGTGCTTCAAGTGTCTCGCCGGACGCTAGCGTAACCAAAACCGAATCGGCCTTGCTCTCGACAGACGCGACGCGCTTGGGAGAGAGCGTGGTCACGAACGAACCAGCGTATTCGGTAACATGCGCCTTAAGCGACTTTGCGAGGTCTGCGCCCGAGATGTGGGGTGTACCTATCCAGTTCTGGATGTCGTCGGATACGATACTCTGTCCGCCCCACTCGTCGGTGATAAATGCTGTTTTTAATTGTTTGCGTGCGGCATAGACCGCTGCGGATACTCCTGCCGGGCCTCCTCCTACAATGATCAAATCGTACATAGTCGAAACAGTATACACGACTCCGTGATGTCTAGAAAATCAGCAAAAAAAGCCCCTCTCGGGACTTTTCGTGTTTCGCATAGAATTTTTAGAATCGGATGAAATCCAAGGCGCCCGAGCAACATATGCGGAGACGTACTTGCAGTACGGCGACGGATATGTGGCGATGGGAAACGCAGGTGTTCGCCGATTGTAAATATTCTACTTGGAGCGGCGGAGAAAGGAGGGGAAAGAGCTCCAATCATCATCGTCGGTCGACTTATCTTCTTCGACTGGCGCCGGAGGAGTCGGGATGACAGGCGTGGATGGCGGCTTCGGGATCGGTTGTGCGGCCATGACAGGACGGTCCTCAATTACGGGGCGTGGTTCCTCGCTCTTTATCTTAGGAAGCTCTTCTTCCATACGGCCGAATGTAGTGCGGCGCTTGGGAGCGGTATAGATTGGGGTGGTGGGAGCGCTCATAGGTGCCGCCCCCATGCTCCCGCGCGATGCTGAGCCTTCGGGGAAGCCGGTCGCTATGACGGTGATGCGGAATTCGCCCTTCTTCATGGCATCGTCGGTGACAGCACCGAAGATGACCTTGGCATCTGGATCGACGGCCTCGGTGATGATCTTTGCGGCATCTTGGACTTCGAGCATGCCCAGATCGTCTCCGCCGGTGACAGAGAAAAGGACGCCCTTGGCTCCGTGGATCGAGACGTCCAAGAGTGGCGATGAGATAGCCGCACGCGCTGCCTCTTCTGCACGCTTCTCGCCGGTTGCAGTGCCGATGCCGATAAGCGCCGAGCCTGCATTTGCCATGACGGCGCGCACGTCTGCGAAGTCGACGTTGATGATGCCGGTGGTCGTGATGATGTCAGAGATACCCTCGACTGCCTGCTTTAGGACGTCGTCGCACATGGCAAAGGCGTTCTTGATGCCGGTATCGCGATTGACGATCTGGAGAATTTTATCGTTCGGAATTACGATGAGTGCATCGACAGCTTTCTTGAGTTCTGCCAATCCTTGCTCGGCGAGGCGCATGCGCTGCGCACCTTCGAACGAAAATGGCTTGGTAACGACACCAATGGTAAGCGCTCCAAGGTCGCGAGCCGCTTGAGCGACGATGGGTGCTGCACCGGTTCCGGTACCGCCGCCCATTCCGCAGGTGACGAACACCATATCGGAACCCGAGAGCGCTTCTTGGATCTCGTCTTTATTCTCTTCTGCCGATTGCTTGCCCAAGTCCGGGTTCATGCCGGTTCCGAGTCCGCGAGTGAGGTTGGTGCCTATGTGGATTTTGTCTTTGGCCTTCGACTTGATGAGATCCTGCGCGTCGGTATTGATTGCGATAAAGTCCACGCCGCGGACTTGCGACTGGACCATGTGATTGACCGCGTTATTTCCCGAGCCGCCTACTCCCACGACGCGTATTCGCGCTACGGTTTCTACGTCTGATTTAACTTTTTTGCTCATAGGGGTAGGTGTCATTTCTTTAATCGGAGTCAGCATATCATACTCGGTGTCCGCGGACTATTTGCGGACATCTGTTCTTATAGTTGTCTAGTATCGAATCTCTCTTCACGGTATCAGATATGCGGCCCGTGTGCCACGACTTCATGAGTTAGGGCATGAATCCCTTGACTGCTTGCTTGATACTGTTCCAGAGCTCGCTCACCACACCGCCGAGCTCGGCGGTCGCCGGCGTCCTGCGGTCGTCGCTCATGTAGGCCCACCGACACAGTCCATACGCGACGGCCCACGTAGCATCGAGCGTGCGGATATGATTAGGCAAGACACCGACTTGCGATGGCAGTTTCAAGACCGCCTTTGCAAGATCGCGCACGCCCACGAGCCCCGATCCACCACCCGTGAGAATGACGCCTGCAGGGAGGAGGCGTTGCTTGCCGATCGAGCGCAAATGCGAGTCGATGAGATTGAACATGTCTTTAAGACGCGCCGAGACGAGATCGTCGACACGTTTGCGCGAAGCATCGGCACGCGTTAAGGCACCGCGCTTCATTTGCTCGGCTTCCTTGAGCGGCACCTGGAGCGAGAGTGCGATGTCGTTTGTAATGTCGGAACTACCGATAGGGAATATCTTGACCGAGATCGGTATGTCGTTCTCGAAAATGGCAATCGAGAGCGTCTCGGCACCGATGTTGGCCAATATCGATCCGGCCATCTTTTGCGGCTTAGTGAGAAGCGAGAGGCTTGCAGCCAACGGTGCAGGCAACACGTCTTCTACCTCGACGCCGGCAGCTTCGACCGCTTCGATCAAGTCATTGAGGTGTTGTTCGAGCGCGGTGATGAGAAGGGTGTCGACCGAGAGCTTGTTGCCGCGCATGTGCAAGGGTCGTCCGAGTACCTTGTTGCCATCGATCCGGTATCCTAGCGGTATTGCCTGGATCACCTTGCGATTGGTTAGCTGTGCCGCCGCGCGCTTTTCGCTGTCGACGATTGCACGCTCGATGTCGGCTTCGGTGACTTCGCCGGCGATCGTAACTGGTTTCTTTCCGTAGCCGCCGCGGTCCGAAAATCCGATAGCGACTTCACCGGTCGAGCGGATCTCGTCGATGCCGACGCCGCCTACCGAAACGCGTGCGCGTTTTATCGGGACGCCGGCAGCGGTTGCTGCCGATGCTACGGCCTCTGCGATGCTCTTGGTTGCGTCTTTTTGCGAGATAATGTACCCGTGATGGAGTCCGCGCGATGTCGAGGTGCCGGTCGAGAGAATCGGCATCGGCGAGTCTGAGCTCTCGGGCGCGCGCGCTACGACGACACGTACATGATACGAGCCGATGTCGATGCCTGTATAGATGCGCTGCATGGTTAACGACGAAGGTCTGTCAGAAACGAATCGCACAATCGGTACGGGACATTCGCACGCTTTAGACTTCGGTCCCGTCTATTGTATCCTCTTGACCCGCGCGATACAAATGAGTGAAGTACCCAAAATAGTGGACAAACCCTCGCTGATTCGAGGTTTACGCGACCCCGAACGAGCTGAGTGTTTTTTGCTCTGCGGCTTCCATGGCGTCGCCGTGATCGTGGCCTTTGAGGTGATACAGACCATGCACAAACAGGAGCGCTACGCGCCTTTTGAGAGAAGTTCGGAGCTGTTTTGCTTCGCGTGCGGCCACGCGCAGATTTATAAAGATCTCGCCCTCGGACTTCGAGTTGGGAAATGAGAGGACATTTGGAACGTACGACTTGCCGCGGTGCTTTTGGTTGAGGCGCCGAGCGATCGTGTCCCCGACGAACACGAGCGAGAGTTCGTACCGAGCTCCGAGTACGGAATCTTTGATGGTAGCGAAGGGTATAACAGGAAACGGCGTCCGAGCGGTAGCTCTGACGCCGAGAGTCTCTGACTCGAATCCCTGCATGGTTTACGCCTGTGAGCGTGAACCGCCTCGCTTCTTGACCTCTTCCTGGATCTTGCCCTCTTTGAGGAGCTGGTTGTACTTTGCGGTGCGGCCGATGCGCTTGAGGGCCTTCTTGCGCTTAACAGTGTCCGACATCTGGCGCGCGAAATAACGGTTTTTACGAGAGTTCTGAACGATCTGAGTACCCTGCATCTTGCGGGTGAACTTGCGGATGACACTGAGGCTGTTCTCGGTGCCGCTCTTTACTATTTCTACGTTTATTGACATGTCGGCACACTGTACCATAGGGCCTTATTTCTCGCAACAAAACAGGGACCTTATAGGTAGTGGACTGTATTTTCCTCCCACTCTTTTTAAGAGGGGGATCGAGGGGGAGTTGGTCCGCACCGGCCTTTCATGATAGACAGTTTAGATGTAGCAAAATCTCTTTAACCAGCCAGAAAACAAGAATTTTCGCAGAGAACTGAGAAAGTCAGCCACTCCTCAAGAAAAGATTCTCTGGTCCCGTCTCAAGATCGACCAACTAGGTTTTCGGTTTCGTAGGCAGCACGGGGTAGGTTCCTATATTGTCGACTTCTATTGTCCGTCGCTGAAGCTGGCTATAGAAATCGACGGTAGCCAGCATTTTGATGAGGGTAAGCGGACATATGATGATGAACGGTCGGTATTTCTCGAGTCGCTTGGTAGTACAGTGCTTCGACTTACAAATTCAGATGTTAATAGAAATGTTTCGGCTGTTATTGATTCAATAAAAGAAAAGCGGACTTGCTGGCTGGACCAACTCCGCCCCAACCCTCCTCTTAGAAAGAGGAGGGGGCCAAGAATTCTTACCCTTCTTTCTAAGAGGGGTTACGGGGAGTTGGCCAGGTGTTTGATGTCGTGTAGACAAAAGAAAACCGGCGGACCCTGTATGGGTCCGCCGGGGGTTATGCCGAGAGCGCAAACTGGGCTGGCTCGGGTGCCGCTTCGTCCTGAACGTATTCAGTCAAGGTGAACGAAACATCGTCGAGAACTTCGGTAGCAGAGTCGAGTGTTGCGCCTGCTTCGAGCAGTGTCTCGGCGATTCCTTGTGCAGCACGCACAAGAGTACGTTTGCTCGCCTCGGTCTCGTTGGTGACGAACGCGCCGATGAGGAGATTGAGACTTTTCTCGCGTGCGCCGAGTCCGGCATATTTTGCAAGATATTCTGCAAACTTCTGCTGACGACGCAGTCGCGACCTCTCGTCGAAGAATGAGAGCGTTTCGGCCGGCTCGTTCGTAAGCTCTTGCAATAGTTGACTGTAGATCGAGAGCCAGATTCGGTCGCGCTCAGGTTTTGTCTTCTTAAACACTTTTCTTCGTACCTGCATGATCGTCTCTCCGTGATCAATGTGCCGCGCAATTTATACCTTTATCTTATCTGTGTGTCAACCAGAATACAAGCGGATGACCTGCTGGTATGGATCTCGTTGTTCATGAGATTGCTTTGCGGTACAGTTTCTATAGCTTGAACCTCGGTGGAGAAACCTAATGTCAGAGAATCCAGTGTTTACCCCTACGCTGCAAATTGTTGGTACCCTTAGCCGTGTTTTACGGTATGGAGAAAATCCTCACCAAAGGGCGGCGGTATACAGAATCAATGATGCGCGACCGGGTGTGCTTTCAGCCGTAGTGTGTCAAGGGAAAGAACTGTCGTATAACAACATACTCGATGCCGATGCGGCGTTTGAATGTGTTGCCGAATTCGATGTGCGAAACACAAAAGCAGTTGTTATCGTCAAGCACCAGACACCGTGCGGTGTTGCTGCATGTAATACGTTTATTGAGTCGTATGCTCGCGCTCGAGCATGTGATCCAGAAGCGGCATACGGTGGCGTCATTGCTTTGAATGGAGTGCTCGACATGCCTCTGGCGAAAATGATCGCACAAAGCTTCGTCGAGCTTATAATCTGTCCAGCAGTCACTGACGAGGCCTTGCACGTATTGCGGTCGAAGCTGGCGCTTCGTATCTTGATCACGGGTGGCATGCCTGACCGGGCAAATACTGAAGTCTCGGTACGCTCTGTTGCTGGCGGATTTGTGATCCAATCGCACGATAGTTGTGTTTTGTGTAGGACTGCGCGAGTCGTCACGAAACGTCCTCCAACTACTGCTGAGACCAAGGATCTTCTCTTTGCTTTTACAGTAGCGAAACATGCAAAGTCGAACGCGATAGTGTATGCCGCAGATGGTGCAACGTTAGGTATCGGTTCCGGACATGTAAGCCGATTTGACGCAGCGCGCTTCGGTGCTCTAAAGGTTGGAATATCGGAAAACGCTGGCACATTAAAGCTGACCAGTTTGGTTGCTGCTTCCGATGCATTCTTTCCATTTCCTGATGCGTTACAAGCGGCAATCGACGCGGGTGTCCGTGCCGTAATTCAACCTGGCGGTGCCAAACGTGACGAGGAAGTGATCGCACTGGCTGATAGTGCCGGTGTGGCCATGGTCTTTGCTGACTGTCGTCACTTTAGACACTGAGACTAACAAATACCAAAAGCGCGATCGTACGATCGCGCTTTCCTATCCATCTTTGGGAGCAAAGCCCCCGCCTTCAGGCGGACGTTTCAAGTGATACAGTACACCCATGAAGCTGTACCGGTCAGGTCCCCACACGGTCTTTGATCTGAAGTACCATCTCGTGTGGACCACAAAGTACAAGAAACCGGTACTCACCGGAAGAATCGCTTCCCGTGTGCGGGACCTGATCCGGGAGATATGTGTCACGAACAGTGTGCAAATCATCCGCGGTCATGTCTCGAAAGATCATGTGCCATCTTCGTCTCCATACCACCGCAGATATCCGTCTCCAAGATCGTACAGTACCTCAAGGGGAAGACCTCGCGAAAGATCCTGCAAGAGAACCCGGCCCTTAACAAACAGTTCTGGGGCAAGCACTTCTGGTCGCGTGGCTACTTCGCGACCACCTCAGGAGCAATCACCGACGAGATGATTGTCGACTACATCGAGAACCAAGATGACGACAAGGAGAAGCGAGGAGACGACTTCACGATACTCGGTCTGTGAGTTTCGGACTTCAGTCCGCAAAGAAAGCTGCCGCCTTACAGGCGGCAGTGGTTTACTTTGTTAATGTGCGCTTTGCAGCCGTCTACATGCGAATCATCTTGTTCTTGCGCAGGTACGACGGAAGTTCGGGGAGCGAGATGGCCTCTTGCATGTTGGTGTAGGTGTCGCGGACCAAGACGGTACCTTCCATGGCTTCTTTGTGGCCCATTATAAGAAGATACGGAACGCGCTGCTCTTTGGCAATACGCATCTGGTCGCCGAGCTGCTCGAAGGTAAGAGACTGCGCAACAGGGATACCTGCGCGCCGGAGTGACTCGAGCACCAAGAGCGATCGGCGGCGAGCCTCGAGGCCGAGGTGTGCGAAGTAGATGGTCGACGGCGTCTGCTTCTTTGCGGTTGCCGAGCCTTTCGGCGAGCATGAGAGCGCGAGCATGGTGGCGTGGGTTGGCGTGCCGGTAAAGCGCGTAGCGAGCGTGTCGTACCGACCGCCGCGGGCGATGGATTCGGTAAGTCCTTTCTCGCGGTCGATCGAGACGAGTTCGAAAAGGGTGTGCGTCCAGCAGTCGCGGCTGCCAATGACGTGTCCGGAGAGCTCATAGTACAGCTCGGCCGCCTCGAGGTATTCGAGTACGTCCCACAGGTGCTTGCGCTCGTCTTCGTTGAGATACTCCATAGCTTGTGGTGCCGTGCCGATGATGGGGCTCGACTTTTCGATAAGTTTGAGGAGTGTGCCCAAGGGGTCGAGTGCCGCGCGAGCGCGCAAGGCCGACGGAATCTGTTCTAGGTGCTTGCGCAAGAAGATGCCGATGTCGCGTACGTAGCGACCCGATGAATCGGCGTTGCCGATGGAGTTTATCTTGAGGACGCGGTCGGTGATCCCGGCATCTTCGGCAATCGCATGCGAGAGGGTGATGAGGAGCGCTTCTGCCATGCCAGTCGGGACGTTGAGCACGTGGAGCTCGAGGTTTGCGGTGTCGGCGTCTTTGCCGGCAGCCTTGCGCCACAAGAAACGCGGACGCTTACCCGATGCGTTGTAACGCGCAAACATCTTTGCAGCGCTTATGAGCGATTTCTCTTCGCTGCGCACGACCGCGATCTCGCCGACGTTTTTAGGAGCTTTCTCGGGCTTCTTCTCGTGGATCTCGCGATTATGGGCGAGAGACTCGAACGGAAGGAATCCATAATATTCGGCAGCACGGATAGCGGGCGCAAGGGAAAGATTCTTTTGCATGAGGATAGCTACTATTAATTATCTGCACTCTGTGCAGGGGAAGAGTCTTGAGGGTAGCGGGCGGTGCCCGGGAAAAGGTTTGCTTCTGAGAGAGGATAGAGTCGTACGAACGCGCGGCCGACGATGTCTTTGCGTGGCAAGGTTCCCCAGGCGCGAGAATCGGCAGAGGCTTTGCGGTTGTCGCCTAAGACCCAGTACTCGGTGGGGCCTAGGACTATCTCGACATGTGATTCAGCGGCATTATCTGGCGACACATATGGCTCGTTTAGGACGAATCCCTCGGGGTGCGCTGCATTCTTTATGGTGACTGCGGTGCCATCGATGATGACGGTCTCGCCCGGGAGGCCGATGACACGCTTTATAAAGGAGCGCGTCGTGTCGTAGGGGAACTTCATGACGATCACGTCGCCACGCATGGGCGAGCCGAGCTCGTACGAGAGCTTGTCGATGATGAGATAGTTGAAGGTGTGGAAGGTATTTTCCATCGAGGCGCCCTCTACTATGTACGGAGCTGCGACGAAGAAACGGATGAACAGCGCGATGCCGAGTGCTGCGAGCGTGTACCAGATGAGCGTCGTGTACGACTCTTGTTCGATAGAAGGAGTACCGTGCGAAGCATCATTCAAACTTGGTTGAGTCGAATGAGCAGCAGATTCCATGCGAAGCATTCTACTCTCAAGATTTCTTTGACGCAAGCGATATCGCATCGTGTCGTGCTTTTTTATTTTTTTCTCGAGAGAAAATCTAAAAAAAAATTAAAAAATGCGTAGCGCATGCGATTGCGATATACTGTTTTTATGAAATGGATCATCGTAGGACTCGGAAACCCTGGAGAAGAATATTCGGACACGCGTCACAACGCCGGATGGATGGCCGTCGAGCACTTTGCAAAGAAGCACGACGCAAGCGAATGGAAAGAAGAAAAAAAAGCGATGGCGATAGTCGCCAAGGGAGAGATGGGAAAGCATACGGCGGTGTATGTGTTACCCACTACCTACATGAACAAGTCTGGTGCCGCTGTCTCTAAGTACATTTTGGGCCCTAAAATGGCTAAAAACCTCGTTGTATTGCACGACGACATGGACTTGCCCCTGGGGCGCATTAAGGTCTCGTTCGGGAAGAATTCGGGAGGGCATCGCGGTATCGAAAGTGTAATGAAAGCTATCAAAAGTAAGGAGTTTACGCGTATTCGAATCGGCGTTTCGCCCGAGAACGCCAAAGGCGTCGCCAAGAAGCCGACGGGCGAAGAGGCGGTGCTCAAGTTTATCGTCGGTAAGTTTAAACCGGCAGAGCTCGTCGAGATGAAGACGATCTTCAAGAAGACCGATGAAGCGCTCGCGACCATCATCGAGGATGGCTACGTTGCGGCGATGAACGCATGTAATTCAAACTAAAATCGTGCGATTCCTATGGAATCGCACGATGGAGCAGTTCGAAGAATACATCGTGTCGCTCGCGACACTGCTTAGTCGATCGATTTGATGGTGGAGCCGGAGTGCGATTTGATTATGCTTAACGCATTGTCCAGTGTGCTGGCGTCTCCGAGCCCTCCGTGCCCTGGCTTGCTCACGTAGTACCTACCGTACTTTTGCTTTATATAGTAGAGCTTGCCGTTCTTGGTCCATATTTTTGATTCGCTCGACATCACAACTCTCCGTTGCTTGACGTTCTTACCTCGGTGCACGCTACCACGAACCGCACGGGGGTCAATATGGTGGTTTTTTGTCACCATACATTCCGTAGCAGCGGCATATAAAAAAGAGCACGCGGCTGGCGTGCTCTTTGCAGAAGGTTCTAGGCGGCTGTCGATGACACATATCGGCGAACCTGCGTCTGTACATCGCGTACCATGTCGCATACGATTGCGTCGAGATCTTCGCGCATGCAAACACGGGCGTACGTGATGCATGCGGTCATGTCTTGCGGAGCTGGTTTTTTTGCAACCATATCGCGACCCATGACTTCGTAGTAGTGGTGCGTCTCGCCGATGCGTCGTAGGGTCGAGGGCCACCAGCCGATCTTCTCGTCGACATGGAGGAGTACCATCTTGCCCAATACCAAATCTTTGCCGGTAAGCGTTCTGTCTTTCATAGCGACGTCCTCCGTTGTGCTTGCGGCACTATACAACAAATTGTCTTATTGTGGTATGGTACCCGACGGCTACAGAGGAGATACGACATGATAGCAGCATCGATCATGGTTACGATCGCATGCGTTGTGGGTGGCTACTGGGGCTTCGTGCTCTATAGTGCTCGCTGCCTCTTGCACGATACGCGAGAGGCGCGCACGCTTGCAGATGCGCTCGCTGCCGAGTCTGTCGAGCTTTCTGCACGACTCAGATCCTGTTCGGCGATCGTCGCAACGACACCACTGTGCTACGACCGGGATCTTGCCCGCGTGTCGGGAGACTTAGACCGGCTTAAACAGCGGTGTGAGTCGAGATTTCCCGAGCTCGGGAAGCTCCGTGCTCACTATCGCGCGTGCATGAAGGTCATCGCAAGAATCAAAGCCGAGCGGGACATAATAGCCCGTCTCGTCGATCGTCATGCCGGCAGGAGAGAATCTGCCGTCTGACATAGAGGCCCGAGCGCATGCTCGGGCTTTTTCTTAGGGTCCGAGAGAAGTTGCACATGTATACAATAATGGTACTTTGCCGAGAGCAACAACGGAGGTCCGTATGGACATCGATGTCCTCAAAACCATAAGCCTTATCGCAGTACTCTGCGCCTTCGGGGGGCTTACGTTCGTGATAATTCGAATGGACGAGGCGAACCAGATCTTGCGCTCGGTGAATAAAAGCTTCGACGAGGTCCATCTGATACTAGACCGAATGGTAATCTGGGCCGAAACGTACAAGGCCCGCCATGGCGTCGAAGCCACGAGGAGTCAGAGCGCAGATATACTGCTCTACCTCGGCATCTACCGACTCTGCGCACGTTCGATCATGCAGAAGGGTAGCTCGTTCGTGCCCGACACGCGGAGTATGTGCGAAGGGCTTTCTGCTCTCGAGGCGAGCGTACGGATGCTGCAGCAGACGTCGACTGCCATTTTTAAGCTCGAGTAGTCTGTACGAAGAATCCCAAAACCCCGGCACACGTGCCGGGGTTTCTGTATACAAAACGGGCGCCCTGGCGCCCGTTTTGTATAGCTTTGCGTAGTCTTATTTCTTTTTCTTTTCGCCGGCAAACGAGAGTGTCATGCGGCGGTCCTTTGGCTCGAAGAACGAGATAGAGAACGGGTATACCTTGCCGAGCTCGAGGTTCTGGCGAAGCTCGTTCTCGTCGGCAAACTCGGATACGTGCACCAAGCCTGCAACACCTTCTTCTATAGAGGCGAGTGCTCCGTGCTTGTTGTACTTGATCACGACCGCGTCGACGCGCTCGCCTTTCTTGAACTTGGCCGCAGCAGTCTTCCATGGGTCCTCGGTAAGAGCCTTGATCGAGAGCGAGACTTTGTCGTCCTTGATCTCGATGACCTTCACCTTTACGTGATCGCCCACCTTGAAGCGCTTCTTTGGATCCTCGACCAAGCCCCAATCCATCTCGGAAATGTGGACCAAGCCCTCGAGTCCTTCCTCGATCTTGACGAATACGCCGAACTCGGTGGCACCGGTGACCTCGCCGTCGAAGACGTCGCCGATCTGGTATTTGCCGACCAATGTCTGGCGCTCGGCACCTCCGGCACCCTTCTCGCTAAAGATGAGCTTCTGCTCCTTGGGGTTTGCGGTGATGATCATGACCTCGAGCTTCTCGCCGATGAGCTTCTTGAGCTCGACGAAGATCTTGTCCTTATCGCCGTCGGTGACGCGTGGGTAGTGGGTGGAGCCCAACTGTGATGCTGGCAAGAAGCCCTGAAGGCCCTGCCACTCGATGATGAGTCCGCCCTTGTTCGCGTCTTTGACAGGCAAGCTAAAGACCACCTTGTCGGTAACGGCTGCCTCTGCCTCGCTCCACATAAGAGCCTGGCGAGCTTCGCGAAGCGAGATCTCGATGTAGCCGTCGGCGTTCTCGACTTCGACCACCTTTGCGGTGATGAGGTCTCCTACATTGACGTTCTTAAGCGTATCGCGCGCCGAGAGATACTCGCGGCCGTAAATGATACCCGTTCCGTATGGGTGGAGGTCGACGAACACACGTGCGCGTCCGATAGCGACGACCGGTCCTTCGACCACGTCGCCGACGCTCGGGCGTGCCGGGATGTCTTTGGTAAGGACGGACATGACCGTCTCGGGGACCACTTCTTCTGCGGCAACCGCAGTCGAGGCTGTCTTAGCCTCGGTTTCTTTTGTTGGCATTGTTTATATCGAAGCTATGGTTTCGGTGCGAGCAGCCGGGGTAGGGAGCACACGAGGGTTACCACTAGCATCGGACTAGTAATGCGTGGAAAGGACTATAGCAGAAATCGGGTTTTTTGCAAAAAAGAGGACCCACATGCCGGCTAGGGCAGGGGTCCTGAGGTGAGATGAGGATGCTGATGGTCCTAGGGACCGTCTCGCGCAAAGGGCATCGCGCACTCCTTCAAACAGAGTCGAGAGGGAAGTCGGCGGGTTAGTGTCCGCCGGCCGTGATTGGTTTTGTGAGACCAGTACCCGGATCCGCTCGAATCATGTCGTCCTCCTGTATACAGAGCAACCCTGCTTGTCCTTGATGCCAAGGCGCAGGAAACGACATACTCGCATGCCCGTACGCGGTGTCAACGCATCCGGGTGCGTATAAAAGAGTGAACCTCAACCAGTGAAGGCTGAGGTTCGGTATTCGCGCAACTTAAGCGCTCTGCGCATGGTGGGACACGAGTCCCGGTGGGGTTACCGTTTGCAATCCTAGTCCATGGAACATTGGGCATGGGTGCCGTTCTGCTCTCGAGGATTCGCGATTCGTCGGGTGAACTCCCTGCGTTTTTTGCGCTTTATTTTGCACGTGCCTTGTTCAGGCCGCTTGATATACGAAAGAGCAATACTAGAAGGTCGGGTCGCGAGTGTGATACACACATTCCTCCTTCCCAAAGCGGTATCTGCCCCTATGTCCGTCGGCGGACACGCGATCGATGGCGCAGATATGAGTATCTTAGCACGTATGTAAAATATGTCAAGTATTTTGCGATAAGGCTTAAAAAACGGCCTACTTTCTGGCTTTTTCTACCACACCATTTTTGTGATACGATTGCGGGTATCTTATCCCTCGTTGCGGAATCGCTCGGGATCTAAGATTTTCTAAACTCGAAGACACACTAACAAAATCTACTATGATAATCACGTACCACGCAGGTGAAGCAGTAAAAGTATCGGCAGGCGACACGACACTCGCGTTCGGTCCTGTTTCCAAAGAATCAAAACTCAAATCAATGAGCTTTGGGTCCGATGTCGTGTTTGTTTCTGCCAACCACCCCGACATGAACGGCGTTGCCGAGGCCTCGCGCGGCGACAAAGCGCCTTTTGCCATCAATGGACCGGGCGAGTACGAAGTAGGATCGATAACCGCGGCAGGATTTGCTACCAAAACGTTTTACGGCGGCAAAGAACTCATCAACACTATCTATACGGTAACCATGGACGGACTCCATGTGCTGTATTTGGGAGCAATCGGCGAGATGCAGTTGCCCGCAGATGCCATCGAGGCTATCGAAGACGTCGACGTGGTGTTTGTGCCGATAGGCGGCTCGGGCGTACTCGATGCCCAAGAAGCGCATAAGCTTGCCGTCAAGCTCGAGGCCAAGATAATTATTCCGATTCACTGGGAAGGCGTTGGTGACAAAGATGCGCTCAAACTCTTTCTTAAGGAGGCAGGCGTCGAAAAGGCAGAAATGCTCGACAAGCTGACGATAAAACCCAAGGATGTTGCTGGTAAGGCGGGTGAAGTTGTCGTCCTGAAGGCTTAGCACTTACACACCACGCATTTCCGTGGAGTGGCAGTATCGGATCGCGAAAACCCGAGGATCATAGATTGTATGAAGATCAATTTCGAATTTAAAGACCTGGCTGGAGCAACTATTATTTTTTTGATGGGGCTTATTTATGCCGCAGCTTCGATTCTCGACCCTGCTTCTTTTAGTTATAGTGACATTACTGTGGCCACACTGTGGGTTATTGCATCCAGCGGATACTTGATTTACACGTGGAGAAAGTACAAGGAAGTAGGTAGAGGACAATAAGTCGCGTATACCTATAGTAGAATAATGTGATGCAAAGTACGCATCCGTTTACGGGCTCGGGAGCTTCGGGCTCCAGCAAACTTGGTGATCTCCAGAACCGGCCCAAAGACCAGAAGAAGGTCATAGCCGGCGGGTCTGCTGCGCTCATCGGCTTTATCCTGTTTGCCGCGTGGGCGTTCTTCTTTTTTCATAAGATAGTCAATGGCGAGCAGGTAGATACGTCGTGGGGACCGCAAAAGGACATCATGCAGTTTACGAACGTAAAAGAGGCGCAAGACTCGTTTGGCAAAAGCTATAACGACGCAACGAGCGAGCTCAAGGCCATCCGCGACGAGGCGGCCAATTCGGGTGGTACGACGGGCGGACAGGCCACCTACAAGCTCGATTCCACGGCAACTGGCGGGTCGTTTGAAAACTGATAACTCCCCACGATGACGAAGAGAGGGCTCTTTGCGTTACTGCAAAGAATTCCACATATGATACAATTCTCGCGTTATGGCTCAGAAAAAGGTTGCAAAGGCAGAAGCCGCTCCAGAACCACGAGATCCGAGCTTGGGCGTCATCGCCCGCTCTATCACCGCAGAGATGCGCGAATCGTATCTCGACTACGCGATGTCGGTCATTACGGCACGCGCGCTTCCTGATGTCCGCGACGGTCTTAAGCCCGTTCACCGTCGCATTCTCTACACCATGCACGAGCTCGGCCTCAACCCGGGTGGCAAGACGCGCAAATCGGCAAAGATCACCGGAGACGTAACGGGTAACTACCATCCGCACGGAGACGTCGCGGTGTACGACTCGCTCGCAAAATTGGCGCAGGACTTTACGATGCGTTATCCGCTCGTTATCGGCCAGGGAAACTTTGGCTCCATCGACGGCGATCCGCCAGCTGCGTCGCGTTACACCGAGGCCAAGATGTCGCGTCTTGCATTGATGATGTTGAAAGACATCGAAAAAGACACCGTCGATTTTGCTCCAAACTACGAAAACACCCGCAAAGAGCCGGTAGTCCTGCCGGCAGGATTCCCTAACCTCCTCGTCAACGGCACGCTTGGCATCGCCGTGGGCATGGCGACCAACATCCCGCCGCACAACTTGCGCGAGGTCTGCGCCGCGACTGAGCATCTTATCGACAACCCAAAGGCCACCACCGAAGACTTGCTGCAGTTCGTGCAGGGTCCGGATTTTCCGACAGGCTGTATCGCGTTTAACCAAAAGGACATTGCACAGGCATACGCGTCTGGGCGCGGTGGTGTCGTGGTGCGTGGCGAGGCCGAGATAGTCGAAGGAAAGAAAGGCGAGACGCAGATCATCATCACGTCGGTGCCGTTTCGCGTAAACAAGGCGGATCTCATAAGCAAGATCGCCGACTTGGTTCACGAGAAAAAAGTAGATGGCATCAAGGGCTTGCGCGACGAGTCGGCAAAAGATATCCGCATCGCGATCGACCTCAAGGGAACATCGCATCCCCAGACAGTTCTCAACTACCTATACAAGCACACCCAGCTCGAAGAAACGTTCCACTACAACTGCGTCGCTCTCGTGGACGGCATACCGCAGACCTTGTCTTTGCGCGGCTTCCTCGAGTCGTTCGTCTTGCACCGAAAAGAGGTCGTCACGCGCCGCACCAAGTACGACCTGTTCCGTGCAGAAGAGCGCGAGCACATCTTGCTCGGTCTCAAGAAGGCGCTCGATCACATCGACGAGGTAATAAAACTCATACGCAAGAGCAAGGACGTCGAGACGGCACATGCGAATCTCATAAAAGAATTCAGATTCTCGCCTAAGCAGGCGACCGCAATCTTGGAAATGCGCCTGCAGCGCTTGGCGAATCTCGAGCGTCAGAAGATCGAGGACGAGCTCAAAGAAGTACAGGCGCTCATTGCGGAATTGAAAGCCCTCTTGGCTTCCGAAAAGAAGATGCTCGGCGTCATCAAGGCCGAACTGAAAGAGATCGCAGAGAAATACGGAGACGACCGCCGCACCAAGATTGTAAAGCGCGGTGCCAAGACCTTCTCGGTCGAGGACCTGGTGCCCGACGAAGACTCGGTGCTCGTCCTTACGTCGGGAGGCTACATCAAGCGTACTAATCCATCCGAGTACCGCCGCCAGAAGCGCGGAGGCGTAGGTGTCGTCGATTTGGATACTAAAGATGAGGATTTCGTAACGCAGTTCGTGACCGCTTCTGCGCACAGCGATCTGTTGTTCTTCTCGGATCGCGGAAAGGCGTATCAGCTCAAGATGTACGAGCTCCCCGAGGGGCGCCGCGCAACCAAAGGCAAGTCGATCATGAACTTCTTGTCGCTCGAAGAAGGAGAGAGTATCACTTCTATTTTGGCCATGCCAAAAGAGCTCAAGAATACCGGAGAACTCTCGCTTCTTATGGCGACCAAGGACGGAACCGTCAAAAAGACCAAGGCAGAAGCATTTAAAGAAGTACGCCGTTCCGGTCTTATCGCTATCACCCTCGACAAGGGCGATGCCCTCATATCGGCACAGTTCGTCAACAAAGGCGACAGCGTCCTCATGACCACGTCCAAGGGACAGTCGATTCGATTTGCCGAAGGCGAAGTTCGCGAGATGGGTCGCCAGGCGGCAGGAGTGCGCGGTATGAAGCTCGGATCGGGAGACGTGATTGTCGGCGCCGGAGTCGTGCCGAAAGAAGCAAAAGACGCAGAGCTTCTGGTGCTTTCTTCCACCGGGTACGGCAAAAAGACACCGCTCAAGGAATACAAAATCCAGGGACGCGGCGGCTCGGGCATCAAGACGATGTCGATAACTGCCAAGACCAAGCAGCTCGTCGGTGCTGCCGTTGTACAAAAGGGTGGCGAGCTGGTAGCAATGAGCCAGAAGAGCCAGACGATCCGCACTGCGCTCGACGAGATCCCGGCACTCGGCCGCGCGACGCAGGGAGTACGCATCATGAAGATGCGCGAAGGCGACCAGGTAGCATCCTTCGTCATTTTCGAGGGAGACGAAGTGGCCTGATTCTAACGCGATACGAAAACGAAAGACCCGCGGCAGTTGCCGCGGGTCTTTCGTTCATAGATGCTTTGCATTTGCAGAAGAAGGAGTATGGTACAGCAAGTTCAAGCAAAGGAGTTACACATGAAGTTACCCAATAAGCCCCAGATACGCGTACCGCAGTACATGAAGCGTGCATGGTTCTGGGTCATCGTAGTCTTGATAGCGCAGCTTACGTTCAACAACTACATGTTGTATACGATGAGCGAGCGGCTTCCGCAGAAGGCGCCGACTAAGTCGGCTCCGACAGCCAAGGCCAAACGATGAAGGGCGCCCCGCGATCTACCTCGATCGCGGGGCATTTTGTTGATAGTGGCTCGGTATCGATTATGCGGCAGGGTATACTGATACTACGCATGTTCCCGCATAAACTCGTCGCAACACCAAAGGCAAGTCACGAAACCGCGGTCGCCGCGAACGTCCCGAAAGCATTCGTGCAGCCCTCGCGGATCATCTCGCAACTGCCCATTAAAGAAGGTATGCGCGTAGCAGACTTCGGCGCAGGGTCGGGGGTATATACTCTTGCACTTGCCGAGGCGGTCGGAGTCGCCGGGCATATCTTTGCTGTCGACGTTCAACAAGACCTGCTGCTTCGTATCCGCAACACGGCAGTGCGCGATAACCGTCACAACATCGACATCGTCTGGGGAAACGTCGAAAGCAAGGATGGTAGTAAGATTGCCGCATCGTCGCTCGACATGGTGCTTGTCTCTAATATGCTTTTCCAGGCAGAACACCGCGATGCGGTGCTCGTTGAAGCAAAGCGTATCCTCGTTCCCGGCGGATTGGCGGTCATCATCGACTGGTCTGACAGCGGGGGATCGGGCGCTATCGGTCCTCACGAGGATCATCTCGTGACGAAAGAAGCGGCGCTTGCGCTCGTGTCGCGCAATGGGTTTGCCTTGGTGCGCGAGTTCGACGCCGGCTCGCACCATTATGGGCTCGTCGTAAAGCGAATATAACCAATCTCTATGGATAGCAGCAAAGCAACTCCGTTTCAACTCTTTCTGATGGCAGGATTCGGTATCTTTGCCGTAGTCGGCCTCTTGTTCTTCTCGGGAGTGTTGGGAGGGACGAGCTCTGCGAAAGATATCGGTCCAATCCACATATGGGGGACACTCGACGAGCGTGCCATGACGACCGTAATTCGTTCGCTTGCCGAAAACGACGACACGCTCCGACAGGTGACTTACGAACAAAAGGACGCCCGTACCTACGACTACGACCTTGCCAACGCACTCGCTAGCGGCGCAGGTCCCGATCTCTTCATGCTGACCCAAGATCAGGTTTTTTCGCAGCAGGCCAAGATCGTGACCGTACCGTTCGATTCGCTGCCAGAACAGACGTTCCAGAGTATGTTTATCGACGAGTCGCAGCTGTTTCTAACACCTGCAGGCGTGCTTGCGATCCCGCTTGTGGTCGACCCGCTCGTCTTGTACTGGAACAAGGACATGCTCGCGGCACAGGGATACGCGGCTGCACCCAAGTATTGGGAAGAGGTCTTTAAGATGGCAGAAAAGCTAACCGTGCGCGATGACGCCGGAACGGTGCAGACGAGCACGATAGCTTTCGGATCGTTTGATAACGTACGACATGCAAAAGAGATTCTCAGCGCCTTGGTGATGCAGGCAGGGGGCGAGATTACAGGTCGCGATGTACAAGGTCGTGTCGTTTCGCAATTGTCGGCAAAGACGGCGTCGGCGATCCAGCCTGGCGACAGCGCAGTACGTTTCTTTACTACCTTTGCCGATCCGAGCAAGAACGTCTACTCGTGGAATCGGTCCATGCCCGACTCGCTCCTTGCTTTCACGTCGGGCGACCTCGCGCTCTATATCGGCACTGCGAGCGAGCTTCCGCTCATAAAGGCGCAGAATCCTAACCTTAACTTCGCTATCGCCCAGCTGCCGCAGATCCAGGTAGCAAAGCGGAGCGTGTCGTTTGGCAAGCTCTATGGCTTGGCAATTCCAAAGGCTGCGCGCAATCCGACGGCCGCGTTTGCTATTGCCAAGAAGCTTGCTACTGCGGAGGCAACGACGCAGCTTGCAACAGCGTGGGGACTGGCCTCGTCACGGCGCGATGTTCTTGCAAAGCCGGTCGACGGCGCCGACGAGGTGTTCAGGCTTGATGCGATAATCTCGCGCGGTTTCTTGGACCCAGATGCGGCAAAGACCGATCAGGTCTTTCGCGCTATGATTAACGACGTGACGAGCGGGTCGCTCAAGCTTTCTGACGCCGTCCAGCGCGCTGATAAGGAGATATCAAACTTACTAGGACTCTAGATCACTCATGAAACTATTTACCTCGACATATGACAAGGTCGGTACGTTAGCCGCTTCGGCGACCTGCCTGTGGCTTGCAGGCGTGACCCCGACATTCGCTGCATGCGGTTCCAACGATGCTGGGCGTCTCAGTAACCCGCTCCAATTCTGCTCCTTCCCCGAATTCATATCGGGCCTTTTGAAAGCACTAGTCACAATCTCGCTCCCCATCATCAGCGTATTCATTGTGTACGCTGGGTTCCAGTTTGTGGTTGCACGCGGCAACTCGAGCGGCATCGAGGCGGCAAAGCGCAACTTCCTGTACGTCGTCATTGGAGCGATCATGATATTGGGTGCGTGGGCCCTTTCGCAAATACTGGCAGGAACCGTAGAGCAGCTGCGCGGCTAATATGGCGTACACACGACGCATAACCTTCCTCCTCGCCATCTTGATAGTGATGCCGGCGGTGGCCTTTGCCGCACCTAAGACGTTCGACGATCTGGTCAATTGGTTCGTCGGCATCATAGATTTGCTTATACCGACCATCCTTACGCTCATGGTTGTCTACTATATGTGGATCGGATTCAACTCGACGCAGAATCTCGAAGAGGGCGGTCTTGCTAAGCGGTCGCAGATTTTCGGCTGGGGCATACTCATCCTGTTCGTAGCCGTGTCCATCTGGGGGATACTGCGCATCCTCCAGAGTAGCCTTGACGCCGCTGGAAGCGCTCGAGGGCCCGATGCACATATGCTATCCACAGCGGCAGAACCTAAAGAGACGCTTCGGGGGTAAAATGGTATCTATATCACTAGCTTTAACTAATCGCCCCGTATGAACTTTAGCCCCAAGCTCGCAGGAGCACTCGCCATCGCAGCAGTAACGATCCCTGCAGTGGCTGGAGCAGTAACGTTTCTCGACACCCTCAACTTGGTGAACACGGTCTTGAACGCGGTCATACCGATGCTGATCACTTTGGCGCTCATCTACTTCTTTTGGGGACTCATCCAGTACATCGGCTCTGGAGACGAGTCGAAGGAGAAGGCACGCGACATTATGATCTACGGCATCCTTTCGCTCTTCGTCATGGTGTCGGTCTGGGGTATCATCCGTCTCTTGCAGAGCACCTTCAAGGTCACCTCGACCGATCCAATCATCCCTAAGGCGATTCAGCTCCAGGGCACGAGCTTCTAGCTCACGTCGATAGATTTAGTGTATGAACTTTTCAGCAACCAGCGGGGCAGAGCTCCTGGGCCGCATTGTTGAATACATCATCAACCCAATAATCCTACTGATATTCTCGGTAGGATTTTTGGTGTTTGTGTGGGGACTGTTCCAGTTTATGCGGAGCGTGGAGTCGGGGGGCGAGAACGCAGACGGGAAGAATCATATGATCTACGGCATCATCGGCATGTTCATCATGGTGGCGGTCGGCAGTATCATCTCGCTTATCGACGATACTTTCGGGCTCGATATACGCGGCCAGACGTACAGTACAGGTATCAACCGCGACAGCGGATCGACATCCCCGTTTCCGACGGGAACCACGGGCTTTTAAGAAGATAATGCTCTCCATGGACATCCCCCAGATAAAGCAGGTCATCCAACGATACGGCGAAGAACTCAAGAATGCGGAACGAGAACTCGAAAAAGCTAAGCGCACGATAGAAGATCTTGAGAAGATTAAGGTGCACGCGGCGCAGCTCGAGGCGAAGATCAGGAGCGACCGCCAAAAAAAGAGCATGGCAGAGCGCGAGCTCTCGAAGGCGGAGTTCGACGAGGTGCAGCGCAAGGGGTCGGTCAAGCTTCATTAAGGTGCCCGCTGCCTTCATGCTATTTACCAGGTACAAAGTATAAACTCATAGATATGGCAGATATAAATATCGAAAAGGCAAAGAGCGAGGCGGCATGGTGGACCAGGGAACTCGAGATAAAGCAGGGAGAATTAGAGAAGAACAAAAGCACACAGGCTCGACTTGCGCGCGAGCTAGATGACGCGAAGCGTGCCGAAGGAGAGCTGACTCGCTACATGGCAGGTGGCAAGACAAAGCTCGATGGTTATAAGAGGGATATGGAACGGTATGCCGATGATCTGAGGAAGCAGGCGGGGCAGAAAAGGTAAGCTGAAACTATCTTCATACTTTCTCTATACAGTTCATGTATATGTGAAATATGAATACGCAACACATACAACAGGAGGTTACGTGGTATCGAGGCGAGATAGCGGCGCGCGAGCGCGACCTGGCACATGCCCGGCGCTGCCTTGCGAACTTGGAGAAGGCGATACAAGAGAATCGTAAGAGGCTCGAAGAATACACCCGGAGCCTCGCGGAGTCTGCAGACGTCCGATGAGGAACCAAAATAAAATACAAAGATCCCCACAGGGGATTTTGTATTTTCGTGGCCTAGCGTGGTTTCTTGCTATAAACGCGCACGGCCCGGGCTCGGCAGGCTCCCTCCTGCCACCATCGAGGTGATTCGTAGCCAAGCTGCTCCGGCTCGCACCTCGCAAAAAGGACTGGCACAGGCCAGTCCTTTTTGTCTCCGGTGCGCCCGCATGGACTCGAACCATGGACCTACCGCTTAAGAGGCGGCTGCTCTACCAACTGAGCTACGGGCGCATACTGTATAAGCCTTTGCCGATACGAGGGCTATTCTAACAGGTTATTTCGTTTTGAAAACAGGCCAGGTGCGCTATACTCGGCTGGACGGGCAGATGGCGAAATTGGTAGACGCACCGCGCTTAGGACGCGACGCCGCAAGGCATGGGAGTTCGAGTCTCCCTCTGCCCACAGGAACGAAGTGACATTATGGGCAGAAGCGATGTGCTTGAGCACATCGCGAGGGAGACTCGAAAGCCGCAGCGATGTTTGGCCAGCAGGCAAAACCGCGAGGCGGGGTCGCGACCGAAATCTGCGACGGCAGATTGAGAGTCGTGACCGAGCTCCTCTACCCACAAACTAACAAAAAATATGACTCGGCCGATAGCTGAGAATTGTGCAGAAAGCATCTTTTTGCATACGCGTGCATGATGGATTGCCGATTTGACAAATCGACAATAAATAGTATTTTCTTTGTGGCTATGTATCAACGCAGGAGGCATCTAATGGCGTATTTCTTGATCTGGGCACTCGGGTTTTGGCCCGTAGTAGCGTTCTCTGAGTCACTGTTTCGCGCGACTTCGGCCGGTAAGCCTGTGCTTGCAGATACAGACGGATTATTCGTGCTCGGCACGGTGTGGGTCGTCATGATGTTTTTCCTTTACGTGAACGCTCCCGACAAGCACGATCGAAATGACACGGGAGATTATGATGATGAGCAGGATGAAGTGCCGAATGTCCTGATGATTGTTGAGGCTCCAAGTACGGAGCTCGCACGTGCCTTCGGGCCATGTCTCGAATCCCTCGTCTTCCTCGACCCGCTGCCTGCGAAAGGTGCGCGGCTCGTATTGAATGATGACGACAGTGACGAGTCTGGCATCCTTGCAAGCGTCGACGAGATCGCACAGACAGTCCACAAGACATCAGATGGTGCTACGCACCGCGTGTGGGTACGACTCGACCGCCCCGAGGACTACGTAGATCTCTCCGAAAAGTTCGATTGGTCCGCGGGCGATAAAGCCAATTGCAGAACCATCTCGCGGCCGCTTCAGACCGTGCCCGAGACGGTCTGATATTGATTCGATTCCCCAGGTCATACCCTGGGGATTTTTTATTAATGACCAAAATAAAAAACGCCGAGCACAGTGTGCTCGGCGTCGTGGCGCGGTTTATTCGACCGTCACCGATTTTGCGAGATTACGCGGACGATCAACGTTGTGCTTACGAAGCACGCCGCTGTAGTACGCGTAGAGCTGAACGAGTGGCGCCGCAAGAATAGGCGAGAGCTCCTCTGCAGTGTTTGGAAGGCTTATCAGGACCTTCGCGAGCTTCCGCATGAGCTCCTCTTCTGCTGACCCTTTCGTGACGATGCCGATGATGTGCCCGCTGCGTGCGACCACTTCCTGCACGCTGTTTAAGGTCTTGTCCGACGCCGTTCCCGAAAGCGCGATTGCGATTACAGGGATCACGTCCTCGACGAGAGCCAAGGGTCCGTGCTTGAGCGCTCCTGCCGAGTAGGCAGCAGCATCGACATAGCCGATCTCTTGGAGCTTGAGCGTTCCTTCGTCGGCGATCGGCACACAATAGCCGCGTCCGATGAAGAGCGTTCTGGGTGCCGCAAGATACGATTTTGCGACGTTTCGCATCACATTGGCGTACTTGAGCACTTCTTCGACTGCCTCTGGTAGGTTCTCGAGGCTCTCGACGAGCCGAAGACGATCGTAGTCGGTAAGCGTCCCACGGATTGTCGCTACGCGCATCGCCAAGAGAATGAGCACCACCACCTGGGCCGTAAAAGCTTTGGTAGAGGCTACTGCTATCTCGGGACCCGCAAGCGCTCCGATCTCGGCATCAGCGATGTCGCCGAGCTTGAAGCCCTGTCGGTTCACTACTGCGATGCACGTGGCATTGCGGTTCTTGGCGTATTCGAGCGCAAGGCAGGTGTCGGCGGTCTCTCCCGATTGGGAGATGCCGATGACGAGCTCTCCGTCTTGGACAAGGGCTTCGCGCGTATGATACTCGGATGCTTCTTCGAGCATCGTCTTCACGCGCGCAAGCTTCTCGAATGCGAGTCGAGCGACTGCTCCAGCATATTTCGAGGTGCCGCAGGCGACCAGGGTAACGCACGACGCATTTCTGATCTTATCCTCGATCAGATCGAGCTCGGGCAGTACCACGGTGCCATCGAAGAGTCGTCCGCGGATGGCATTTCGCACGGATTCGGGCTGTTCCATGATCTCTTTGAACATGTAGTACTTGTGCCCGTCCTTTCCAGTTGTTCCTTTCTGTACGCGCAGCGGCCGCCTCCGGTCTGAATTCTTCGGCAGTCGTTTACGTGCAATCTGGAAGGTTCCGTCGCGACAGAGAGTAGCTATCTCGCCGTCGACCATCTGAACCACTTCCTTCACATAGTCGACAAGCGGGGTCTCGTCTGAGGCAAAATAGACGCCACCGATACCCGCTCCGATTATGAGAGGCATGCCCGATCGAACGAGCACGACTTCGTCTTGGAAGAGGCTCGAGATGACCGCGATCGCGAAGCCGCCTTTGAGCCGGGGAACGATGCGCTCGACAGCTTGGGTTAAATCCCTCGCGCCGGCAACGATTTCTCGTTCGATTAGGTTCGGGATGACCTCGGTGTCGGTTTCGCTCTGAAAGCGGCAGCCTTGGGCGATCAGCTCGTCTCGAAGTTCATCATGATTCTCGATGATTCCGTTATGGACCACCGCGACCATGTTGCCGCTCGAGGTATGCGGATGCGCATTCCGTTCGGCCGGCTTGCCGTGAGTGGCCCACCGGTTGTGAGCGATACCGACCGTGGCGTCTTGCGGAAGGTGCTTGAGCTTGTGTTTGAGCTTCAAAGGCGCACCTTGAACGCGAGCGCGCACGATAGAGTCGTTGTTGAAGGTCGCGATACCTGCACTGTCGTACCCGCGATACATGAGGTCTTTGAGACCTGCATAGAGCATGGGGAGTGCTGGCTTGGCGCCTATGCATCCGACGATTCCGCACATGATACTTCTCCTGTTGTTACTTCTCTTTTCCACCTCCGGATGGAAGTGTCTCTTTGTATCTAACACTAAACTACCTCGACTGTACATTAGAAATGTGTCAAATAATGTGGTCCCGCGCAGCATGTGCGCGGGACCAGTGTGGTCGTGTCACTCGTCGATAAACCAATCTTGCTTGAAGCGGGTTACGAACTCGCGCATGTATGCGTCGCGTCCCTGTGCCATCGCTTGGCCGGTCTTTGTCTGCATGCGCCCGGCGATATGAAACAGCTTTTCGTCGAAGTGCCCGAGCGAGCTTGCAGTACTGCGATGGTAGCTTTGTTTGTTGGTGTGCAGAACCGGCTTTTCGTTCGGATCCCACAAAGGTGTGCACTTATGTCCGCCGTAGGCAAATACGCGAGCGATGCCGATGGGACCTATTGCGTCGAGACGATCGGCGTCTTGAGCACACTTGCCCTCGAGTGTCCGCATGGGCGTGGGTACACCCGCACCCTTGAACGATATGGTCGCTATGATGTCGGCCACATGATCGACGACAGGCAGCTCGATCTTGAATTCGGCCATCACTTCGCGTGCTATCTTTGGACCTACGGTGTCGTCGCCATCGTGGAACTTCCAATCACCGATGTCGTGCAAAAGTGCCGCGAGCTCTACGATGTAGAGGCTCGCGCCCTCGGCACGAGCTATATGACGCGCCGTTCGCTGCACACGTTCGACATGGAACCAGTCGTGCGCAGCCTCGGTTGGCATCATTGTCCTGACGCGCTTCTCGATGGCGGTGATGGTTTCTTCGTGAGTCATTAGTTTCTCCTGTATGCTTCCTGGACTCAATTTAACCATGCTGATGGGGCGGCACTACTCAAGCATTTTGGACTATGCCATTCATGATTTATACTGCCTGCTACGGCCTGATGGCGAAGAAGTAAACGCGGTGGTCTGCAAAACTACTATGCGAGGGTGCGAATCCCTCTCAGGCCTCCCGAATCCCATGAGGGAGCCTGAAGTCATGTGCATAGGCACATGACGGGAGGGATTCGCATCGCGGAGTCCTGACGAGGACGAGCGGGGGCCGACCGAATTTGCACCAGCAAATTACGGGTGGCCGAATCCCTCTAAATATCTCAAGCCGAGATGGCGGAATGGTAGACGTCAGAGACTTAAAATCTCTTGCCGACTTAAAACGGCGTGTGGGTTCGAGTCCCACTCTCGGCACATAAAACAGTAGGCCTGCAAACATGTTTGCAGGCCGTATTGTTTTTGCCGAGAGTGGGACTCGAACGATTCTGCGCGTACTAGGCCAGTAGGCCTGGTCGCAGAATCAGGGCCGAGAAATTCTTGAACGCGTCGGCGTTTAAGAATGTTCTTGGCCGAGTCCCACTCTCGGGATAAAAAAAGACCACCGTACGGTGGCCGTGGCATATCAGACAGGAAACCCATCCGTAGCCGAATAGTCGAGTACCGTGATCCACATATCCACCAACTTTCCGTGGAAGTCGGACCAGTAGGGATGTGTCTCACCAAGCCAAAAGCCGACCGAAAGGGCATGATCGCGATCTGTCGTCACGAAGGCATCCGCGAGCTGCGCCTTTAGAAACGCTTCAACTCGTGTGTTCTTGATCCCGATCCGCTGGAACTCTTTCGAGTCGAACGGCTCTACCGTATCGACTCGCCACTCGGTGACGTTGCCAGGACCCTTGGCCCCGAGCATAAGTACCATTATCGACATACCAGCTCCTTGTGTTGTATCTATAAAAAAACTACCACACGAGGGGTGGTAGGCAAGTGTGTCCCAAATTCTGCTTACAAAGGCTTGAGCTTCTCGTCGATGAGGCGGCGATTTCGCTCGCCGAGGTCTATGACAAAGTCTATGGTAGGAGGGCGTAATCCGGGCGATTTCTTGGCAATAAAGTCCCGAAACGCCGTGCGCGAGCGCTTGAGCCAGGCCAGTGCCTTTTCTTGCTCGGATTCGGGAAACACAGTCACGAAGATAGTGATGCCGTTAAAGTCGTCCGAAGACTGCGCACGAGTGACGGTGACCAAAGACTGCCTGCCCATCTCTTGCAGTATAAACTCGGCCGCCTGGTGAGCGAGTTCTTCTGAAAAGCGAGTCATGCGCTGGAGATCGTCCATAGTATTATTCTTCGACGGTTTGGATGCTCTCGAGCGTGTCGCCCGGAGCCATCTCGAACACAGCCTCGAGCTGTGCGCCGAACTCACCGCCGGCATCGACACGCTCGACGTTTTGCTTGTGCGACTGCAGGTTAACCACTTTGGCGTAGCCTAAGACGACGCCGCGACGAGAGACCTTGAGATTCGCCTTCTTGGCGAGCGTTCCTTCCTCGACCCGACCACCCACGACCTGCAACTCTTTCTGCTTGCTGAAGTGCTTCAAGAGCTTAATGGTTCCCAAGACTTTCTCGACGGATCGTTTTGGCGTGCGGTTCTTGATGATGGCCTCGAGACGCTCGACGAGCTTGTAGATGATGTCGAAGGTTTCGATCGGGATCGAGTGCTGGCGTGCAGCCTCGAGCGCGTTTTTGTCGGTGGTCACGTTGAACGCGATGATGGTAGCGCTGCCGGACGCCAGAGACGATTTGGTGTCGTTTTCGGAAACAGGACCGATACCGCTCTGGATGACCGTGATGGCTGCGTATTCGGTAGCAAGCGCTCCACAAGCCTGAAGAAGCGCCTCAAGAGATCCTGCCGCATCTGCCTTGATGATGATGGGGATGATGTGCTTGGTGCCCTGTGCTGCAACTGCTTGTGGCACAACGCGGCCGCGTGCGCGCACAAACGCCGAGCGAGCCTCTTCGGCATCGCGCTTGTTGTTGTGGGTGACGAACGACGTACCGGCAAGCGGCAGTTCGTCAAAGCCGACGACCACGATCGGTGATGACATCTCGGCGCTCTTAAGCTTTTTACCCATGGTGTCTTCGAGTATACGCAGCGGAGCGATCGCCGTGCTTGCGCGGATCGCGTTGCCGATCTTGAGCGATCCGTTGGTGATGATGAGGGTTGCTGCGATGCCACGGCGCGAATCGCGGTTTGCTTCGATGACGAATCCCTCTGCAGGCGCATTCTCGTCGCCCGTAAGCTCTTCTATCTCGGCAAGAAGAAGTACGGTCGTGAGGAGGTCGGGGATGCCTTGGCCAGTTTTGGCAGAAATAGGAACCCAAGGTACATCGCCACCGAGCCCTTCGAGAAACACGTTGTGCTCCATGAGGGTAACCTTGGTGCGCTCGATGTCGGCGTTCGGCTTGTCGATCTTGTTTATTGCAACCACGTAAGGTGTTTCTGAATCCTGGATGCTCTTTAGTACCTCGAGCGTCTGCTCTTTGACGCCATCCTCGGCCGAGACCACCAAGATAGCGATATCCGCGACGTTCGCTCCGCGCGAACGGATTGCGGTGAATGCCGCGTGTCCAGGAGTGTCTATGAAGGTGATCCGTTTCTTGCCCTCTTTGCCCTCGTGCACGACTTCGTATGCCGCTACGTGCTGCGTTATGCCGCCGGCTTCACCCGAGACAACGTTAGTGTGTCTAATGTAGTCGAGGAGCGACGATTTGCCGTGATCGACGTGGCCCATCACTACGACGACCGGAGGACGCTCGGTGATATGAGAGGTGTGCGTTGGTTTCTGGGCCATGGTTTTTGTGGGGGTAGTTCATAGAAATTTCGCGACGAGCGCGAAACGAACAGTGGGCACAGTATACGCGCGAACTGCCCGTTTTGCAAAAGCAGGATTTGCACGTAGCATACTATCGTGGCCTCACAAAACCTTCCTAAGACCCGCATCTACCTCGACTATGCCGCCGCAACGCCGGTGTGCGACGCCGCACGTACCGCGGTAGTCGCAGGATTCGAGCTCGTCGGCAATCCGGGCTCCATACACAGCGAAGGGGTTCGCGCAGCAGAAGCGCTCGAGGGAGCGCGGTCTGGCATCGCCCGGCATCTCGGTGTTCGAGCGCATACGCTCGTCTTTACGTCGGGCGGTACCGAAGCCAACAACCTCGCGATTATCGGATTTGCGAGAGCACTCGCGTCGACCGGAACGATAGAGGGAGCTGAATTCTTGTTTTCGGCTATAGAGCATCCGTCGGTGCTCGCCTGTGCCGACTCGCTCGTTGCTATGGGCGCGATTGTCACCATGATCCCCGTGAGCGAGAGCGGGCATATTGACCCCGAGACTGCGGCGAATCTCGTAACCGAACGGACTGTATTTGCATCGATGGGGTGGGGTACCGGAGAAACCGGTGCCGTGCAGCCCGTGCGTGCCATCGTGCAGGCGATGCGCAAAAAGAATGCGGCCATCGTTGTGCACAGCGACCTTGGCCAGGCTCCGTTGTACCTCGCTTCGGACCTCTTTAGTCTTGGGATCGACTTGGCATCGCTCGATGCGAGTAAGCTCTACGGTCCGCGGGGCGTCGGAATATTGTTCCTTAAGGATACGACTACGCTCAAGCCGCTGTTATTTGGCGGCAGGCAAGAGCGCGGTGTGCGACCTGGATCAGAGAATGTCTCGCTCATTCTCGGAATGGCGGCAGCCTACGAACACATTGTCGCCCTGCGGGAGTCCGAGTCCGAACGTCTGGCGAAACTCACGCGATCGATGGTTGCTCGTATCGCAGAAAAGGTGCCATCAGCATTGGTTAACGTGACTGATGATGTCTTGCCGCATATGCTCAATATCTCTATCCTGGGGACCAGCACCGAGTACATCACGCTTGCGCTCGATCATCGTGGATTCGCCGTATCTACTAAAAGCGCGTGCCGCGAAGGTGAAGAATCGTTCTCGCACGTCATCCTGGCACAGTATGGCGACAAAGAACGAGCGAAGAGCACGTTGCGCATATCGCTGGGCGAGGGGACACAGGCAAAAGATGTGGATCATTTTGTTGACGAACTTGCCGATGTCTTGAAGGGCCCAGTGCAGACCTAATAATTTGACACCCTGCAAGCTTTTGCCTCTATCTGCCACGCTCCATTGACCGGGGGTATTTTTTTATGTTAAGTGACGTTGGTTTCCAGATTCTTTTTATTTATCCGATAGCCAGATATGACCGTTATGACTACTGTTTCTATCCAGCACCGTGCGATTGTCCTCGCTGTAGCGCTGCTCTCGTTCGCCTCGGCGACGTTTGCTTCTGCACAGACCGGGCCAACCTGTACGCTTATTAGCACTCCCGACACTATCGTCGCCGGAGCTCCCTTCAGTATCTCGTGGACGTCTGCAAACTCGACCACCGCAACGTTGGACCACGGCATCGACATCAACTCGATCTCAGGTGCGACCGTCGCAGCGGGCACCTTCTCGTGGGCTGGCGGCATGCCACCGGATGGACTTGTCACCGACGAGCCATATGTGATGACCGTCGGCGACGGCGTCGTAACGAGCACCTGTACGGTCCGCGTTTCGGTGATCCATCCGCTCTACGTTTCGGCTCTCGTTTCTGGCGGTACCGCTGTCGTCGGAGACTTCACTATCTCAGTGAGCGGTGCCGGCAATCCTTCGCCCTCGTCGTTTACAGCATCTGCAGCTACGACGACGGTGTTTGTCGACCGTTCGGGCGCATATTCGGTAGCGGCAACCGGTCCCACAGGATACACGCCATCGTTTAGCACAGAATGCGTAGGAACCATGGGCGAAATCGGCTCGAAGTCGTGCGTCGTCACGCTCACCGCCGACGCGCCGGTAGATACTGGATCGGGTTCGGGCGAGGGAACTACCACGCCAGCAACCACAACACCTCCGGTCGTCATCGCTGATGTCGAGAACACCGAGGCGCTCTGCCAGGACGGTATCGATAACGACCGTGACTCGTTCCCTGATATTGCCGATGCTGACTGTGCACCATTCGTTCGCACACTAACCGCTGGCGGTGGATCGGGCGGTGGATCGGGCGGCGGAAACGGACCAATTTTTGGCGGTAGCTTCGGTCCTATCGGTCCGACCAGTGGATCATCAGGATCGTCCGGACAGGTCTTGGGTGCTACAACTGGCCCAACCGCAACCTCGAGCGACGCCTTGCCTGCAGGCTGCACCGCGTACCTCGATACCTACCTCAAGCGCGGATCGTCGCACTCAGACAAAATCAAGAAGCTCCAGGAATTCTTGAACGAAGAGCTCGGCCTTAGTCTCCCTGTCTCGGGCATCTTCGGATCGATGACCTTCGACGCGGTCAAGGCATTCCAGCTCAAGTACAAGGATCAGATCCTTACTCCGTGGGCTGCCTATGGCCACGACGGCACGCCGACCGGCTACGTGTACAAGACCACCATGCACCAGATTAACCTGGCCAAGTGCAAGACCTTGAACGAGCCTGCTCCACAGCTTCCGTAAGTTTCTTTGAGCAATAAACAAAAGACCGCATACGTGCTGTACGCAGCATGAGCGGTCTTTTTGTTTTGATAAAAGATGAAGATAACCCAGGGTTGTCCCCAATAAATTTTGACGCTTTTTGTCGATACATTCTAGAATTCGGTATGCCTATTTCTTTGCGACATCCACGCGCACTCATTGTAATTGCGAGCACAGCGGTATCTCTTTTGTTAGTAGCACCGGCATCGGCTCAGGTAAGTTCGGCGACATTTACCACAACCGAGGTTACGCCCGATCCTGCATCGGTTGGTACCATAACGCTCGTGCCGATTGGCGAAGGACCATTTGGATTTGGAAAATTTGTCTTTGGCGGCGATGTGAACGTGTCGGGAGCAGGTTCGGGAACGGCAGGATCTGGAGCGGTGTTAGGAGCCTCGACCGGCCCAAATGCGACGGGAGAATTTTCGGGCTCGGGCGACGACGCACTGCCTGCAGGCTGCACGGCATATTTGGACACCTATCTTAAGAGGGGTGTTTCGACGGGCGAGTCCATACGCAAGCTGCAGCAGTACCTTAACGACGAGCTCGGACTCGATCTGCCAACCAACGGGCTCTTCGGTGACCTCACCTTCGGCGCGGTGAAGCTCTTTCAGCTCAAGCATAACGACGACATCTTAAAGCCCTGGGTGCCCTATGGCTTGCCCGAAAACACGCCGACCGGCTATGTATACAAGACGACGCTCCACTACATAAACATGTCCAAGTGCAAGAGCCTGAATGAGCCGATGCCGCAGCTGCCATAAGGGATACATCGGGTCCCTCGCCGTTGTTCGGTGCTTTGTGTACGCATTTGCAGGCTCGAAAGAATCGTTGCAGTAACCTATCGCTCGTGATAGCGTGCCCTCCAGAATATGATGCAACCAGGAGGAAAACATGCGATACACGCTGTTTATTCTGTTCTCACTTCTCGTAACAAACTTCGCGCAGGCCGAAACGCCGCTCACTCCGCGCTACGCACAGGTAATCGGAGTCGAGCTCGGTTCGATGCTGAGCGGCTTCGTGAACACCTACGACTGCACTGATGCAACAAACTCCTCGCGACGGTATAAGCGTGCCGACAGAATTCGTGGCGTCTTTGTGAAAGGGGTCCGCGCCAAATCTCCTGCAGAGAAAGCAGGAATGCAGTGCGGCGACGTCATCGTCGAGGTCAATGGTACGGGAGTTATTGATGCCGAGGCAATGAGGAAAATCGTAACTCCTTTGCCTCTCGACTCTGACGTTCGTATTAAACTGTTGCGACCGATCGCAGGATTGATGGATGACGATGCGAGGATTCTCGTGACCTACACGGATCCTATGGAAGTGACGATGAGGACAATGACGCTCGACAATGTCGCCGAGCTTGCCAAACGTCGACCACTACGCACACGCGAACTCATTGACGAGGATTACGGTCCTCTAGTGAACCTGCTCACTACTAGCACTTTTGCCGAACGATCTCCAGGGCTCATTGAGTACACCTGCACCTTCGTCCATAACGGGGAGCAGGCGGTACTTCCCATCGAGTCGCCGCTATTTTTCTTGCTTGGAATAACGGACGCGACTGATCTCAAGCAGTCGGAAAAGCGTACGATCAAGCTGAGCGGAAATGTCGAAAAAGACGGGATACCGACCCTGACGAACATCCCGGTATTCATCGCGCGTCGTATCGGTACCAGCGATGAAGAGATGAACTCGTTTCTTAGCTCGGTCGATCGAGCCACGGTAGGCGTGATACGAGGGCTCGAATCGCCCGAAAAGAACTGGTACAGCTGGAAACGCACCCAGATTCGCTGCTATCTGCCCGAAGCGCTGTCGCGCAAAGTCGCAGAAAAGGTCTACCGGTTTGAACGGGCAGGAATCATGCAGCGATAGAACAACAAACAATGCCGGTGGGGTTAACCCGCCGGTTTTTATGTGTAAAAAATCACCCGCGCGAACGCGGGTGACAGGGGACGTGCCCCTAGGATGAAAAATACGGTTTTATGCTGCGCGGTGCGGCCGGAGTCTGACGTCCGAGTGGCACGTGCCGACGCGGACTGCGGGCAGTGTCGTCGACGGCATATAGAGATCATCGTGGCGAACGCGCACGACGGACTCGTCTTGCCCGACAGACCACCACGTGGCACCAAGCTTGAAAGCGTCTTCGTTGGCAAGGAATCGAAACACCTTGCCATCGCTCGTCTGCAACAGGCCCGAAAGCGAGTTGCAGAAGATTGCGATCTCGGCGATTTCGAAGCGCTGACCCAATGCGACTTCTGCGGCGCGAGTGAAGCTATTGAATCGCTTCATGGTCGCGCCTGTAAGCACTACAGAATTCCGCAATGACATTTTCTTCCCCTTCCTAAGTGTCGGCAAAAGCCGAAGCCAGCAGGTATGCTAGCTGACGGAATTGTATCATAAAAAGAAAAAAAGTCAATTTGAAACTCTGCACATACTAAAAGCCGGACCACGTGGTCCGGCTTTTAGCTAGCACTGTTCGCGCAAGGCGGGTACTAGTACCACGCGCTGTGCTGCCAGCCCTGGTTAGACCAGCTGCTCCAGTCTGCCGACTTGTCCTCGATAGGGTTTCCTACGCAAGAGCATTCGGTGACCTGGGTTCCTTTCTTTACCTTCATCTTGAAGGTGGTCTGCTTGTCGAGCTTCATGATGCCGCGCCATCCGTGCTTAGGGACTTCGCCGGCGCCCTCGATCTCTACCGAGTCGACGTCGTCGTCGGTGTTCCATGCGATGGTCTCTTCGGCACCGTATGCGTTCTTGCCACCCATGTGGATATCACAGGTTGGCTTTTTCGGCGGCTTTGGAGTCGTCTCCTTGAGGAATACCGGTACCGAGCACTGTGCTGTTCCGCCCTGGCCCGAAACGTTCATCGTGAAGATGGTGTCGTCCCAGAGATTCGACACGGTACGTGTGCCCTCGAGGCTCACTGCCCCGATGCCGTTATCGATCGATGCCGACGATGCGTTGGTCGAAGACCACGAGAGTGCCGTGGATCCACCAGGAACGATCTGCTCATCCGGGATTGCCCAGATAGAGCAGGTCGGAGTGTATGTCTGTACAGACTTGATAGTCACGTGTGCCGTGCACGTCGCAGTGCCTCCTGCACCGGTTACGGTGAGTGTGTACGTTGTGTTGACGCTCGGGGTTACGGTGGTCGATCCGTTTACGGCGACCGTTCCAAATGCACCCAAGGTTGCCGATGTCGCGTTGTTCGAGGTCCACGAGAGGACGCTCGCGCCGCCTGCCACGACCTGTGTCGGGCTGGCCGAGAGGGTGCACGAAGGCTGCGTTGGAGGAGTGTTCTTGATCGTCACTGGTGCACTGCATGTCGCGGTTCCGCCCGAACCTGTCACCGTTAGGACATAGGTTGTGTTTGACGACGGAGTCACTGATCGTGATCCATTGGTCGACACGGCCCCGATGCCGCCATTCAAGGATGCCGACGATGCGTTTGTCGACGACCAGGTGAGTACCGACGATCCGCCCTGAGAGACCTCAGAAGGGTACGCCGAGATCGTGCATGTTGGCTGTGCAGGAGGAGGGACATTCGTGACTACTACCGTCGCGTTGCAGGTAGCGGTACCGCCGGTACCTGTAACGGTCATAGTGTACTGAGTGTTTGCCGTTGGAGAGACGCTCTGAGCGCCGCTCGTCATGACCGATCCCAATCCGTTGTCGATCGTTGCCGATGCGGCGTCAGTCGAGTTCCAAGAAAGGACGCTATGGCCGCCCGTTGCGATCGATCCTGGGGTCGCAGTGATGACACAGGTAGGTTTTGGCGTGACAGGCGTCACGGTAACTGTCGTCGAGCAGATAGCCTTTGCCCCATTTGCACCGACTGCCGTCATTGTGTACTTGGTAGTCGCCGTGATGCTTGAGATCACGCGAGTACCTACCGAGACAGGGGAGAGAGCCCCGATTCCGTGGTCGATCGAAGCCGATGTGGCGTTCGACGAGCTCCAAAAGAGGACCGCGGCGTCGCCGACGAACGGGATCGGGATCTTGATCGAGCTGAGAGAGCACGAAGGGTTTGCGACCGGAGTCGACGGAATTACCGGCACGAAAATGCCGTTGCTTCCGCCTTCTGAGCCCGAGTCGTCTCCGCCGCCGCAGCATCCGCCGTCGCTGCCCATGCCCGAGTCACCGGAGCCAGAATCTCCAGAGCCGGAGTCGCTGCCTCCACCATCGCTTCCGCCGGAGTCACCACCACCATCTCCGCCTCCGTCACCTCCGCCATCTCCACCACCATCTCCACCTCCGTCACCACCACCATCTCCGCCTCCGCCATCACCACCTCCGCCATCGCCTCCACCTCCGTCACCGCCCCCTCCATCGCCTTCTGCATGCGCGATCGAGAGGTGGGTCGATCCCAAGAGGGAGTTTGCCTTAGTAATATGAGAAATCGGCGAGAACACGAGCGCTATGAGTGCCACGATGGCAACGGCAAGCGCGATCGTATCTGTCGAGCTGTATCGAGAAATGCTAGTCATACTGAAATGATTCTGTAATCCGGTAAATACCTTTGCAGAATACGCCTGCAAAGGCGTTGATAAAGCTGACCGCAGACCGGTCAATCGAAAACACTACCATGCAGAGAGTTAAAAAAATATTGACGTCCGTGCAGGCCTCTGGGCCAGTGATTGCCACTGGTGCCTGAGCCGCGATTTCTCCATTAGTTAGACATGCGACCATCATTTTCATCCTTTGTCTGCTTGACGATGCCCGCTTATAGGAGTATTTCTATACGCATACGCGAGAGCTTCTCGTGTATGACGGTTAACGACAGACGATCCGGCTCGTATCTGAACGAAGAGATTGCAGAAAAGCACGACTTGAACGGTCTGTTTTTCGTGGAGCTCGTAGACAGTACTACCCTGGATCAATGTCCTGGGTTTTTTGTTAACCGCTGCTTCATACGTGAAGCCCATACTCGAATCTACCGGACACTTTTCCGCCATCAGTACGACCGAGCCAGTCGCCGAGCGAAAGCAATCCGAACATTCTATGCGAATATCCATACTCGTCCCATGTCATAACGAAGAACAATCCGTTCGCGCGTGTATTGACTCATGTCTCAACCAGACACGTCCGGCTGACGAGATCGTTGTCGTCGACGACGGCTCCACCGACGCTACGCCGCAGATCTTGGCGACCTACGGAAACAAGATAAAGGTGGTAACGATTCCTGTGGCCACCGGTAACAAAAGCTACGCGCAAGAACAGGGGATTGCGCATGTGACGAGCGAAGTCTTCATTGCGACCGATGGCGACACTATTCTCGATCCTTTGTTTGTCGAGTCGATTGAAGAGAGCTATCAGAACCCGGAAGTCGACGCGGTAGCGGGATACGTGAAGAGCATGCAATACAACTGGGTAACAGCGTGTCGAGAGATCGACTACGTGGTGGGTCAGGACATCCACAAAACCGCTCAGGCGAACATCGGATTTCTCTTTGTGATCCCTGGATGCGCGGGCGCGTTCAAGACCGACATCTTTCGCAAATATATCGGGTTCGACCACGACACTCTCACCGAGGATCTCGACTTTACCTTCAAGTTGCATCAGCAGTATTTCAAGATCGAATACCAGAAGAAGGCGGTCGCCTATACGCAGGATCCGACGACAGTCCGCGCCTACATCAATCAGATGCGACGCTGGCACAGCGGTATCTGGCAGAACCTCTTGAAGCACGGTTCGAACATCGTACATAAACCCGGCGGTGCGCTCGAGATATCGATCATTTATATCGAAGGACTCTTCTTCGCGTGCCTTCCATTCTTGCTCGCATTCTTCAACTTTGGGCTTTTCCTTTACTTCCTAGCCATCTACTTCGCTTTTGTTTTCATTTCCGGAGTCTATGCGGCGGCAACACGCAAGCGCTGGGACCTCTTTGCTGTGATCCCAATCTATCCGCTGTTCCTCTTTATCAATTCGTACGTGTTCATCGAGCAGTTCTTTAAGGAGATTCTCTTGCGTCGCAAGCGACTCATCTGGTTTAAGCCGGCACGCGTTAACATCGGTCCATCAACAAATACCATATGACACCTGTAGGAGGACTTTCGCTCATTGCTCATTCGCTTATCCTGGTGATAAGCATGATCTATTCGTATCTCAAGCACCGCATGGAGCGGCTCGGCGTCGTCGTTGAGCGACCCCGCGTGACCTACATACTTTCATCGCAATCAGGTGATTCGATATTACGACGCGCCCTTTCGTACTCGATCGTCGGCTTGGTGTTTATATGGGTGAGCTCGGGCGCGTTCGGTATGGTGTCTGCACGCGTCTCCGAGATCGACTTCTCAGCGCTGCGGTCAATCGTGTTGCACGAGGGGACGACGACGCAGACGGCAGCCGCGGCGGTTGCTAACCACCAACCCGTGCAGTAGTATCCGATCTTCATTTACAAATCACGTGTCTCGTAATCAAAACTATCCGTATGAACCGCGCACTCAGAGCAAGTCTCGTAGGGCTCCTGGTCCTCACCGCCATCGCTGGCTTTATCCTCATTAATCCGTTCGCAGCAACTGCAGCGGCAAACCTCGTCGTGAACGGCGACTTCGAGACTGCAAACGGAGCGCTGCCCCTAGGATGGGCACAGGGCGGATGGGGAACTAACACCAAGACCTTCACGTACCCCGCTCCCGGAATGACGGGCAATGGCGCAAAGCTCCAGGTCACGGCATTCACCTCGGGAGACGCGAAGTGGTACTTTACGCCGGTTGCTGTCACCCCAGGCACGACCTATACCTTCCAGGACGACTACCAGTCGACCGGTTCGAGTTTCCTTGCGATTCAGTACGAGACAGCAGCACAGGTCTATAGCTATGCTTCGCTTACGGCCGCGCCCGCCTCGGCAGGGTTTTCACATATCACGCGCACGTTCACACCTCCGGCTGGCGTCGTGAAAGCGACTGTCTTCCACGGACTGTCGTCGGTAGGTACGCTCACGATCGATAACGCCTCGGTAACGTCGAACGCAACATCGACCGACAGCGTAGTTCCTACGGTATCGGTGACTGCTCCAACTGCAGGTGCCACGATCTCGGGAACGGTAACACTCTCGGCAAATGCTGCGGACAACGTAGCGGTCGCTGGCGTTCAGTTCTTGGTGGACGGTGTCGCAACGGGAGCCGAAGACACGTCGGCGCCGTACTCCATTTCGCTTAACACCGCGTCGCTCGCCAACGGTGCGCATGCCATCACTGCACGAGCACGCGATACATCGGCAAATAACGCGACCTCGGCATCAGTCGCGGTCACTGTTTCCAACGTCATTGTCGTGCCTCCGAGTGGATCCAATCTCATAACCAACGGCACGTTCGAGACGGCAAACGGAGCGTTGCCCTTGGGTTGGGCACAGGGTGGATGGGGTACGCTTACTCGCACATTCACGTATCCGTCGGCGGGTGCGGCCGGTAATGGCGCAAAGCTCCAGGTCACGGCATTCACCTCGGGAGACGCGAAGTGGTACTTTACGCCGGTTGCTGTCACCCCAGGCACGACCTATACCTTCCAGGACGACTACCAGTCGACCGGTTCGAGTTTCGTCACCGTACAATACGAGACCGCGACGCCGACCTACAGTTATCTCGATCTCGGTGCCGCACCTGCTTCTTCCGGATTTACACACATAACACGGACCTTCACGCCGCCCGCAGGCACGGTAAAGGCGACCGTCTTCCATGGACTTAACGCGGTAGGTACGCTCACAATCGACAACGCATCACTCACTGCCCCCGGCAGCGCGACCTCGACGCCTGACTCCACCAAGCCGCTCGCAGCGCTTACGTCGCCAGCCTCGGGTGCGACCCTCTCCGGCACAGCATCGTTCTCGGCGACCGCTTCGGATAACGTTGCTGTCGCAGGAGTCCGCTTCATCGTCGATGGCGTACCATTCGGAGTCGAATCGACGACCGCTCCGTACGTACTCTCGGTGAACACCACATCAATCACAAACGGTTCGCATACGGTGTACGCACAGGCGCGCGACGCCGCAGGGAACATCGGTACCTCTACCACCGCGACATTCACCGTATCGAACTCGACGACGACTGCAGACACAACCAAGCCGACTGTAGCCCTGACATCACCAACCGCTAACGCAACCGTCGTCGGTACTTCTACATCGCTCACGGCAACAGCAAGTGACAATGTCGCGGTGACGCAGGTCACGTTCTTCGTCGATGGTGCGTCGTACGGAGTTGACGCGACCGCGCCGTATTCGATGACCTTCGACACGACGGCACTTATTAATGGATCGCACACGGTCTATGCAGAGGCCAAGGACGCAGCCAACAACGCAGCATCGACGACTCCGATCACCGTTACCGTCAACAATCCGATACCCGACACGCAAGCACCTGTCGTATCAATTACGCAGCCGACGACCGGTTCCATCCTGGCAGCGACGACGACACTCATCTTTGCGGCAAGCGACAACGTCGCCGTTACTGCGGTGCACTACGAAGTCACGAACGGTATCGACCACATCGTCGGAGAGCTTACAGCAGCTCCCTACACCGTGCAGATTCCGATCAAGGCTCTCAAGAATGGCTCGCACACGATCACTGCATATGCGACCGATGCTGCCAACAACATCGGCAACGCGTCGACCGTCACCTTCAATACCTTCTACATCCCACCGACTCCTCAGAATCCAAACCTCATTCAGAATCCGTCGCTCGAGACCGCGACTGTCGTGGGTGTGCCCGACCACTGGTTCCAGGGCGGTTGGGGTACGAGCTCGACAACCTTCAGCTACCCGGTAGCGGGTATCGACGGCGCGGCTGCCGCTTCGGTCTCGATGGCTAACCGAACCGACGGCGATGCGAAATGGTACTTCGAGGACGTCGCGGTAACGCCCGGCCAGGTCTACGAATACTCGAACCAGTACACCTCTACCGCAACCTCGACCCTGACCGCACGCTACACACTTTCCGATAACTCGTTCGTCTACTCGGATATCACGCTCAACATCGCGCCATCGGCAAGCTGGACGTCGGTACTGCAGGCGTTTACGCCGCCGGCATCGAGCACCAAGGTCACCATCTTCCACCTCATCAACGGCAACGGCTCGCTGACTATCGATAATGCGGCGCTTCGGCTGCAGGCGGCTTCGACGATCGATCCGGGGCCCAATGGTTTCCCCGCTGGATTCGTCACGATAACCTTCGACGACGGATGGGGATCGCAGTACGACACGGCCTATCAGATGCTGAATGCTGCTGGTCTCAAAGGAAGCTTCTTTATCATCACCAAGTCGATGCAGGAGGCGATCAACCAGAATCGCGTCGATAATCCATCATTCGAAGTCGCACTCTCGTCGACGACGCCAGCGAACTGGACTGCGATCAAGACCGGTGTCAGCACCACGACCTTCACGTACCCGGTCGCCGGAGTTCTGGGAGCGAAAGCCGTCAAGATCGATGTTGCATCGCTTGCGAGCGGCAGTGCGCAGTGGCAACCTGACGAGATGACGCTCGTTTCTGCCGAGGCGCACAACTACACCGATCGCTACATGGCGACGGTCCCGACCACGGTGTCAGTCCGCTACACACTCACGAACAACACGACGCAGACGGTAGACCTCGGTACCGTGCCAGCATCGGCTGTCTGGGCGACTGCGGCATTTACCTTCATTCCGCCTGCTAACACCAAGACCGTGGCTGTGTATCACAAGATCGCGACGGCAGGATCACTCACGGTCGACGACGTTCACCTCGACATCGCGCAGGACTACATGAACACCGCGCAGGTCCAGCAGATATTCGCTTCGGGCCACGAAGTCTCGTCGCACACCCGTACGCATCCGTTTTTGACGACCCTGTCGGCAGCGTCGGCTACTGACGAGATCCTCGGAGCTAAGCAAGACCTCAATGCTATCGGCATCACGCCAGCAGATACCTTCGTCTATCCGTATGGAGACTACAACGCAACCACTGATGCGATTGTAAAGAGTGCCGGTTACGTCGCTGCGCGCACTGTCGACCAAGGCTACAACAACAAGGCCACCGACAAGTACAAGCTCATGATACAAGAGGTGAATGCATCGACGACTGCTGCGACGTGGCAACAGTGGACGGAGACCGCGATGACAAACCACACGTGGCTCATCCTCATGTACCACCAGATCGATCATCAGAACGATCAGTACGGAGCAACTCCTGAAGACTTCCAGACCTACGTAAACTATCTTGTCGCAAACGGCATCCCGGTCGTCACGATGAAGCAGGGGCTCGCACAGATGAATCCGTAACGCATTCGTGCGTCAGAAAAAGAAAATAATTGACCGTGAAGCAATTCGGTTGCTTTATGAAGCGCGCGTGAAATGGTTGTTGTGCCGGTGCGTCTGAAAAGATACGGTAATTATATGACACATCGATCATTCCAGACTATGTGGGTTATTGCTGCCTTCGTACCAGCAGCGTGGATTATTCTAGGAGTTATCAACCCGTCGATGTTAGCAGTCACTGCAGACAATGCATACGCGCAAACATATTCTTCTAACAAGCTCACGCTCACCGCTGCGGCGAGCTGCGCAAGCGGAACCGCAAAAGTCTCGCTCACATGGCCCGCCGTTACCAATGCAACTTCCTATTCGGTGTTCAGGCAGGACCCCGGCACTGGCTCGTGGGTAAACAAGTCGAGCAAGCAGCCGTCCGCAGGTTTCTCGGAAACGGTAAAGGCTGGAGCCGGAAGCTATCGATACCAAGTCAAGACATATACTAGTAATCGTCGTGCCAGTTATTCGAAGATCGTAACCGTCGTCGTGCCAACCTGCGCACAAGTGCAGCCCGCGTCAGTATCGACTCCAGTGCCGGTGACAGTCGTGCCGAAACCAGTCGCTACGCCAAAGCCCGTTGTTGCGTCGCCCTCGACCGTTCCTGCGCCTGTAGTGCAGAAGCCCGCAGGATCGGTCATGACCGCCTACATAACCGGCTACGGCTGGCCCGACAACACACCAGCCGGAGGTGCCATATCCAATGGCAAGATCCATTCGAGCGCCGGAGGAATGGGTACCTATGCCGATCCGATAACAGTCGCGGTAGGTCACAGTATCTCGGGAGGTAAAGACACCCTCGACTACCCTGCAGGAACCATCTTCTACATGCCATTCCTGCACCGGTACTTTATCGTCGAGGACACCTGTGGAGACGGCAACAGCCCGCAAAACGGTCCGTGCCACACCGGCTACCAGGGCCATCCATGGCTCGACATCTGGGTCGGAGGTCAGGGTGCCAGCCAGTCGGCAGTCTATGCCTGCGAAGACGCGGTCACCGATCTGCACACCGTCATCAAGGATCCTGCGTCGAATTATGTGGTAGCGAGCGGTCCCGTGTTTAACAACGGATCCTGCGCAGCGCACTTTAGCGAGACCGCGACGCTTCAGTAACATCACATCCTTAATTTGTTACAATCCGCCTATGAATCATATTCGTGGGCGGATTTTGGTGTTGGGTTCATTCGCCGCGTGTATGCTCGTAGCTAGCGGCGCCTACTGGCTCAGTTCGGTCGACTCAAGTGACAATTTGCCGAAGGTAGATGGCATTCTCTCTGAGCAGGCAGTGGCACTTGCGTCTACCGCGGCGACTGAGAATGCTACGATCGAAGCGGGTCCGACCACCCTCGCTCAACCTGACCCATCTACAACGACACTGGGTCATTCGGTACCGATTAACATTACAAACTCCATCGTCATGAATCCACCTAAGCCTCTCGATCCTCAGATTACATACGGTACCGAGCAGCCACACCGCTGGGGTGTCTATGCAGGCGACAACGTAGGGGACCTAGCGCGATTCGAATCATTGGTTGGTCACACAGCAAATCTTTCTGCGTATTTTGTCGCGTTCGGCGATGCATTTCCGAAAACAATCGTACAATCGCTCAAAGGCAGTACGAAGACCTTCGTCGTATTTTGGGAACCGCAGGGAAGTCTCGACGACATTATCGCGGGAAAGTGGGATGACTACATGCGCTCCTTCACACGAGATGCCATCGAGTATGGCGACCCGATTCTCATTGCCCCTTTTCACGAGATGAACCTAGTCGATAGTCCGTGGAGCGGAGTGCATCCGGGTAACTCCGCTGCAAAGCTCGTGTTTGCCTGGCGACACACGCACGATGTCGTCATGTCGCAGGGACCGCACAACATCACCTGGGGCTGGGCGGTGAACCAAGAACCTAATCCCGATACGCCCGAAAACGATATCGCCGCGTACTATCCAGGAGACGCATACGTCGATGTGGTGGGGGTAGATGGGTTCAATTTCGCGCGGCCGTGGCAAGACTTCGAGTCGTTATTCTCGAAGATGCTCTTTCGTCTGCGCCATTATGGCAAGCCTATCTACGTGTTTTCCATCGCGAGTGCACCGGGAAGCGACAAGCCCGCGTGGATTACAGACGCGCTCTCGACACAGATGGCTCGATACAACGTTGTCGCGTGGATCTGGTTTAATGCCAACAAAGAAAAAGATTGGCGTGTCAACTCGAGTCCCGAATCACTCGAAGCATTCAAGTCGGCCGTTTCTGTCATTCGTTAGAAGCGTGGTGTAGTGCTGTTTTGCGCCACCTTTCGCATAGCAAACCACGCGTTTTTGGTTGCGGGTAGAGGCCCTCTGGGCGTATAAATGTCCTACAGCAAATTTCCGCTGTCTGATTGGCCGCTACGACAGAATTCTGCACGCTATGGATACCGTAATTCCAAAAATAAATTCGCACGTGCTCATAAGCAAACTCGACCTCGAGCTTGCTCGGGGAATCAATTGCTCCATCATAAATGTCGTCGATGCCATCATCGAGAAGGCGAGCGAGATGCGCGCCTCAGACATCCATATCGACCCGAGCCTTACAGGCGTCCGCATCCGCTTTCGCGTCGATGGCGTGTTGCAACAGGTGTGCCTCTTGCCTAAAGAGATCCACGGCGAGGTTATTTCGCGTATAAAAGTTCTCGCATCGTTACGCACTGACGAGCACAACGCTACACAAGATGGCCGCATCCGGCACACTATGGGCGAGACAGCCTTCATCGACATCCGTGTCTCGATTTGTCCTACGTATCACGGAGAGAATGCGGTGCTGCGCCTCCTTTCGAGCAATGCCGAAGATTTTACGCTCGACGACCTTGGGTTCAGTCCCGAAGACAAACGCAAGATCTTGCAGGCAATCAAGAAGCCGACCGGCATGATTCTCGCGACTGGTCCGACTGGATCGGGAAAGACGACTACCTTGTATACGCTGGTGCGGATGCTCAAGTCGCCGGACATTTCCATCATCACCATCGAAGACCCGATCGAGTATTCCGTCGACGGCATAGAGCAAATACAAGTTAACGCACGCACCGGGCTTACGTTTGCCAATGGTCTTCGGAGTATCTTGCGCCAGGACCCAAATGTCATCATGGTCGGCGAGATCCGTGATGCCGAGACCGCTGGTATCGCGGTCAATACAGCGCTCACCGGACACCTCCTTCTCTCTACCGTACATACCAACGACGCGGCGACGACCATTCCACGTCTGTTGGACATGAAGATCGAAGGATTCTTGGTTGCGACGACGGTCTCCATCGCGATCGGCCAGCGACTCGTGCGCAAAATCTGCTCGGACTGCAAGGAAGAGACCGAGTTCACCGACGCCTTGCGCGAGCATCTCTTGCTCACGACCGGCCGTACTATCGACCCTAAGACCAAGCTTCACCGCGGAGCGGGCTGCGCCTCCTGCAATGGAAGCGGCTATTCCGGACGTCTCTGTATCAACGAGGTGCTCGTCGCCGATGCCGAGATCCGTGAGGCGATCCTCGCGCGTGCATCGTCGGCAGACATAAAAAATATCGCCATAAAGAACGGTATGACGACGATGTTCGACGACGGACTCAAGAAAGTCGAGGCAGGTCTCACAACGCTCGAGGAGGTATTACGCGTCATTCACGAATAATATGAACATCGCAACCGCACCCTTCGAGAACATCGCTCGCATATTGTTTTCGATAGCGGGCGAGCGAGTACGACGACAGCCGGCCAAGCTCTCGTTCTTCCCGAAGCTGCCCGGCAATCCCACCGACCCGACCGAACCCGAGCCCGACGAACCGAAAGCGCTTCCGGTAAAGCGTAGCTATGACGACCGGTCTCGCTTCACCAGGCTCGCGATGATGATGGATCAGTATGTCGCGCCGCGACTCGCTATAAAAGAGCAGACATTCTTTGCCAAGCGTCTTTCATTCCTTACCCGAGCAGGCGTTCCGATGCTCGAGAGCCTCCATATCTTGCGCACGCAATCGCGCACCCGCAGCCACCGCCGCATACTTGACCAAATTATAGAAGACACGTCGCAGGGCCAGGCGCTTTCCAAAAGCTTCGGAAAATTCCCGCACGTGTTCGGTGATTTTGCGATCAACATCATAAAAGTGGGTGAGTCGAGCGGGGTATTGAGCGAGAACCTCGACTATCTTGCCGACGAACTCAAGAAGAAGCAGATCCTCCGCCGCAAGGTGATCGGTGCGTTGGTGTACCCGGCGCTCATCACGACGGCGACTGTCGGCATAACGATCTTCCTCATGGTCTATCTGTTCCCGAAGATTATGCCGATCTTCTCGAGCCTCCACATGACCTTGCCAATGTCGACTCAGATCGTCATAGCAATCAGCAATTTCTTGCAGAAGAGTGGTTTCGCGCTATCCGCGGGGATAGTTCTTTTCGTGACCGCCTTCTCGATCCTCATCAAGAAGAACAAGGCGAGTCGCATGTACTTCCATGGATTCCTGCTCCAAATTCCTCTCGTCGGAAAGATGGTGCAGTACTACAATCTTGCAAACGCGACGCGCACGCTCGGTATCATGCTCAAGGGTGGCGTCACCTTGTCAGAAGCACTTCCCCTGACCGCAGATACTTCGCAGAATCTGGTTTACAAGCGACACTTCCGCGCGCTTGCGCACACGATCAACCGCGGCGAGCGGATGTCGACTTACCTGGCAGCCCATCGCAACGTCTTTCCCGACATCCTCGCCCAACTTGTAGCAGTTGGTGAGAAGACGGGTAACCTCTCGAACACGCTCCTCTACCTCTCGGACCTTTACGAGAACGAAGTCGACGACTTCGCCAAAGATATCTCCACACTGATCGAGCCTTTGCTCATGATCTTCATGGGGCTTCTCGTCGGATTCATCGCGGTATCGATCATCACTCCTATTTATGGCATTACGCAAAGCTTGCACGGCTAAGATGAGTAGGAGAGGTCTGGTCCGCACCGGCGGCTTCACACTGATTGAGCTTCTCGTTGTGATGGGGCTCGTCGGTATCATCGGTAGCATGAGCATGCTCGTCGGCATGGATACCTTCCGCAAATCGTCGCTGCGCGGCGAACGTGACAAGCTTGTCGCGATGATCCACAAAGCGCGCGCCGAGAGCATGAACAACATTTGCCTCGGTACGGGTTGTACTGCTGGAAAGGCGCACGGTGTGCACCTGTCAGGAGGGCAGTATGTACTCTTTCAAGGTACGTCGTATGCAGCGCGCGACACAGCAGTCGATATCGTGACCGTACCCGAGTACCCGGTATCGTTCTCAGGTCCGGTTTCTGACGTCGTCTTCGATACACTCTCGGGTGACGTCACTACGTATCCTTCCGGCACCGAGGTCGCCATCACCGACGGGATATCATCATCAACCATCACATTCGGCGTCGAAGGTACGATCGCCTGGACCCACTGATATGAAACGAAACGCATCTTACGGATTCACTGTAGTCGAGGTATTGATTGCCATGGCCATAATGGTGATGTCGATCTCGGCAGTCGCCATGGTCGTGTACGGCGCCGAGGGAGTGGGCACCGACGGCGAACTTCAATCAGAAGCGCTTGGGATTTCACAGGCGATGATCGAGAACGCACAGGCAACAGCGCGCAAGGATTTCAAGCTCCTGGTTCCGACGACCACGACCGAAGTGTTGGGGCCCATCACCTACACTAAAACGCTGTCGGTGAGAACGCTCGGCGACCTCCTGAGCAAAGAGATCACGGCGAACGTGACCTGGATCGGTAGCTACGGTAGAACAGGGCAGTTCGTGCGCCTCTCTTCGCTCGTCTCTAATTTTTCTGCAGCGCAATCGAGCGACACCTGCGACTCGGTCTTGACCGGGGATTGGACAAACCCCTCTCAAACTGACTATGCGATGCAGGGACCAGTGAGCACGATCGATGCTGCGTTCGGGAAGGTATATGTGGGGCTTGCGCAAACCGTATCGCAGAACTTGCCGAACTTCTTCATCTACGCGACATCGAGCCTCGCGACCGTGCTCGGATCTGTCGATATCGCGACGTCAACTACCGCAGGTCCCGCCATGGTGACAGTCGTAGGTAACTACGCCTATGTCGCCGACGGGCACGGAGCCAACTTCGGATCGTGCTTCAACCCGGACGATCTCTCGAATGCATCGACCGTATATGGCGGCGCATGCTCGCAGCTCAAAATCGTCGACGTCTCGGTTCCTTCGAATCCGACGGTGAAGTATTTTTACAAGGCGCCGGGCGTCACCGGGACCGGCGGACAAGGCCGTGGCGTGAGTGTCGCATACAAGAACGGATATCTCTATCTTGGACTTGGCAAGACCGGGAGCGGTCCGGAGTTCCATATCATTGATGTTCACAATCCTTTGTTTCCAGTCGCACGCGGAAGCTATGCAGTGGGGAGGAGCGTTACGGCAATAACTATCCGCAACAATTACGCATACCTTGCAACCGACGATAACACCAAGCAACTCGTGGTGCTCGATATCAGTAATCCCTATAATCCGGTCGTGGCTCCGGGTGCTGTGTACAACCCGGGCGGCGTGGGACTCGGACGATCCCTCTTTGCCGTCGGCGACGATCTCTACTTTGGGCGGACATATTCGAGCCCTAATAAAGAGCTGTACGTACTCGATATAAAGGACCCGTCGAGTGCCATGCCTGCGCCCAAAGGCGCATTCGCGCTCGGAGCCACTGCGGCAGGCGTTATCGTTCGCGACACGCTCGCGTTTATCGTGACGACCACCACAAGCAAGCTCCAAGTCTTACGCATTAGCGATCCATCAGCGATTTCCTCCGTGACGCAAAAATCGCTGCCGTACTCTGGGACGACACTCGAATGCGAGGCTAATAGCCTGTATGCAGGGTCGGGTTCTGGAGCGAATGGATCGGTTAGCGTATTCACTGCAAACTGATATGAAACGACAGACTCACACACGCGGGTTCACACTCATCGAAGCGCTCATGTACATGGCACTCTTCGGTATCATCATCGGCGGCGCCGTCACAGCCGCGTATTCGATCGCCGAGGCTAGTACGCGTTCGGTTACGCGCTCGTTGGTGCAAGAAGAGGGAAATTTCTTGGTCGCCAAGATCGGCTGGGTACTCTCGGGTGCTCGTGCCGTCGATGATCCTGCAGTGGGCAATACTGGAGCGTCTCTCTCAGTAACCAAGTGGGACACCGCGATCCCACATCCAATCGTGGTTCAGCTTGTGGGCACAGACATGACGCTTGCACGCGGCGCGAACACTGCAAACGTTCTCAATAACGATAACGTCGAGATTAGTGCGCTTTCCTTCAGTCATGCCTTCGGCGGAGGTACGGACCCCGAGAGCGTAGAAGCATCCTTTACCGTTTCGGCCCGAACGCCGACCGGACAGGTGGTAGATCAAGATTTTAAAACGGTCGTCTACCTAAGAAAATGATATGAAACAAAACGCAACCGGATCTCGCGGCTACATCGCGCTCATGACAGCGATCATTTTGTCGTTGGTGCTCATGGGGCTCGTCTCGTCGGCAAGCGCGACCGGACTGTTCTCGCGCTTCGACGCGCTCGACCAGGAGTTCAAGCGCATCTCGCTCGGGCTTTCCGAATCGTGCGTCAATGCGGGGCTCCTCAAGGTCGCGAAAGATTACACCTACACGCCGATGACCGATCCTGCCTATGATTCGGCACTCGGCGGAGTGCCGGTGAGTGTTGGCGACGGCACCTGCCTTATCACGGGCGTCACATATACCGTGATTGATGCGACTCAGAAGAAAGCACTCGTGCATACCAAGGCATCGTACAAAGGCGCATTCACCGAGATGGAGGTCTCTGCAACCGTTCAAAACCCGGCAACGTCACCGACGCACGGGACCATCTTCGTCGTGACGCAGACGGTAAACGACGATGACGGAACCCATGCGTCCGCCGACTTCACCATGAACGTGACCGGTACCGCAGTTTCGCTTTCGTCATTTGCAGGATCTGACACCGGTGTCGCGGTTACGGTCGACGCGGGGTCGTACCAAGTTACTGAGTCAGCGGTTTCGGGCTATACGCGTACGCTGAGCGCCGGCTGTTCGGGCACGGTCGCTGCGGGCGAGATCAAGACATGTCTTGCGCTCAACGACGACATCCCGACGACTGCCAAGCTCAGTGTCATAGCTAACGTTATCAACGACAACGCAGGAACGAGCACTGTCTCAGATTTCGCGCTTTCGATCGACGGCGTGGTCCGGGTGCCGGGCCAGCCGTACACGCTCGCTCCCGGAGGGCACACCGTGAGCGCTCCGAACGTACCAGGCTATACCAAGAGCGCATGGGGGTATCATTGTGCAGGAAGCTCGTCCATCTCGCTTGCGGCAGGCGAAAACAAGACCTGTATCATCACCTATGATGATACGGCGCCACCGACGCCGGCCTGCGCCGATACGGTGGTGATACTCGACCGTTCGGGGAGCATGAGTTCGACCGATCGCGCTGACGAAAATGCTGCCGCGACAGCTCTGGTGAATCTCTATTCCGGCGTGGTAACACTACCTAAGATCGGCGCAGGCAGCTTTGGCGGACTCAACGGCTCAGCAGCGTCAATCCCCGCTAATGGAGTTCTCAGCAATGCTTACGCCACCGTCAAAAGTGCCATAAACTCGATCACCGGATCGAACTCATCGGTGGGCAGCGATCTTTCGGCGGCGATCACTGTCGCCAACGACGAACTGAACGGCCCGCGGCACGATCCATCGAAACAGAAAGTACTCATTCTCGTCTCTGATGGCGATCCTAACGAGCCTTCTGGATCGACGCCCGGTTCGCAAACTTTGCAAGCATCGGCACTCGGTACCTATAGCGGGTGGAGCGCGAACAACGGTACGAAGGTGACGGCGATAAACACAAATGATGGCGATGTCTCGTATATCAATACGGCGGTCCAGGCCCAGACATACCTTTTGGCAAATGCCGGTATTCCCGCGGGCGCTACCAATATTTCGGTGACGCTTCATGCGATCGCCAAGGAGACCGGTGGTACAACAGGCACTGTGGTATTGGTGGCAGAAAATGCAGGAACCCTTGTTGCCGATGCGGGGCACTCGCTGTCGAGTACGTACACCGATTACACCTGGACCATGGCGACAGATCCGTTCGGTGGATCGTGGACTGTGGCAGACGTGAATGCGTGGAGCTACAAGTTCGGTGTACTTAACGCATCGACAGGAGCGACCACTCCGCGCGTAACCCAGGTGTACGCCGTTGTGTCGTACACGATTGCCGGCTCGGTCGGGTTTAATGCGCCGGCGGCAGCTACTGCTCAAGGTGGTGTCGACCAGTTTGCCAACGCGACGCGCGCGTTTACGAGCGACAACCAGTATGCGACGGACGCGGTAGCAGGGCACCGACAACGGTACGCTAACTTCGGATTCCTGGTGCCGCCTACGGCGACTATTGTCGGTATCGAAGTTACAGCAGAAGCCAAGTCGAGCGACTCGTCTGGATGCGAGCTCGATATCGATCTGGCTCCCAACGGCACTACGTTCACGGCAAACGATGTTGCGGGTCTCGGCAGCAGCGATCAGGTGTTGGTGTTCGGTGGCAGCACCAACACCTGGGGGCGCACCTGGACTCCAGCCGAGATCAACAGCACCAACTTTACCGCACGACTCGAGAACGTAGACCCAGGCTTTTCGTGCACCAACAATTCGACGCTCTCGGTCGACCAGGTGCAGACCAAGGTCTACTACACAATCCCCGGCAGTGCGACGGTACAGTCCCAAACAATCGGCGGATACACGGCCTGGATCGCAAACACCGGAACGTCGGTAGCGGCTGTTTCTACCAACGACTCCGATACTACCTATGTATCAAACAGCGCGGCAGGAGCGGTAACACAGACGTATGCGTTTCCCGATGCGACCGTGCCTGCAAACGCGTCGAACATTAGGGTGACAGTGCATGCGATTGCAAAAGAGACGGCAGGGAGTAACGGTGCAATCCAGCTGGTGGCAGAGAACAGCATCACCCAGGCCGTGGATGTAGGGCACAACCTCTCATCAAACTACACGGACTACACATGGACGATGTCGTCTAATCCTCTAGGTGGCGCATGGACCGTTGCCGAAGTAAACAACTGGACGACGCACTTTGGCGTACTCAATACTTCGTCGGGCGGTACCGTACCGCGAGTGACACATCTGTATGCGGTTGTGAGCTGGAGCATTGTCACCGATCCTGTCGCACAGGCCTACTCTGCAGCCGACGCCGCAAAAGCAAGCGGAACGACCATCTTTACCATCCACTACGGTGCTACTGCAGGACGTGCGCTTTTGGCAGGTCTGGCAAGCGGAACCGTTACGAATGCGCCGCACGCCGACGGCTCGTTCTTCGACACGACCGGAATAATTAACGGCGATACTGGGTTGCAGTCGCCCGCAGGCAATGTTGCTGACTCGGGAGGAGACGGCAACGGCTTCGAGGTGAGTCCCGACAAAGCGTATGTGGACGACGACGTTGCAGCGCAGAATACCGACGGAGCAGGGGATCGCCATGTCTATTCTGGATACGGTCTCTCTGTTCCACCAAACGCGGTCATCACCGGTATCGAAGTTCGGCCCAACTGGTGGCTTGACTCGGTAACGGGAACGAACAGCCTGCGCGTAGAGCTCTCGTACAACGCGGGTGCCAACTGGGTTTCTAAGACCGACTCGGGAGAATCGACATCACATTCGCATGTCGGTGTCTTGGGTAACAGTGGCGACACGTGGGGTCGCAGCTGGACGCAGGGCGACTTCGACCAAAGCAAGTTCCGCGTGCGCGTGACTTCTAACGCGACGGTAAACACGCGCGACTTCTATCTCGATCACATCCCGGTTAGGGTGTACTACCAAGTAGTGCAAGAAAACGGCGACGGCGACAACTTCTTTATCTCGCCGACGTCCGCAGACATGCAAGGTATCTTTAGTTTTATCGGAGCGCAGGTGTGTCCTGCGGCGGCCATAGTACCGCCGCCGCCGCCGACCACGGGCACCATCTACGTGGTAAAGCACGTGGTCAACGACAACACCGGATCGTCGGTCGCAGCGGACTTTACGATGACGGTCTCGGGCACCAACGTGAGCCAGGCTACATTTCCCGGTACCGATTCGCCGGGAGTTTCGGTCGTGCTCGACCCGGGGGCCTACACCGTAGATGAAGAGCCGGGAGTCGCGGGCTACGCAAAGACGCTCGGACCTCTATGCAGTGGAACCATAGCCGCAGGCGAAACGAAGCAATGCACGATAGTGAACGACGATACGCCCCCACCGCCCCCACCTCCACCACCTCCACCGCCGTCGGTCGTTATCGGTGCGTGGGGTGAAAGCCCATAGCAGACGACATCGTCAGACTTGCGGGAAGGGGAGGAGGCAAGGTATATCGGGGTCAGTAATTTATTTAGCTAGCATAGATATGTATTCACTTATGAAACGAGTAAAGTCAGCAGTCGCTTCTGGCGGCTTCACGCTCATCGAGATTTTGGTCGTTATCGGCATCATCGCTATATTGGCAGCGATTGTCATCATCGCTATCAACCCGGCAAAGCAGTTCGCACAGGCACGCAACACGCAGCGCTCGTCGGCAGTCAACACGATCTTAAACGCGGTAGGCCAAAACCTTGCGGACAACAAGGGACAGTTCACATGCACCGGTATCGGGCAGGCGATTGACGGTACTGCTCGAAAAATCGGTACTGGATCTGGTCTCGTAAACCTGGAGTCGTGCCTCGTACCTGTTTACATGGCGGTTATGCCAGTAGACCCAACCGGCGGAGCTAGTGCGGACACAAAGTTTACGATCTTGGTCAATGCAGATGGTCGCTATACTGTAGCTGCACCGGAGGCATTGAACGAAACCTCGATCCCAACACCGCCAGCAATCACAGTCACTCGATAATTCTGTTTCCCAAACAAAAAACCTCCCGCGTATGGGAGGTTTTTTGTTTGATTTGAATATTCGTATATCTGTGCTATGATATTAGTCGGTGTCAGCTCCTCGTTTGTCCCTCACGGTCTCGGCCTAGCCTGATGAGACCTTTGCCATCTGAAGACCGAGCATACGCTCTGGTCGGATGGAGAGGACACCCAAATGAGCAAGTACCAGAACGCCACCCGCGCCTACACCCACATCCGCGACCAGAAGGCGTGTATCCCCGAGCGAATCGATTGCTTGGTGGACGCCGCTGAGGTCTTGGCACAACGTGGCTGGTTTGACCACACGAGGATCGAGAAGTACTCGAGACACGAATGGTTCGACATGATGCGGGAGATTATTGGGGAAGCCGCCAGCAAGTATGGCATCCCCGGCACGACGGCGGCACTGACAATGCTTGCACGAAAAGACTCGTGGCTCTGTAGTTGGACGTCAGAAATCGTCCAGCTTCGCGATGCCTACGAGTGCTCGACCAACGACGAGTACTAGAACTACCACCGTCCGGGACACACCCGGGCGGTTTTTTATTTGTGGACATACTATAGAAACAGCGTGCCGAAGGGCGGTATACTTACTGCCATGTCATGGCTCAAGCACGCCCTCATCCCGCATCCGGGCAACGATCACTATCCGCACATGATGCGTGGACCAGTGCTCTCGGTGTGTACCATGCTTCTTGCCGGTTCTGTTACGGTGGCTGTATACCAGACGCAGTTGGTAAAGGGCGGACAGTACGCAGCGGTAGTCGCCAGCGTACTTACCGAATCTGCAAATGCCGACCGCGCGGCAAAGTCGCTTGATTCGCTTACTGTCGATCCACTCTTGGTACTTGCCGCACAGGCCAAGGCCAACGACATGGCACAAAAGGGATACTTTTCGCATACCAGCCCCGATGGATCGCAGCCCTGGGATTGGGTAAAGCGCGCCGGTTACAGTTATCTCTATGCCGGCGAGAACCTCGCTATCGATTTCTCGGACTCGAGTGCGGTAGAGAGCGCGTGGATGAACAGCCCAGGGCATCGCGCGAATCTTTTGCATCAGCATTACACGAACATTGGAGTGGCGACCGCAGAGGGGACGTATCAAGGCCACAAGACCACGTTTGTCGTCGAGATGTTCGGCTCGCCGAAGCTTGTCGAGCGCGTAACGCAGGCTCCGCCTCCGTCATTCAAACCCGAGGAGGTGCATGTCGAGCTCGCGACAGCGGCAAAGTCGGACAGGGTTCTCGGCGCCGAGACCCAGGTGCTCGAGTTCAAGGACGAAGCCGCAATAGTTGCTACGACGACAGTAACCGAGGTGGCACTCACAGCACTTGAGCCAGCCGTAGAGTCACTGTCGCCCGAATCTGATCTCGTGAGGAGTCGTTTTTCGCTTCCCGAGAAGGTCTCTTCGGCACGGGTGGTGATCGTCGAGACCGCAAAGGGTGGATTCCTGGACTGGGCAAAAACTTCGCCGTTTACGATAGTGAAATACCTCTTCTTGCTCATTGTGGTGCTCGTCTCCATACCGCTCATCATTACGCTTTCAATAGATACCCGCGGATACGCCATCGAACGGTCAATGCAGGCTCTCATGTTCGTCTGTACCGCGCTTGCCACCTTGCTCGTCCTCGGTTTCCATATGGGCGCTCCAGTCTTGGCATAGGCGTATGCTCGGGACCATGTTCACACTTGCAGAGCAAGTAGTGCTTGCTATGATGCCCCTATGAATGTCGAAGAACTCAACAAATCTCAGCTCATCCTGCTCACCTTACTGGTGAGCTTTGTGACTTCGATAGCCACGTGTATCGTCACAGTAGCTTTGGTCCAGCAGGCACCCTCGACCGTGACGCAAAACATAAACCGCATCGTCGAGCGTACCGTGGAGAAGGTCGTGCCATCACAGTCGCAGACGGCGAGTGTCATAACCCAAGAGAAGACTGTCATCATCAAAGAGACCGATCTCATTGCCAAGGCGGTTGCTAAGGCGTCACCATCCGTCGCCGGTATCTATCGCAACTCAATCGACGCCGACGAACCTGTCTTTACTGCCAAAGGGGTCGCCGTAACGAGCGGGATCATCGCCACCGACGCGAACCAGTTCGAGAAGGACCGTACCTACATTGTGCGGCTCCCTGGTGGTGACGTGACGGCCCACGTGTTTGTCAGCGGTCTTCATGGAGTCTCCCTACTTGCATTAGATGATGCAAGCTCGAGCCCGAAGGCAGTTCCGGCCAACCTTAACTCCGAAGCGCTTCGTTTGGGCGATACGATCATTGGGCTTTCGGGAATCGAGAACCTAAGGGTTTCGCAAGGAATAGTGACCACGATGCCAACAGACGCAAGCACCTCGACCCCGAGCACAAAGGCTATTGGAACAAGCATTTCAGCCATTTTTGGGAGTCCTGTAATAAATACCGATGGGTCCGTCGTAGGTATCGTGACGGGCAACGATGGCACGATAGTACCTGCCCGTGCTATCCTCGAACTATTAAAACCGGCCACGTCGACGCCTGGGACGTAAGCGAGATTACAAGCAAAACAATAAGAGCACTATGACGCCATTCAACAACTACACAACCAAAGCCAAAGAAGCGGTTCACCGCGCTCATCAGCTTGCTATCGAGCGGGGACAGAACCAGGTCAATCCGCTCCATCTCTTTTTGGCGCTTCTCTCGCAAGACGAAGGACTCGTACTTTCGATGCTCGAGCAGATCGAGGTCGACACGAATAACCTCTTGGACTCGGTGATCGAGATGCTCGATGCCGGCTCGACGGGCAACACGGTGTCTCCGTCGTTTCAGCTCTACCTGACGCCGGAATTGGCGCAGGTGTTCGAGGCTGCTCCGCGCATCGCCGCATCGTTCAACGATCAGTTCGTCTCGACTGAGCACCTTCTCCTCGCTGTTCTCGAGCACCCCGGCCAGGCCGCCGAGGTGCTGCGCCGCTTCCGGATCGACCGTGCCGCGCTCGCACGCGTATTGGCCGACATAAAGGAAGGACGCTTGTCGGACACCGACGAACCCAACAAGAAGGCTCGAGCGCTCCAGCGCTACGCGCGTTCGCTCACGAAACTTGCGAGCGAGAATAAGCTCGACCCGGTCATCGGCCGCGACGAAGAGATAACGCGCGTCATACAGATACTGAGCCGCCGCACCAAGAACAACCCGGTACTTATCGGCGAGCCGGGTGTGGGCAAGACCGCCGTGGCCGAAGGCTTGGCACAACGCCTTGCAAGCGGTGATGTGCCCGAGTCTTTGCGTGGCAAAGACCTCGTGATGCTTGATCTTGGCCTCCTCATCGCCGGCACGAAGTACCGCGGCGAGTTCGAAGAGCGCCTGAAGACCGTCATGAAAGAAGTCGAACGTGCTGAAGGCAAGATCATCCTCTTTATCGACGAGCTCCATACGCTGGTAGGTGCCGGCGCCGCAGAAGGTGCGATGGACGCATCGAATATGCTCAAGCCTGCACTCGCCCGAGGTGAGATGCGCATAATCGGAGCAACTACCCTCAAGGAATACCAGCGACACATCGAGCATGACGCCGCGCTTACACGCCGCTTCCAGCCGGTGTACGTAAACGAGCCGTCTACCGACGACGCGGTCGCCATTTTGCGAGGTCTCAAAGAGAAATACGAGCTCTATCATGGCGTACGGATCGTCGACGAGGCGCTCATCGCCGCCGTAAAGCTGAGCTCGCGCTACATAACCGACCGTTTCTTGCCGGACAAGGCGATCGATCTCATAGACGAATCTGCATCGGCTCTCAGGCTCTCGCTCGAGAACAAGCCGCCGCAGCTCGAAGAAGCGCATCGCAAGATCATGCGCCTCGAGATCGAGAAAGAAGCACTTAAGAAAGATGTCGAGGACGACAACAAAAAGTCCAAGGCACGCACAAAGATAATCGAGAAAGAGATAGCAGATCTTAAGGAAGGCACGCAAGAGCTCGAACTCAAGTGGACTAACGAAAAGGAGACGCTTACCTCCATAAAAGAGATTAAGAGCGAGCTCGAGAACCTGCGCCTCGAGGCCGAGTCTGCAGAAGCAGCCGCAGACCTTACCAAGGCTGCCGAGATCCGCTATGCACGAATCCCGACGTTAGAGAAAGAGCTCGACACTAAGCTCAAGCGGCTCAAGAAGTTGCAGTCGACACGCCGTATTTTAAAAGAAGAGGTTACCGAAAGCGACATCGCGGCGGTCGTCGCACGCTGGACCGGGGTCCCTGTCTCGCGCATGCTCGAGCAAGAGGCCGAGAAGCTCGCACGCATGGAAGAGCAGCTCAAGGACCGCATCATCGGCCAAGAAGATGCCGTGCAGCGTGTCTCGGACGCGATTAAGCGCTCGCGCGCCGGCATCGCAGATCCTAATCGTCCTATCGGCAGTTTCTTGTTCTTGGGTCCTACAGGCGTGGGCAAGACCGAACTTACCAAAGCACTCGCACAGTATCTCTTTGACGACGAGTCGGCGCTCATCCGCGTCGACATGTCCGAATTCATGGAGAAGCACTCGGTAGCCAAGCTCATCGGCTCGCCGCCTGGCTACGTAGGACACGACGAAGGGGGAGGCCTTACCGAGCGTGTGCGGCATCGCCCGTACGCCGTTATCCTTTTCGACGAGATCGAAAAGGCACACCCCGAAGTATTCAACATTCTCTTGCAGGTCTTGGACAACGGGCGCCTTACCGATGCTAAGGGTCGCACCGTCAACTTTAAGAACACGGTGATCATCCTCACTTCGAACATCGGCGCCGAGTTCATCGACAAGTTCTCGAAGCTCGGCTTTAGTGGATCGGCCATCACCGACGCCGAAAAGTACGACGAGACGCGCCAAAAGGTGACCGACGCCCTTAAGGACTACTTCCGCCCCGAGTTCTTGAACCGTCTCGACGAGATCATCATCTTCAACATCCTCTCGAGCGCAGCCATCCAGAACATCGTCAAGATCCAGATAGGACTCGTCACCGAGCGCCTCAAAGACAAAGACATATCGATTGTGGTTTCCGACGATGCGCTCGCGTTTTTGGCCAAAGAAGGCTACAACCCGCAGTACGGAGCGCGACCACTGAAGCGCCTCATCCAGTCGGCGCTCCTTACGCCAATCGCTAACATGATGGTCTCGCGGGGTGTGATGGAGGGCGGAGAAGTGCGGGTGGGCATCCGCACCGACGAAGCAGGGAAGACCGAATTCACCTTCGACGTGCGCAAACGCGCCGAGCAGGACAGGAGCATCCGCAGCCGAATCGCTTCGGTCGTCAAGTAATGTTTTCTAAAAATAGCGCTCCTGGGCTACGGTCCGGGAGCGTTATTTGACATATATGTGTGAAGTCGTACACTATCGACCGGATTTGTAACGGAGGAACTCATGCTGAACCTACTACCGCTTACTGCCCCGAAATTCAAAGTCGGCGTGCCGTATATTGTGGTGCGGGTCGAGAAAAATACGACCCTCAATATCAGCTATTTGAAGGCGCTCGGAATGCCGACTGTGCAGCTGCTGCCAGGTGGTAGGCGGCTGCACTGGTTTAGAGCTGAGGTCTCGTACACCGATGCTGTCAGGACTCATTCGTATCGGTGCGAGCGCACCATGAGCGATATCGGCATGCCCGAGTGGGACGAGACTATCGAGCACGAGCACCGGACGTTCTTGGACACTCCCGAGAACCGACTGGTCCTCGAGCATCTGGCAAAGCACCAGAATCTGGCAGAATACCGCCGCATTATTGCGGCGTGAGCGCA
>CAZYLZ010000006.1:0-1128 GCA_964648335.1 uncultured Candidatus Saccharibacteria bacterium | reverse complement strand
GCAAAGCCGGCACCGAAAGGTGTCGGCTTTTTACTTGCAAAAATAGAAAATCGAAGTATAATACAAATCAGTTAAAGTAAGAGAAGGAAGAATACATTGAAACCTAATCTCAAGCTTGTGCAGCAAGTCAACTGCCAAGCCGAAGAAAATCTCGTCGATTTTGGTCTGCCACGCGAGCAGATCGCGCTTATGTCGCAGCAGTGTCGCCGCGTGATGGCCGGCAATCTCATAACCGAGATCGCCGCGCTTGAAGGCTCGCCGGCATCGCGCTCGGCGATCGAACGCGACGTCAAGGCAGTCGTTTTGTTTGCCGTCGCAGAGGCAATCGCCTACTCGAGCGGCAAGTACGCCGGAACGCGGGACATATGCGATGTCCTCGTAATTGCGCAGTGTCGGACGCGTAAGGCGCACGACATCGTCACGGGACTTGCCGAGACCCTACAGGCCTGCAAAGCCTGCTAGAACGGCACCTACGACAACCGGCACCCATGAAGGGTGCCGGTTTTATATTCACAGAACTGATTATCGGCGAGGGATTTATTGCTGTTGCACGTACGAGCGTTTGCCGGTATAAATCGTGCAGTCCAAGCAACAAAAGGAAGGTGTGCGCATGGCAAGTAATGTCATGGTACTAATCTCTCTCGCATTCGTCGCAGCGACGGTCTACGGCTTCTGGCGGCTCGCAAAAATTAGCCAGATGCATGCGGCGAAACAGTACAAGAAAGCAGCGGACGAATGCACGATGCTCATGCTTTTTTCGGTCGTATTTGGCGCTGCGGAGCTTGCCATTTACGGGCTGCACCTGCCTATCGTATGGGTGGTGCTAATCGTGTTTGCACAGGTGTTACGCCGCCGTATCTTGGCCAGTAGCGCTGGTCCGTGACTTGCGATAAGGCTCTGCCGGCACCGTACAAAGGTGCCGGTTTTTTGTAGAGCTAAAGACTGACGCAAGTTTTCTCGCAAAGGTGAGGATAATGCCTTGGCTGCAGATCAAAAGAATTCTCAAAATGGAGTTGACTAACACGTCAATAGAATGTATAATACTCCGAGCAGTGGTCAAATCGAGGAGAATGAGAATGCGAATCATTACGCTACTCTATGTGCTACTCGTCGGATTTTTTCCCATGT
>CAZYLZ010000005.1:51017-70568 GCA_964648335.1 uncultured Candidatus Saccharibacteria bacterium | reverse complement strand
GGTGCGATTACGTGGTCTTCGTCGTGCGGCTTTGTTGTAAAGTCCATAAGGTAGGGAGTGTGCCCGTGATACCACAAGACCGCTGCGGCAAACGCGGCACCCTCGATGCAGTGCGCTTTGTTTTGTTGTATCACCATCCGCGGCGAGAGGTGAGTATCGCCCTTCTTTTCGTAATTGATTGGTATGGTATCTAAAAAATCCTGTATCTTTTGCGGCGTGCGCAGTTTTTTAAAAAGCCTCTCTTCCGCAGCAGTCAGGTTCCACATACCAATAGTATAAGCCCCGAGCGAAATTAGTCGCTCGGGGCTCGGTTTGCTGTCGAAAGAACTTACGCGGCGACCGTCTGGCGCGTGGGAAGCGGAGTTCCGTAATTCATCTGATCCTCGAGTGCCTTGTTGAAGGCCGCGAGGCCGCCATCGGTAGACACGTTATCGTACCGCTGAATCAGAATGATGACGAACTTCCGACGGAACCACGGGCGTCGAGCATTCAATCCGATTATCTTCACCATTAGGACTGGTTTGTCCGGGTGTGCTTGGACGAGGTCGTAGACTCCCGAAAGGGTCGGCGAGATTTCGGCTGCACCCGTCTTGTTGATGCCGCCCTCTGCGAACACAACCAAGAAGTGGTTGGCACCGAGGACCTTTGACATGGTCTCGAGCGCCACCTGCTTGAGGTAGCGTCGGTAGATGTCCCAGGCGGTTTGCGGATCAGCACCCGGCGAGAGCGAGCGCTTCACCCACTTCTTCGGAGGCTCTTTCGGGCTTCCGAGAGGAATGGTGCTGAAGAGCACCATGAGCCACTTCTGGGCCCAGTGGTTGAATTCGGCATGCCACGCCGTCGGACGAATCCGAGCGTGCGGCCAGGCCATCGAAATCAGAAACGGTCCGTCGATGCGCGATGTGTGATTCGGAACCACGATGGCACCGGTGTCCTTGCACGAGAGGGCAGCCTCGCCACCCCGGATTTCGACGCGATAGAGCATCACGAAGACGGGGTGGACGATCCAGTTGCGCAAGAATGCCCGAGCGAGGTGACCGAACGTTCTGTCGACAACCTTGATTACTGGCTTCATTTCTAAAATCTCCCAGTTGTTGTATGCTCGAGGCATTTTAGCATAAATAGCGTAAAAGTCAAATAACGGCTCTGTAGTGCCTCTCTTCATAGATTACTAACAGAGCTGCGGTACTGTGCACGTATCGAACGCTTACCTGTATGCCATTTGCGATCACTCCTAACGAAATACCCATCTTCAGCGGACCGCCTCAATACGGGCAGATTGTGCATCCTCTGCGGCGTATGTTCGTGCTCTTTGTCGCCGTTCCCTGCGTGGCCGTTGCTATCGCGTACGCCTTCGCACAACTCGTGCTCGTGCCGCAGATCGTGCTCGGAACCACAGCCGACATGGATCCGCAGGTGGAGACCGTGCACTTCCTTGCCTTGCTCAAGCAAGACCATAGTGCATACGCGCTCGGATCGGTGACCCAGCCGTACCTACGGGTACCTGGTATCTTGATCGGTATCGATAACGATAATATTCAGGTGTATGAGTACGTAAGCGAAGCGGCGGCTCGATCACAGGCAAAGGTTATGTTCGAAAAAGAAAAAACTTTGTCGCGACGCGAGTTCTTTCATGCCTATGTCAAAGGACCTCTGTTGATACTGTATCTTGGGGTCGATGCCGGAGTACTGGGCGATTTGCAACAGCTCCTCGGCGACCCACTTACTAAGTCGAATCGTCTGTAACGTTCGTTCACACATGTGTTGATTGTGTCCTGGCACTCGCGCGAGCGGACTGCTAGGCTTTGTGGATGCATGCAAAAAAATATTGTACCCTCGCGACTCTCGTGATCTCTCTGGTGCCGGCACTCGCGTTTGCCGCATCGAACGACACGGTCGAGATGACTATTCGCGCGCAGTTCGCTGCGCATCCCGAGATGATCGCCATTGCTGACTGCGAGTCGCGCTTTCGGCAATTTGACGACTCGGGAAACGTGCTCGACGGGGGCTCTGGCGGCATGGTAGGTATCTACCAGGTAAATGCCTCGGTGCATCGTGCGTTTGCAAAGTCACTTGGGTTCGACATAGACACCATCGAAGGCAACATACTATATGCAAACTACCTGTATCAAACAGAGGGGACAGCACCATGGCTCGACTCATTTCCATGCTGGAGCAAGTCTGCGGTAAACGCCGAGAACTCAACTACGACGGTTACAGCGACCTTATCGCGTGACCTCTCGCTCGGCATGATCGATCCGGATGTGCTCGTGCTGCAGCGCCTCCTCAACGCGGCAGGCTTTACGGTTGCAAAGGACGGTCCGGGTTCGGCAGGGAACGAGACCAATAAGTTTGGTGCCTTTACCCGCATCGCTTTGCAAAAGTTCCAATGTGCGCACCTCTCGGTCTGCTCTGGCAGCGAGTACACGAGCGGGTACGGCTTTGCGGGGGCTCGCACGCGATCGGCGCTGTTAAGCTATGTCCCGGGGGCCTCGCCGGCTCCTGTCACAACCGCGGCAACGCAGTCGTCGGACGCTACGACGGCTCAGACAGTGTCTGCCGAAGATCAGGTAAAGATAGCCGCTTTGCAGGCCCAGATAGCGCAACTTACCCAGATTTTGCTCGATCTCATCAAGAGACGAAACGCGACGATGGGAGTTTGACACAGTATATAAAATAATATATAATATACACTGGTAGCAGTAGCCAGAAAAGGATTAGCATAGTGAAAAACACTCGCAAGGTCATGGACGACTTTGCCGAGAGCCGCATGGAGCGGCTCAAGCTGCGGGTACGCAACCGCCTGTTCTGGCGGCAGTACACCAACCGCGAGATCGCGCGCGAAGCTGGCGTCTCGACATCGACGGTCAGGAAGTTCCTGCTCGAAGATGGACGCAATCACACCTACAAGGTGACGGTTGCGATCGCGTATGCGGTGGGCATCGATCTGCGCGAGATCGAGCTGAACTCGCCAATCCAGGCGAACCAGATCGTGATGACAAAGTCCGAGGAGGACAGCGTCAGGCGGTATTTGGCAGAGCGGCGACGCAAACCCGACAAGGCGAAAGCTAAGCGCAAGAAGCGCACATGAGCATGACAAGCGGCGGAGGGATTTCCCTCCGCCGCACATTTTTTATATAAAACCGCCCGAAGACGATTGTCTTCGGGCGGCTGTTGTCGCTAGCGTTTCTTCGGAGGCTCCACTTTTGGCGGCTCCTTCCGACGCTCGCGTTCTTTCTTGATGAGTTCTATGTTCGAGTGAAGTTTCTTGCTTCCTCGGCCCGCAAAGACGCGCTGCCACCAGGATGCATAGAGCATTCCGTCGCGGCTGTTTTTGTGGACCTTCCATAACGCATCGTAGATGAGTTTGCCGAGATTTTCTCGCGGCATATCATCACGGATGTGAAAGATGAGGACGCCAGATTCGTAGTGATCCCTGTGGACCACTTTCCACTTGGCGACTCCTTGCGGAGAGCTCTTCACTTCCACCGGAACAGACATCTCAGCTTTCGGACTCTCTTTCGGGAGTCTGATCCTGACGACCATATCGACTCCACGAGCATCGAGCCCGGGAGGCGATTGCCTCACTTCGAGGACGATGGTGTTGTCCCATCGAAGGAGCCAGGTTGCTGCTTCTAAGAATCGGGTCTCGTTGAGAGCCCCGCGTTCTTGTGGTGTCATTACTTAGACTCCTTACTCTATTCTTACTGTATGTTTTTTACATTAAAAAAACGCATTTGGCAAGCAAATAAAAACCCCGCATAAGTGCTGCAGAATACTGCGGCCTTATGCGGGGTCAAAAGCTTACTTCTTGCGAAGCAGTCGGTCATCGACGCCTTCGAAGGCCTTGTCGCTGAAGTAGGCATACACGCGTACCAGGCGACGCCAAACGGCATTGACGAGGTCCATGATCAGATTGTGGAGCGCATACCATGCCATGCTCCACGGCCAGAACGCGATCCACGTCGTTATCTTGCGCTTGTAGTCCAAGGGCGACGGCTTGCTGAACGACAGACGATTGTCATCGTTGCGCAGTCCGAGGGCTCGCCTCGAAAGCGCAGCATCGCGCATCTCGTCATGCCATTGGTCCAAAAGCTGATCGGGAATCGTATTTGCCGCGAGCGCCTCGGTCATCGCTTTTTTTGTCTCGTCCTTATCGGTGTGATTCTTGAGCAGCTCCGTAAGCGCGCTGCTATTTGGTCGACTGAGATTATCGCGCCATGTGGCGATGAACTCTTGGTGAAATCGGTCGAACTCGGCTCGGCATTTCTTTCCGAGTCGTCGCCACATAAAGACGCTCCATCCTGCACCGATGATGCAGATATAGATGGCTCCATAGGCGAGTACCAAGGGCAGGTTGTTCCATATGACCGCAGCCATATTAACGCCCGACGCAAAGTACATGATCACGCAGACGCCGACGATGGTGAGGAGCCCGAGCGGTCCCTGTTCGTACTCGACGATAGGGAACATGCAGGCGATACCCACGATGATGGCAAGCCACCACCAGAAGCTGAGGCCCAATAGGAATCCGAAGATTCCGGCCGATACTGGTTCCATTGTTATTCCTTTCCTCTGGTTTAGTCCGACTGCACAATGCTTTACACACCAAGGTTTGTCAATGTTTGCGCACAATCTTGTAATAAAGAACCCTCGCGCGAACGCGAGGGCTGGACCTAGTCTTTCTTCGAAAGTGGCGGTAGGGGATGAAGTTTTTTGTCCGCCATAAAATCGTGTGCCCAGTCTTGTGTATAGGTGCAATCGTATCGTGCGCAGTGCCAGCCCTTTTCGGTGGCGACTAAGGGTGGATGACCGCTGCTTACGCCGCAGGTGAACTCGTGAACGTAGCCGAGCTTTTGCCACGCGTTAAGACTTTCGACTTGAGATGCGGAGAACGGTGCTTTGACAAGTGCCATGTATTCCTCCTGTGCTGTACTGGTTATATCGTAGCCAAAAAAGTTGTCCACAGCTCTAGCGCGTTGCATTAGTACGAACGTACTATATGCTCTGTACATGGACAGGCAACTCGAGAAAATACGAAAGTTTTACCAAGACAACAAGCGCATGCCCTCGTATACCGAGATCATGCGGCTCACCGGCTACAAGTCTAAAGGTGCGGTCCGCTACATGGTAAAAAAGCTCATCGACTCGGGTGCCATATCGGCAGACAAGACTGGCCGTCTCATCCCCAAGCACTTGTACGGCGAAATGCGCATGCTCGGTCTCGTCGAGGCAGGTTTCCCAAGCCCAGCCGAAGAAGAGCTCCTAGACACCATCAGCTTCGACGAATACCTTACGCCCAACAAAGAGGCGAGCTACATACTCAAGGTCAAAGGCGATTCCATGATCGAAGCCGGCATCCACGAAGGCGACATGGTGATCGTCGAACGCAAGCAATCGTACAAGCCCGGAGAGATAGTTGTCGCCAATGTCGATGGCGAATACACGCTCAAGTATCTTCGTAAAAAAGGAGATACGTACTATTTGCAACCGGCGAACAAGAAGTACCAAGACATCTATCCCGAGGGTTCCATGCGCGTCGAGGCCGTCGTCATCGCAGTCGTTAGAAAGTATTAATAATCGCTATGTTCTATACGCTCCATATCATGTTCTTGAATCTTTATGCAAACTACATCTTCTCGACACACCGACCCCAGAGCCGCGTACGACTTTCTTTGGGACGAAGAAAAAGTCTGGCTCGTCGACGCGCCGATCACGAATATGGATATACGCGATCTCGTCTGGTACTTCGATCTGCCACTGCATTCGGAGCGAAATGGCTACTCTAGCGTCTCGTCGCGCCAGATCCTCGAGAATCCCGATGCATATCGCGACGAGTGGGCGCGTATGCTCGAGGCCGATCTCGACTATCCTATAGACATCATGCATCACCGCGGACGCTGGATCGTGCTCGACGGCATCTATCGTCTTATGAAGGCCTATGCGTTCAAGCGCAACTCGGTCGAGGTACGCATCATCCCGGCAAGCAAGTTTTCCGAGATAGCGCGATAACGACTGGCCCTGTAGTGAAATTTCAGCCTGATTATGTTCTATACCTATGTTCTTCAGAGTATGAAAATGGGAACAATGTATGTCGGCATTACAAGCGATTTGCGCAGACGACTCTCAGAACATAATCAAGGGTTAAATCTTTCTACAAAGCATGCTCAGCCATGGCGGGTGATTTACTACGAAGCCTGTCTTAATAAAACTGACGCTTCTCGACGAGAAGGATATTTTAAAAAGACACAGGGCAAGCGACTTTTGCAACGCCGTTTAAAAGAGTTTCTCTATGAGCAAAAAAAGATTTAACAGGCCGAAATTCTACTACATGGTATGAGCTGGGGCGAACCGCGATCATTTCCGAGAGCCATACTTCATATCGACGGCGACTCATTCTTTGCATCCTGCGAAGTCGCCAAGGATCCGTCCTTGCGCGGAAAGCCGGTCATAACGGGCAAGGAGCGTGGGATTGTGTCGGCATGCACCTACGAGGCGAAGGCGCGTGGAGTGACGCGGGGCGAAAAGCTTTCGGACGCGCTCAAAAAATGTCCCGATGCCGTGATACTGCCGAGCGACTACGAGACGTACAGCCTTTTTTCGCAGCGCATGTACGCGATCGTGAGACGCTATACGCCGACTGTAGAGGAATATTCTATCGACGAATGCTTCGCAGATCTCACAGGGCTCAGATCCAGCTTGCACATGCCGTATGCGACAATGGCCGAACGAATCAAACACGACCTCGATTCCGAGCTAGGCATGACATTTAGTATTGGGCTCTCGGCGACCAAAGCGCTCGCGAAGATCGGCTCAAAGTGGAAGAAACCCTCGGGTCTCACGGTGATACCCCTCAAAGATGCGCACCTTTTTTTGGCAAAGACACCCACAATCAAGGTCTGGGGCATAGGGCCCAATACGGCGGCGCACCTTGCGCAGCACGGCATACGTACCGCGCTCGAGTTTGCACGCAAAGACGAGGAATGGGTAAAAAAGACCGTAGCAAAGCCCTATTACGAGATCTGGCAAGAGCTTAATGGAGAGGTGGTTAACGAGATCGACCGCGAAGGACGCGATACGTACTACTCGATATCTAAGACCAAGACGTTCACGCCGCCGTCGAAGGATCCAGACTTTGTCTTCGCGCAGCTCTCTAAGAACATCGAAAATGCCTGTATCAAGGCACGCCGCTGGAACCTCACTACCAAGCATGTAGCTTTCTTCTTGAAGACGCAGGATTTCAACTACCATTCCTGTGAGCTCAAGCTGTCGAGCCCGACTGCGGTTCCTCAGGACATCTTGCGGCACGTACGCACTCACTATGGCGGAGTATTCAAAAAAGGGGTGGAGTACCGAGCAACCGGCATCATGCTCTTGGGATTAGAGGAAAACGTGAACCCACAGCTTGATCTTTTTGGGTCCGTGACCGAGTCCCAGGCGCTCAAGGCGGTCTACGACTCGGTCGACAAGCTGAGTGCGCGTTTTGGAAAGCATGCGGTGTTCTTAGGGTCGAGTTTCTTGGCGCACAAGCACGGAGCGCACCTGGGCGAGCGGGGAGACCTCTCCGAGAGGACCAAGAATCTCTTCAAGGGAGAATCCAGGCGTCGGCGTCTTGCTATCCCGATGCTCGGTAACGTGAATTGAAGGTGCCGACGCACGCCAAGTGGCTATGCACAGCCCAGGCTCGAATACCCGAATAAACGTGGGATAATTAAATGGTTAATCGGTTAACCAATGCATCTATGCGTTTTGGAGGCCACTAATACCGAACAAGCCCCACATTCGTGGGGCTTGTTTTGCTATACTATCTTCTCGTATGACAGCAACTCCCGAATACAAAGAAGCTGTCGGCTCTTGCAAGGCATGCGGTAACAGTCCGGTCAATCACCAGCTTGCCTGGGTATTGCGTAGTGCCGATGTGGCACTTAGTATCGCGAACCTCAAGCTCTCGCGATACCGTGCATTCATCGGAATCCATGAGCTATCGCGTTTGGCGACATCACGCATAGCGCTCGTGCATTACCTCATATCGCGCACCATGCGCATCACGGCGTTCAACCCCGATCACACCAAGGCAGCCACCTATCGCTCGCAGGTGATATGGGAAGAGGCGAAGCGGCGCGGCATGCTCATGGAGCAAGTGTGTGTCTACGGAAAGCCGATCGACACCTACCGGGCCCGCATACGGGGCGCATGGTTTTACTTCGACAGCCTGCCGATACCTCCGGGCATTGAGCAGCGCGGGTATCTGTGGATCGACGACAAGTACCTCTTGGCACGGACGCTACAGGCGGCGTCGCTCGCGTCTCCGCTCTCGTTCAGCGTAACGACGCTCGAAGAGGCGCGCCGTGCCTTTCGCGAACTCGGGACCGTCATAGTGAAGCCGCGCGTCGGATCACGCGGACGCCATACCACTACGTTTGTCTCGAGCGACGAAGAGCTCGTTAAGGCGTTTCTCTCGGCAAAGCAAATTTGTTTCTGGGTAATCGTCCAGAAGCATCTGCGCGGCAGCGTCTGTCGGGCGACAGTCGTAAACGGCGCGCTCGTTGGATTCTTCCAAGCCGATCCGCCACGCGTTGTCGGCGACGGGACAAGTACTATCCGCCTTTTGGTCGATACCAAGAATACCGCGCGCCATGAGCGTGTTCAGCCGGTAGAGCTTACCTACGAGCATGAAGCGTTCCTCAGGCGACAAGGATACAACTTTGATTCGGTGCTTCCTAAAGGACAGAGTGTCGATCTTTCGCATCGCACTGGTCGTCTCTTTGGCGGGGAGACGCGCGAGATTCTCTCGACCGTGCATCCGAAGATACGCGAAGCAGTCGAGCGAGCAGCTCGGACGCTCCTCGTGCCTGTCGTCGGCTTCGATCTCATCTCTCCCGACCCGCTAGTGGCACCCGAGGACGGACTCTGGGGTATTATCGAGGCCAACAGTCTTCCGTTCATAGACCTCCACTACCTACCGCTCTACGGCGAACCGTCGAATGTTGCGGCTGCGGTGTGGGACTTGTGGAATTGGAAAGAAATGGCGCGCTAGCGATGTCGTTTATGCAGCTTGCGGCCTCGCCTTGCACAGAAACGTAAGTCCGAGGTACTCTGTATACGCTTCATGAGAACCATACTCCATATGTCGGACATCCATTTTGAACGGGTGGACGAGAGAATCATACGGCAGATACTGAGGGCATGCGTTGCGTCGAAGCCCGACATCCTGGTCATTTCCGGCGACCTCACGCAGCGGGCACGAAAGCGAGAATTTCTCTCGGCACAGGTATTCTTGGGCCAGATCGAACGCATGAAGATTCCGACGGTGGTGATACCGGGAAACCACGACATCTCGCCGATCTACTCGCCCCTCATGCGTGCAGCCAATCCCTACCGCAAGTACAAAAAATACATCGCACCGTTTGTGAAGGATGCGTATCAGGACGAAGAATTGGCGATAATCGGTGTCAATACTGTCAGGGCGTCACGCATCAAGGACGGACGCGTGTCTCTGCGCGAGGCGAAGCTCAAGAGCGCGTGGCTCGCGAGCCATCCCGAAGCGGTGACGCGTATTGTCGTCACACACCATCCGCTCGATTTGCCGACAGCACACCTTGATCATCGCGTAGCAATGCGCGCGAAGAAAGGGCTCGAGATACTGTCTGAGGGAAACGTCGACATGTACCTTTCTGGGCATTACCACCGCAATTCGGTTCTCACCAAATCTGAACGCTTCCTCTCGCTCAAACGGCATGGACTGGCCGTGCAGTCGGGCACCGTTTCAGAGCGCGTACGCGGTGAGCCGCAGTCGTTCAACGTGATCACCATCGACAAGCCACACGTGGATATCAGCGTCTATTCGTGGCACGAAGACAATCAAGATTTCATACTTGGAAAAAAAAGTCGATACACGCGGGCCGAAGGCGCGTGGAAACATTCACACTAGAGAAGAGTGCCGAGAGGCACGGAGAACGCGCGTATAAAATATCGCGCGCGGACTTAGTGGGTGCTAAGTAATCACGCTCTTGTATGCAACGGCCCCATCAAGGGGCTTTTGCATATCATCAATTCATGCTTTCCATTGCCACTCGACGATCTCGGGCATGTCGACGCCGTGCTCACGTATGTATTGCTTGTGCTCAATGAGCTTGTCTTCCATGAGCTTGCGCAGGTAGTCGCCGCGGGTGCCAAGTGACTCTACGCGATCGATCACATCGAGGACTAGATGAAAGCGGTCGAGCTTGTTGAGCACCGCCATGTCGAATCCGGTTGTGATGGTTCCTTCCTCGACGTAGCCGCGGACGTGGAGATTGGCATGATTGGTACGGTGGTAGGTAAGTCGGTGAATGAGCCATGGATAACCGTGGAATGCGAACACGATCGGCTTGTCCTTGGTGAACAGGGCATCGAAGTCGTTATCCGAGAGGCCGTGCGGATGCTCGGTGGGGCGTTCGAGCTTCATGAGGTCGACCACATTGACAACACGCACATGTAAATCTGGTAGGTGTTCGCGCAGGATGGAGACGGCCGCGAGGGTTTCGAGTGTCGGCACATCTCCGCAACATCCGAGCACGACATCGGGCTCGTGTTCGGAGTCGTTCGAAGCCCATGCCCACATGCCGATCCCTTCGGTGCAATGGACTATTGCGTCGTCCATCGAGAGCCATTGATACGACACATACTTGCTCGCAACCACAACGTTGACGTAGTGCTTGCTTCGCAGACAGTGATCCCAGACCGACAAAAGGCAGTTGGAGTCGGGCGGAAGGTACACGCGCACGATCTCGGCTTTCTTATTGACCACGTTGTCGAGGAAACCCGGGTCTTGGTGGGTGAATCCGTTATGTGCTTGTTGCCATACGTGCGATGCAAGGAGGATGTTGAGAGATGCGATGGGACGACGCCATGCGAGTCCGCGCGTGACCTTGAGCCACTTCGCATGCTGATTGAACATCGAGTCGATGATGTGAATGAACGCCTCGTAGCTATTGAGCATGCCATGCCGTCCGGTGAGCAGGTATCCCTCGAGCCATCCTTCGCATTGGTGCTCGCTCAGTATCTCCATGACGCGTCCATCATGCGCGAGGAATTCATCGTTCTCGTCCCGGTCGGCATTCCATTGGCGGTTGGTGACTTCGAAGACCTTGCCAAGTCGGTTCGAGACAGTCTCGTCAGGACCGAATATGCGGAAGTTACGCGAACCCTCATTGAGCGAGATCACATCGCGCAAGAATTCGCCCAAGACTGCCATGTCCGAACTTTTCTTGGTTCCTGGTGCCTCGGTCGGGACCGCGTAGTTCCTAAAATCCGGCATCTGGAGATCGCGCAGAAGCAACCCGCCGTTTGCATGAGGGTTCATGCCCATGCGGCGTGTCCCTTGGGGAGCCAGTTCGGCGAGTTGTGGCACGAGGGCTCCGTCGGCATCGAAGAGCTCTTCTGGGCGGTAACTCTTGAGCCATGTCTCGAGCACGGCGATATTCTCGGTGTGATCGGCATCGACGGGAAAGGGAACCTGATGCGAGCGGAAACTGCCTTCGTTCACTACTCCATCGACTTCTTTCGGACCTGTCCATCCCTTAGGAGAGCGCAGGATGATCATGGGATAGCGAGGACGTGCAGGCTCGTCTTCCAGGGCAGCCTTCTCCTTCATTGTGCGAATGTCGTGCATCACCTTGTCGAGCGTTTCTGCCATAAGCGCATGCATATGAGCAGGATCGTCTCCTTCGACGAAGTACGGCGTCCAGCCATAGCCCATGAAGAGCTGCTGCAGTTCGAGATGCGATACGCGGGCGAGGACTGTTGGATTGGCGATCTTATATCCGTTGAGGTGGAGTATGGGGAGCACGACGCCATCGGTCTTGGGGTTTAAGAACTTGTTCGAATGCCATGCTGTCGCCAACGGGCCGGTCTCGGCCTCGCCGTCACCCACGATGGTTGCCACGATGAGATCGGGATTGTCGAATGCCGCGCCGAAGGCGTGACTGAGCGAATAACCGAGCTCGCCTCCTTCGTGGATTGAGCCGGGACATTCGGGAGATACGTGGCTTGGAATCCCGCCGGGGAATGAAAATTGTTTGAAAAGTCTTTGCATACCTGCCGCATTCCGTGAGATGTCTGGGTATATCTCGCTGTACGATCCCTCGAGGTACGTGTGGGCGACGAGCGCCGGACCCCCATGGCCTGGACCGGAGATATATATCATGTTGAGGTCATGCGCCTTGATGATGCGATTGAGGTGCGTGTATATGAAATTCTGTCCTGGCGTCGTACCCCAGTGGCCGAGTAGGATCTTCTTCACGTGCTCGAGTTTGAGCGGCTCGTGTAGAAGGGGATTTTCACGCAAGTAGATTTGACCAACAGAAAGATAGTTCGACGCACGCCAATAGGCGTCTAGTTTCTCGATATGTTCTTTTGAAAGGTGCATGGGCAGTCTAATTAATGATAAGAGGACGTGGTCGAGCTAGAGCGGCGCCTTGATTATCCGCTCGGCAATCGAGGCCATCGCGGACTCTTCGTTCGTCGGCAATACGAACACTCCGACCGTGCTCGCATCTGTCGAGATGCGCGTCTCGTGCGCGAGGTTGCGCGCGGGATCAAGCTCGATCCCGAGGAATCCGAGATCTGTGCAGACCTTTCGTCGGATCGGCTCGGACGGCTCTCCCATACCACCCGAGAAGACCAGTGCGTCCAATCCTCCGAGTACGACAGCGTAAGAGCCGATCGACTTCCGTACCGCATGGACAAACATGTCGACCGCCTCTTTGGCATGAGGGTCTGTCGCCTCGCTCATGATGAGCGGGTACATGTGCGCATGCGTACCCGACACACCGAGCAGTCCCGATTGCGTGTTGAGTATGTCGCTCAGGCTCGCTGCACTCAGCATGTCGTGCTCCATGATGAAGCGCGCGACCCCTGGATCGATGTCTCCTGAGCGCGTACCCATCGGGATGCCGCCGGCTGGCGTAAAGCCCATGGTAGTATCGACGCTCTTCTTATTCTTGATAGCGGCGAGGCTCGCGCCGCTTCCGAGGTGAGCGATTATCACGCGGCCATGCGCGATTTCTGCTCCGGCAGTCTCCTCGAGCTTATCTATGAGGTACGAATACGAAAGTCCGTGAAAGCCGCTCCGAACCAAACCGGCGTCGAGATAGCGACGCGGGACAGGGATAATCTTCGAAACGCGCGGCATACTTGCATGGAATACCGTATCGAAGCAGGCGACCTGTGGAAGTACCGGAAATGCCTTACGCATGGCCGCTATGACCGCGAGCTCTTGCGGGAGGTGATCGGGATCGAAGCGGAGCGATGCCTGTAGGGTCGCAATGACTTCGTCGGTAATCACAGCATGATCGGCGAATGGGGAGCCGTAGACCACGCGGTGCGCTATGCCGTCGAGCGCCGCGCCACCGAGTGCATTCTCGAGTTCTTCGCAAAAGAGCACAAGCGCTGCGTCAAAATCGGGCGCTGGGATTGAACGGACATTGGGCGTGCTCGCTCCTGAACGATATGTCAGCGTTGCCTCTGATTCGCCGATGCGTGCGATCACGAGCGAGAGATCTGGAGTCGCAAGCGCGGTATCGTACAAAGCGCACTTTATGCTCGAGGAGCCCGTATTGAGAGTAAGTATCTTCATGATGCGTTCATAAAAAGTATACAGCACATGAGGATGCGCTCGTCCGGTTGCACACCGGTCTTTCGTGCTCATCTGCGCTTCATGTCTCGAGAGTACAGTGACATCGTTGCAAAAGCACCGAGGCATTTTGCACACCGCGTCACTGATCGATCGTTTGTACCGCAAGGTATCGAGCGCGATGCGGAACGACATGATCTCGTGTACTTCAGGTACGCAAGCCCGGTTCAGACTTATTATCCTAGTTGACCACCTATGACAAACAAATTCGTATTCCCAGCGGTATCGGCATTGCTTATCATGACTCCGATTCTTGCACAGGCAGCTACGCTCAATCGGCAGCTCCAGACTGGCATGTCGGGCTCGGACGTATCTGCGCTCCAGACCTATCTTGCGAAAGACGTGAGCTTGTACCCGCAAGGTCTTGTCACGGGGTACTTCGGCTTCCTTACCAAATCTGCAGTATCGAACTTTCAGAGCCGAAATGGCCTTCCACCGGTAGGGCGCGTAGGACCTGCGACGCTCCCGATATTAAACGCGGCCATTGACGGAGGAGTCACTTCTGACACAGGGAGTGCACCGATTATCATGAGTATCAATGCGGCAGTCTCGCGTAACTCCGCTACCGTCAGCTGGAACACCAACGAGATTGCGCAGGGTGTCGTTTACTACAGCACGAGCCCACTCACGACCACCGAGAACCAGAACTCGGTCACCGTCGGCGGCGCATCTGCCATGACGGACGCATCGCTCAGGGGATCCCAAAGCGTCGTATTGCCAAATCTCACTGCCAATACACGCTACTACTACATGATCTACACGACCGATGCATCAGGTAACGTGAGCGTTACTTGGCCCGCAAGCTTCCAGACAACGAACTAGCCAGTCCTACAAAAGCTGCCAGATACGCCTGGCGGCTTTTGCTGTGGGTTATCAGAAAAGGTCCGTGGTATCCTGAATGTATGAAGAACAAAACCACAACGAAAGGTAAGGCACGGTGGGTGGCAGTCTCGGGCGGGTTCGATCCTCTGCATATTGGCCATGTACGTATGATGCAGAAGGCGAAGAAGATGGGGGACAAACTCGTCGTCATCATCAACAACGACAACTGGCTTACCGACAAGAAGGGGTTCGTATTCATGCCGCAGAAAGAGCGTGGCGAGATAATCGGAGCCTATTCGTTTGTAGACAAGGTCGTCTTTACCGACCATAAGAAGGGCGAGTACGCTACCGACAAGAGCGTCTGCAGGGCCCTGCGCGCGCTCAAGCCCTATCTCTTTGCAAACGGCGGTGATCGCTTTGCTGACGACATTCCCGAAGCAATTGTGTGCAAGGAACTCGGCATCAAGCTCAAGTTCAACGTGGGCCACGGGGGCAAAGTCCAGTCGTCCTCGTGGATGACCGACCATGCAGCGAAGGCACTCGCCGCTCAAAAGAAAAAGGTGTGATTGAGCGCAATATGAACGACCCGGTTCAACCGGGTCGTTTTGTGCGATATATCCTGTACACTGCATGATATGAACCTCGAGATGCCAAAACAATCGGGAGCGCCAGAGACGAACGAATCGCTCGAGGCGCCACGCAAGACCGAGATAGTCGGCTATGATCGCGCCGATATCGAAGAGTGGGAGACGGAAGGGATCGATTATCCTCATCGGGATCTCGTACGTCTCCTCATGAACGAGCGTTTACCTGCGGTGCGCGGCCAATCAATTCTCGAGAAAGCGCGTGGCGGTAAGAAAGAGCGCCGGACCGAGATCAATGGGGTGATGCGAAAAGTGGTTCCCACGGGAATGGTGTACGAAGGCGAGTACGGCGTCGTCGGCAAAGGTACCATCGAGTCGACCGAGATGCTCTCGGACATACTGATAGCAAAGGGCATCGGACCCTGCTTTTTCATGGTAGGTCTCAAGGACGGTCGAGGATTTATAATGCACAACACGGCAGGGTTCTTATTGCCGAGCGATTTTGCCGAACTCATGCTTTCGTTCGGGATCGACAAGTGCGACCCAGGGGCCGAGATCATAGTCGGAGGCGGCATGACGGGGGCCAAGAGCTCGGGCCAGATCGGTGCACGCAAGAAATCGCTTTTAAATGCGGCACAATCCTACGGTCTTACCGTTAAGATGCTCGATATAAAATCAGATGCCTCGTCTCCCGATTGGGATACGACTTCTGTAGCTGTCGATCCCACCAAAAATTTTGTGCTCATCCTTCGGTCGGGTACTCGACCCATGCAACAAGCTGCATAGCGGGTGGGGATAGTGCCAAAATCGCGCCGAAAACGTGCGATTATTTGTCATTATCGATTAAAAAAGAAAGACACATGTCACATGTCTCGTATCGGAGGCCATTAGCGGTATTTGTAGGGTCGGGGGTAGTGGGAGCGATCGCCATGGCATCGGTAGCGTTGGCTACCAGCACGTCGGCACTCGTACCGGTCGCAGCAGGCAACTATAACCAGTGGACGCCATCGACCGGCACCAGCCACTTCGCGTTGGTTGATGAGACGCCGTGCAACGGCCTCACCGACTCTAACTCGACGACAGTGGTTGGGAGCCGCGATTCGTACGCGATCAGCTCGTCTTCGGTACCTAATGGAGCGACGATCACTCAGATTGCGATTAAGCCATGCGCCTCGCGCGTCACGTCTGGCGGAGCTAATTCTGTGATGAATGTGTTCTATCGTCTAAACGGCGTAAATAGCGCAGACAGCGGAGCATACTCGCTCTCGGGTACTACGCCTGTCGAGTTGGCTACGACAACCTACAGTGGGCTCAGTACCGTCAAGATGGCATCTACCACACTCGAGATCGGCGCGGTGCTCACCTCGAGCACCAAGGGTGCTCGGCTCTCGCGTATCGCTGCGGTAATCACCTACACCGAGCTTACGGCACCGACGACGCTCGTCAGCACCGCAACCTCTACTTCGGACGTATACCTAACGTGGACGGACACATCGTCTAACGAGAGCGGATTCACCATCGATCGCAGCACCGATGCCGTCAATTGGACAGCTATCGCAACTACGTCTGCTGATGTGACCGCGTACAACGACGCCGGCCGCTCTCCTTCGACTACGTACTATCATCGCGTACGCGCTTATAACGTTGGCGCGTACACGAGCTACAGCAACACAGCGTCGTCTACGACCGCAGCACCGGCCGTGCCGGCAGATCCAAGCGCACTTTCGGCTACTGCATCACAGACCGCTAAGCAGATAGCGCTTTCGTGGACCAACAATTCTTCGTCTCAGTCTGCAAACGAGGTTCTCCGCAGTCTCGATGGCATCTCGTTCTCGCATCTCGCATCGACCACCGCGACGTCGACCTCGTACACTGACACGTCCGTCGCCGCTGCAACTACCTATTACTACCAAGTACGGGCTTATAACACAGCCGGATACTCGGGCGTCTCGAACACGGCTTCCGATACGACGGCCGATGTTCCTGCAGTCCCTACGATGACTTCCGCGACTACCGTAACTGGGACGTCGACGTCGCAGATCGACCTAGTCTGGGCCGACAACTCCGGCAACGAGAATAACTTCTTCGTTGAGCGCAGTACCGTTTCGTCCACGACCGGATTCGCATTCATCGCGGTAAAGAGCGCGAATGTAACAACACATACGGATACCAACATCTCGACCACCACCACTACGTACTATTACCGCGTCTATGCAGCAAACGGCTATGGCAACTCTGCCAAGTCGAATGTCGTCTCGGCGGTAGCTCCGTAAACGCGAGTATCGTACAGACAAAAACGCGCCTATGTGGCGCGTTTTTGTATATAAAATCGCCCCTAGTAACACTAGGGGCGAGTACTTACGCGCGTCGATGTCGTTCGACGAATAGATCGACCATCAGACGCATCATCTTCTCCTGGCTCGCATACCGGCACGCGAGGTATGCCGCATCGCCATCGCAGTGGAGCCAATAGTCATTCGACCAGTCGAGCTGCCAACGGTCATTCGATGAGCCTTCTTTGCGATACGGTCCTTTGGATGCGGCACCCTTCTTGGCTCCCGATTCTTAATAGACGAGGCTGCCGAGCAGATACGCGGCGAACGTTCGTGCGACTTGTTCGCGGGTCATCCCGTGAGGGATAGAAAAGGTCTTTGTTTGCGGCATCGATCACTCCTTCTGTAAGATATGCCGGTAGAATCGAGCGGGCATGAGACGGACTCTTGATGTCGGATTGCATGCCAAACTAACCATAATACGTTCTAATAAGATGTCAAACAGTGTTTCGACTGCAGAGCTAGATAAGAAGTGTGCGTGCAAAAGAAAAAGCCCCGTCGGGTGACGGGGCTTTGGTGCCTTAGGCGAACTTAAAGTTTCGGGCAAGCTCGATGGCGGCTATCTCTTCTGGCGTCTTTGCAAACGTTGAGTTGCGCACACGCATGAGGAGCTTCATGGCAGTCGATTGTACGTCGATAAAGGTGCGACGGTCTTCGACAAAGCTTTCGAGGATACGCATCTCCTCGTCGATCTGCCGACGGATATCCGCTATGGGCTCGCACAGGCTGCGATACGTCTCGGATTCCTTGATATTGAGCGAACTCGCTCGCTCATCGAGCTTGAGCATAAGACGTTGGTGCAACTCGGTGAGCGCGACGAGCTCTTGGATCCGTGAACGTCCCGTATCGATCGATGTCGGATGCGCACGATTCGAGTAGACTGCCGTGTATTGCTCTTGCAGCACATACGCGACTGCCGATACCTGGAGCTCGATTGATGCACGCTCGTCTATCGACGGCGTGTTGTTATTGGCCACGAGCTGAAGGACGGGCCTCTGCTTCGTCGCTTCAAACTTGCCCTCGAGAAATTGTTCGAGGTACTTTCGCTCTGCGGTTATGTGACCGAGCGCACTCATGGCTCGCGGTTTCCAGTCGTAGAACGATTCCTCTGTCTCGAAGTCGGCAGGTGTCGTGAACTCGAGCTGCGCTCGGCACGAAGCTTCATTTTGTGTGAGCTCTGCGAGCGTCGTTATCGCTGTCTCGCGATCAGGTGCAGGATTAGCGATACTGTACCGTGTTCGCTCGTCTTCGTAGGCGTGCTTTGGGGGCATCGGGTGTCTCCATGTGCTGTCCAGTCCCTCTGGTGCGACTATAGGACAATTCTGTGTAAATGACAAGGACCCCTTCATTATGGTGTGCAAAACCCCACGTACCTTCGGCAAGAGTACGGCGTATACTGTCGCTATGGATGACGCACCCGTTTCGCCAAAAAGGAAATACACGGTCCTCATAATCGAGGACGACAAAATTCTGCGCGAGACCTGTGGCGAAAAGCTATCACAAGAAGGTTTTACGGTCTTGTCTGCCGAAGATGGTCAGAGCGGACTCGACACGGCTCAGTCCCGTGAGCCCGACTTGCTAGTGCTCGACAACCGCATGCCGGGTATGAGCGGCTACGATATGCTGCGACGTCTGCGTGCGTCGGGTAACTGGGGAGCTTCGGTGCCGGTGATCTTTTTCAGCAATGTCGAGCCGAAGACCGACGAAGAAATCTCTGCATTACAGTCCGTCAATCCTGCGCACTACCTCATGAAGAGCGAGACCAGTCTCGATACGCTTTCGTCGGTCATAAAGGACCTGCTTCATGTGGCGCCGTAATTACAAGTCCTGAGATCGAGAGAGCACGACGACACGGTTTCTTCATCATTCTAGTGCATGCTCTAGGCAACGCATGTTACTGTAGGGATATCCGCCCGTGAAGCTTGCATAGGACATTCGCGATTCCGTCGACTTTCGCCACCCAGTCCATGCCCAACATACGTCAACGTACATCGCCACCGAGGCACGAAGGCCGGCTCAAGGTAATGTTCGACAATACCAACATGCACGCGATGTGCATGTTGGGGCACGACGGCACTATCATCACCTGGAACAAGAGCGCACAACTTCTCACCGGTTACGCCGAGCACGAAGCGCT
>CAZYLZ010000005.1:12512-50917 GCA_964648335.1 uncultured Candidatus Saccharibacteria bacterium | reverse complement strand
AAGAAGAACTTGCGCATGATGCGCGACATTCAGAGCCAGACCGCGCGGCTCGTGACCCTCATCGACGACCTTTTGATCGTCAACAAGCTTGAGGGCGGCAAGCTCTCACTTGACAAGCAAACATTCGATATCGTGCCGGTCATGAAGAAGATCCTAAAAGATTTTCGTGTTCTTTCTCCTGGGCACCGGGTAGTGCTTTCGAGTCCTGAAAGATGCATGGTAACCGCCGATAAGAACAAGATAGCTCAAGTTGTTGTAAACCTTCTTACCAATGCAATAAAGTATTCCCCAAATGCTGCGATTGTCGATGTGACGATACGAATGTGCAAGAAGAAATGCGAGGTCGCTGTCAGAGATTTCGGTAATGGTATCGACTCTAAGGACCTCGCTAGCATATTTACTCGCTTTTACAGGACCAAGGATGCCGAGTCGAGTCATACATCCGGATCAGGTTTGGGTCTGTTCATTTCTCGTGAGGTTCTCAAGCGTCACCGAGAGAGGTTATGGGTTAAGAGCGCGAAGGGTAAGGGCACGACCTTCTTCTTCACGCTGTCGCCGTAATTAACTCGTATAATCACGATATGAAAGCAAAGAAAAAAACTGCTTCTAAGAAGAACGGTCACGATGCCGACCTTTTGTGGCGGGTGGCATGGACGTATATCCACACGGTGATTAATACGGCTCACGAGCCGTTTCTTATCCTCGACGCGAAGCTCTGCGTGCTTTCGGCAAACGACACATTTTACCGGTTCTTTGGCGTCACCAAGAGTGAGACGGAGAAGCAACTTATCTACGAGCTAGGCGACGGGCAGTGGGATATCGCGTCGTTGCGCAAGCTACTCGAGAAGATTCTTCCCAAGAATACGTACTTCACTCAGTACGAGGTCGACAACGAGTTTCCTGGTATAGGCAGAAAAATCTTGCTTTTGAACGCACGACGTATCTATACTTCGCATAACGACAAGCCTATCATTCTCCTTGCGATGGAGGACATAACCAAGCGCACCGAGCTGGAGGAAAATCTGCGCGAGTACGCGGCGCGTCTCAATGCCGCGGTCTCAAACCGGACGCAAGAGCTCGAAGAGCGCGTAAAGCAACTCGAGGAACTCAATCGCAATCTGTGACGTCTTCATGCCCAGCTCATGCATGCATGAGACCATAAGTACTTACCATCATCACAACGATATATGGATACCGAAACAAAGGTTTGTTCTACTTGTAGTCACGAGCATAAAAATGCCGATCACTCGTGTGCATGCGGATGCAAGCACTCGACCGACAAGGCAAAAGAAGACCACGACCACGAGGCTAAGGCATAGGCCAGTTGGTACACGCAAAGCAACCCGCGCAGTCCGGGTTGGTTTGCGTGTACCGTCACAAGCACCAGGAAGGCATCGCTGACATCGTTAGGAAGTCGCTGCCGCTCCCGTCGATTGTCAAAGATGACAGCGTGTGGCATTGTGTGTCCGGTCTGAACAACGAAAGGTACCGATGTGGGTAAGAAAATTGACGTTCACTGCCATTTCTTCGCCTTCAGCGAATCAGGAGGCGGGTATGTGCATCCCAAATTTGTGAGGAGTCTCCGTGCACGATGGTACATGCATGCCATCGGGGTACTTGAACGAAACGATGCTCTCTGGGGACGCCTACCGAGGCTCGAAGAGCTCGACGAGCGCTATGCCAATAACCTCGTCCACGGCATCGAAGCGTCGAGCCTCGATCATGCTGTGATTCTAGCCCTCGACGGGGTGTACGACGTGCAGGGCCGCTTTGACCGTGCGCGCACGCCGAAGTCGGTGACGAACGAACGTGTCGTCAATCTCTGCAGCTGGTCGCCAAAACTCCTCTTTGGAGCATCGATAAACCCGATGCGTCGCGATGCAAAAGAAGAGCTCGCGTACTGTATCGAACATAAGCCAGCACTCATGAAGTCACTCTCTAACGTCCAGGGTTTCGATCCGGCCAGCAGAGAACACGACTGGTTTTACGAGGAGCTCCGTATTCACAAGATACCGGTATTGCAACATATCGGACTCGAACTCGCGGTTCCAAACATCGATATCAGGTTTGCGAACCTCGATAGGCTCGAGGCGATATTGCGTCGAGGAGTGGTCACCATCGCGGCACACTGTTGCGGCGGGAGACCCTTCATCGACAGCGAACGGACATTCGCGCGCATGTGCGCGCTAGCCGAGAAATATCCGAACCTGTACATCGATATCTCTGCCATGGCTTCGGTCCATCGAAAGGCGCGTTTTAAGCGGTCGCTCCGGGATCCACTCATCCGCAGTCGGCTCGTGTACGGCACGGACTTTCCGATCCCTACGCATCCCTGGGCATTCGGCAGGGAAGTTACCGCCTCGGGCGTCACCGTGCCAAAGAACTACTTTGATCGCGATGTCGCGATCAAAGCGGCATGCGGAGTCGATGACGAGATCTTCGAGAGAGGATACGCGGCGATAGCGCAAAGAGCGCTCGCCTAACTAAAACCCCGCGACATCGTCGCGGGGTTATTCTTATGCGGTTTCCGAGAAGATGCCGGCATCGTACAGGGATTGTACGAGCTTGGTCTTGTCGGGATTGAAGGCGAACATCTTTGCCTTCACCTCTGCACCCGTGAGTCCCGCGCCTTCTTTGAATTTGCTATTGGGGCGGTGCAGGGCATCGTAGACGTCGGCCATCGCAAGTATGCGACCGTATTCGGTGATCAGGACCTTGGTCGACGCCGAGTAGGCCTTGAGTGGCCTCGGCAGGCGGGCAGGGTATCCGTGCTCCTGAAAGCGGTGATGCCACAGGATGATTTCGGCAGTAAAGTCGAACCTGCCCGCAAGTAGCCGGTAGCTGTCGCGTACATGCGCTTGGATGATCGCTTGGTCTGCACGTGTCCAAGCACCGGTCTTTCCCAGGACTTCGATCGGTGTGAGCGCTTTGCCTATGTCGTGCAATGCGCCAGCGAAGAGAAGCGGTTTCTCTTCGTTATGCGTGTGACGAGCAATGGCTCGCGCCACGAGCGCAACGCGAAGCGAATGCTTGTAGTGCTCGTGCGTCACTTCGTTCTTGTCACGCAGCGGTGCCAAAAGCGATTTGATTACGCGCAGGTCCTTGTCGCGTATACTGACTTCGGCGCAAGCCCGCTCGAACGCGCGTTCGAGGTCTTCTGTCGTATGCATAGGGGCCTCCTTTCCACTAGCATAATACGACAACTCTGCGCTCATGTCCATATTCGTGCATCGGCACTGGCTCGTCTGTTCAAGCGCTATACTAATGCTTATGAACGAGATATTAAGACCGAGTCGCCGCGACGTGTTGCGAATAGGCGCGGTGGTACTCCTTTCCGAGATAGTAGCGTCATGTACCAAGGATCCACTCGAGCAGGTTTTGCACGAAGCGACTTTGCGCTGCGAAGCCGGACTCGAAGCCGCACGAGAGCCGATACGGCTTACGCTGGTTAACGAGGCGACTGCCACGCAGGCAGAGAAGGATCAGTTTCGCTATGGCCCAGACATACACAATCTCGATTACTACCTCCGCAGCGGCTTTACCCATGACGACCAGCTCTCTGCAGGGCCGAGCACGTATGTCATATCCGAGATTGTGGATGCCGACATAGTCTCGCGTGACTTCTTCGACTGCATCGGATCGGTCTTCGTCGGCAAGGAAAAGGGAACGAAAAAACAATTGGCTTTAGCGGTGCATGCCGATCCGAGTCATATATTAGAGATCAACCGAACCGAGTTCGTACAAGATTACGCAGCGCAGCTCGATTCGTTTATAGCGCGTGTTGAACCGTCGAGCATCGCATACACGTTTTTAGGCGGGAAGTATCGTCACGAAGAGTATGAGAAGCTTAAAGATGCTGACGATGCGCCCGGTGTGCACGACCGAGACCTCCAGAGCGTCATGCACGTGCGAGCGCTCGTGATGCAGGCCGCTATCGCTATGCAGAAGCTGCCGCATCTCATGCCAAGCGCTATCGTAGGACCCACCATGTACCGCGGATCCATATCGATGCGTTTTTCGCCCAATGGCAGCGATGCAGCAACACCGAGGGAGTTGAAGGTTCTTACCGTTTCGACGCTTTTACCCGGCTACTCGCTCTGCTCGCTTAAGGAGTATTTGGCAGAGCTCGAGAATACGCTAAAAAAGCGCTGATCATTTCCAGAGCGCGTCATCGAGCAGTGTTGCTACGGCCGCATCCATGAAGGCGTCTGTTGAGCTTGCATACTTGGGATCCTTTGCATCCACCGCTACGTCGGGGCTGATGCCCGTGTGGGAGATGTTCTTGCCACTCGGTGTGTACCAGCGCGCTATCGTGATCTTGAGGCTCCCGACATCGCCGATGTCAATCAGGGTCTGCACCGACCCTTTGCCAAACGAGGTCTCACCGACGACCTTCGCGATGCCGTGGTCTTGCAGGGCGCCAGCAAGAATCTCTGAGGCCGATGCGCTGTTACGATTTACCAAGACTACGATGCGCCGTGATGATGTTCCCATTGCGCCCAAGGCGTCGTAGCCGCGGCTCCGGTACTCGGTGGTATTGCCGGTTGCTCCGGTGCGCTCTGACACCACGAGGGCGTCCTTCGGGAGGAAGTAGCTTGCGAGATCGACAGCGACATCCATGTAGCCGCCGGGGTTGTTGCGCAAATCGATGACGAGGTATTTAGTATCGGAAAGCGCAAATTTGTGGAGATCGGCTATGAAGGCGTCGGTAGACGACTTCGCAAACGTCGCAAGCTGAAGCACAAAGAATTTCTGCTTGGCAACCTGCTCTGCAGCCGCTTCTGCTGCGGCCTTATCACTGCCCGAGAGGCCCGCGGCCGAGAGCTTTGCCTTGGCGACCGCTGCAGCTAGTACGTCTTTGGCAGCAGAGATGACACGGGTCGCTGTGGTAGGAATGACGACAGTGCCGCGCGTAACCTCGATTACCGTCTCCTTTTTTGCCTTTGGTCGCATGATGGTAAGCGCTACTACTGTTCCTTTTGCCCCGCGAATATGCGGAATAATGCTATTGAGATCCTGATTCAAGGTAGGAATACCGTCAACCGCAAGTATCCGGTCACCCACGACAAGACCGGCTTTTTTTGCGGGGCTGTCGGGAAGAAGTGCAGCAACGATCGTCTCGCCTTTGTCGCTTACCAATGCGGCACCGATACCCTCGAACTCGCCGTTGACCTGCTCTTTGAATACGGCAGCGTTCTTCTTGGGTATGAATACCGTGTACGGGTCTTCGTACGATTGGACAAGGCCGGCAATAGCGCCTGCTACCCGTGCCTGCGATGTGCTTGTCGCCTTGGTTGTAGTAGACGATGGGGTGAAGTTTTTGTCGAGAATGTTCCATGTCTTCCAAAAGTCGCCAAAGTCGACCTTGGTGCCGGGATCGTCGAGAAGCGACGACATCTCTCCGGTGGAATCGGTGTTAAAGAGGCCTGCGATCGCGGGTACCGCAGTTAGCGAAGCTGAACCTTTGCTATATCCCAACGAATAGCTGCCCAATCCAACGATTACCATAAGAAAGAGACCTCCGGTGGAGAGGAGAGCAGTGCGGGTCCGCGGCTCGAGATTCATTTGCACTCGTGCATTCTACCGTATCGAGACAAATACTCGTTATGCACATATACCAAGTCTTTTTTGACCGCCTGCAAAATATGCGCTACGGTTGTCGTGGAAAAAGGAGGACACCATGTTAAAAATCTACGTCGCACGACACGGGCAGAACGAGGACAACGCCAAAGGAATCCTCAATGGACGACGAGACGGGCCGCTAACCGAGCTGGGGCGGCGACAGGGAGGAGAGCTTGCCGACGGCATCCGTCACGCGGGTCTCGTATTCGATGCAGTGTACACCTCGCCATTGCGCCGTGCAGGCGATACGGCAAAGGTGATCTGCTTCATGAACGGATGGCGAGCACCGATTATCATGCCGTCACTCGTCGAGCGCGACTTCGGGTCGATGACTGGAAAGCCGATAGCCGACATCGAGAAACTCTGCGCTCCAGACATTGTGAAAACCGACACGATAACGTACTTCTTGTCGCCCCCTGGCGCCGAGACATTCCCCGCACTTCTGAGCCGTGCGGAAGGGGCGCTCAAGGACGTACAGGCGCGACACCCAACAGGTTCGGTACTTCTGTTGACCCATGGCGACCTCGGCAAGATGCTCTATGCTGCGTACTACGGTCTACCGTGGATCGATATGCTCACCAAGTTCCACTTCGGCAATGCTGAGCTCCTCGAGCTTTCGAGCAACTCGCCAGCCGACCTCTCACATGTGATTAGGATCGATCAGTACAATCACTAGCATAGCCGCTCCGATGGGGGCGGCTTTTTCTTTTGCGTCGGTACCGCGTCCTTACGCGAGGGTCTTCAGATACGTGTGCATGGTGGTCGCGTCGGAAACCTCAAACGGATCGGTAGGATGGTTGTCGGCAAAGCCCTCCTCTACGAACATCTTTTGTATAACGCCGTCGACGACGTACATCGAGTAGCGCCAGCTGCGGTCTCCAAAGCCGAGGTCTTCTTTCTTGACCAGCATGCCCATACCGCGCGTAAACGAAGCGTTGCCGTCGGGGAGCATCTTTACCTTCGTTATGCCGAGCTTGTCTGCCCATTGCTTCATTACGAATGCATCGTTGACCGACAGACAGTACACCTCGTCGGCACCAGCCTTGATTAGAGCATCGTACATTTCTTCGTACCCTGGCGCATGGGTGCTCGAGCAGGTGGGGGTGAATGCTCCTGGGAGGCTAAATACGACAATCTTCTTGCTAGTGAAGATCTCGGCTGTAGAAACGTCTTGCCAGCGGTACGGGTTTTCGCCTCCGACAGACTCATCGCGGACGCGCGTCTTAAAGACGACATCGGGTACGCGGTCGCCTTCGTGTAAGTGGTTGTTCATACAGAGTAGTTAAAAAGTAATAGGAAACTATAATCATACCAAACACAAAAAAGAACCGCCCGACGAGTGTCGGGCGGGCATAGTTATCGCTTGCTACCTTTGATCACGCGAAACGGAGACGGACGCTTGGGTGGCGACGACGGCGGGAGATCGGTATCGAGGTGTTCGAAGGGCAGTCGGGTAAGTAACCCATCACGGTTCGTGTGGATGCGGCCGCCGCTTCTGATCTCTCCTAGCACGACTTCGTGCGTGAGGAGCGCCTCGCGCAGCACCGTTTCGATGGAGTCGTCCGGCTGTTGCTTGAGCTTATCGAGGGCGGTGCGTGCCTCGGGCGAAAGAGACACAAAAAATATAGTCGTTTCGATCCTGGCCCATCGAACGAAGCGTTCTGCCAGATTGGAAATTGTTTCTTTCGACACGATTTTCTCCTTGTACAGCTGGTTCTGGTGCCATGGTATTGCAAACGCGACGTATGTCAAAACACAATCCGCCCATAGAGGCGGATTGTGTTTAGAAGACAATCGGTATCAGAGTTTGTTGTTCGTGACGACCGAACCTTTCCATTCTTGCACGAGCGCGCCCGTGGTTGCGTTGGTAGTGCGAATGACGACGTCGTACTGGTGAGTGAACAGTGCGTTAGATGTATGTGCAGACCATTTGACATCGTAACCGACAGGATATGTCCACGATCCGTTTGCAACGGGCTGTGTCACCCCTGTCTCATGATCGGTAACGGTGACGGTCATCTGTTCCCAAGGGCTCGTGCAGGGGCGCCACATGAACTCGACAAAGACATGCATCGTATCTGGACCTAGACCAATCTGGTCTTTTGCCCTACTGCCGCCTGAGGTGAGGCCTACGTTTCGAATAGTGGTAGCGCAGTCGACGGGATTTCCGCCACCGATGGTTGGGAGTCCGCCGCGGGCCAGTGCCATTTGCGGGGTGACCATCACCACAGTGGCAAGAAATACAGCGCTGGAAAGCGCCGAAGAGACAAGCTTTTTCATACGTTATGACTCGTGTGCTAGGTGTGTAATTCCGCTAGTAAGCCGATCGATATCCTGGAGTATTACAGTCGTCCCGGTACGCGAGGGAGGCCTCCTTAGCGCTATATGACGAAAGCCCGCAACTATTTGATAAGTCTTGATAACAATTATAATTCGTGGTATTACACATCACAGTACTGAGATCCAGAAAAGGAGAGTATCGATGACGTTTAACCAGAATCTCGACCGCTTTGCCCAGCTGTTGGTACAGCGTGGCATGAACGTCCAAAAAGGACAGTTCGTGCAGATCTCGTTCGAAGCGGGCTGCGCAGAAGAGCTTGCGCTCCGTGCCGTCGAGCACGCATACCGACGCGGCGCACGTCACGTGCATCTCGCGTACTCGCATCCGCGAGTAAAACGCGCTCAACTAGATTTTGCCGATCCCGAGGATCGTTTCTTTTTCCAGCTCTACGATCGCCAGCGAAGCGAGCACATCGTCGACAGCCATGGATGCATGCTGGGGCTCATGACCAATCCAGAGCCGGACCTCTTCGAGGACATGGCGATCTTGTCGGGAGAGCACCAGGCGGCGCAGAGAAGATGGAGCGAACGCTTCTATAAAGAAGGAATCAACAAGGGCAAAGTCGCGTGGTGTCTGGCGTGCCCACCGAGCCCAAAATGGGCGGCCAAGGTGTATCCAAGTTTGTCTGAAGACACCGCGTACCAGACACTCTGGCAAGCAGTCTTTCGGATGACCATGAGCGATAGGGAAGATTGTATCGACGCGTGGGAGAAGCTCGATGCAAAGCTGCACGAACGCAGACGAATGCTGAATTACCTGCAGATACGCGAGTTGCACTTTACAGGACCCGACACCAATCTGCGTGTGGGCCTGTCATCGCTTTCGCGGTGGCTCGGAGGCACCAAGGACACGGCGCACGGCATCCCGTTTACTGCCAACGTCCCGAGTTACGAAGTGTTCACGACTCCGGACCGCCGTACGGCTAACGGATTTGTGCGCATCACGAAGCCACTTTTGCTTGCGGGCGTCCTCGTCGAGGGTCTCGCCCTGGAGTTTCGCGATGGCAAGGTTGTCGAGGCGACGGCGCATTCTAACGAAGCGGCGTACCAGGCACACATCGCCAAAGATGCTGGTGCGAGCTTCTTGGGCGAGGTAGCGCTAGTGGGTATGGATTCGCCAGTGGCGCAAGAAAATACGATCTTTAAGAACACGCTCTACGACGAGAATGCGGCATGTCATATCGCAACTGGCTCGGGCTACTCGATGGGGCTCGAGAATGGTTGGAATCTGAGTGCCAAGGATCTTGAAGAAGCCGGGCTCAATCAGTCGGCAACACACACCGATGTGATGATCTCGGACTCGCTCGTAAGCGTCGATGCCCGAACGCAAGGTGGCGATACGGTGGCGCTTATGCGGATGGGTCACTGGGTCGGCGAGTTCGCATAAACTCGTAAAACTAGTACGCCGCGAAGGATATCCTTCGCGGTTTTTTGTATACAAGAAAACAGAAAACCCACCGAAGCGGATTTTCCGCTGGTGGGCTTAGGGGCCGCGATAGACGGGCACGCGATATTCGTACGCAAGCGTCTCTTTGGGCGGTTGATCGATAGTGGCCATCCGAGCGAAGAGGGCATCCCCGCGCAGCATGTGGCTAGCGCCGCCGCTTCCTGCGTACCGCTGGAAGCTGGTTACTACCGCACCTGCTTTGGCAATCCTCTTGCACAAACGAACGAGCAGTTCAGTGGGCTCGTTTTTGTCGGTGATGAAGTCGTCGATCCTTCCACCGACATCGATGAACATGACGCCCTCGCTACTCAGACTCTTGCTCGCGGTGCCTGCGAGCGTGAGCTCGAGGAAGGGCTGTACGAAGATCTTTGGGTTGGGAATTGTCGGCATCGTAACTCTCCTCCGGTTTATTACCGGACGAATATTACATCATAAAATTGAAGTTGTCAATAATTCCAATTCTGACCAACGATGATCTACATGAATCCGTTCGATTGACTGTGCGTGCCGAGTAGGCTACCGTGCGCCCCAGTATGATTGCTCAGTATCCGCACCCGAACGAACTCAAGGAGACACCATGGCAGCCCCTAAAGTACTCGGACTCGTAAGCCACTGTGGCGAATGCCCGAACTGCGCATACTATAGCGGCGGCATGCACCAGTGCCGTATCGTCGAAGAGATTGTACGCGACAAGACTATCATTGCGTCGTTCTGCCCGCTTGCCGACTATCCATCGAGTACTATCTCGAGCATGCAGACCACTGTCGACGTGCTGCGCGAGCCTATCATATACGGCTTTGGCGTAGCGCTTCTGTCCCACGTAGGGACAAAACTCAAGCGTAATCTGCATGCAAACGCGCTGGGACTTACGGTTGTCTACAAGTACCTGAGCAAAGAGCACGAGTTGTACCTGAGCCTCGATACTATTCGCGGCATCGATATGCGGCCATTCGAAATTTCGTTCGTCAACGATGACCGGCTGTACAAACTCGCACCAGACGCTTCACCGCCTCTGTTGCGAGAGAGGGTAGACGACGAGAAAGATCTTTGGCTGCACCATCGCCTTGTTTAGTAAGTCAAACCCACCGACAGTGTATGTCGGTGGGTTTTCATAACGTGCCCATCATAAAGGTGCCAGCTGGTCATCTGACATGCGTTGAGTACTTGAAAGATCGATATATGGTAATGTGTGGTCAGTTGAAAATGACAGTCGGAGGTATCAATGTCACAAGCATCGTATGAAAGCTTTACTCAGACATTTCCGAGCACGGAGCTTCTGTGCGAAATGTTTGGCGTCAAAAGCTACGAAGACCTGTTCGAGAGGCACTTCAAAAGAGCAGAGCGGCTCGTAAAACGCGGCCAATTACTTGCGGTATTCCCGAGCGACGTGGCAATTTCAAGAGCACTCAATTCGGGAGAATTATCGGTTCGTAAAAATTGGCGCAATAAAGAAATTCCGATCCTCAACAAAGACGCCTTTCGCAAAAATTGGGATTTGTTCAAGATTGTCCGCCAGCAATTTCACAGCGCATTCGTGGGGTCGGCGATGCAACAGATGCGTCAGCAGGATCACGCACCGGGGTGGAGTGGAGCGCCAAAACCGATGTACATCGTTAAGAACGGCCTCTATGGCGATACGGTGCTCGCGTACGATCATCACACTCTTCCTACAGATAAGGCGCTGGAGCGAAAGCTCTGCAGCGAGCTGATCGCAGCGCTTAAGCAGTACCCGATGTACACCGATATCTGGTGGGAGTACAAAATCGAGAACGACTCGGCATGGTTGCAACCAAAAGAGCTAACCGAGGAACTAAAGGCCGAGATGCAGAAATGCTACGACGAAGAACGGGCGGATTCGTGGCTCGTCACGGCGTCGTTCTATCCCGGCTGGAAGCCGGACAAAAGCAAGGATCCGCCTGACGATTGGAAGCCCGCGGACCGTGTCGATAACGCATAAGTTCTACCTACCCCGGTACTGTTGTATGACAGTGCCGGGGTATCCTATTTAAAACAGGATCGGGCCAAGCCAAAAGAGATCAATCAATCCGAGCTATCGCCACAAACAAAAAACCCACCGAAGCGGGTTTTCCGCTGGTGGGTCGTTGTGCCGCGTTATGCGGGCAAATTGGTCATGACCTCGACCTGTAGGCCGGCAAGAAGCAGACCATAGTCTCGAGTCGTAAAACCATCGAGCTTCTTGGCTGGCATCGCATAGGCACCGAATTTGTACGGCACCAATTGCATCTGCACGCCTGGCCGATTTGCATAGTTGGTATAGTCGATCAGGTACCAGTCGTAGAATCCATCGCCGCTCAGTGCGTCGCAGAGAAGGATGTCGCCGGGCTTGAGTCGTCCTGCTGCCCAACAGTGTCCGACTGTATCGCCTTCGATGTGGCGGAGTTGCCGACGCGATGTGCCATCTTTGTTGAGCTCGTGCACGATTATCGAACGAAAGCTGTCTTCGGTGAGATAGTAGAGAGACCGTGTTGCCACCGGGTCGCTCCAGGCAGCTCTTCCCATTGCGCGCATTGTTCGTTCCTCCAGTTGTGGCTACTGGCGGTACAATATGACAAGAAATGCACTATGTCAATAAGTTTGCTACGGGCTTACGTCTGCAAAGAAATAGCAAAACAATCTCTAAGCGTTTAGCGAGTACTCGACCGTCCATTCGATACCGTACTTGTCGCGAAACATCGCAAAGTACGTACCCCAGGGGCTCTGTGCCATCGGCATCTCTACCGCCCCACCCACCGAGAGGCCGGCAAAAATCCTCTCCGCTTCTTCTTTGCTCTCTGTGGCTACGGCAATCTTAGATCGGTTCTCGCTCTCGCTCACGCGGCCCATTGCTTGTGGGACATCGTTGGCGATGAGCATGCTGTTTCCGATGGGCAGTACTATACGCATGATCTTATCGGCCTCTGCTTCGGGTACGGGGAACTCGTCGCTAGCGAGGTCTTTAAAGCGGACGATGCTGGAAAATTCTCCGCCAAAAACCGACTTATAAAAGGTAAGCGCTTCTTCGGCATTGCCGTTAAAGTTTATGTACGGGTTTATGGATGTCATGGCAAGAGTATAGCAAATCCGATACAACCTGCCTTTATAGTTCTTATCCCAAGCAGGCTCGCGTTGGGCCGAGCCAATCATGAGATACTTATGAAGTTCAATCCGATGAAGTACCTGCCAAAAAAATGGATTCAGGCTAACGGAAACTTCGTGCCTCAGGTGCGTCTTCCCTTGCTCATGCTGGTGTACACGCTTCTTGGTATTTATCTGTTTTGGCACGGGCAGCCCCTCATAAGCAAAAGCGGCTACGTTAGCCTGTGGGGCACCGGCTCGGAGAACTCGCAACAGATTGCCGATTGGTATTCGCTTGCTCATTTCCTCCATGGCGTCATCATCGCGCTTATATTTAGAATGTTTTTTCCGAAGGTACCGCTTAGATACGCGTTTCTGGCAGGTATCGTGACGGCGGTCTTGTGGGAGGTGATCGAGCATACTGAATATGTACTCAATCGTTTCAGGACCGAGACCATCTCGTTGGGATATTTTGGGGACGCAGTAATTAACTCGATGTGCGATGCGATCATTATGTCGATTGGGCTATATACCGCTACGCGGCTTCGTACGTATCAGATCTTCATTTTAATTTTCGTTTTCGAATTGTTGGCTCTAATCTTTTCTCACGACAGTCTAATTTTGAGCACCATCATGCTTATACACCCCATTCCTGCGATAAAGGCGTGGCAATTGACGGCCATATAAGCGCCGTGGAATTGGGGTCAGACCCCACGTAGAGCTGAATTTCGTTGCGTAATCTGACCTGGTCGTAGGGATCTCGATCCTTGAAGGATCTGAACACGACTCACATCATACTCGCTCGAAGCTCACTCCGCGCGATATGCTCGTCATCGTCGAATCCTACCCGTACCCTTTCGGGCACTGCTCGGAGTAAATGAAAAGCGCCCACTTGGGCGCCCTTCAATCATTTGCTCCACGTAGTGGACGACGTTAGAGCCTATTTTCAAACTACCCAGGCTACTTACGTAATTCGGGAATTACGTACCAAATCACAAGTATCGCTATAGAAATAGCTGCTATACCAAACGCCACAAGGATAATGAGCGAACTGATAAATGGCACGTACAAAATAAAGAAAACTTCTTTGAGGGTTGGAAAGTATCCGCCCAAAAAGTCTACGAGGTATATCAGCGCAATGGGAACACAACCTACTAGGGCAAAACCCCAGGTTATCTTTTTATTGCTCTCCGGCGCTGCCGCAAGTGGCGCAAAAGATGCCGCTTTTCTTCGTCCTACAAAAAAAGAATTATTTCGATTGGTAAACACACAACCAATATTGCCTGGAGGTTTGCAGTAAATGAAGAATAGAATAATAAGTTATATCCAAAGAGAAATGGGAATAGGCCAAGGAACACAAGGGACTGTTTATATAAGAAGCGTCTCATTGTGTTTATTATAAACTGGCTCCGGCGGTAGGACTCGAACCAACGACCAACTCGTTAACCCTACCGGCGGCCCTTCAGGGCAGGCAGGAGCTGCGCCATAAGACCCTGCGCCAACATACTTACCAACAAATCGTCTGCTCCGGCGGTAGGATTCGAACCTACGACCAACTCGTTAACAGCGAGCTGCTCTACCACTGAGCTACACCGGAGCAGACGATTCGTTAAGACCTAAATCTAAACGAACATTTTACATTCCATGCTTCTCTCAATCACTTTCGCGTTGGCGCAGGGCCACTGAGCTACACCGGAATATCGGCCTATTGTACCCAAAGTTTGAGGAATGGCAACGTTTATAAGCCCGAATCAAGGCGGCGCATATCGAGGGTTCGATCATAAAATAGACCCGACGGAGTAACGTACTCCATCGGGTCTGGTGTTGCCTGCACCGTTTGTCTCTTAGGCCGCGGAACCTACCTGGGGCCACGGTGTCACCGCGTCGATGCTGTCGGTCCAGGGACGCACGGTATAAACGGTGCCGGTATCGCGGTGACGAACCACGAGGCGACCGCGGTCGCTCAGCACGTCGTAGCCGCCGAGCTGTTCGATCTTTGCCTTCGCTTTGCCGGCTGCGTCATGGATGGTCATGCCGGCACGCCGCGGACGCCATGCGCGATACTCGTGCGTCGTCTCGAGTGTCACCTTGAAGAGCGGTCCCCAGACTGGGTCTTGCTTCATTTGGGCGAGCGTTGTGTTGTAGTCGCCGACTTCGGCGCTTTGGATCGCTTTGCGGCGCAGAAGTTCCTTGCGGTTCTTCCACATACGGAAAAGGTTCATCTGAGTCCCTTTCGTGGTTATTACTTTAACCATAATAATACAAAGTTAGATGTTTGTCAATTATGTATCGTGGTTATGTAGCCAGTAAATTGACACTACTCGAATATGCTGCATAATCGCGAGCAGCAGAACACAACTAGAACAGATAGGAGTATTTGCCTTGGACATAGCAAAGTCGCTTTCGCCTGCGCGCGCATTCAAGGCCTTTGGCTTTGCTGCCGACGGTCTCCGATACGCGTTCTTCAACGAGCCCAGCTTTGTGCGCATTGCCGTCATCGAGGCTGTAATCGCGGTGGTGCTTGGATGGTACCTGTGGCCGCTGTCGGCGCACGAGGTGGCGCTCTTATTGATGGCGGGTATCTTGGTGCCTATAACCGAGATCCTCAATACCAGCATCGAAATACTGGTAGACATGGTGCATCCAGGGCAGGACGTCCGCGTAAAGCGGATCAAGGACTGCGCCGCCGGTGCGACGCTCATGTCGTCGATTGTAGCGGTGCTCGTTGCTTTGCTCGTAGTCTGGGCGCACTAAATACACAGTACAGTAGTTCGAGCCGTTCAACAAGTAGCGTTGGACGGTTTTTTATTGCACGGGTAACATGGCGTACTAGTCGGTGCGTGTATTTTCTAACGTCTTGCACGACAGAAGAGACAGATGTACTCCATTGATTCCGTAAAACTTGACTTTAAGAGACTTTCTATATATAAAATAATCAGGTAGCACGAGGAACAGACAATGGCCACAATCATCGAAGAAGGGTGCATAGTTTCTTGCAAACACTGCTGAACCAAATTTTCGTTCTCGCTCTCTGAAGTGCTCGTAACCTTTACAAACGTACCTGCAGGATACTCGCCCGAGGAAGAGGCTTACGAGAAACCGAACTTTAGCGTTGCGTGCCCCAAATGTAGCAGAGCTGTCGATGTCGAATCGGCGCTTGGCTCCGATGGTAAAGCGTCGGCTGTAGCTTCAAAGCGGGAGTCGCGTCGGTACGAGGACCACGATCTGTAACGCTGTCGAGCATTTATGCAACGGCACGTGCCAAATTCCATCACAGGAGATTCAGATGTCTGCACAGAAAAGGAGACCTGATGGTTTGCCCGAGCGTCCGAAGATCGGCATCGGGGTGATGATCTTCAACGCGAGCTCGGAATTGCTCTTGGGACAACGTATCGGAGCGCATGGCGCAGGCGAGTGGGCGTTTCCCGGAGGACACCTCGAATTTGGGCAGACTATCTTCGAAAGTGCGCGCAGCGAGGTCTACGAAGAAACTGCACTCGTCATCACACGCTTCGCACTCATCTCGCTTGCCGAGGAGATGCGGTATATAAAAACCGACGGCAAGCACTACATCAACATCGGGGTGCTCGGCTATTACGAGGGTGGAGAGCCACGTGTGATGGAGCCGCACAAATGCCGGGAGTGGCGATGGTTCGCCGCTGGCGCGCTTCCCGCACCCTTGATGGAATCGACCGAGCTCATGCTCGAAGCGTATCGTACGGGTGTGTTCTACATCCCGCCGACCACCAAGTGAATCTACCCCCGCACCACCGTGCGGGGGTTTTGTATAGACAAAATTAGAAACGCGTGGTATTAAAAACACAGAAGAAATAATCAGAAAGGGTTACGCGATGGCACAAGCGACTCGTGCAAAAAAGTCGAAGATGAAAGTGGTGTACGTCAAAGACGTGTTCCCGCGGAGCTTTACGAAGGCGATCATGCTTGTGGGTCCGACCCCGCGAGAGCCCACAGTGCCCTCGTGGCGGCCCGAGGCTCTGAGACTTCTCGAGAAGATGGAGTACGACGGCGTTGTCTTTGTCCCTGAAGGCAGAAACGACACGTGGGCAGAAGACTACGCACTACAATTAGAAACTGAAGAGCTCATGCTGCGTATGGCCGACTGCATCGTCGCCTGGATCCCGCGCGAACTCACCACTATGCCGGGATTTACGACGAACGACGAGTTCGGTACGTGGAAATACAGTGGCAAGGTCGTGCTTGGTGCACCGCCAGATGCGCCCAAGGTTCGGTATCAGCGGTACTACGCGACCAAACTCGGCATTCCATCGTTTACGACGCTCAACGATACGCTTGCCTGTGCGGTAAGCCGTCTCAATACCGGCGCTCGTCGATACGGTGGCGCCCGCTTTATTCCACTCGAGATCTGGCACACGGAATCGTTTCAACGGTGGTACGCGAATCTTCGCGCTGCAGGAAACCGATTGCATGATGCGAAGGTAGAATGGACGTTTCGTGTCGGACCAGCCCGCTCGTCCTTGTTTGCTTGGGCAATCCACGTAGACATCTATGTTGCTGCCGAGCAGCGACACAGAAGCAATGAATTTGTCTTGGGAAGGTCCGATATATCGAGTGTCGTCGCGTACTGTCCAGGAGGAACACTCGCCGATACCGATGTCGTGTTGGTAAAAGAATTCCGTGCGCCCGTTTCGAATACGACGGGATTCGTCTGGGAATTGCCGAGCGGATCGTCGTTTAAGGCCGGAGTACGGCCCGAACAACTCGCGGCAGACGAGCTGCGCGAAGAGACAGGACTTACGGTAGAACCACAGCGGTTCGAATACCACGAGTCGCGTCAGATGGCTGCTACATTCGCGTGTCATCGCGCGCACCTGTTCTCGGTCGAGCTCACGCCTGGTGAGATGTACAAATTGCGGCGGATGCGCGGAGCCGTATTTGGCGAAAAGGGGAGTACCGAACGTACGTATCTCGAGGTGCAAAAAATCCGCGACCTGCTCACAGGGGATATCCCGATCGACTGGTCGATGCTTGGAATGATCCTTTCTGTCATACAAAAATAAATCCCGCCGCCTCTGTGTCGTCCCCATGACCGAGGCGGCGGTTATATTTGACACACTACATGCGTCGTAGTACGGTAAGTATCGGGATCGAACAGCCATGAGGTGTGTAATGCGTGTTAACGTCCACGAAGTAGGACACTGTCTCGACTTCGACAAGAACGAAAAAGGCATCATGCGACCAGCGCTGTTATACAGCGATGCCTTCGAGCAGCTCACCTTTGCGATCGAGCAGTTCGGTTCGAAACGGGTAACAGACCTCGTTATCGCGGCAAAAAATGCCAAGATCGCTTGGCTGACCTTGCGCGAGGTGCCCGGCATCTCGGATGTCGATGCGCGCCGCCTTAAAGACATGCTCACCCCAACTCGGGTCGTATGACGCTTGCCGCCCTCGCGAGGGCGGCTCTCTTTTATTGACAACTCTGTATATATACTGTACAAACCTGCCTGGACTAACAACAGAGGGAAGACTATGATCGAACTATCGCATGTCCGAGTGTTTCGCTCGGTAGTGACTGCCATCGCGGTCGTCACGACCGTACTTGCGTGCACGATGGCCGAAGATTGGGGATCCATCGATTCTGTAGTGCTCCTGCTCTTTCAGGTTGCGACTATAGCGTCGGCGACGTACTGGGTCGTGTATCACCCGGTGGCAGGCACCACCATGTCCTCTGCCGTGAAAAACGTCGTACTCATGTGTGTTGCGTGGGCAGTGGCACTGTGGGCTCTCGTGCCGCTAGCGTACACCGATCTCATTCGCGAAGACAGCGGGGAGGGTCAGACGGTGCAGGGCTGGATTGAGGCTTCGAGTCATGCTGCAGCTCCCGCGATCAAGACAGTGGCTTGTTGTGCCGCAGTTGTGCTGTTGGCTGTGCTCTGCGTAGAATTGTTTGCGCACAGCCGCAAGCGATTTGTTCGCACAGCCGCACCGTAAGATTGGTTACCGTCCGGCGCTCGTGCACCGGACGGTTTTTTAATTTCCGTCAATAGGATTCAAATTGACAGCACATGAAATATCGGTACAGTGCAAACAGAAAGGAAGGTGGACAATGAACGAACATCGATGGCTCCATGCTGCCCGCGTGTACGAAGAGGTCAAACAGAACCAAAAGTCGCACGCGGCGTCAAGCGCACAGCAAGGCACAGCACCAACAGTATCCTCCGATGAGGTGGCAGCAAAGCTCGAAGCATTCCTTGAAAGCAAAGACGGAAAGGCTGCCTTGGAGCTTTTGCGCACGAGCGGTCGCCATATCATTTTTGGCGAGAGCCGCGAAGGTGGTGGCTTCGGGCTGGTTTGGTTTTTGGACGGCAACGGACTGCAAGAATCGACCGAGCCTATGGGCACTTGGGTGGCCTATGCACAAACGGTACCGGAGCCAAAACTCCGCCCCATAACGCCGCGACTTGCCGTCGAAGCTGCCGTCACCGAGGGCAAGCATAAGCCCGCCGAGGTGATGTCATGGCTCGAGGAAGAGATCGAGAAGATCGCCAACGAAGCCCTAGCATTCGGCTCTGCGGCCTGATTCGAAGCCGCCACTGAAGTCAGTGGCGGCTTTTTTATTTCTCCCCAGATTTCTTCATACTTACTCCGGACTTGCTTGGTAGTATGAATCCATGAACACTCGAATGGCGGTTGCAGTCGTTTTAGTAGTAATCGTAGCTATCGGGCTTTACGTAGTCTTAGGAAAAAACGGACCGGCCGACGTAACGGCATATCTAGAGCAGCGAGGTACTATCCAGCTCACCAGCACGGCTTTTGCCGAAGGGGATTCGATACCGGCGCAGTACACGTGCGAGGCAGAGAGTGTCGTGAGCCCGCCGCTGCGCATCCTCAATGTGCCAGCCGATGCCAAAACGCTCGCGCTCATCGTCGACGATCCAGATGTGCCAAAACAACGGGTGCCTTCTGGCATCTTTACGCACTGGGTTCTCTTTAATATTCCGGCAACGACGACGGAAATTGCAGAGGGCAGACAGGCAGGCGTTCCGGGAGCCAATGGTGCAGGACAAGCCGCGTACGCGGGGCCTTGTCCTCCGAAGGAATATACTCCAACCGAACACCGCTACTTCTTTACGGTGTATGCGCTCGATTCAGAACTAGGACTTTCTCAAGGGGCAACCAAAGAACAGGTGCTCTCTGCGATGCAGGGGCATATCGTTGGACAATCGCACCTCATGGGACGTTACCAGAAGACCAAGTGATATGAGAGTCGTCGTTCATGTGACTCCCGATTCTCGTAAAGAAAGCATCGCAGTGGGGAAACGCGGCGCGATCGAGATTCATGTGCGCGAACCGGCACAAGAAAACAGAGCGAACAAACGGACAACGGTCCTCTTGACACGGCATCTAAAGGTCCCTGCAGAATCGGTTCGGCTCGTCGCCGGCCATCGCGCGCAAAAAAAGACATTCGAATTACAAAAGTAACGCATGGACTATGGACTACACCATCAAGACTACCCACTATTCGATAGCGCCAGATACGAAAGACTATCTCGATGAAAAGCTGCGGTCTCTAGAAAAGTATCTCGACGGTGCCGAAACAATCGCCATTGAGCTGGGTCGCACAACCGAGACGCAGATGCATGGCCGCATATGGCGCGCGGAGTGCACGCTCCAGAACGACGGCAGGACCGTGCGAGCGGTGGCCCTCGAGGAGACGCTGCATGCAGCGATCGACGCCATGAAGGACGAGGTCGCCTCGCAGCTCAAGAAGACAAATGCAAAGAAGACGTCGCTCGTTCGGAGAGCGGGGGCAAAGGTAAAACATTGGCTGAGATTCGGGCACGATGCATAAAAAGAATGGACCTCACCTGCGGGGGAGCAGGTGAGGTCCGGTGAGCCGCTCGTCCTCGGGGGAGAAGGAGAGCGGATTTCATGATCGGAGGAGGTCGAGGGACCTCGCGAGAGCGCCAACGTAGGTGGCTGCTCGACCGCGTCGCTCTTGAAAGCGCCACTCCGAATCTGGGTAGTATTATATACCCATACCTATTTGCTGTCAAGTGTTATGGGAACAGCTCCTGATCGTGCGAAATCGGCGTAGGGCATGGCCTGTTTGCCCTCGGGTTTCACCGTCTCGAGCGTCAGCGAACCGTTCTGAATAGAAGCGGCGAGTATCGCGACGCGGATGCGGCTGCCGGATCTCTCGAAGAAGCTGTAGGTACCTGGCCATCCGGCAAGTCCGCGTATCTTCAGCAAGTTCTGATGCGGATCACCCGAAACGAGGTCGATTTCGCCATCTTGTTTCGCAATCTTTTTGCAGAAGGTCGCATCTGCATCGTTTTGCGGCGTTGCTATAGCTGCGCCTCGAATCCAGTCAGGCAAAACCGACACGAGAAGATTCGCACCTGCCTGTGCGAGATCGCGTTCCAGATCGTTTGCATACGGAGGCCAGTCGGCAATATGCACTGGTTTTTGGGCGACAACGGGTCCGTGGTCCATCTTTTCGTCGAGCAGCATTATAGAGACGCCTGTCGTTCGTGCATCGGTGAGTACGGCGCTCTGTACGGGTGATGCACCGCGAAGCTTGGGTAAGAGCGAGGGATGAACATTAAGCACTCCGCGTGCAGGTATGGTGAGGAGGCTCTTAGGCAGTAGCTTGCCGTATGCTGCAACAATAAAGACATCCCACGAACGCTGTGCTAGTTGTTCGACGACGCTTTCGTCGATAGAGGCAGGTTGCATGAGCTGGATGCCGTGTTCGCGCGCCCATTGCGCGGCCGGAGGTGATGTCATACTGAGGCCGCGTCCTTTCGGTCGGTCGGGCGACGATATAACGATGCCAGGCTCGTACCCGTGCGTGCCAAGCGTCTCGAGGACGGTGACGGCGAGCTCGGGCGTTCCGAAGAACGCGAACGATACGCTACTCATGCAGTTCAGGCTCTTTCTCTTCGAAGACTTCCTCGGCCTTTTCTATATACAGCACCCCATCGAGGTGATCCATCTCGTGCTGGAAGATGTGGGCTAAGAGACCTTCGGCGTTGACGGTGATCGGCATAGCGTGCTCGGTGAGCGCATGGATCGTGGCTTTTTCCGAACGCTCGACCATACCCCAGAGTCCGCGAACAGAAAGGCACCCCTCGTGCAGAAGCTTTTTCTTTTTTGACAGTTTAACGAATACTGGATTTATGAACACCGTATCGGGCACGGTTCCAGGAGCTTTTTCGGCACGTTTTGCAAGTGCGTTGCCTGACACGACGAATATGCGCATCGAAGCACCAAGCTGGGGCGCTGCTATGGCGACGCCGAGCGGCTCGTTTGCAAGCGCTTCGCGCATCTCGGCTATGAGCGTTCGAATTTTGGGGCTCGTGATCTCGCCCGGTGGCACTTCGCGCGCCTTGGTCTTGAGTGCGGGGTGCCCGGTCTGGACGATCTCTTTCATATCGAAATACTACCTTTGAGTTAGCGTTTTCGAAAGTGCATAGACTGGCTCAGGCGAAGAGATTCTCGGTCCCGACGTGGACAGAGTAAGAAGGGTCGAGAGACCGGAGCTTCTGGAGGAGCTCGCGATGCGGCCATGTAGAAGCAGGTACACGGACTAGAATGCGTGCCGTATAGACGCGCGATCGCAGCTGCGGTAACTGGATAGGATCGAAGGTCGCCAAATTTTGCATTAGGGTCAAGATAGCAGTCTCAACGGGTGTCGGCTTTCCTGATCTCGATATGGTAACGAAGATCGAGAACGGAGGAAATGCCAGCTCCCGACGGCGCGAAAGCTCTGCTACCGCATATCCTTCGATGTCGCCGTTTACTGCGTCGAGCAAGATGGTCCGCTCGGGCGTTCGGCTCTGGATGATGAGCGATACCTGTGTCATCTCGCGCAGACGCATGAGGAGCGCAAAGACACGCTCGTCGACGCCAAGCTCGGGGACCGCTAAAAGCGAGTCGATCGACGAGACAGCGGCGTAGGGAATAGATTCCGGCAGATACGGCAGCACGAGCTCAGTACCCACCAAGATACCAGAGGTGGACTGCTCGTATGCCTCGACCACCTTCTTGACGGCAGCGGGCGTCTTGGTGATGTCGCTATCGACACGAAAGATCGAGCGGTTCGGAAACTGCGCCTGCACGAGCTCAACAATCTTTTGGCTGCCGGCGCCGAGCGCCATGAGCTTCCAGCTGTCGCACGCGCTGCAGCGCACATCGGTGCGAGCCTGAAACCCGCATTTGGTGCAGAGGAATCGTTGTGTACGGATTTCACCGTTTGCCGTGAGCGTATACGGAGTAGAGCACCTGCTGCATATGACCGCAGTGCCGCAGTCTCCGCAGGTGACCGACGATGCGAGACCGCGCCGGCCCGCGAGGATGAAGGTGCGATTATTGGCACGCTCGGTGTCTTGGAGCATGGCGACGAGTTCTGCAGAGAGGGCGCGGTAGTTGCCAGTCTTGTCTTTCTTATAGGGTCGCATGTCGATGAGTTGGATCTTGGCGCGACTCTGCACAGTCATTGAGCGCGGAGCGTATTCGATGACCGATCCGTCGTCGAGACGGGCTCTCACTGCAGAGCGCAAGACGGTGTCGCCGATGATGTAGCGGACGCCGAGACCCTTCGCATAGAGCTCAGCGATCGAGCGAAGATCCACGAACGGTCGCGATTCGCGTACGTACGATTGAGCTCCTTCGCGCTCTACCACTATGCATGAAAGGTTTTTTACGGGAACGCCCAAACACGAACCGACGACGATGACCACGCGTGATTCTGAGGATTCACTCACGGATTTCCACGCAGCCACGAGGTTCTTAGGCGAGAGCTCCGCCGAGAGCATGGTGACGGCGCTCTCGATGCCGCGGCCGATCTGCATATGTAATCGATCGGCTTCGCGCACAGTGGGTGCTACGATCACGAGCGATTCCCGTTTCGCGATGCACTCACGCGCGAGTGTGCGGTACATGGCGATGCGGTCGACATACGGGGCTTGGATACATAAGAACTCATGCGCGTCTCCCGCGGCAAGCGGATCGTTATCGCTCAGGTAGTCGGACTGCGCGGCTATGGCGTGCGTAAGTATCGCCTTGGGAATGACGGAGTCGAGCACTGCGCCGATTGTCGCTGCGGTGTCGCGAGCGCAATGTGCAGCAGCCGCAAGATATGGTGTGTGCACGATTGTTGCCGAGCGCGGGTCTTGGATCTTTACGAGCGCGTGTCCGGCGGTGCGGACGCGCGCTTTGGCGTCCTGTGCGGATTCGGTCCTTACGACGACGGCTGAGGTCGATGTTCCCCGTAGTGTGATGCGCACAAACGATCCCTTCTTAGGTTCCTCGCGGGAAAAGTAGGTCAGATGCTCTATCGCGATACCTCGAGAGATAGGGTAGACATGGACGAGATACATGCTGCCCATGATAGCAAATCGAAATCGTGTTCATCTGCGAGCGTTTTTTGCTATTTACTCTCCGATTGCGTACTATTCCCGGATGTCGTTCTCTTTTTCACCGAAACTCGGTATCGATCTCGGAACCACGACCGTGCTCGTCTACGTCCCTGGCAAGGGGATTGTACTCAACGAGCCGTCGGTCGTCGCCGTTTCAAAGGCAGACAACAAGATCCTTGCCATCGGCAACGATGCCAAAGAGATGATCGGTCGCACTCCCGACACCATCATCGCGTACCGTCCCATGAAGGACGGAGTCATCGCGGATTATCGCGTGACCGAAGCAATGCTCCGCTACTACATACAGAAGGCGCTCGGACGCTTCAACCTATTCCGTCCCGAGGTCATGGTGTCGGTACCGGCAGGAGTCACTTCGACCGAGCGGCGTGCCGTAATCGAAGCGGCTACCAAGGCGGGTGCCAAGGAGGCGTTCGTGGTGAAAGAGCCGATTCTCGCCGCAATCGGAGCCGGCATCCCTATTCACGAAGCGCGCGGGCACATGGTTGTAGATATCGGCGGTGGTACGACCGACGTGGCCGTCATCTCGCTCGGCGGCATCGTTGCATCAACGTCGGTAAAGTGTGCGGGTAACCGTATCGATCATGCGATCGCCGACTATATAAAGAAGACGCACAACCTTGGTATCGGAGACAAGACCGCCGAGATGGTCAAGATCGGGGTCGGATCGGCCGTCCCTATGGAAGAAGAGCTCACTATGTCGGTCAAGGGCAGGGATTTTCTTACGGGATTACCCAGGACCATCGAAATTTCGACGAACGAGGTGGTGCGCGCAATCTCGCGCGAATTACGGCTCATGGTGGGTGCAATTCGTGATGTCCTGCAGGAGACTCCGCCCGAGCTCGCATCTGACATCATCGATCATGGCATTACTATGACCGGAGGATCGTCACAGCTAAGAAATCTGCCCGAGCTCGTCTTCCGCCGCACTGGGGTCAAGGCAAAGATGGCAGAGGGCGCACAGTACTGCGTGGCACGCGGAACCGGAGAGGCGCTCAAACACCTCGACGTTTACAAGAAGGCTATCATCGCAAAACGATAAGCTGTCTTTTGCGGCCCATTCCAGGGGTGGCAGATTCCTGCTACCATAGTGGTATGCAAAACCTCCCGAAGGATCCTGCGCGATTCCACCATGCATACCTTGCAAGCGGTACAAAAGAGACAGCAGCGCTACTGGTGTCAGACCTCGAACGGCTCGGTATAGCGACTCGTGGGAATCCCGACTTTGTCTCGGATTTTACCGTTTCGTTTGGCGTTGACGAAGCGGCGCATCTCATATCTCAAGCGGCATCAAAGCCAGTGCGCGGCGAGCGACGGTACTTCCTCGTCACCACATCTGCGATTTCACGCGAAGCACAGAATAGTCTGCTAAAATTGCTCGAGGAGCCGACGGGATCCTCGGTGTTTTTCTTCGTCGTGCCTGCAGCTCGCGCACTTCTTCCAACGTTACGTTCGCGCATGCACTTGCTCGAGTACCGTACCCACGATGCTGGTGCGGTCACGCTCGCTCGCACCTTCTTGTCTGACTCGTTTGCCGAGCGTATCGAGCTCACGAAGAAGTTCACCGAAGAGCGCGATACCGAGCGCGTTATGTCACTTTTGTCAGAACTCGAGCGGATACTCGGTTCGATGAGCCGCAATATCGCGTTTGCCGACGGCCTGCGCGCGATTTGGCGGGCTCGCCGGCACATCGCTGCCGGAACCGCATCGCTCAAGATGATGCTCGAGCAGGTGGCACTCTTGGTTCCGCGGGTGAAGGCCGCTTAGTACTCATGCTAAACTAATATCTATGTACGATTTTGCAGCATTCGATAGGAAGATCGCAGCCACAAAAGCATGGCTCATCCAGGAATTCAGTGGCATCAGGACCGGACGAGCGGCACCGGCTCTTTTGGATAGCGTCCAGGTAAACGCGTATGGATCGCGCAGCCCGCTCAAACAGATCGCTAACGTTGGTGTCGAAGAGGCACGGATTTTGCGTGTATCCGCATACGACCCTAGTCTCATAAAGGAGATAGAGAAGGCAATCGTAGCGGCAGACCTCGGTGTGGGCACCTCGACAGACGGAACGACCGTGCGTGTCACGTTTCCGGAACTCACCGGTGAGCGACGCACACAGCTCTTGAAACTCGCAAAGCAGAAGCTCGAGGATGCTCGCACAACCCTGCGTCACGAACGTGACGAGATATGGAGCGACATCCAACTCAAGGAGCGCGAGGGCACCTTGACCGAAGACGACAAATTCAGCCTCAAAGACGAGCTCCAAAAAAAGATTGACGGAGCCAACAAATCCCTCGAAGAGAGCTACGTTCGCAAAGAGCAGGAAATAACTAGCTAGCATGCCGATTCTCGCGGTCGTCTGCATCTTGGTGGGGCTCATCGTAATCCACGAGTTGGGCCATTTTATAGCTGCAAAGCTCTTTGGTATCGATGTCGAAGAATTTGGCGTCGGGTATCCGCCGCGCGCGATGAGTTTGGGAAAGATCGCAGAGACCGAGTACACGCTCAACTGGCTGCCGTTTGGTGGTTTTGTGCGACTGTCGGGCGAGGACGATTCGCTCGACAAGGGAGGTAAGCCTGGGAAGCGGAGCTTTCATGGAGCGGCACGTTGGAAGCAGCTCATAGTGCTTTTTGCGGGAGTTGTGATGAACGCAATCGCGGCATGGGTTCTCTTTGCACTTGCGCTCCATAGCGGAATGCTTGCCGTTGTCGACAATATCCCGATGCCGAATGCACATCTCGTGGTATCCGAGGTGATCGCGGAGTCGCCTGCTGCCATTTCGGGTATGAAGGTGGGGGACGAGATACTTTCGATCGTTGACACGAAGGGCGAATCGCCGGAGCAGAATCTTCCGAACGAAGTAGTGACATACGTACGAGCACATCCGGGTTCGGAACTCACCATAACGTATCTGCGTCAAGGCGTAACGACCGAAGTCCGCATGTCACCAGTACAGGCGATCATCGAGGGGTCTCCGGCATCTCCGGCACTCGGCATAGCCCTCGCAGAAGTAGCGCCGGTACACTTGCCGCTTCTCGAGGCCTTCGCACAGGCAGGCGACTACACGAAAGGTGCTTTCAAGTCGACGTTCGCTGGTCTCGTCTCTCTCATCAAGGGAGCTTTGAACGGAACTCCCGACATATCACAGGTGGTCGGGCCGGTAGGTCTCGTGTCGGTCGTGGGAGAGGCCGAGAATCACGGATTGGGCTATCTGCTCGAGCTCGCGGCAGTTATCGCCGTCAATCTCGCTATCATCAACCTGGTACCCTTGCCTGCGCTCGATGGTGGACGAATCGTCGTTGTTTCGATCGAGGCGATCATCCGCCGACCTATTCCGAAGTTCATTGTCGATATAGTCAATATGCTCGGCTTTCTCCTCATAATCCTTTTCATGGGTGTTGTGACGTACCACGACATCATGCATATCTTCCGATACTGAAGGCATAGTAAGGCTTTTTTGACCTTACCCTTCATTTCCGATACTATGCACTGACATAGGCGTATTCTTTGTATCAATTCATTTTCATAAATTAGCAAAACATAGTATGGCGAAGCAATCACAGCACCGAGGCGTAAATGGAGGAAATTTTGGCGTGCGTCAATCGCAGCTCTTTACGAAGACGCGCAAGGATGCCCCGAAAGACGAAGTGTCTACGAACGCACAACTCCTTATTCGCGCCGGCTTCATCCATAAAGAGATGGCAGGTGTGTACTCGCTCTTGCCACTCGGTCTTAGAACGTTCAAGCGCATCGAAGACATCATCAGGACCGAAATGAACAAAATCGGAGGTCAAGAGATTGCCATGACAGCGCTGCAGAGTCCTGAACATTGGAAGAAAACGGGCCGATGGGACGATGCGGTGATCGACGTATGGTTCAAGACGAATCTCAAATCGGGTGGCGAGCTTGGGCTTGGAACCACGCACGAAGAGCCGGTGACCGCGCTCATGTCCGAATATATCGAATCGTATAAAGACCTTCCGCGATATGTCTATCAGTTCCAGACGAAGTTCCGCAATGAGCTGCGCGCGAAGAGCGGGATCATGCGCGTACGCGAGTTCGTAATGAAGGATCTCTATTCGTTCAGTAAAGATGATGCTGATTTCCGAAAATTTTACGAGGAGTGCGCAAAAGCGTACGAAACCATCTTCGCCAAGGTAGGCATCGGCGACCGCACATACCGCACGTTCGCGTCAGGCGGATCGTTCTCAAAGTTCAGCGACGAGTACCAAATGATCTGTGATGCGGGGGAAGATGTCATATACGTGAGCGAGGCGAAGCGGATCGCGGTCAACAAAGAAGTTCATACCGACGAGATACTCGCCGATATCGGCCTCAAAAAGGCGGACCTCGTCGAGAAGAAAGCGATCGAGGTAGGAAACATCTTCCCGCTCGGAACGCGTTTCTCAGACGAGCTCGGACTTACGTATAAGGACGAGACGGGAGCAGAGATCCCGGTTGTCATGGGGTGCTACGGCATCGGTCCGGGACGTCTTATGGGTGCCATCGTCGAGGCGCTCGCCGATGAGAAAGGGCTTGTATGGCCTAAGGCGGTCGCGCCGTTCTCGGTCCATCTGATATCAGTGGTCGGAAAGAGTCCCGAAGTCGTGGAAGAGGCGAACCGTATCTACGAGATGCTTACCGACGAAGGCATCGAGGTCCTCTACGACGATCGCGACGCCCGTGCAGGAGAGAAGTTCGCAGATTCTGACCTCATCGGCGTACCGGTGCGACTCATTGTGTCCGAAAAGACCATCGCGCAAGGCGGCGTCGAGATCGTGCAGCGTAAGACGCACGAATCGACCTTTGTGCCCGAGAGCGGCATCCTCGAATATTTCGAAAAATAATCCATGGCCGAACTTTCCCAAAAAAAGAAAAACAAGCCTCCGTTCGGCTCGTCGTTTATGGCGAGGTTCAGCAACGATATCGGGATCGATCTCGGCACAGCCAATACGCTCGTTTACGTGAAGGGCAAAGGGATCGTTATCAACGAGCCTTCGATCGTCGCATTGAACCAGAAGACGAATCAGGTCGTCGCCATAGGATCGCAGGCCAAGGACATGCTCGGTCGTACGCCGTCGCACATCGTGGCGGTACGTCCATTGGTCGACGGTGTCATCTCTGACTTCGAGGTGACCGAAGAGATGCTCGCGTACCTTCTTAATAAGGCCCAGCAGGGCTCGTCCAAGCTGTTCGGACCGCGCGTGGTCATAGGAGTGCCGTCGGGGATCACATCGGTCGAGGTCCGCGCGGTGCGCGACGCAGCCAAGAACGCGGGTGCGCGGGAGGTGCACATAATCGAAGAGCCTATGGCCGCGGCTATCGGCATTGGCCTTCCGGTGCATGATCCGAGCGGTAGTATGGTCATCGACATCGGCGGCGGAACCACGGACATCGGCGTCGTTTCTATGGGGGGCATGGTGAGTGCGCGCAATGTGCGTATCGCCGGCGACCGCTTTAATAGCGACATCATCAGCTATATTCGCAACGAGTTCAAGATACTCGTCGGCGAGAAGAGTGCCGAGGACATAAAGATACTGGTCGGTTCTGTGATCGAAGCGCGAGACGCCGTGCACGGATCTGTCCGTGGCCGAGACCTGGTTTCGGGTCTGCCACGCGAAGTGGCAGTGACTGACACCGATGTCCGTAACGCGATAGCACATTCGATAGATGAATTGATCGATTCGATCAAAGAGGTCCTCGAGACCACGCCGCCGGAAGTGTTGGCCGATGTGATGCAGCGCGGCATTTATCTTGCCGGCGGCGGCGCGCTTATCAAGGGCCTGCCTGAACTGCTTACGGAAACCACTGGGGTGCTCATAAAGGTTGCTCCCGACCCGCTTACCGCAGTTGTCCGCGGTACGGCGGCAATACTCGACAACTTCGAACTGTATCGAGATGCGCTCCTTATGACCGATGATGAACTCATACCGACGCACTAATCAAAGACGCGTCCCGCGCTCTGTCGCGGTCGCCGTAGTGGCCCTTGTCGCTCTATTCGCGATCAACTTCGCAACGCATCAGCAGCTCTCGGGGTATGCGCGTTCAATCGCAGGTATGACATGGAGCATGACGGGCCGCGTCACCACTTCGGTCTTGTCCACAGGCTTCTTCTCGTCTCGAGCACAGTTGGCACGGGAAAACGCACAGCTTCGCTCGTTGGTCGAGATGCTGCAGGAAAACAAGCTCGAGAACGACATCCTAAAAGACGAGAACGCGGCCCTGCGGGAGCTTACCAATGCGGTCGACGAAAACGCCAGGTTTCTCACGGCTCGTGTCATGTCGAGCCTTGATGCTTCGTTGTATGACACGATTGCGATACGCGCAGGCACCGCCGACGGTATTGCCGTTGGTGCTGGCGTGCGGGGGCCCGGCGGTGTCGGAATCGGGTCTGTGGCGAGCGCCGACGCACACTCAGCACTCGTGCAGCTTTATACAAAAGCAGGAGAGAGGCAAAAGATCTCGATCCTTGACGCCGGGCCTCTCTCGTTCGAAGGTCATGGCAACAGCTCGGGTTCCGTCGATGTTCCGCGAGGTGTTTCGATCGCTACTGGTACACCGGTGTATCTCTCGGGTACACGCACCATGATCGGTACAACCGTGCATATCGAGGCAAAACCGTCTGATGCCCTTCAGAAGATCTACGTGCTTCTGCCATTCAATCCGAACTCGCTGGTCTACGTATCGGTCGAGAAACTGCCATGATCCGCGGATTTCTGACCGGCTTCATGATCGCCGCCGGGCTCGTAGGGCCTTGGTGGCTGCCGATAGTTCCCGCAGTACTCCTTTCACTGCGTTGGACGGCATACGAGGTCATAGTTCTCGGCTCCTTTATGGACCTGGTGCTCATGCCGATGTCGGGTCTTTGGGGCATTCCACTCGTGAATACTGTAGCCGCAGCGATGATCGTAGCCGTTTTTGCGCCCATACGGCGTCAGCTTACTGCGACGCATTCGTCAGCATATTTCTAACAATGGTATAGTGGCACCATGTTCCGCCTTGTACGCAAATGGAGACAGTTCAGGCGATCCGTGCGTCGCGGCGTCATCGTTCGCAAGACGATGGATATCGAGCCAGACGAGATTTTTCTCGATTCTTCAAATTTACCCGAGCATGATGCTCGGCAGCTCGAGGGTCGAGTGATAGAGCCCATCGGCCCCTTTGCAATCGCATTTATTGCATTTGTTTTTGTTGCGTTTGGTATAGGGTACGGTGCGCGGGCGTATGCGCTCCAGATCACCCAGGGTTCGGACTTCGCGGTGGTGTCCGAATCGAACCGTCTCGATACATCGGTAATCTTCGGAGAACGCGGCGTCATCTACGATCGCAACGGGGTAGAACTGGCGTGGAATGTGCGCGCAAGCTCAACGCAGCCGTATTCGCTCCGAAAGTATGCATCGATCGCGGGGCTCGGGCATGTGCTCGGCTATCTACGCTATCCTAAGTCGGACTCGCAAGGTGCATGGTGGCGCACCGAATACACGCCGCTTGCGGGCGTCGAGAAAACGTACGACGAGCAGCTCAGGGCGGTAAACGGCAAGATACTCACCGAAGTGAATGCTAAGGGTAAGAATCAGGAAGGGCAGATGCTCGAACCGGCACGCGATGGCGAAGATCTGCACCTTTCGATAGATTCCGAGGTGCACGGAAAATTGTACGACATCTTGAGCGCACATGCTCGCGAATTTGGGTTCCGCGGCGGCGCCTCGGTCATCATGGACGTGCAGACCGGCGAGGTTATAGCTCTCGCAAGCTTTCCCGACTATTCGCCACAGATAATGACCGATGGAGTGAAGGAAGTCATTGCCGACTATACCGCAGATACGCATACGCCGTTTTTGGACCGTACACTCGCCGGCGCGTATACCCCCGGATCTATCGTCAAGCCGCTCTTCGCTGCCGCGGCGCTCATGGAAAAGATTATAACGCCCGACAAGGGAATATTTAGTCCGGGCTTCATCACAATTCCGAACCCGTACCAGCCCGACAAGCCCACGATCATGAAAGACTGGCGTGCGCACGGCTGGACCGATATGCGTCAGGCTATCGCCGTGTCGTCGGACGTATACTTTTATTCGATTGGCGGAGGATACGAAGGACAGAAGGGTCTCGGTATTACCAAGATTGATGAATGGGCACGTCATTTCGGGCTCGGTACGACTACCGGCATCGCGCTGCCAGGAGAGATGTCCGGAATCATACCGACACCCGCATGGAAGAAGGAGGCCTTTGGCGCAGACGAAGAGTGGCGTCTCGGAGATACTTACAACACCTCGATCGGACAATACGGCTTTCAGGTGACTCCAATCCAGGTCGCACGGTATGTTTCTGCTATAGCAAATGGCGGCACTCTTTACGAGCCTCACGTTATAAAAGGATCAGTTCCTATCGGTACCAAGACCGACGTTTCGGAAAAGAATATGAAGGTCGTACGCGAAGGCATGCGCATGGCTGTGACGTGGGAAAAAGGAACCGAGCACTCGCTGAATCTTCCGGGTGTACAGATTGCGGGAAAGACAGGAACGGCACAGCAGGGAACACACAACCAGTTCATGAACTCGTGGGCAATCGGATTCTGGCCGTATGAGCGCCCAAAATACGCCTTCGCAACGCTCATGGAGCATGCACCTGCGGGGACCTTGAGCGGTGCGGCGCCTGCCATGCAGCCCTTCTTTCTGTGGCTCGTGCAACACCATCCCGAATATTCCAACCCGACTACGACGCCCCAATAAGGCGATTACATCCACACTTTCATTTTTGCCAGAATACTGTATTATGCAGCGCGTATGGCAGATAAAACCTCCACAAAAGACCCGGTAGCGAAAGGTATCGTCAAGGAAGACCAGAACAATTATCTTACCCAAGAGAAGTTCGACGAATTGACCAAAGAGCTCGATCATCTGAAGACGGTCCGCCGGCGCGAGATCGCAGAGCAGCTCGAGTACGCTCGTTCGCTCGGAGACCTGTCAGAGAACGCAGAATACCAGGAAGCGCGTGACCTCCAGGCGGCGACCGAAGACCGCATCCGCCAGATTGAAGAGCTTTTGGCGCACGCGCGCATAATCTCGCACAAGAAAGGGAGCGTCGTATCGCTCGGCAGCAAGGTCATGATCTGCAAGAAAGGCGAAAAAGAGTGCCACACCTACGAGATCGTGGGATCCGCAGAGGCGAACATGCAGGAGCGCAAACTATCGCATCTCTCTCCTTTGGGCGACGCCCTCATGGGCAAGAAGAAGGGCGACAGCTTCACGTTCGTCACACCAAAAGGCGAACAGGAGTACAAGATCGTAACGGTAGAGTAATATAGGCCTATGTTCTGGGCCGACAAGATATCTGATGATATCAAAGCAAAGCTCGCTGCGAAGATTTCTCGCGGCGAGACTCTTGTGGTGCGCGACGAAAAGACGGCGTCTGGTCGTGTCCATATAGGCTCTATGCGTGGTGTCGCGATTCATGGCCTAGTTGCCGATACACTCGCTGCAGCCGGAATACCTGCAACGTTCTTGTACGAAATAAACGACTTCGATCCGATGGACGACGTTCCTCCGTGGCTGGGCGACGACTGGAAGCAGTATCTCGGGCTCCCGCTCTATGCGGTGCCGTCGCCAGATGGAACCGCGGCTAACTTCGCAGAATACTTTGCTCAAGAGTTCATCGATGTGATAACTAAAGCGGGATTTACGCCTACGTACTACCGCGCGAGCGAGCTATACAAGAGTGGCCGCATGAACGACTGCATCAGGATCGCACTCGAGCATGCCGCAGACATACGGCGCATCTATAAAGATGTTTCGGGATCTCAAAAAGATGAAAAGTGGCTTCCTATCGCAATGGTCTGCGAGAGCTGCGGCAAGGTAGGTACCACCAAGGCGACCGCCTTCGATGGCGAGCGCGTTACTTATACCTGCTATGCGGGTGCCGGCGGTGCTGAAGGATGCAAACACACTGGAACTTCGTCGCCATTTGACGGCAAGGCCAAGCTCCCGTGGAAGCCAGAGTGGGCGGCTAAGTGGAAGGTTGTCGGGGTAGATATAGAGGGAGCCGGCAAAGACCACAGTACCAAAGGAGGCGCGCGTGACGTTGCCAACCATATTGCCAAAGAAGTATTCGGCATAGAGTCGCCCTTCGATATTCCGTACGAATTCTTTCTCGACAAAGATAGCAAGAAGATGTCGTCGTCGAAAGGTCTCGGCGCAACATCGAAAGACATATCTGACCTCTTGCCGGCACCCATATTTAGACTCGCTCTTTTGGGTCGCGATCCGGTCACGGCGCTGTCTGTCGATCCGAATGGCGACGCAGTGCCGTTTTTGTGGGATTGGCACGACAAGATCGCCGAGAAGTTCTGGTCGGGCGTCGATGATGACGATGCGCGCCTGTTTTCCGTTCTGTATGCAGGCAGGCCTCCCGAGCGCATGTACTTGCCGCGCTTCTCTTCAGTCGCGTTCATCGTACAGATGCCGCACATAGATCTGGTCTCTGGTATCGAACAAATAAAAGAGTCGCCCCTGACCGAGGCAGAGAAGTCAGTACTGCTCGAACGAGCGGCGTACACGAAGATATGGGTCGAGAAGTACGCTTCCGAAAAATACCGATTCACTCTTCAGACAGAGCTGCCCGACATTGCAAAATTCCTCACTAAGGAACAAAAAGACGCCATGAAGACGATCTATGATTTTATCGTGGCGAAGCCTGACGTCAGCGGCGAAGACCTGCATCACGAGCTGCATCGCATAAAAGAGGGGATGGGCGTGTCACCAAAGGAGCTCTTTGGCGCACTATACAAGCTTTTCTTAGGGCGCGAGTCGGGTCCTCAGGCGGGATGGTTCTTGGCGACGCTCGACCGCACATTCGTCCTCGAGCGATTGCAAGAAACATTGACATAAGTGGCTAATATTGATATAATCTAAATTAGAAAACGGAGGTTCCAATGGCAGGTTACGACGCAATGCTTAAGCAAGTGGTCGGTCGCGACTTGGCTAAACTATTTCAGAAACGCAGACCGAATCAGGACAACGAGTTCGAGGCGGGCGGAAATACCGGACGACATAACGCCCAGATCGGCATCTGGTTTAACACCCCAGGCAAAGTACTGTTCGTCCTCAATAGGGCGTACAATGATTATCACCCGCCGCTGTATTCCATCGAGGACGTCCGTGAATACACACTCGACAAAAATGTTCGCAAGGAATTCAAACGATTCCTGGAATATAATTTCGTCGACCTTACCAAGATGGTCTTGGCCAATCCTGGTGATTAGGCATCACTGACCCGCAGCTCGGCTGCGGGTCTTTCTTATTCCACAGGCATCATTGACTCGACATGTTCATCACGTACTCTGGTGTGATGCACAACGAACCAATAGCAGATCCTTCGGGATTGCCACTCGACCAGCAGTACTGGAACGCGGCGTTATTCTTTTTGTTCCCTATATTCGTTCTCTTAGCGTTCGTTCCCTTGGTCCAGCACATAGGGTTCCGATGGTTGTACTCGATGACCGCTTTTGATCTGGCTATACTCAGCCTCGCTACGTTCCGTATTATACGTATGGTGGTCTTCGACAAGATTTTTTCGTTCGCGCGGTATTTCATCTTCGATGCCATCGACGGGAAGTACGAAAAACCGAAAGGAGGCTTGCGTCGTGCTGTGGCCGAGCTTGTGGAGTGCCTCTGGTGTATGGGCGTATGGGCCGCACTTGCGGTTACCGTACTGTATTTCGTATCGCCCGTCGGTCACTTCTTTGTGATCGTACTTGCGATTTCCGCCATCGGAAGTTTCTTGCAGGTGGTCTCTCGAGCGATTGGTAAGCTCTAGACTTGTAAGGTGCCGTGACCTGGTCCATAATGGCGCTCTCGCATCCTTAGCTCAGCTGGTTAGAGCATTCGATTCACATTCGAAAGGTCTCAGGTTCGAACCCTGAAGGATGCACCCGCCGAAGGGTGCACGCGAATGCATGTCGTCGGCAGTAACACTAAGGCAGAGAATCTCTAACGATTATTTGGTGACTTACGTCGGGCCGTAGTATACCGGTAGTACGTACGATTCGGGTTCGTAAAGACCGGGTTCGATTCCCGGCGGCCCGACGTAGGACATCAATTTCTGGGCTGTGGTTTTTCGTGAACATTGTCAGGCTGTCGTATAGTGGTAGTACGCAAGCCTGGGGGGCTTGTAGCTCGGGTTCGATTCCCGGCAGCCTGACAATGTTCGTGAAAAATTGTAGCTCCAGTTCGAACTAGCGGTCGGTTTTCGCTAAAACGCGACCAGTCCTGTCTCGCATCGACACGCTCCGACTCTCAGAGCTCAAAGTATTCGCTCTGAGCCCGGCAGCATGACAATGTTCGTGAAAAATTGTAGCTCGCGGTCTGAAAGACCTCTATGCATGCAGTTATTATGGCGAATTGCCTACATATGAGATACTAGTATGAATGCCACACAGTCGTTTTGATACGGATTTTCTCAAGATTTCTCCATCAAAATTTGCACCAAAAAAAATGGGTGCGTCGCGGATTTTCGAGTCTTCTCCATGGCTTTTGACGGCACTTGCGGTGACTGTCCTTGTAGCACTATCAACCGTGGCGCTTATTCGAACGAATGCGACTCAAACAACCGCAGCAGCCGGCTCGGCTCCACTCCCGCCCAAAGATTCACAACGACCGTCCTCCGCCGTTCAATCGATTGGCACGTTTGTCATAGATTGGCTCACGACCGGATACACAGCCACGTCGACAGGTCACGGCACGCGCAGTACATCACAATTGGCTGCTGGCGCCGCTGCGATACTGGAGCCTGAAATTGTGCCGTCTGCACCCAAGATCACTTCGGAGTTAAAAATTTCGAGCACGGCGCCTGGTACATCTCCAAACACGGTAGTGAACAACTACATCACCCGTCCTGTCATTGAAAGAGTCGTAACAGCGCAACCAACAGCTGCTTCCGTAAATACTGAGTGGGTCAATAACCTGCTCGCAGCACTCGAATCGCGTCTGACCCTCCGTATCGAGAGTCAGCCGCGATTTGCCGGTGGTGGTTCGTCAGCTCCTGCGTTTGCAAATACTTTCGGCCTCTCTCAACGCATCGATCAGCTCACGAATGTAACGATAACCGGCGGGAGTCTCTCGGGCGTATCGATCTCGGCGGCAGATGTCGGAGGTGTGATAGCGGTCGACAAAGGAGGAACAGGGCTGTCGTCGAGTCCTACGTACGGGCAACTCTTGATGGGCGACGATACGGGTGCGTATCATCTTGTCTCGACTTCGTCGCTCGGTATTAATGCCGGTATCGGCTCGCCTGCAGGTGCAAATGGTGAATTGCAATTTAACAACGCGGGGCTTTTTGCAGGTTCAGGCCTTTATTACGATACTGTGACAGGGAATCTTGGCGTAGCCACAACAACACCCACCGCGCGCTTTACGGTTGTCGGAGACATCCTCGCGGCCCGTATCGATGCCACTTCTACAGCAACATCAAGCATACCAACTCTCTCGGCTAGGACGCTCTCGTTAAGTGAGAGCCTTCTTGACGGTACGGCATCGCCTGGCGCACTGGGTGCTGTTTTGCAGTCGACCGGTGCCGGAATTCGCTGGGTCGCGACCTCATCGCTTGGAATTTCTGCAGCGTCTGCATTGGCCGGTTTTGGCGAAGCGTTTTCGCTTTCTGGCGGTGTGCTCACACCGACCACGACCGTAGGGATCATTGTTAATGCATCGTCGACGTTTACTGGTGGCGTTACTGCCTCGCGAGCGACTACGACCGATCTCTATGCACAGGACTCGATACGAGGTGCAGGACTTTCCGCGTGCGCAACCATATCTGACAAGCTTCTATGGGACGCTGCGACGGGACGCTTTGCATGCGCAAGCGACGTCGACACTGTTGGTATCACATCGTTGGGCGCCATCGGACAGCCGCAGACCGGTGCCATACAATCTTTTGCGACCTCTTCTGACACAAACATCGGTCTCACCATAACATCGTCGGGTAATACGCATACCTTCTCGACCGTATTCGTGGGTACACTCGCCGACGCGCGTATTACTGACGCCCTTACGGTAGTCGGTGGCGCCATCGACGCGTCACCAATTGGCCAAAATACCTCGAGCACAGCACGATTCACGTCGGCATCTTCATCTAACCTCTTTGCCACAGCTATTGCCGGTGTGATGGCATCGTTCGGAGCTACGGCAACGTCATCGTTCTCGAGTAACGGTACGCTCTCGCTTTCTCAGGCACTTGGCGTCTCGTCCGGAGGAACGGGCATTACTTCGGTATCTGCAAATGGTCTCTTAATCGGGAACCCGGGAGCTTCGGGCTATACGCAGATTGCTACTACTTCGCTCGGGCTCACGTCCTCGTTTGTGGCCGAAGGATCGAACCTATACTATCTTCCGTCGCGCGTTATCGGTTTCGTCGATGCATCCAGTACTATCCCAAAATCGTATACGACGAACGTCTTTTCTAACACGAACACCTTTACAGGAGATGCTCAGTTCTCTCGCGCCAC
>CAZYLZ010000005.1:7618-12412 GCA_964648335.1 uncultured Candidatus Saccharibacteria bacterium | reverse complement strand
TTGGTTTTGGCGGTACCGGACTTACGAGCTATGTCGCTGGAGATATCTTGTATGCGGATTCATCGGGAGCGCTCGCGCGACTTCCGGCAGGTGGTGCAGGACAGGTGCTCAAGATAACGGCAGGTTTGCCGGCGTGGGGTGCAGACAATACGGGTTCTGGAGGCGGTGCAGGGGCGTGGTCTACCACTACGGATGACCTGGCTGTATATCCTGCGGACAGCTCCGATGTTGTGATCATCGGAAACAGCGTCACCACGACGCCCTCGAGTATCCTCGAGGTTATCGGCGGGTCATATTTTTCGGGCTTCGTCGGCATCGGCTCGACGACGCCTTCGAGCCGCCTCAGTGTCGCGGGAAACGCCTATGTAAGTGGCTCTGTCGTGACCTCTGGAATAACTGCAACAAATACTCTGGTCGTTGCCGGCAATACGACTCTCGCAAATGCGACGTCCACTGGTTTTGCAATAACCCAGCTGCCATCAACCCTGCTTAAGACTAATGCGAGCGGTTCTATCATTCCGGCTATTTCCGGAACCGACTACCTCGCCGCTGCGATAGTCTCGGTAGGGCCCACTGGCCAGCTTCAGTCAGGGTCCGCGGTGACGCTCGCGACCTCTACGGCGGGTACCGATATCTCGATCACAGCGGCAGGGAATACCATTACGTACAATGTACCGACGGCATCGTTAGTGAACCGGGGAGTGTTGTCCGCCTCGGATTTCTCGACATTCAGCTCAAAGCTATCGTCGGCATCAATAGACACCTCGACCGAGATCGCATCGATCCTTACGGACGAGACAGGAACGGGGAACCTCGTGTTCTCGTTAAACGCCACGCTCGCATCGACGACGCTTTCAACTAATACACTACTTACGAATGCGACATCTTCGAGTCTTTACACGAGTGCCTTCAGAGGTGCAGGGCTTACCGCATGTGCTAACGCCACCGACAAGGTCCTTTGGAACCAATCGACGGCTCAGTTTACCTGTAGTACGGACGCCACCGGGCTTTTGGCAGGACAAACCTTTGAGCTGACAGGGGGATCGCTCGCACCGACGACAACGGTCGGTATTATCGTATCTGCGTCCTCGACGTTTACGAGCGGTCTCAGCGCGGCCCGTTCGACTACTACGGCAGCTACATCGACGTCATTCTTCGCTTCGATAGCCCAGTTCACCTCGGCATTCGCCGACACTCTCACTGCAGTGACGGCGACCATCACCGACCTTACAACCACGCACATCATCGCCACTAATTCGACTACGACGAATGCCACGACCACGAACTTGTTTGCAACGCGGGCAAACCTGACGAGCGCTACGACATCGCAATTTGCAATAACAGGCATTCTCTCGAGTATGCTCAAGACGACATCTTCAGGATCACTGGTTGCGGCTGTGGCAGGATCGGACTATGTCAGTCCGTCGGCCTTGTTCGGTAAGGCGTGGGAGATGACTACCAACATATTCGGGCAGTCAGCACTTGCACCTACATCGTCGATTGTAATTGCTGTAAGTGGTACCGGTACATCCACATTTGTCGGAGGGATTGAAGGGTGGAGAAGTATCGCAGCACCCTACTTTGTAGCGACCTCGTCGACTGCTACGAGCTCGTTTGCCGGAGGGGTAGTACTCGCTCAATCAGGGGGTTCAGTCGGAATCGGGACAACGTCATCTGCGTACAAGCTCTCGGTAGCCGGAGATATCAATTTGAGCTCTGGATCATTCAGAATAGACGGAAAGGCAATCTTAAGTTCGAGTAACAGCGTCAATATTCGCGATTATGGTGCAAAGTGCGATGGCGTCACCGACGATACGATGGCAATCCAGAATGCTATCAACGATACCGACGTGCGAGAGGTACACATCTACAATACCGGGTCACCCTGCATCGTCAGTGGTGTCGGAACACCGTTTGACTACGGAATTACGCTCAAGAGTAATCTCAAAGTTATCGGTCACGGTTTCCCGACTCTCAAGCAGAAAAGCCAATCTACAAATAGACCGCGGTACATGCTCGGGGCATCAGGTGCATGGGATGCCCCGCTCGAGAACATAACGATACAGGGTATTAAATTTGATGGTAACTGGGAGAATAACATCGATTTCGGGGCATATGGCACGAATGACAATTACGGCTCATCGGGCGTTTACTATAGCGGCGTGTACACCGTAGTGCAGTTAACGAACGTCACAGGCTCGGACGTCTCGGACAACACGTTCGTCGACGTGTGGGGTACCGGTATCAGCGCCACGAATGCAAGCGATGCGACGGTGGTCAACAATACGTTCGAGCGACTTCTCTATATCGGAGTGGCGTTTACGAATTACTACAACACGCCGTATTTTTCTACGACGACGCTCGCGGTTGCGGAGGGTTCTACGACACTGACGCTCAATGATGCTAGCGGCTTTCCTACGTCGGGATCGGGGCAGATTGGTGACCCGGATCATGGGATAACGCGTATTCGATGGACTGGAAAGTCCGGAAACCAGCTTACGGGAGTGGGCGAAGATGATGCGGAGCTTACTAATAGCCAAAGCAATGCCGAGGGATTGCCGTTTGCGTTCGACAGCCAAGCTGCCGTCTACTATGGAGCGTTAACTCGAAAGGTGAGCATTACGAACAACAGGTTCCGATATATCGGAGGAGCTGGAATAGACTTCTCTCGCGGCGTATCTGATATTAGTATTGCTGGCAACACCGGTTCTGAGATACGCAATGAGTATGCGTATCCGCCTTTTGCATTTACCGGCACGTTCAAAGATCCTTTTCTTAATAACAACACAGCGCTTGGTATGGCACCGCGCAATGATGTGACGTCTATCTACCCAGGCGGCTCGCTTCATTTCGCTCAGCCAGGTGACGTCGGCTTCGTAGATTCGTCTTCGGAACAGGACGGCGATTGTATCTGGATAGGCGGTCAGTACGGCGAGCCGTTTCGATCGCAGCGTCTCGCTATCACCGGGAATAATTGTTCGGGCATGAACAACGTAGGAATTCGTACAGAGGCTGCGGTATTTGATACGGTTATTTCGAACAATACTGCCAACAACAACTATCGATATGGAATCATGGTGTGGTCAGGAATTAATACGAGCGTACTCGGCAACACTACGAACGATAATAAAATGATGGGTATCGTGGTTCGTGCTGATGCGACCGCTCCACCAACGCCATCGGAGCAGACAACGGTTGTAGGAAACACCGTCCGAGGTAACGGCCAGTGGGGAATCGACATCAAGGGCTCTATAAACAATCTGATTAGCGACAACATAATCGAAAACAACAACACGAGAGATAACGCGGTCGGCGGTGGTATAGCTATCGACGGTGCGATCGTGGGGTACACCAGTACGGGAAATGTCATAACAAACAACATCATTCGAGGAGGTGGTCATGATGTGCATGGTATTTATTCCTATAACGGGCCCAGTACTGACGATCCTTCCAATAACTACATCTACGGCAACGTCATTTCCAACGTAACTTCCTACAAGATCTACGGCATAACAGCGGCAACAAACCAATGGAGCCCGTTTGGAGACACGTACGGAAACATCGGCATAGGCACGTCAACGCCAGATTCGCTCCTGACACTTTCTGGCGATTCGACGTATAACGGCACTTCTGCCCTTTCGCTCCATTCGTTCATCAGCCCTACCAAGACCCTCAACATGGGTTTTGACGTTACGAACAATCTTTCATTCCTTCAGTCGATCAATTCGGGTGTCGAATACTTGCCGCTGGCGTTCAACGCGGCAGGGGGGAATGTCGGAGTCGGAACCACATCGCCATGGCGTGTTCTCTCGGTGGCCGGGACGGTTGGGCTCAGTGGTCTTACGGGATCAACCGGTGCCGGATCGCTCTGCCTCGATGCGAACAAGCAGGTCGTGTACAACAGTGCGTCGGATTCGTGCCTTTCTTCTACACGAGCCACCAAGCACGACATAACTTCGCTTGGAATGTCTGGGCAAGAGCTTGTAGACAAATTGACTCCGGTATCGTTCGTCTATAACACGGGCGACTCGAGAGTACGGTACGGATTTATCGCTGAAGACGCCGGTGCAGTAGACCCTCACTTCGCTACCTATGACGCATCGAGCACGATCTCGGGTATAGATGACCGCTCGATCATTTCGGTGCTCGTAAAAGCTCTTCAGGAGATTGGGGTGCAGCTGCGCTCTATGGCGACTGCGATAGTAACCAAGCAACTTACGTTCGAGCGAGGCACGGGCGACGAGCTTACGCTCAACAAGCTGTGCCTGGGTACAACGTGTGTTACCGAGACCGAACTTAAATCGCTCCTAAACGGGCAGAGTGCCGCCGCAGCTGCCTCAGCGACCGTGCCGAGCGAAGTGTCGACTAGCACGGATACGACACCTCCGGTCATCTCGATCAACGGCAACAATCCGGCAATACTTATGACGGGTGATACGTATGTGGATCTGGGTGCGACTGTAACAGATACGGTGACACAAAATCTGGGGCTCCGTGTCGCGGTAGATGGAGTTCAGAGCGAATCTGTCATCGTTGATACATCAATCCCAGGAACCCATACCATTGACTACAGCGCGACTGATGAGGCGGGAAACACGGCCACAGAAACACGCACCGTTGAGGTGCGGGCTCCTGACACAGGAGCCGCCAGCAGCACTGTTGAAGCTACCTCGACGAATCCGTAGGTGCGCGGGCTATTGGCATACATTATTGAAAGGTATGTGCGAGTCGCGGGGCATCTGATATTGGCAGGAATCGGTCACTAGTCACTAAGTCGAGTACGACTAAGTGCTA
>CAZYLZ010000005.1:0-7518 GCA_964648335.1 uncultured Candidatus Saccharibacteria bacterium | reverse complement strand
GGCGTCGAAAGCCATATACGGCTATAAATAACGGCACTTTTATACTGCCTTAAAATTTGCTACGATACTCCTGCTCGCGAAGCAGGGGCCATTAGCTCATTTGGTAGAGCGCGTCCATGGCATGGACGAGGTGACCGGTTCGATCCCGGTATGGTCCACCAAAGCAAAACACCTGCCTAACAGCAGGTGTTTTGCTTTGGTGGAAGCCGGAGCGATGTTTCGTCAGTAGACGAAACCGCGAGGCAAGGCTATGAAATTTTCGAGTGGCGACGAGAAAATATTCCTAGCCACAAAACGGAAGGCAGAGGCCTATTTCCGCGAGTATGCGAAATGGCGAGCCACCCTGATGGTGGCGGGCCAGGGTCGTGAACGAGTCCGTTGACGAGCGGACTCGATTTGTGACCACAAAGACATCTCTGCTAAGGATAAAAAAGTACCACCACCCAATCGGGTGGTGGAAAAGTCAGTAACGGACTATCGATTAATCTAATCGGTAGTCCGTTATCAGAGCGCCGGAGCGTGCCGGAGATACTACGTGCGAGCCTCACGATCGAGAGCTAGCTTCATGCGATCTTGGGTCGCAGTGATGAATTCCTCGCACCCGGCCAGAGCGCCCATCTGCACTTTCACCAGGTCCAGGAAGAGAGTGATGTCGTCCTGCGTTGCATCGAAGCTGATTTGATGCGTACCGCCCTCGTAGATACGCGCATCGGCCCACGACGAGCTCCCATTGAGTACCGTGTGAATCCTTGGGACGATCAAGGCGTCGCACACGAAGTAGCCGAGGGGACCGTGTTCCGGGTAGTAGACGGTAAATCGAATTTTTTTTGCCATTCCAGCCTCCTGTGCAAGGTTGCATACTGCACTGCTAGTATTATATATCGAAAGTAGTATATAGTCAAGTTTATCACTGAATGCATTACTGGACTTGCTTGTCACATGAGTGACAGTAAGTGCTAATACGCCGCAATAATCTACTATTCACAGGGCGGTATAGGTAGACTTTCTAGCGATGCTACTATTCGCCTATGATTGAGGTCAATAGAACGCAAGTCGACAATTGGATGAGCACGGTATGGAAATCATCGACACTTCTGATAGTACTGGTAGGTTTGGCCACAGTGGCCTGGTACCTGTCGAGCGATTCCTTCGAAGCACCGCAGGCCATCTCACAACCCGCTACGAATATCGAGGCGGATTCCGCTGTCGCTGCAGAAGGCGACCCTGAACTCTCTATTCCAGCCGGGGCCAATCCAGACACCCATGTATGGATATCGGTGCGCGATCCAGTTTCCGGCGCTCGTGTGCTCGACTATTCTAAGGACGATCGGACAGTGTATTGGTCGACAGAACAAGATTCTGGCGTCGTACCACAGGCCGATCCGGCGACGTTCACGACTAACGACGATGTGTACCCGTTTGCGTACGACGCCACACATGTCTTTTTTGCCAATCATTCGTTCGATGGTGCTGATCCTCGCACCTTGCGCGCATTCCCATTATCGGAATATGCACACGATTCGAAGCAGGTGTATTGGCACGGCGGTCCTTCTGGAGTGTATTCAACGGTCGTGGCAGGTGCAGATTCCGCAACATTTTCTCCCTACGAAGCAACGGCAGACACTTCGAGCAGGACCCCAAGTTACTATGCTCGGGATATCGCGCACGTCTTTTGCCAAGGATATGTTTTACTCGATGCAGATGTGACCAGCTTTGTACAGGACGGAACTGCAAGCGCACATGACTCGAAAGCCCAGTACGAAGTTTGCAACAAAGTCGACCCGCTCGTGCCCTGATTACTAGAGAACAGTGAGATCCACTCTGGCAACGGCACCGACTATCGATGAAAAAAGTGCCGTATTAGAAGCGATGAGTCCGTTCTGGATATGGCCCCCTTCATTTCCATAGAGGATCGCATTTCCGGCAAGATCTGAGACTACCCCTCCTGCCTCTGCGAGAATCGCTTGTCCAGCACAGACGTCCCACTCGCCAAGACCAGCCTTGGTTACCATAAAATCTGCAGAGCCTTCTGCGATGAGACACAGTTTGACCCCCATGCCGTGGCGGGGAATTATCTCGCCGGCGCCGATCGCAGTTAGGTAAGAATCTATAGCCGTGGTCGAAGCTGCAGAGTTTAGGCGCGACGAGCCGCGCAGGCACTTGGATACGAGCGGGTCCGAAATGTCAGACACGCGGATGAGTGTGTCGCCATCTATTGTTCGCTTGTACGCTCCTCCGTCTCGCTCGGAAAAATAGGTTACCTCGAGCCCTGGTGCGTGAACAACGCCGAGAATCGGAATTCCGCGATGCAGGAGGCCTATCATGACAGCAAAATCGTCTCCGCCGTGAATATAGCTTTTGGTGCCGTCGATGGGATCGATGACCCAGAGATATTCAGGGTCTACACCCACAGGAGGATGCGATTCTTCCGAGAGAATGGGGTAACCGAATTTTTGAAGCGCGTCAGTGATGATCGCGTTTGCGGCCAGGTCGCCATCGGTGACGGGAGATCCATCGGACTTGGCGGTAACTGCAGCAGTAGGTCTGAGGCGCATGATCTCGGTTCCGGCAGAAACGGCTATCGCGAGTACCTGTTCGAGCATCATTAGAGCTTACCATGCTGTTTTGCGAACCGCGTTTTCCTCGCACTCTTTCTAAGAGGGGGATTAAAGGGGGAGTTGGTTACTACTAAGCTGCAATACATGACTAACTCAGCCTTTTGAAACTGAGTGTCACTAGTTTCAAATCCTCTTAAAAAGAGTAGGAGGTACGATCGCGCCATTTACCACTTTTGGGAAGGTGGGGTATACTCGCCGCATGCCCCCAACACCCCCACAAACTCTCGACAAAATCCACGAACTCGAGCAAAAGATCGACAAGATGTACGTATCCGTCGAAAAGTTGCGCAGGTACTTTCAGATAACCATGTGGATCACTATCGTGTTGTTCGTGCTGCCACTCGTCGGTATAGTATTTGCAATCCCTACATTCCTGGCGACATTCTCGCAGATCGCGGAGATAGGCAACTTGGGTATGTAGTTTCGCTGTTCATATGGAAAATCAAAAAACGCCTATTTCGATCGTCGAACGGTTTACTCGCTGGATAGGGTCGCCGTCTTCCTTGATTGTGCATACAATCTTTTTCCTCGGAACATTCTGTGCGGGTCTTGCAGGGATTGCTCCTTGGGAACTGATACTCCTGGTGCTCACCACTGTCGTGTCCCTCGAAGCAATCTACTTGGCGATATTCATCCAGATTACGGTCAACCGAAACACGGCGAGCCTCCACGAGGTCAAGGAAGACGTTGCCGAGATTCAAGAAGATATCGACGAAGTCCAAGAGGACGTCGCCGAGATCTCGGAAGACATAGATGAGGTCCAAGAAGACGTGGCCGAGATCTCGGAAGATATCGACGAGATCCAAGAAGATGTCGACGAGATGCAAGAGGACATACTCGAGGATGATCAGGCGGGACGTAAGCGCGGAGCGACCCTTGAGGAGGTATCGGCAACACTCCAGAAACTACTCAAGGACATCGAGGCGCTCAAGAAATAAGTGTGGATTAACTCACTGAGCTCTACATGGGTGCGTTACAATCAACGCATGTTTAGTTCTGCGCGCACCATGCTCGCACTCCATCGCTTCTTGCTGCGCTTCGCCTCGGTCTCTTCAAGTGCTTTCATTCTTGGATTTCTTTACGTCTATCTTGGTTATACAATCGCAATCGTATCAGTGGGCTTCGCGTTTTTGTATTTGTTAGCAGCGGTGTTCGCACCACTCTTTACCAAGCTCCTCGAGATAATCGGTGCGCGCCTTTCCTTGTATCTGGCCGTCGTTGCATTGATGGGATCTCTGGCAAGCGTCATATCTGTTTTGCAATCGCCCTGGTTTCTCATGCCGGCGATCTGTTGGTATTTCGTGTTCATGCTGCTTTATCGCTTGCTGTACCGCATTCCCTACGCTATCGAGCGCGAGACTGTCGGCGAGGCGCAGCTCATGATCGAGGTCGGAGATATCGTACTGGCACTCGTGCCCATTGCGGCAGGAATAGCGGCAGCACTGTTTGGACTTTCGGCAGTCCTGTCCTTCATGATCGTTATTCTCTTCCTCTGTGCGTTGCCACTCTATTTTGTGCCATCGTTCAATATGACGTTCCCGTGGTCATATTCCGAGACGGTGCATGTCCTTTTTGGTGGTGCAAACCGCATGCAATTAGTCCACGACCTTTCGCGAGGCGCGCATTCTGCACTCTTGTTGGTGGTGTGGCCGATGGTCGCATTTGGTATTCTGCGCGCTTCGTTCGATTCGTTAGGTCTTGCGGTGAGTGTATCTATGCTCACGGCACTCCTCATGCACAAGGCACTCCAAAAGATAGCTCGCTCTTGGCATCCTGAGAGTGTTTCGAACGTCATTGCACTGGTCGGATCGAGTGCTTGGATCGCGCGCATCTTTATTGGTTCTCCGATCGATGTATACGTAATAAATGCGTACCACAGTGGCGGCACGAGCCTCCGAAAGGAAAGCGGACAGTACCACACTATCGAGCATCGGAGCGATTCTGACGTATGGCTCGATGAAATGACCGTTGTGCGCGAGATGGGAGAGAATCTGGGACGCGCCGGAGTGCTCGCGTTTGCAGCGCTTTTAGCATTTGCTTTTGGAAGCGGTGTGGCGTTTGTTATCTGCTGTATCGTCGCAGCATTTCTTGCGCTCGCAACTGGGTTTGCGAGCCGATAGTCATTTTGTATCGACTGTTATCCGAGCAGGGACTCGATGACTGCCTTTACGTCGTTACCATCAGCAGTACCCTTGAATTCTTTCATTACCGCTCCTACGAGCATTCCGATCTTGGCCTTGTCGCTTCCCATAGAGGCGATTTTTTCTTTTGCAACAGCTTCGATTGCTTCTTTTGAAGCAGTCTCGGGTAGATATGCCTTGAGTATTGCTAATTCCTTTTCTTCTTTTTCAGCGAGTTCTGGTCGGTTGCCTTTGGTAAACTGCTCTGCCGAATCTTGACGCTGCTTCGCAAGGCGCTTAAGCACGGCTATTGCCTCGGCATCATCGAGCGGGTCTGTCGGCTTTTTACCCTTGGCTACAAGCTCGTTGGTAAACGCGGTCATGGCGCTGCGTATGACAGACAGCTTAAGTGCGTCCTTTGCCTTCATGGCGGCTACCATTTCTGATTTGATGATTTGTGTAAGTGACATATGTAAAAAGTATAGCACCAGAGCCACTAAAAGGGAGTTCTCTGTGCTTTGACATGTGGGCTAAATTGCGGTATAATACACGTAGATCGCGGATAAAACCGCGACGAACATTGACTAAACTCCAACGAGGAGAAGTGCATGAAAGTATGGCTCTACCGGTTTGTGATGTGCCTCGTGTGCATCATGAGCATGGGAGTAACCGCTCAGGCTCGCAACATCCCCGTCATGAACGGGTATGTAAACGACACGGCAGGCATTATGTCTGTGCCCGAGCGAAATGCTCTCGAGGACAAGCTGTCCTCCTACTACAACCGAACTTCGGCGCAAATCGCGGTTTTGACCGTGCCAAGCCTCGAAGGCGAGTCTCTATTCGACTTTGCTCAAAAGACGGCCCGAAAATGGAAAATCGGAAGCCGTGGCAAAGACAATGGTGTGCTCATCGTGTTCTCGGTTGCCGAGCAAGGCCGCCGGGTACATGTCGGTGCGCGACTCGACGGCAGCATCCCAGACGCCGAAGCCGTGCGGATCATCACTGAGTTGATGGACCCGCAGTTTCGGAAGAAGAAGCATGCTGCCGGCTTCGAGGCTGCGATCGATCGCATCGACCAGATCGTATCTGGCGGCGCGGTCGTGCCCGAGAGGGAAACGGCTCAGAAGATGACGGATCGAGAGCTTGCGAAGTTCGCGCTGTTCTTGGTCGCATTCGTATTGCTGGTGATAGCTCACTCGATCCACTGGTTAGCGGGAGGCGTCGTCGGCTGTGCATCCTTCGCAGGAGTCGCATGGCTGTTGACGCTCACGCAACCGACGATCATTACGGCAGCTGTCTTCGGGCTTATCGTAGGTTTGCTCCTGCGATGGCTTACGGACTTCCCGTGGTGCGGTGGCGGCTGTGGCGACATGGCCGGTTCGGTTGCAGGCGCTGGAGGTGAATTCCTCGGTGCAGGCGCAGAAATCTTGGGCGGACTCTAAGGAGGATACGATATGCTGTTCATTGAGAAGCTCCGGGCACTGTTCGATACGATGCAGAACTACTGGCTCGGCGAGCACGTAGTGCGCATCATCGCGACGGCGATGCCTATCTTGGCCGTCCTCGGTGCCATCGCCTTGTGCGTGGTGGTTCGCGGATGGTTCAACTACCTTCTTTTCTCTACCGAAGAAGAGAAGAAGCGGCTCCACGACGGCAACCCCGCCTTCGTGGTAAACCAGCTGTTCGTCCTTGTGTCGTTCGCGCTCTCGCTCGGCGCCACGATGGTGAACACGCTCGCCTTGCCCGCAGTGGTGGATAAGATGATCCTGGCTCTCATAATCCAGGTCGCCGGAATGGGTATCGCCCGCGTGGTGTGGCGCAAGTCGCATCACCGGATGATGGCCGGCTCCATGCTTGCCGGTATCCGCCTCGGAGTGATTACCCTCGTCGTGGGTATCACGATCATGTTCGGCATGCTTCGGTAGCATGCAGTACCATTTGCCGCCGATCCCAAAAGGGTCGGCGGCTTTCTTCGTTTGACAATGCTATATTTATGACCTATAATGACAATAGCTACCGTTCGGCTCTAGCCGGGCGGAAGTTCGTTGAATAGAAACAAACGAAGGAGAGTCCCTCATGCAGGGGTATGGAAAGTGGATCGCGCTCGGCCTCGTCGGCCTCATGCTGCTCATCGTCTGGGGCGGCTTCAATGGGCTCGTCAACAAGGACGAGAGCGTAACGGCCGCGATTGCCGAGATCCAGAATCAGGAGAAGCGTCAAGCCGACGTCATCCCGATGTTGGTCGAGACCGTCAAAGGCGTCGCCAACTACGAGAAAGGTCTGCTCGAAAGCGTGACCAAAGCTCGTGCCGAGGCCGGCAAGACGGTGATCAATGTCGACCCGTCGAAGATTGCGGCGGATCCCAAGGCACTTGAAGCGTTCATGGCTGCGAGTCAGCAGATGTCCGGTGCACTATCGCGGTTGCTCGCAACCGTCGAGAAGTACCCGGATCTGAAGGCAACTGCGAACTTCTCGACGCTGCAGTCGCAAATCGAGGGAACGCAGAACCGCATCACGGTCGCTCGTCGTGATCACATCATGGCGGTACGGACGTTCAATGCGTCGATCCGCACCTTCCCATCGGTCGTCTACGCAGGGGCCTTCGGCTTCAAAGCCAAACCGACCTTCGAGGCTCCCGCGGAACAGCGTCAGACTCCCAAGATCGACTTCGGCACTGCCACCAAAAGCTAAGGAGATCACCTAATGAAGGCGTTGCTGAGGATATTCACGGCCGCACTGTTTGCGGTTGTGACTCTCGGCAGCGCCTTTGCTCTTGATGT
>CAZYLZ010000004.1:3907-77003 GCA_964648335.1 uncultured Candidatus Saccharibacteria bacterium | reverse complement strand
AAGCCGCCTTAGCTCAGTTGGTAGAGCAACGCTTTTGTAAAGCGAAGGTCCTCGGTTCGAGTCCGAGAGGCGGCTCAAAATAGAACATTTTTAGCCGCCTCAGGAATGTGCTTGAGCACATTCCGGTCGGACTCGAAAAGCGGAACGATGTTTTGTGCCCCACAAAACCGTGAGCTAGGGCAGGAGCCACTTAGTTTTATGGCATGCAAGTAATGCCATAAAGCTTAGTGAGCTGCGCCGAGCCGAGAAGACTCCTGGTCGGACTCGAAAAGCTTTGCGATGTTTTGTTACCAAACAAAACCGCAAAGCTGGGGCCGCGAAAATTGTCTGCGCCGGCAGGCTATTTTTGTGGCCGAGCCGAGAGGCGGCTCCTGAACGTAGTGAAAGAGAGCCGCCTCTTGGACGGAAGGGGGAGGGACTGAATAAGCGGGTTAAGGAGCTTTTCAGCAATTCTTCCCCGTGGAGGAAGGCAACGAGTCTTCGAGTGTTGGAAAACCGAGGGTTTCCAAGAGGTCCGAGTGGCGGCTATATTTACCCATCAATGACAGGTGTGTGATACCACCGCCCAACCAAGCCCTTTTCTAGAATTGACGCATATATAAAAAAGTAGTATAATACCACTTAGACCAGGTATAGGCCTGGTAGCTACGCCAACAACGAAAGGACATTGGCACATGAGTTCATTTACAGTCGATTTACGCAATCCGCTGTGGGGTCGATGGCTGCTGTTGCTGCCATTTACCTTCATGGTTCTGCCTAAGGCAATTGTGCTCTTTGCACTCCTTATGGCAGTGGGCGCGGTTTTGGTTCCTGGTCTTCGTCGGCTTCAGAGGATCATGCCACGGCAGAGTCTGCATACGGCGGCCATTATCGTGGCGCTCGTGTACACGATTCTGCTCGCAGTCCTCGGTATATTCGCCATACCGGCCGTCGTCAAAGGCGTCGCTGGTTGGAACGAAGAGGCCCAGGCCGCGCTCAAGGTATTGCCCGCGGTCTACAAGGACTTGCTGCAGTACATTTATGGCACGCTCGATTCTTTGGGGGTCACCCCCGAGATGATCGATGCAGCCGTGAAGGAGTTCAAAGCGCACATCTCGGTCCTGGCAGAGCCTGCAAAGGTCGCTGCGACGTGGACGGCAGGATTCTTCATCCATGTTCCTATTGGAATTGTGGAGGGGATACTGTTCGGCTACGTGGCCTTGATGGTCGCGTGGATCCTCGCAGACGAGCACCATCTCGTTCGCGGTTTCTTCGACCAGTTCTTTCCGAACCAGGTCGACGACATCGCCGAAATGGCAACCGTCTTTCAGGATTCGGGCTCCCGATTGTTCTCTGGAATGGCAAAGGTCATGCTTGCTTGCAGCGTCATTTTCACGCTCTTGCTCAAGTTCGGCTTCCACATGACTTGGGGGCAATCGCTGTTCTACGGCACGGCACTCGGCGTCACCGGCGGTATTCCGTTCATTGGTGGTTTCATCAATTACGGCATCATCACGGTGGTCGGACTCAATCACTTCGGTCCGAGCTGGATGTTCGTATTCTTGTACGCGTCGGTTTTTGTTGTGCATCACATCGAGACCGGCGCCTTGAGTCCGTACTTCATCGGCTCAAGTCTCGACATGAAGTATCTCGCATTCATGTCATGCCTTCTCATCGGTGCAGTCGTTCTGGGCGCAGGACTCCTCGGAGTCGCGTTCGGACTCCTGCTTCTGGTGTACTACAAGGCAGTCTGCACAGTCGTCGGCGTTCAAAGACCGGCAATCGTTCAGGCGTCTGCGAGTCCGGCAGCCACATTGGCTGCCGCGTAAACCTAGCTCTCGCTAGGTATCACAACGACCGGGAGGTGCTTATGCGCCTCCCGGTCTTCTTTTTATACACCGTCGCTTATCGTGCCTTGGTGGTCGTAGCTTTGAGAGCCTTGGCCGGCGTGGTTGTCGCCTTGAGCGAAGGGATGATGCCAAGAATTGCGTCGGTGTCTTGGAATCCGTAGTAGGGAACGCGGTTGACGACGATGGCCGGTAGCGCCGCTTCGAGCTTGTAGATGCTCTCGAGCGTGTCGAGGGCGGGCAAGGGAAGATTGTAATCGAACGAATACACGCGCAGCTCCGGATGGTCGACGAGCATCTGTGTAAGCACGTATCCCTGCTTCTGACAGTCAGGACAGTCGTTCTGGTTGCTGTAGAAATACAGGATGATCGGCGGCGACGCTTTGCACTGGCTCTCGATGCGGCGCATCAAAAGGTAGTCCTTTATCTCTAGGAGCGTGTACTGCTTCTTGAGCTGTACTACCTGCTCGTTCTTGGCGCCGAGTTCGTTTTCGGCAAAGGCAAGGCGATCGCCCAGGTTCGAAAGTTCGCTCGGGAGTATCGAGTTCTTCTGCACGTCGTCGCATGGCATCTCTTGTAAGAGGTCGAACTGCGTCTCGAGCGAGAGGATGTCGGTCGAGACGTTCGCGGTCACGTTGCGTATGTCATTGATGCGCGCGTTATTGAGGCGGTAATTTATGTAAAACGCGGTCGCGAATATGGAAGCGGCAATAAAAAAAGCGAGCAGGTATCGATGCCAGGGGATACTGCCGCCAGAGAGGTCGGGTTTCATATGACGACATTATATCGTATATAGGTCAATATCTCAAGCAGTGAACCTACGGTGCACACGCCTCGCTTTAGCGAGGCTCGGATTTTTTCTTTTGCTGCAACTTGATTAAAAGGTCGCTGTCTGCCGCCGCTGCAGCAGCACTGACTCTCGCGTCGTCACGCTGCGAGACACCTTTTAATCAAGTTGCAGCCGTGGTGGTGAGATTAGACAGGACAAAAAATGAATCCTGAAAACTAGCGCCACTTTGCCTGCGAGCGAAAGAGAGCATGACCAACCGCCCCAATAAGCCACAAGGGCGCGATGAAGCCGTAGGTGATCATGTAAAGCGGGATATCCCAGCTGAACGGCTTCTGGCCGCCTAAGCGTTTTCCGACAGTCATAAGTGTGATCGTGATGCCACCGAGAACGTAGGCGAGTATCATGACAGTGCTCGTATTGAAGTAAAACAGGTCGAAGTTGCCGATCGAAAGGTGCGGATGAAACCCCGTGACGCTGATGCGCTCGTACGACTTGAATGCTCGTCCCACAAAGCTCGCGACCGACATTGCAGTGAGAAAGCATACGCCGAAGACCGAGATGATCGCCCCCGGAAGCACGACCATGCCAAGCGCGCCGTACTTCGGATTTCCTATCATGTGCTTGAAGTCGATCATGTTCATCAAGAATCCGTATGTCCAACGCACACGCTGCTTGTAGAGTGCAGGCAGGGTGCGCGGTGTCGTCGTATATACCGTGACGGCAGGGTCGTTGACTATCTTTACGCCCTGCTCGCGCAGCTGCAAGGTCATCTCGAGGTCCTCGGTGCCCCAGCCGTGTTTCCATCCGCCTGCCTTCACGACCGCCGAGCGGCGAAAGAGTGAGAGCGGTCCCGGTGTCACTAATATTGCATCCGACGATGCAAAGGCACGGCGGATGAAAATCGAGAGCGAGTACTCGGCCTTTTGGATCACCTGGAGCATGTTTTTGGGTTCGTGAACGTGGATGGCAGGAGTGGTGGCCGCTACCAGCGGGTCGCTAAATGCGCGCACCGACAACAAAAGTGCATCCTTTGCGGCAAACGAATCCGCGTCGAGGCAGCCCACGATCTCGGCATCGGTATGCGCGAGTGCCAGGTTCATCGCGCTGTGTTTTCCGCCGTTGGGTTTTTGCAAAACTTTGACGCGAGAGTCCGCCGTGAAGGGGAGCGCCATCTCGTACGTGCGGTCTTTTGATCCGTCGTCTATGACGATGATCTCGAGCTTGTCGTGCGGGTAGTCAAGCGAGAGGAGCGACGTGATGGTCTGTGCAACGGTCTTTTCCTCGTTGTACGACGGCACGAAGATGGCCACGCGCGGAAGGTCGGCCGGGGCGACGGGTTCTGGGGTACGAGACTCGTTAATGACCTTGATGCCGCCCTTGCTCAAGAAGCCGATAAGCAAGAACACCTCGACGTAGAGGGCAAAGAAGAGGAACAAGTACGTGAAAAAGACGCTAATTTCCATAGTGCTATCGTAGTTGTATTATACCACGTATTGAAGCAAAAATAAATGGTTTCTCGATGAGTATGTGGGTAAAGATGAACAGCCAAAAAAACTTGTATTTACTCAAAATTATGGCATTATCTGTCGCAGTGGGTCCATACCGGACCTTGGGCAAAAGGAGGTACGCTTGAAAAAAGTCACCGTCGATCTCGACAAGCTTCTGCGCGACAAAGTAATCGACCAGGGGCAGTACGACTCGATAGCCAAGACTTCGAACTACCGCACGTCGATCATCGGCATCCTGTTCCTGCTTGGCCTCGGTACTATCGGCATCGTCACGGCTTCGGTCATATTGGATCCGAGCCTCAGTCTGCTTTCGGTCATCTCGGCCGGAATGTGGCTGTTCGGCGTTGCTTTGTGTCTTCAGAACAGGGTCGAGCTCAGGATAGTCGCGCAAGCGACCGCTATGATCGGCACGTTCGGGCTCTCGGCATGGCTCGTGCTCAACGGTGTCTTGTACGCGCTGCCGGCAGACAAAGCATTCATGCTCGTCTCGGCATTCCTGCTTCTGACCGGAGTGATCACCCGAAACGGCATCATGGTCGCCCTGAGCGTGCTCGCAATCACACCGACGTTGAGTGTGAATACTCACTATCGACATGCGTCGTACGCGCTTGTCGTCGAGAATCCGATCGAGTCGACGCTCGTGTTCGGTTTCATCGCCGTCATTTCGTATGCGATCGCCACACAGCTAAGAGGTGCCTATGCGCGGCTCGGCTACACGGCAGCAGGAACGGCGTTCTTCATGGTGAACCTCGCTATGTGGGTGGGGTCACTGTGGGGCGACGCGGCAGGTCGCGGCTCGCAGGCAATAGCGATATCGCCGGTGGGTTTCGCGGCGCTCTGGTGTGCGCTCTCGGTGGGAGTCGGCATTCTGGGCTTTGTGCGAGACAACCGCGCCGCGGTCAACACGGCTGGCGTGTTCTTGTCGATCAACCTGTACACCCAGTTTTACGAGTTCTTCTTGGTTAATGCAGTGACACTCTTGACCGGCAGCATCGTGCTCGTTGTGTTGGCCTGTACGTTCTGGTACTACAACGCCGGTTACCGGCCGGTCTTGGTGGTGCGTACGCACCCATAACAACGACAGACCCCGCACCATTGGTGCGGGGTTTTTTATATCCGAATGTTCTACAAAAGAAGCGGGCGGCCAACGTGGCCGCCCGCGGGTTCTCAGATGCCGGTGCGCATGCGAATGATCGCGCGAAACGACATCGTCATAACAGCGAACACCATGCCGTACGACAGAACTATCGCTAGTCCCTGGTCGATGTGCATGAGCGACTCGGCGACGACCGCGATGCCGAGAACTGCGGTGAGCAGAACCGGCATCGTAAACGGCACGAAGAGAGTCAGTGCCGCGACGACGCCAAAGCAGGCCGCCCAAACACCGGTACGCGCAAGCGACTGGGAAGTGACTAATGATGTCATGGTATGCTCCTGTTGCTCACTGTATTATAACAAACTTATACTAAGTGTCAAACACAAGCCTGGCACGCTTGGCAGCTTTTTGGGCCCTCTGTTGTGCGGTATAATCGCTTCGTGACATCTATACATCCCATCACCGGAGCGATCCGCGAAATAGGGCAGATATTCGCCGAAATGGGCTTTTCTATAGCAGACGGTCCCGAGCTCGAGGATGAGTGGCATAACTTTACGGCTCTCAATGTGCCCCAAGACCACCCGGCACGCGATATGCAAGACACGTTCTGGCTGCCCGACGGCCGCGTCATGCGAACGCACACCTCACCGGTACAGGTGCGCTGGATGGAAAACAACGAGCCGCCAATACGTATTATTGTGCCGGGCAAGGTGTACCGAAACGAGGCAACCGATATGACGCACGAGGCGCAATTTTACCAGCTCGAAGGTCTTGTCATCGACGAGACGACGTCGTTGGCGAACATGAAGTGGGTGCTCGAGACTTTCTTTGCAAAGTTTTTTAAAGGTTCTGTCGAGGTGCGCTTGCGTCCGAGCTTCTTTGGCTTTACCGAGCCGTCGGTCGAGGTGGACATGCGCCTTACTGGCGAGAACGTTCCTGCAAAGCTTAAGGATAGGTGGATCGAGGTCATGGGTGCGGGTATGGTGCATCCTGCCGTTATTAAGAATGCCGGGATCGACCCAGCTAAGTACCAGGGCTTTGCTTTCGGCGGCGGGCTCGAGCGCCTCTGCATGCTCAAGTGGGAGATAGACGACGTGCGCCTGTTCCATACCGGCGATCTGCGCCTGGTCCAGCAGTTTTCATCACTATGATTTCAAAAGCATTACTAGTCATCCTGATAGCTACGGTCGGCGCCGTGCTCTTTATGCGGTTCTCTGGTCCACGCACCTCTGCAGATGTGCCCGCAGTTGTGATGAGCGTTTTCGAAACGTCCCAGCACAAAAACACGCCTGCTAACGCGTTGGAATTCTGTCCGGATATAGTTGGGGGGCACTATGAAATTGGATACCCGTGGGCCATAGCTTCGTACATCGCATCGTACCGGCCAGATGGTTCGCTTACGGGCGGGCGTCAACTCAGCGATGTGCATGGAGATAACGAGATGTTTGCAGCTTTCTACGAGAAATTAGTGATTCGACCACTTGGGCTTTCGTGCAGGACGCTTATATGGAACAAAGATGTGCAAAGAGGGAACAAAAAGGCACAAATATAATATGAAAGTAAATTACGGATGGTTACAGACGTTTTTCGATAAGCCGCTTCCTGCGACGCAAAAGGTCGCCGATGCACTCACGTTTGGTGCCTTCGAGATCGAAGGCATTGTCGAGCACGTTGACGGAGATGCAGATACACAGCTGGGTGCCGGTGATGCGATTATCGATGTAAAGGTCTTGCCAAACCGTGCGCACGACTGTCTCTGCCACCGTGGGATAGCCAAAGAGCTCTCGGTCTTGCTCGACATCCCAATGGCGCGCGATCCCTTGCGCGATTCTAGGCCTGGGCTACGCATCGACGACACATCACTCTCTGTCGAGGTTACCGACACTGCAGCGTGTCCGGTGTACATCGCGGCGCTGGTTAAAGGTGTTTCGGTGGGCGAGTCTCCCGAGTGGCTTCGGGCGCGCCTCCAGGCGCTTGGCCAGCGCAGCATCAACAACGTCGTCGATGCGACGAATTACGTCATGCTCGAGCTGGGGCAGCCCTTGCACGCATTCGATGCACAAAAATTGTTTCTTAAGAAGGGTGCAGTCAAGATCGGCGTTCGTCCTGCAAAAGCCGGCGAAAAGATCACCGTCTTGGGCGGGCAGGAGTACGAGCTTGTCGAGGGTATGTCGCTCATCGTCGATGCTAACCTCGACGATCCAATCGCTATCGCAGGAATCAAAGGTGGCACCAAGGCCGAGGTAGACAACCACACCACCGACATTGTCATCGAATCGGCCAAGTTTGCACCAGTGCTTACGCGCAAGACGTCGCAAAGCTTGCGCTTGCGTACCGACGCCTCGTATCGCTACGAGAACGAGATTCCAGACGAACTCCCGTTTTACGGCATGGAAGCGGTGGTCAAGCTCATCAAGGAGATCGCTGGTGGCGCGGTCGTCGGCTACGGCGTTGCGGACGCCACCAAGCCTGTCCAATATACGGTAGACATAACGACCGAGAAGATAAACACGGTGCTCGGTACAGAGCTCTCCGACGACGCCGTAGAGGGAATCATCAAGCGCTTTGGATTTGCATACACGCCCGGATTTACCGTTGTTGCACCGTTCGAGCGGCTCGACATGCGTATCGCCGAAGACATGGTCGAAGAGATAGGCCGCGTATACGGCTATCACAACATCGCGGCGACGCCCTTGCCGGCCATGAAGAAAGCGCCGACTCCGAACTTGCGATATGTTGCAGCAGAGCTCGTGCGTGCCGTGTTGCAGGGCTTGGGCTTTACCGAGGTGCTGACCTACAGCTTGCGCGACGACGGCGAACTTGCGCTCTCGAACTCGCTTGCCGCCGACAAACATTCGCTTCGCAAAAACCTCATGAGCGGCGTCGTCGAGGCGCTTGCCAAAGGTGAGTACAACGCACCCTTGCTGGGCATCGACGTCGTAAAGGTGTTCGAGATTGGCAACGTGTTTACCAAAGACGGTGAGTACCTAAAGGTGGCAGTGGGCGTGCGGCCAACTGTCGCAAAGAAGCGCGTCGAGCGCGCCAAAGAGATGCTTGTCGAGGCGCAGAATGCGCTCGAGGTGGCACTGGGCAAGATAGAGCCTGCGTACGCTGCCGAGACGTTCGAGTTCGACCTGGGGCGTGTCGCCGAGACGGCGACCATCGAGAACCCGATGCTCGAGCTTATACAAGACGGTACGCGGTATGCGCCGCTTTCGGCGTATCCGTTCGTGCTGCGCGATATTGCGCTCTGGGTACCGGCAGGCACTGCTGCAGAGACGGTGCACGAGATAATCAAGCAAAACGGCGGAGAGCTTTTGATAAAGCTCGATAAGTTTGATGAGTTTTCTAAAGAAGGCCGCACGTCGTACGCATTCCATTTGGTGTTCCAGTCGCACGAGAAAACCTTGAGTGATGTCGAGGTGAATGAGGTGATGGGCAAAGTATCCGCTGCACTTACCGGAAAGGGGTTTGAGATACGGTAACGCATCATGAAAGAGGTGCGACAAAGTAAGGGAGGCATAGGCTCATTGCACACTGTTCTAAAAAGGAAAAAAACCGTTGTCACACGAGCCTCTTTTTGGAGGGTTCCGCATAATTCCGGAAAAACTGATGACATAAATCTCAAGATTGGTCGTTATAAGAATGAGGTTGGGGCCGAATCGCCAGAGGTTACTGTTCCGAAGAGCGAGCTCACATTAGATAATGAAGAATTTTTATCTTTAGTTAAATTTATAGGTGAGAATTATGCTCCTCTAATAGATGGGGTAAAAAAATATATCCCTCTTGATCAGAAATTTGATGGCGGCGATATTGAGCATATCAAGGCACTCTTCGAGAATCCTGACAAGACAAGTGTTCTGAAGTTCATAAATGAAAACTCAATTTTACCGAGAGATATCTTACTCAGTCTAGACCAGCAAAAGAGGGTTTCTGCATTGGAAGACTTCGAGCGCATGCTGGGTGAAGATTTAACTGAAAGTAGTTGGCAGAAATGGTTTAAAGAGAATCATTGGGTATTAGGAACAGAGTTTGTAAAGATACTGGACGAGAGATCGATTGATACAGCGCATGTCTCAGACTATTTAATGCAGGCCTATGATGGCTTCGTGGATGTTGTTGAGATAAAGCGGCCCGGAGGTGGCCTCACGTTTTGGGCGAATAGTCAGGATCATGGGAATGATATTCCATCGCCGGATTTAACGAAAGCAATAACACAGGCAAATAGGTATGTTTATGAGCTTGAGCGCGAGGCAAACAGTGTCAAATTTCTTGAAAGGATCGAATATGTAAAGACTGTAAAACCACGCTGCGTGTTAGTCTTTGGGCGATCAGCGGACTGGACTTCTTCACAGAATGAAGCCTATCGAATTGTAAATTCTTCGTACCATAACCTCGCAATCATGACGTATGATCATGTACTTGCTCGTGCCAAGCGTATACTGGGCCTTGAATCGCCACCACGCCCGATGGTACTTACACCTGTAGAAATTACCCGACCTCCTGACATAAGTATTGATGATATTCCTTTTTAAAGTCGACTCATTTGTTCGCCTGCTAGAGTTATTAGGTTTACACTAAAGGATGAAAACCGTACTCATTACCGAGACTGGGCAGGGTTGGAAGTGTGGCAGATGATAGCATCAAATACTCTAGCCTCCATCTCTGTCAATCTCTAGCACCCATTTTTTAGCATTATCCGCTTCCAAATACACCGATAACATCCTATAGGATGTTATCGGTGTATTGGTAGAAAAGCCAAAAAGACAGAAGAATTACGCGCAATGATCCTCGTGGCAACGCAACTACACCGATATAGTCCTATAGGCTAGTATCGGCGTATGGGAGCTGTTGAGGAACAAGGTAGGAAGAAGAGGTTGTCGCCCGAGCAAAAGCTTTTGCTTAATGCGATAAAACTCGCGGGAGTCTTAGCGGTGGCCTTAGTAGTGCCAAACATCCTCGGTGCCATGCAGAGGCTCGGCATGGTGCCGGGAAAACGACATAAGGCGAGCCTTGGCCGATCGCTTGAGCGTTTGGTAGAAAACGGCTTGGTAATACGGTCTGAGAAGGGCTATTCGCTCACAAGAGCTGGTGAGCGAAGGATGTCACAATTTGTATTCGAGGATTTTGCGATACGTCGTGCACGTCTGTGGGACGAACGATGGCGTGTGGTTGTGTTCGATATACCAGAGAAACGGCGGAAACTGCGAGTTCGTCTTCGAGAAATCTTGATGCTCGCCGGCTTCTTGCGTTTACAAGATAGCGTCTGGATTCATCCCTACGACTGCGAGGATCTGCTTACATTATTAAAAACTGAACTTGGGATAGGAAAACATCTTGTGTACATGGTTGTAGAATCGATCGAGAACGACCGCGATCTTAGGTCACACTTCTCACTTCGTTAAGTATACTGCGGTACCAATTATTTTTTTGCGATTTTTTGAATGCACCGATAATGTCCTATAGGACATTATCGGTGCATGTAGTTTGGGCGATCATCATGGAGGTCGACGTGCGGACAAGGGTAACCCTGATGAATGTTGGGTGTTAGTATTACTCTGTGAAAACCGTACTCATAACCGGGGCTGGGCGCGGGGTGGGGCTCGAACTTACTCGGGTCTTTTTGCGCGAAGGGTGGCAGGTGTACGCCGCGGTGCGCGACCCTGGCAGCATGCCCGAGGACTTGGTGGCAGACGCGTCCGCCATCGTGGTGCCTTTGGATGTCACGAGCCAAGAGTCTATTCAAGCGCTCGCGTCATCGCTTTCCGGAGTCGGTCTCGACATCCTCATCAACAACGCTGGGCTCTACGACAGCACCTCGGTCGATGACGACGATATCACTAGCGATTTCGTCACTGTCGATACCATATTCAAGACCAATGCCATCGGTCCCACTTTTTTGGCCAATGCTCTCTTAGAAAACCTTCATGCCGGTAACGACAAGATCGTCGCCTCTATCACGTCGATCATGGGATCGGTGTCTGCGCTTACTGTGGGAGAGGGCAACCAATACTATGCCGACCATTGGGCGTATGGTGCGAGCAAAGCTGCACTCAACTACGCATTCGCGTCGTTCGGCATACGCAACAAAGACATCACATCGGTCTTGATACACCCGGGCTGGGTCGCTACCGATATGGGTGGCACGTCGGCGCCTATTGCTGCCACAGACGCTGCACGCGACATCTTTGCACTGCTTACGGCAAAAAAAGACACCCTGGTTTCGGGTGCATTCGTCGATCACAAAGGGGTAGTGCAGCCGTTCTAGTCGGCAAAGATGCCGACGATATCGCGGGTGCTGCCGTCCATCGTGTTTACGCTGTAGATTTGCCGTGTTGCGCGGTCCAGCAAGAACTGCGTGTCGTCGAGGCGGATGCGGTACAGGTGCCTACCCTTGAGTGGTGAGTCAATGCCAATCTCCTCGGTTACCGAGGTGCGTATCCGCGTGCCATCGAGATACGCCTGCATCACGAAGCAGCTTGTCGCATCTTTATTCGCCACTGCCTCGTATTCGCTGGTCATGATCGCTCCCAGCTCGCGTGCGACGTCGACGCCGTCTATCGTCACGACATCGGTTTCGAGCTCTTTGCCGCAGATGGTCACGACCTCGGTGGTCGCGACGTCGACGGTGTCGGTCGAGATAAAGCGCGTCTTTATCGAGTACTGAACGTACGCAAAGACGATGATGAGCGCAGCGAGAAGAATGAGTGCGCTGTGATGTCGCTTCATGCCGTCAGTATACGGGGCAGGAGCCTTGGCCTGGTATAGTTGTGCACATGGAAATGCCGCAGGTGGGTATGCGTTACCGCCACTACAAAACTAAGAACATGTACGAGGTGATCGCACTCGCGCATCACAGCGAGACTCTGGAGCCGCTCGTTATTTACCGCGGCGAGTACGACTCGGCCGAGTTCGGTCCAAAACCAGTATGGGCACGCCCGGCAGCTATGTTTTTGGCGACCGTCGAATACGAAGGGAAGACGGTACCGCGGTTTGCTCCGGTCGAGATTTGACATTTTAATAAAAAAAGGTACTTTGAGGCCTGCAACCAAAGGAGTGTTCATGCTCAAGATTCGTCAGCCCAAGGTTCCTTTCGTCAATCGCCCTGTTAAAAGGCCTGCAAAGCGCGGCAAAATTTCAACGCACCGGCAACATGTGCCGTACGACCGCACGTCGGCCCCATCTACATCGAGCACCAACTCGAACTCGATGTTTCCTATCTGCGCCTGCTAAGTGCTGACCACACCACCCGTTTCGACGGGTGGTTTTGCTATAAACAGAATTCATATGCAGACGCCTCCGTTGGCACCGGTGCGATGTATACTTTTTGTACCTCCATGGAGCTTAACAAAAACCATGTGCTCGCCGGTCTCTGTATCTTTTTTCTTGTGCTTGTCGGCATAAGCGTGTTTGGAAAGAAAGACGATGCCAAAGCTCCTGCTGCGCGCGCAGTACAAATCTCGGCCGTGACGCAGACTATCGAAGCGCCGTTTCTGTGCAACGACGGATCACATTTTGTTGCGGCATTCAGTACCGACATGGAAAGTGCCCAGATCGTCGTCGACGGCGTCGCTATCAAGCAGGTTACACTTACGCCAAGCTCTTCGGGCAGGGTATACAAAGATCAGCACACGACTTTTACCTTTAGGGGCGAAGGGGTAGCCATAACGCGAGCCGACATGCCTACGCCGGTGACCTGCAGTCCGCCCCAAGACCCCAATAACGCACCCATGAACTTTGGTGATTAGACGGTTGCCAAAATTTCTAAGACCATGTACCATCCTTTAGGTCAATAGAAGCAGAGGAGAGGTACGATGCCACATCGATTGGCTATCAAGGCCAAAGACATCTCGCCGTACGAGCATGTAATCGACACCCGACAGTTCTCGCCCGAGTATCTCGAGCACCTGTTCAAGCGTACCGAGGACATGCAGAAATACGGTCTACGCGGTTACGACAACGTACTACGCGGGATGGTCGTCGGAATCGTCTTTTACGAGGCGTCGACCCGAACGCGTTTTTCGTTCGAAAGCGCGGTAAAGCGCCTCGGCGGCGAATGCGTTACAACCGAAAACGCAGAGCAGTTCTCGTCGGCTGTCAAAGGCGAATCGCTCCAGGACACTACGCGCATCCTCGCTGGCAACTGCGACATGCTCGTGATGCGCCACAAAGACGACGATGCGTGCGAGCGAGCATATCCGTATAGCATAAGTGGGCACAATAAGCTTCACGTGCCGATGATCAACGCGGGCAATGGTAAAGAACAACATCCGACACAGGCGCTCTTGGACGCCTTTACCATAAAAAGGCACTATAAGCGCCTCACCAACCTGCGGGTTGCAATCGTGGGCGATCTCAAGCATGGTCGAACATGCGGATCCTTGGCCTATATCTTGTCCAAGTTCTCAGGGAACGAAATCTTGTTCGTCTCGCCCGAGGAATTTCAGATAAAGCAAGGAATCAAGGACCATCTTCGCGAGCACGAGGTCGACTTTTCCGAAAGCAGCAATCTTGCTGCCGTCGCCAAAAACATCGATGTCCTGTACATGACTCGCGTCCAGAAGGAGCGCTTCATTGGTGAGGCACATGTTATGGAAGAGCGATGGAGACGTGCGCAAGAACAGATCAATCTCACGCCCAAGATTGTCGCCTCGATGAAGCCTGATGCGATCATCATGCATCCACTGCCCCGTAACTCCGAGCTGCCCGAATGCATCGACAGCGACCCGCGTGCCAAGTACTTCGAGCAGGCCAACAACGGACTGCCGATTCGTATGGCACTCTTGTCGCTTTTGGCGCAAGGCATCCGCTGACTCACAAAAAACAGAGACCCGAAGCCATGCTTCGGGTCTCTTCCTTCTACAGGCTCTTGCGAAAGAGCTGGGTTTTGGGCGTCGTAAACCCGAGCGAAAGATACATCTTTTGCGCGTCGGGCCTGCTCGAGGTCAGCTGCAGGCGCTCGCCACCCATCATGAGCGCCGAAGCTTCGATGCATTTCATCATGTGCTTGCCGACTCCTTTGCCTCGATATGCCTCGTCAACGACGACATTTTCGATATGCAGCCGCAATCCTTGCGGTAGATGCATCGGGAAGACGCAGGTCATGGCCACTATCTTAAAACGCTCCTGACCGGTTTCCGACCAAGAACCTCGCGGAACGTCCTTGTCGCGCATCAGGATGATGTCGGCCGAGCGACGAAGTGCGAGCAGCTTTTGGTCGGTAAAGGGCGGGGCTTTGGGCGACAGTTGCTGAACGAGCCGTGCCATATCTTCTGTATCGGCGGAGCTCACATAGGCGAGCGACTGCCTCGATATTTGCGGAAGCCACTGGTGTTCTATGTTCATTATGTTCTCCTCTCGCTGCTTACTCACTAGAGTACATCAGAAAAATCGAGCAAATGCAACATATTTGGTGTCCCTTGTCCCGTGCATTGCACACTTGAATTTGGTATACTTTTGGGACTCAGGGTCGAATCCCTCGGGGGAGACTGTTGCAAAAATTTCTATAACACTATGGCAAAAGATACATCAAAACCTGGATCATACGGCGCAGACTCGATCACTGTCCTCGAGGGACTCGAGGCGGTACGCAAGCGTCCGGGAATGTACATCGGTACCACCGGCATCTCGGGGTTGCATCACCTCATCTGGGAAATCTTCGACAACTCGCGCGACGAAGCGATGGGCGGCTTTTGTGATGATATCGAAGTAGCGCTTTTGCCCGGCGGCAAGATTCGCTGCGTCGACAACGGCCGCGGCATCCCGACCGACATCCACCCCAAGACCAAGGTGTCGACCCTGGAGACTGTCATGACCATCCTCCATGCCGGAGGAAAATTCGGTGGCGAAGGCTACAAAGTATCCGGCGGACTCCATGGTGTGGGAGTGTCTGTGGTAAACGCGCTTTCTACGTACGTACGCGCCGAGGTGCATCGCGACGGCGAGCGCTTCGTACAGGAGTACAAGAACGGTGGAAAGCCGGTCGCCAAAGGAAAGAAGGTTGGCACCTCGAAACTCCACGGCACCATCATCACCTTCGAACCTGACGGATCGATCTTCCCCGACCGTACCTTCGATTTCGATACCATCGTCTCGCACCTGCGCCAGCAGGCATACCTTGTAAAGGGGCTTCGCATCGCAATCCTTGACATGCGCGAGGTCAAGGCTAAGTTCGACGACACATCTGTCATGTACCTGCGCGAGCTCGGTATCGAGGCTCCGTCGCAGACGTACTACTTCGAGGGAGGTCTCGCGTCGCTTATAAACTTCCAGAACCGCCACCAGAGCCCGCTCCACAAGAACGTCTTTTACGTAGAGAAAGAACAAGACGGCGTGCAGGTGGAGATTGCTCTCCAGTACGTCGACGACATGACGACGCGCATCAGCGCATTTGCCAACAACATCTACAACTCGGAAGGTGGAACCCATATAACTGGATTCAAGACCGCGCTCACACGCACCATCAACAACGTCGCCAAGAAGGGTAACGCCAAGGACGTCGAGGCGCTCTCGGGAGACGACGTGCTCGAGGGGCTCACTGCGGTCGTCTCGGTAAAGATGCGCGAAGTCCAGTTCGAGGGCCAAACAAAGGGCAAGCTCGGATCGGTCGAGGCACGCGGCGCCGTCGAATCGGTATTCTCTGAGGCACTCTCGCAGTTCTTGGAAGAGCATCCGGACGACTCACGTGCGATCGTAAGCAAGGCGTTCTTGGCGATGAAGGCGCGCAAGGCCGCAAAGGCGGCGAAAGACTCGATCCTCCGCAAAGGAGCACTCGAGGGTATGACGCTTCCGGGGAAGCTTGCCGACTGTCAGCGCGGAACCTCTGCCGAAGAGGCCGAACTCTTTATCGTGGAGGGAGACTCCGCAGGTGGAACGGCAAAGGCCGGCCGCGATCGCAGAAACCAGGCGATCCTTCCGTTGCGCGGCAAGATCCTCAATATCGAACGTGCACGTCTCGACCGGATGCTCGACTCCGAGCAGATCACGAACCTCGTCATCGCGCTCGGCACCGCTATCGGCGACACCTTCGATCTCTCGAAGCTGCGCTATCACAAGATCATCATCGCGACCGATGCAGACGTCGATGGATCCCACATTCGTACGCTCTTGCTTACGCTCATGTACCGCTACTTCCGTCCCGTCATCGACGGTGGTTTCCTCTATATCGCGCAGCCGCCCTTGTACAAGGTCACCAAAGGACGCGAAGTCTCGTACGCATACACCGAAGAAGAAAAAGTAGCCATCGCCGGCAAAGATAACCCCGAACCAGAAGAGTCGGTCGACGAAGAGCCGACAGACATCGGCGACGAAGAGGCACCGGTAAAGAAATCCAAAGTCACTGTGCAGCGGTATAAAGGATTGGGAGAGATGAACGCCGAGGAGCTGTGGGAGACGACGATGGATCCAGCGCGGCGCATATTGAAGCAGGTGCGCATCGACGACACACAAGATGCAGACCGTACCTTCGATATTCTCATGGGTAATGACGTTACCTCGCGCAAGTCGTTCATCCAGTCGCACGCACGCGAAGCGAATTTGGATATCTAGGTTTTTTTGATCGAACATACGCACGCCCTGCAAAGCCAGGTGCGTTAAGTCTTCTTTATAGCTGCCATACTTTAAAACCGTCGCTATCTGGGCGTGCTCGCCCAGCGCTGACTCTCGGCACGTCTGCCTGCGAGACACGGTTTTAAAGCATGGGCAGCGGGTGTTTTAAATACAGGGATTCCTGTATTCCATTCCCGGCAGCAGGTAGGTATAAAAAGGTGTCTCGCAGCGTGACGACGCGAGAGTCAGCGCTGCCGCAACAGCGGCAGACAGCGACCTTTTTTAGCTACTGCTGCGAATGAAAAGACTTACGCACGCAGCTGCTGCGGCGTGTGTATTTGTAAAAGAGATTGCGGCGGCAGGCGCTCAAAAACGCCCCGAGGGTTATTTACCCAAATTCCTTTGTACGTGCTCAAGTGAGAAAATATCTCGAGCGTAGGAATATACGGAGCGTTTCGGCACAGGGACCAGTGTACGATTATACAGAAAACTAAAGCCCCCGAAAGGGGGCTTTAGTTTTCTGTGGATATCTTTTTAGTAGGTGCCGTAGCCGTTGTCGTAGACGGTCGGATAGTAGGGCTGTGGCTGTGGTACCGGCTGGTACGAGTTTACCTCGATTGGGTACGAGACGACGTTGTTGCTCTCGCTTGCCTCGTATACCTGCTGTGTCGGGTCTACCGTGACCATGAAGGCGCCCGGGATGATGTGGTCGAAGGTAAGTGTGTACTCGACACGGTCGCCCGGATACAACGGCGCCTGGACCTTCGAGTAGAACGGCTGCGGAGGGTTCGTTGGGAGCGCTGCGTTAAAAGTCCACGATGGCGTTGCTTTGTCTCCGATATTCTTAACCTCGAACTTTACCGATACAAGCTGCGAAGGATCGACGTACGCGCCGTACTGCGAGCCGTTTGAATAGCTGGTGTTGCCAGTGATCGAGAGGATGCGTACTGCGAGGTCGGCCGTGCCGTTGGGGTTCGAGCGAGTCTTGGTGGGCGTTGTTGGCGTTGTGACGACAGGCTTTGCAGGAGTCGTTGTGGTGGGCTTAACAACTGGCGTTACTGTGGTCGCAGGCTTAGCGGTAGTTGTAGTTGCGACAGATCCGGTGGTGTTAGGGCTCTGGGCGATGGTGATGTTCTCGAAGGTAAGCGACGCCGAAGCCTCTGCTGCCTTTTTGCCGTCGGCGCCGACGTAGGCGACTGCGAACGGAACGTCCATGAAGTGATTCTTGGTCGAGACACCGAGCAAGGTAAGCGACTTTTGTGTTACCGGAATGGTGTACGCGGTCTGGCACTTGATGTCAGAGAAGCCGCCGGTCGAGGTAGCGGCTGTCTGGAATGCGAAGCCGTCCTTGCAGGCGTAGCTAAAGGCATAGATGCCGCCTTTGGGCGTGTGGGTCCAGGTGATAGCAAACGGTGTGCCCGACTGTACTGGCGAAGTGGGGAGCTTGAGCGTGAGCTTGGTCGAGGCCGAAGCGAACGGATTGCCGATGGTCGAAAAGAGGGAAGGAGCGAGGCGCACCGCGTTGATCGCACCCCAGATGCCGATACCGACGATGATGATGAAGCCGACGATAGAAAGCACGTTCATGAGCGTGCTCTTCTTCTCGATGGTCACTTCTTTGTGGATCTCGGACATAAATCGTATGAATTTTCGCTAGTACGGGGCACTCCTAATATAGCAGGGATTATAGTATATACGGTGTCGTGTGTCAAGTAATGGTGGTCTTAGCATGAATGGTTCCAAAAACACAAATATTGACAAAAGCATCATTTATATGGTAATATGCCGGTACCAGTAGCCAGGGGCCGTGTCTCTGCTACAGTGCGAAAACCCGTATGGCCATACAAAAACGAGTACATAAAGAACCGAGCGATCTCGCCGCAGTAATGCTCGCGAGCCTCTTCCTGTTCGGTATCACATTCTCGGCCGCTTTCGCGACCGGGTTTGTTCCATACTACGTCGACGGTAGCGCGCCCACCGTCTCGGCCTCGAGCGACTTCGACGTACCGGTGGCCTATACTATTTCAGACTCCGAGATTGCAGCGATTGCCCCCTTGGCAGAGCATCCGGAAATGGCCGTGGCACTCAGCGCGCTTCCGGTTTTGGGCGAGGAGCTCGCGCCTGTTGTGGCGCACGCACCAATCGCCGAGCCTTCGCGCCTGGTGATCCGCTCGATAGGTCTCGACTTGCCTGTAGGCAATCCATCGACCACCAACGTCGCATCACTCGATGCGCTTCTTACGAAAGAGGTCGTGCGCTACCCATCGTCGGGCAAACTCGGCGAGGTCGGAAATGTCCTTATCTTTGGCCATAGTTCGCACCTTCCGGTCGTGCACAACCAGATGTACAAAGCCTTCAACGGCTTACCCGACCTAAGTGATGGCGCGCTTATCGAGGTCATCGGAGGCGGCTATACCTACACCTACCAAGTGACGAAGATTCGCAAGACCGATGCGAGCGAAGAAGTAATCGACTTAAGCGGCAACGGCGGACAAAAGCTGACCCTTAGCACCTGTGACACCTTTGGAGCAAAGAGCTCGCGCTGGGTCGTCGAAGCCAACTTTGTCTCGGCATATCCGACGCCAGACGCTACGCAATAAATCTTTTAAAAATACCCGGTGCTGCGTAGGCGGCACCGGGTATTTTTTGTCCCCATTCGTGGAAAATGCGTCTGTTGCGAGGACGTATACTTTGGGCATGCTGATGCGCTTACCTTTCCTTACGACCCGCTTGGTTCTTGCTGGAGCACTCATCGCGGCATCTCTCGGCCCGGTCGTGGCTCTGGCGGCAACACCCGCCTGTTCTATCGCGGTGGTGCCCAGTACGATTGCACCGGGCGAATCTACGCGCTTGAGCTGGACCATGAACAACGCCATCGTTGGTGTGTTCTCGGGAGGAAAGACGGTAACCGCTTCGGGCTCTGACACGGTAAAGCCTACCGAGAGCCGCTCGTACACACTGGTAGTCAAAGACGACTCCGGAGCACAGACAACGTGCGCAACACAGGTCATTGTCCGCTCGGCAATGCCCAGCTGCACTATCGCCGTAAACCCGGCACAGATCGTACGCGGTAATTCTGCATCGATCTCGTGGCGCTCGAAGGATGCACTTGGTGCAAATATTCCCGGCATCGGTACGGTAGATCCAAACGACTCGTACATCGTGAGCCCATCGGTAACGACACAGTACCGCATGACGGTTCAAAACTCGTCGGGCACCGCAAGCTGTGCGACGACGCTTTCGGTCGTAAATTCGAACAACTCGGTTGCCGCGCCCCAAATCAGACAACAGGGAAGCGTGGCTCAACCGCGCCCTCTGACGGTCGTCTCGCCCTCATATCAGTTGGTCAACTCGACACCGGTTATAATCGTCGACGACCCGTGGTACTCGTGGCTCGAGCCCGTATGGGCAGTGCCCGAGTTTGTCTACGACGAAGTGTTCTTGCCGGTATGGGAGCCAATCGAAAGCTATTTTGGATACCTCGACGAAGAATACGATGATAGCTATGTGCGAAGCGATTCAGATGGAAGTAATTACCAGGACCCTTACGATAACGATCAGGGAGGTACGTATCGCACGACCGAAACAGCAGACGGGACCTATGTTACCGAAGGAGATTTTAATTCTAATGATCAAGGTGGTGTGTTTACACCGAATAGCCTGCGGGTGCCGCAGTACCAAAACTCTGATGATAACGACCAAGGAACGCCGGGTGCACCATGGGGTGAGGAGGGAGGTTCGTACGATGCGCTTCCAGAGGGTGCTCAGTACCAAGACCCTAACGATAACGACCAGGGCACAGTGGATAGCGCAGAGGTTCGAACATACGATATTTAGCTCTTATTTAGAGCCATACTTTAGCCAAAACAGGGTATATTGACAATGCCTGTTCTTTGGTATATAATAAAGGGAGCAAGAACAAAAGAGGGACTCATAGAATGAGCGACCATCCAAAGGGCGGCGGTGGCGGTGGAGACATCGCAAAAGTAGCCTTGACCGTCGGAGTCTGCACTATCGCGTTAGTCGTTTTATTCAACGTGATGGTGAAGCCATTCTTGATAGCGGCAAAAATATTGCCGCCAGATCTGCCGATGATTGTCAGGGTGCCCGATCATGTCGGAGCATCCTTGGGGTCAGCAAGTCGCGGCGGAGCGCAGCCAAGAAACGACATTTGTCCGCAAGGACAAAAGTCGATCGGCTACCGCAGAGGAGAAGACGGACAATTGCAGCACGGATGTCGAAAGATTCCGTCGCAAGAAACTCGGTCAACTCCAAGCCAAAACCCCTGCCCAGTGGGACAAACGTATCTCGGGACGCGAATTGGTCCCGATGGGCAAACGCAATACGGCTGTCGAAAGACGGCTGCACAATGACGGGAGTCGGGCCGGTGCTGTACGCACCGCCCACCCCAATTTTTTCGACTTTTGTTAGTACCTACGAACATCCACGGGATGCTTACAGGTCTTCGCAAGAGGATGCACGTTCTTTACAAACACGAGGTTCGAGGAGTATCTGTCGAGGGCAATTATGGCCTCTGCAGACGCTCCTCGAAGGGTGCGAAAAAGTGAAACTGGCAAAGGATACCAATCCAATGAACAAGCTCGCTCTCGCTACCGCAGCTCTCGCTGCGCTCGTCACGTCATCGTTCGGCGCTATGGCGCAGAAGCCGGAATGCACCGAAGTGGACTACAAGACCATCAAGGTCGCGGAGTCCAGCTCGGGGTATGTCGCAGTCGGCGTGCGTCGACCGCTCGTCGAGAGTCCGAAAGGATATCTCTCGGATCTGCCGATCGAGGTGCAGTTCACCACCAAGATCGACCAGATCGAGGATCGTCTGCGGGTCGATTCCGAGGTCGAATCGAAGAGTTCGGTGCTCGGTGCTGCAATCTGCAGCGACCGCGTCATCCGCTATCAAGTGCGGGTGCTGCCCAACAAGAAAGATTCGGCCGGCTTCAATCCTGACTACGATACGGCGAAGTTGATGCTCCCGACTAATGCAGGGGTAATCAAGATTCGTTCGTGCTCGAACTTCGCCCAGCAGTGCTATGAAGGCGAGTGGGCCGGAACCGCGAGCGAAGGCATCATCCTCAAGCCAGTCGGCAAGAAGGGTGGCAAGTTCGACATGCCGCAGATGACCTGGAAGTGATTCCGGGTTGACCTGGGAATCGGATGATGACAAAACTCCAAGAGCGGCTATACTATAGCCGCTCTTTTCTTTGCTCTTGACAAATCATTTATAAGTAGTATAATGGCTCTATTACAGGGTTTAACAACGCATAGTATGTATAAGACATTGGCAACAACAGCACAGACCACACTCGTCGCGACGATCATGTTCGCCAGTGTTTTTGGTACGGTGCAGATAGCATTCGCAGACGGTTTTGGAGATTCCGACGGTTGGTACGACTCTGGTTCGTCCGATTCGTGGTACGACAGTGGGTCGTCTGACAGTTGGTATGATTCGGGTTCATCGGATTCTTGGTACGACAGCGGATCTTCTGATACGTGGACTGATGCTGGCGGCGACTCTGATTCTTGGTACACCGATGGCTCGTCCGATACCTGGGCTGATTTGGGCGTTTCTGATGCATGGTACGACAACGCAGCTTCCGATGTGTGGACAAACACCGGTGACACCGATGCTTGGTATAACCAGTCCGAGTCTGACACCTGGTCTAATCTTGCGGAGTCCGACACGTGGACTAACGTCAATGAATCAGATACTTGGACTAACGTCGCGGAGTCCGACACATGGACTAACGTCAACGAAGACGGCTACGGCGTATCAATGGGATCGGCAAGCTATGGCGCAGCTAGCTACGGTGCACAGGCCTACGGCTCGTACACCAGCGCTCGTGGCGCATCCTACGGCGCTACTGGATACGCAACCTCGGTTGCACGCCCGGTAACCACCGTCACTCCGGTAACTACTGTTGCTCGCGTCACCCAGGTGACCCCACAGCCAATAGTGCAGGCACAGTTCTACCCAGTTCCGTCATGCCAGCTGCATGTCACGGGGGTAAACTACGGCGGCACCGTCTCGATTGGCTACACGACCACTAATGCAACCCAGGCAAACCTCTCGGGCTTTGGCCAGGTCGCAATAGGCTCGGGTACCCGAACCGAAGCGAACGTCACCACCAACCGCACCTACACTATGCAGGTTAATGGCCCAGGCGGTACGAGCTCGTGTGCAGCAACGGTTTCCGTTGTCGCTCCACAGCCACAGCCGGTCCAGCTTCCTACCTGCACCATCTCTGCAAACCCTTCTACTATCAACGCAAACGGCTATGCGACGGTCACCTGGACCTCGTACAACGCCACCTCGGCAAACCTCTCGGGTGTCGGAACGGTCTCGACCGCGGGCACCACGACCGTCTACCCAGGTACTAACAACGGCGCACGTACCTATACCCTCACGGTATACAACAACGGTCGCTCGAACACCTGTTCGACTGTGGTAGGCAGCACCTACATCCCAGTACCGGTTCCTACGCCAATCCCTGTTCCTGGCAACCTTGCATGCTCGATCTCGGCAACGCCAAATGTTATTGCAAACGGCGCTGCAGCAAACCTTACCTGGAACTCGACGGGTGCCGTACGTGCATGGCTCTCTGACGGCTTGGGTAACGTAAACCCTTCGGGAGTGCTCGCAGTACGCCCAGAGGCATCGCGCAGCTACGTGCTCACCATCGCAGACTTCGCGGGACGCCAGACCACCTGTGCGACCAACGTGAACGTCTCGGGTGCACCGTACGTATCGCTCTCGCAGATCCCGTATACCGGCATCGACTTCGGTCCGTTCGGAAACGCGATGTACTGGTTCACTCTTGTATCGCTCTCGGTCGTCGCAGGCTACCTCGTGGTAGCCAAGCGCGGACTCCTTGCAGGATCGGTCTTGGGACTCGTGGGAGCATCTGCTCACGCAAGCGACCCCGAGTCTATGATCCTCGACGAGACCATCATCGACGAGCCAGCTTACGAAGAGGCACCGATTACTCCTGAGGCTCCTGTCACAACTGCCGCCCCAGAGAAAGTCATCGTCACCTCGGATATCACAACTCACGACACCATGCAGTTTTCTACCGGTAACGATGGTATGCCTCGGCTTATCATCAACCGTTCTTAGAATCTGAATGGTAAATGGACTGGGTGCGAGCTCCAAAAACAAGTGCTCAGTCGCAAAGAAAGAACCACCTCGCAAGAGGTGGTTCTTTCTTTTTATGCCGCGTCTTCTTTTACGTGCTCGACGCTCGCGAGGCGCGCTTCCATGACCTTGCGGCGGTCGAGCTCTTCGTCCATGCGGCGATTGAGCCCGCCTAACTTCATGCTCAGGGCGTCGTTTATGTTCTGTACGGCCTCGTCGAGGTCCTCTTTGGTGACCATCTTATCGCGCATCACGAGGACCGCCTCCAAGAGCTCGTCCAGTTTCTTCTCGATGTTCTCGTTTGCATCCATCGATTCAATCTACCACGGATCTACGCCTTCGGAGCAAGGGCACGACTTGCGACCTCATCTTTTATCTTGGCGACAAAGTCGGCAAGCGGCATGACGCCCACTTTGCCGAGCTCGCGGTGCTCCACCGAGACAGTGCCGTCGGCTACTTCTGCGTCTCCCATAACGAGCGCGTACGGTGTCTTAGATACTTTCCAGTTACGGATTCGCTTGCCCAAGCTGTCATCGGTTCCAGACATGTCGTAGCGTATCCCTGCGGCCCTAAGAGCGCTCGCGACCGTCTGAGCGTACGCGGTATGCGGCTCGGAAATCGGAACGATAGAGCATTGGACAGGCGAGAGCCATGCGGGGAATGCTCCTCCGAAGTGCTCGATCATGACGCCCATGAAGCGCTCGAGCGAACCCGAGATGGCACGATGGATGACGACTGGCTGCTCCTTTTCTCCTTTTTCGTTAGTGAACGAAAGCTCAAAACGGTTCGGAAGGTTGAAATCGCACTGGATGGTAGAGAGCTGCCACTGGCGCCCGATTGCATCCTTGAACATGAAGTCGAGCTTCGGTCCGTAAAATGCGGCCTCGTCGATCCCTACTTTTATCGGAAGGTCGTTAAATTCTGCTGCTTCGCGCAAAGCTGCCTCTGCTGCGTCCCACACCTCGTCGGACCCGAGGTATTTCCCGTTTGGTCCACGGAGCGATAGTCGTACCCAGTAGCCTTCCATCATACCCATGGTCGTGAAGAATTCCTTGATGATGCCGACAATCGTCGATACCTCATTCTTGATCTGAGAGACGCGGCAGAAAAGGTGTCCGTCGTCTTGCGTTATCGAGCGTACACGCGTGAGACCGCCGAGCTGGCCGGTCTTCTCGTCGCGGTACACGGTTGCCGGCTCGAAATAGCGCACGGGCATGTCGCGGTAGCTGAACTGATTGTCGGCAAAGATCTGCATGTGGTGCGGACAGTTCATGGGCTTCATGATGAACTTCTCTTCCTTACCGCTCACGCGGAAGAGCTCATCGCCGAATTTCTCTGCGTGGCCGGAAGTAACGTAGAGGTCTTCTTTTGCTATGTGTGGCGTCCATACACGCCAATAGCCCTTGTCTGCGTGGAGCGACCAGAGGTAATCCTCAATCTCTTTGCGGACGATCATGCCGCGTGGCTGCATAAGGGGAAGCCCAGCGCCGACAAGCGGGGAATTGGTGAACAGCTTGAGTTCGGCGCCGAGTTTGCGGTGGTCGCGTTTCTTGGCTTCTTCTTGCTGCCGAATGTATGCATCGAGCTCGGCTGCAGTAGCGAACGCGAGGCCGTAGATGCGGGTGAGCATGGGCTTCGTCTCGTCGCCGCGCCAATAGGCGCCTGCGATACGCGAGAGCATGAACGCGTCGGTGTCGATCTCTTTCTTTGGCTCTTCGGCGTGGCCGCCGCGACACAGGTCGGTAAAGCCGCCACAGGTATAGAGCGTTATGGTCGCACCTTCGGTCTCGAGATTTTCTATGAGTTCGAGCTTGTATTCGTTCCCGGCAAATCGTTCTTTTGCCTGAGTCGCCGAAACTTCGGCACGCTCGAAGGCCGTCCACTTGTTGAGGGCTTTCTTCATCGCCTTAGTGAGGTCCTTGAGGTCGGCTTCGCCAGGTGTCTGCCCACCAGCAAAGTCAAAGTCGTAATAAAAGCCGTCGTCGATAGCAGGTCCTATCGTTGCTTTGGCGTGGGGGTATCGTTCGGCTATAACCGATGCTAATACGTGGGCAAGCGTGTGCCGGATCGCGTCTATGTTTGATTCCATATATCAAGCCATCCTACCACCGGCACGCACCGGTTTCTAGGGGAGGTTTGGTCTTGGCTACAATGCCATAATCGCGTCGGCTATGAACGATTTTTCGCCGTTGCGCTCCGACATGGCGCCCTTGATGAGGATGCACTTGCCCGACTCGAGATGCGCCGCATTTTCTTTGAGCGTCTTAGGAAATACGACGACTTCCATCTTGTCTTTCATGTCGACAATAGTGATGAACGCCATCTTGTCGCCTTTCTTGGTGATTATCTCGGTGCGTGCCTCAACACAGCCGGCTATCACTGTCTGCGCACCGTCCTTGAGCGTGGCTTTGGCCCCCGCCAAGTCGAGCTTCTGCTTCGAGAGCTTCTCGCGAAATGCGTCGAGCGGATGACCCGAGACATAGAGGCCCAAGAGATCTTTCTCCCAGGTAAGCATCTGCTTTTGGGTCGCAGGACGCGACGGTGGAAGGACGAGCGGGATAGTGGTTTGTGCTCCGCCGCCAAAAAGCGATCCTTGGTCTTTGGCTGCATGCGAGCCTTCTTTGTGGTACGCGAGCAAGAATTCGATATTCTCGAGCAGGGCGCCGCGCTCTCCCAAAGCGTCGAGGGCGCCGCACATGATGAGCGACTCGAGCGACTTCTTGTTGAGGTTCTTGTCGGTGACGCGCGTCAGGAAGTCGGCCAAGGATGCAAAGCGTCCGGCGGATTTTCGCTCGGCGATGATCGCCGCACCGATGCCTTCGCCGAAGTTTTTTATCGACGAGAGTCCGAAGCGGATGGTTTTGTCGTCGACGACCGTGAAGGTGTTATCGCTCTCGTTTATGTCGGGCGGCAAGACCGCGATGCCCATACGCTTTGCTTCGCCCACTATGCCGCCGATCTTTTCGACGTCGCCCGAGTCGGCGGTAAGGAGTGCCGCCATGTAGTCGACGGGGAAGTTGGCCTTCATGTAGGCGGTCTGATACGCGAGGTTGCCGTAGCTTGCCGCGTGCGCCTTGTTGAAGCCGTAACCTTGGAACGGCTCGAAGAGGTTCCAGAGCGCCTCGGCGTCGCGTGCACTCATGCCGGTGTGCTTCTTGCAGCCTTCGACGAAGATCACGTGCTGTTTTGCCATCTCTTCGGGGATCTTCTTTCCGACCGCTTTGCGAAACTTGTCGACCTCGCCCCACGAGTAGCCAGCGAGCTCGATTGCGGTCATGAGAAGGTCGTCTTGGTACACGAGCACGCCGAAGGTCTTTGCGAGATACGACTCCATCTTGGGGTGCAGGTACTCGGCCTTTTTCTCGCCGTTCTTGCGCGCCATGTACTCGGTGATGTTGTCCATCGGTCCTGGGCGGTACAAGGCGACCATCACGTTCAAGTCGTCGATGCGCGTGGGCTTAAGCTGCACGAGATAGCTCGTCATGCCGTCGCTTGCCATTTGGAACACACCCAAGGTCTCGCCACGGCTAAGCATTGCGAACGTCTTTTCGTCGGTCTGCGGGAGTTTGTCGGTGTCGACTATGACGTTGAGGCGATTCTTTACGCGCGAGACGGCATCGGCCAATATGGAAAGGTTGGTGAGTCCCAAGAAGTCGAACTTGAGGAGGCCTGCGTCCTCGACCGCATGCATGTCGTATTGCGTGATGGTCTTGCCGCCTTTGGGGTCCTGCTGCAGCGGGACGAAGTCGGTCACTGGCGTTGGTGCCAAAACAACGCCCGCTGCGTGCACACCGATGTGACGCGCGTTGCCCTCGATCTTCTGCGCGAGGTCGATTACGGAGCGGACCTCAGAATCGCTGTCGTACGCTTCTTTAAGCTCGGCGACTTCTTTGAGCGCGCTGTCGATGGTTACGGGGAATCCCTGCTTTCCGAAAGGGATGAGCTTGGCAATCCTGTCACCCACGCCGTACGAGAACCCAAGCGCGCGCGAGACGTCGCGCACGGCTGCACGCGCCATCATCGTTCCGAAGGTGCCTATTTGCGCCACGTGGTCGTCGCCGTACTTTGATCGCGCATAATCGATGAGCTCGTCGCGACGATTGTCCGCGATGTCCATATCGATATCCGGCGGCGAGGGGCGCTCGGGGTTTAAAAAGCGCTCGAAGGGAAGCTGGTACTCGAGCGGGTTCACCGTAGTGATGCCGGTCATGTACGAGGCCAAGGATCCTGCTGCAGAGCCACGCGTGTTGGTAAATATTCCTACTTTGCGCGCATACTGCAACAGGTCGGACACCACCAAAAAGTACGGCGAGTATCCTTTGGTCGAGATGACGTTGAGCTCGTAGTCGAGTCGCGCGATGATCTCGGGCGTCTTAGGAAGTCCGCGCAACTCGAAACCACGGTAGGCGAGGTCGCGGAGCTCCGAGTCGTGGGTCGTTCCGGGCGGCACCGTGATATTGGGAAACACCCACGAGCCGAGGTTTAAGGTGACGTTGCAGCGTTCGGCGACGAGCGCGGTATTGGCGACGGCCTCCGGGTAGTCCTCGAACATGTCGTTGATCTGTGGCGTCGTCTTGAACGAGAAGTCCTCGACGATTTCGCTGTCGCGGTCGAGATGTCCTCCACTCTTTATCTTGATCACGAGCTCACGTGCGAGGCCCTCGCCGGGCTGCATGTAGTACGTGTCTTGCGCGGCAACCAGGGGCACCGCGTGCTTCTTTGCGATGGCTACGATCTTCGCCATCTTCTCGTCGTGGCGGTCGATCTCGGGGTGGTGCGTGATCTCCATGTAGAGGGCATTGCCGTATGTGCTCTTGTACCAGTCGAGCGCCTGTTCGGCACGGGGTATATCTTCTTCGTCTATGGCACGCGAAACTTCACTGCCGAAGGACGGAAGGATGGCGATCAGGCCTTCTTTGTAGGTTGTGAGGAGATCGCGGTCCATGCGCGGGTTGTAGTAGAAACCCTCGAGGTTCGACTTAGTGACGAGCTGGATCAGATTCTTGTAACCAATTTCGTTCTGGCACAACAAGACAAGGCGCGCGGTACGGTTGTCGATGCGGTGCTCCTTGTCGAAGCGCGTGCGCGGCGCTACGTATGCATCCACGCCGATGATCGGCTTTATTCCCGCTTTCTGGCATTCTTTGTAAAAATCGATGACGCCGTACATGTTGCCGGCGTCGGTAAGTGCAAGCGCCGTCTGGCCGTCTTTTTTTGCGGCCTTCACGAGCTGGTCTATCTGGGGGAGTGCTTGGAGGAGCGAGTAGTGCGAGTGGACATGCAGATGGACGAAGTTTTTCATAGGCAGACGCTTGCCCTGTAGCGAGGCTAGCTCTGCTACAGGGAGACATTGGCAGATTATAGCAGACGCGTTTTTCTGGTTTCTGCGACCAATCTGGGGGCTGCTATGATGCACAGATGATTTGCATTGGTATAGACGAAGCCGGGCGCGGGGCGCTCGCAGGTCCAGTGTCGGTAGGTGCTGTGATGCTCGTAAGGCCGCTCGCCTGGGCCGATGTGCCCAAGCTCAAAGACAGCAAGAAGCTTTCGGCAAAGAAACGCGACGAATGGTTTGCGTGGATACAGCAAAGCGATGCGGTCGTCTGGGCGGTCGAGTTCTCGAGTGCCAAGACAATCGACACAGAGGGTATCGTCCCTGCATGCAACGCTGCCGCGAGTCGTGCGGCCGCTCGGCTGGCGTCGCCGGGTTCGGTGCCGGTCGTACTCGACGCCGGTCTCAAGGTGCTGCCGTACGATGCTTGGGATCAAAAGGCTATCGTGCGTGGCGACGAGACCGAAGTGGCCATCGCGCTTGCATCCATTGTCGCCAAGGTCTCGCGCGATCGCTTGATGACAGCACTTGCCCAAGACTATCCTGCGTACGCGTTCGAAATCCACAAGGGCTACGGTACGCAGATTCATCGAGACGCGATTGTTGCGCACGGTCCATCGGTCGGTATCCATCGTGCTACCTTCATCAGGTCGTTGACTAACTCGTAAAAAAGACGTTAACTGATACGCGGTCTGCAACACAAGTGAAGAAGGGGAAGTCGTGACAGTACCAAAAGCGTCTAAGGGATTGCCAAGAGACCGGCTCGATGTTCGGGACCTCAGATCGGTCCTCGAACGATATTCAGAGTTGGAATCGGTAAGCCGCACCGAGCTCGATCGCTTCGCATGCGATCACTGCAAGGAACATACTGGCTCGCCCGCATGCACGGGCTGTACCAAATCCGGGGCTGACAGCAATTTCATAACAACCTGCACGCAGGTAAAGTTGAGTGCAGACGCAGTGTTCTTGGCCGGCTCCGTTCGTGCTAAGAATAAGAAAACGGCTTAACAAAGCCATATTTAGCCCCGCATCAGCGCCATCTGTGGCCTCTGCGGGGCTTCATCTTGCCAGATTTGAAATATCACGTATACTAGGCGCCTTATGGTATCCCGAATGCGCTCTACGCGCTCAGCAACCGGCAAACGCCGCTCACACCACGGACTCGACGAGGTTCGCCTCGCTTTGTGCGAATGTGGTGCTTATCACCAGAAACACCGCGCCTGCGCCAATTGCGGCAAGTACCGCGGACGCCAGGTCATCAACGTCGTTGCTCGCACCGAGCGCGCGCAGAAGCGCTTGAAGCGCCGCGAGACCGAATCGCGCGCACTCGGCACCGACACCGCTCCGAAAGAAGGCGCCAAGCAGACTCACGATCACCACGACCACGATCACGGAGATCACAAGCACGATCATGGCGAAGTAGACGGAAAGAAAGAGACGAAGAAGGTAAAAGGAAAATCACGCAAGAAGGCAGGAGACGACGCGAAAGGAGCTTAAATCAAACTATGCAAGAAATCCCTCTATCCACTATCGATAGGGGGTTTTCTTTTTTAAACCAGGTATAATCGTACGTATGGCTAACAGGCACCTGTCCCGATCGATTGTTCTTCAGACCCTCTTTGAGTGGGATAGCGCGGGATATGCTATCAACGACGACGCTCTCAATGGCCGGCTCATGGCCAACACGCAAGAATTCGGCGCTCGCGAAGCCGACATGCCGTTTATGCAGGCGCTCGTTCGTACTATCCTCGCCAAGCGCCCCGAGCTCGACCGCGTCATAGAGAAAGCAGCACCGGATTGGCCAATATCTAAGATAGCCGTCATCGACAGAAACATACTTCGATTGGGCTTGGCCGAGCTCTTGTTCGCCGACCGCTCGCAGGTTCCCGCAAAAGTCGCTATAAACGAAGCTATCGAGCTCGCAAAGACCTTCGGTAGCGAATCGTCGGGACGCTTCGTTAACGGCGTCTTGGGCGCGGTATACGTAGAACTGGGTGAGCCTGGAAAGAACGACATAGCAAAGAAGCCCAAGATTCCGCGCGAACAGATGTTTGTAGAAGAGCTCATCGGTGCGGTCGTGTACGCACGCGACTCGGGTTCGATATATCTTGCGCTCGTGCACGACATATTCGGGCACTGGACGCTTTCCAAAGGAAAGCTCAAGCCCGACGAACCGGCAGAAGACGGCGTTCGCCGCAAAGTAAAAGAAGAAATGGGTATCGACCTCTCGGTTATCGACGAAAAGCTCGGCGAGAACGAGTACATCGCCAACGACCCAGAGCGTGGAAAGAAGCGCCGTCACTGCACCTACTACCTCGCCGAAGCGCCATTTGACGAACTTACCTTGAAGCGCGAGGGCGGGCTCGACGACGCTCAGTGGTTTCCGCTCGCTAAGGTAGGAGACCTCAACTTTTACGACGATATCTTGCCGGTCGTCACGCGCGCCATTAACGTGCTCGTCTCGAAGGAGCGCTCGCGTCTCGAGAGTAAATAGCTTGTAATTTAGGTCCGCTACGATAGAGTGCAGACACATGGACAAAGATTTCTCTACATTCGAGGTACGTGTCGGCTTTACGTTTGCCAAGAAAGAGCTGCTAAAGCAGGCCTTTACACATCGCTCGTTTATAAACGAGAACCGCTCGGGTATCGCACATAACGAGCGTCTCGAGTTCTTGGGCGACGCGGTCTTGGAGCTTGCTGTCACCGATTTTTTGTTCGGCAAGTATCCCGACAAAGCCGAAGGGGAGCTCACAGCGTTTCGTGCAGCGCTCGTCAATACTGTTTCTATATCGCAGGCTGCGACCGATCTTGGCATGAACGACTTCTTGCTCCTCTCGAAGGGCGAGGCAAAAGACACCGGCCGCGCACGCCAATACATACTGGCCAACACCTTCGAGGCCTTCATAGGTGCTTTGTACCTGGACCAAGGCTATGCTGCCGCAGAGCAGTTTATCGCCAAGCAGCTGTTCCATAAGACCGACGAGGTGGTTGCGAAACGCCTCTGGCAAGACGCTAAGAGCCGCTTCCAGGAGATCGCGCAAGAGAAAGAGGGCATCACGCCGTCGTACGAGCTCGTGGCGCAGGCAGGACCCGACCACGACAAGAAGTTCATAACGGGAGCCTACATAGGCCAGACCTTGGTCGCCAAGGGCGAAGGGAAGTCCAAGCAAGAGGCCGAGCAGATGGCCGCAGAGAACGCCCTTTCAGCAAAAGGTTGGTAATTCACACAAGCGTTTCTCTAACGATACATCGAAAAGCCCGGCACCTACCAAGCGATTTCCCGTCCCTCAATTTTGCCCGATCTCCTCTCAGTATCCTTATAAATAGACGGCCGTGTTAATATAAGGATATGGGTAAAATAGAAAAACGAGTCAAGAAACGAGCCCGTAAGCAGAATATCAAGCACGCAGTCCTGACAGCACTCAAGGTGGGAGGATTACTCGGCGTCGCAGTTGTTGCACCAAATGCCTTGCAGTTGCTGACGTACACTAATCAAAACCGCTCCGCGTATGCTTGGCGAGCAAATGCAGCATTAGCGCGACTTGTGGCACATGGATATGTGGCATGGCACGAGGAAAATGGTAAAAAATATGCGCGCATAACCTCGCTCGGTGAAAGTTTTTTAATCAAGTTTTCCGAAAAGCCGCGGTCGACAAGTGTTCCTAAAAAGTGGGATCAAAAGTGGAGGATGGTCATTTTTGATGTTCCTGAACGAAGACGCACTGCACGAAATCAGCTTCGCGCGATGCTTGCGTCGGTAGGCTTTGTTCAGCTTCAGGGGAGTGTATGGGTATATCCTTATGACAGTGAAGACGTCGTTACGCTCATCAAGACCCAATTCGTGCTCGGTCGAGAGGTATTGTATGCGGTCGTAGAAGAACTCGAGGGCGATACTCGTCTTCGCAAGCGATTTAATCTTTCGAAGCCGTGAGGAAATCAAGGCACGACAACTTTCGAAGAGCAGTCAGAGTCCGATTTCTTATATTGAAACGGTCGTCTTGATATAAGGACATGTATGGAGAAAGAGCTTACGGTGTGAATATGAGGAGATAAAAAGACAGGGTTTATCTGGCAAAAAGGAAAAAAGACGAAGAGGAGGTCCAAGCAAGTGGGCGAGCAGATGGCCGCAGAGAACGCCCTTGCGGCAAAGGGGTGGTAGAGAGATCTTCTTACTTCATTGCATTTACATCCGTCTGGGTATTTAATTGATATTGGAAAGTCCAACACAGCCGAGATCGGAAAGGAGACAGTCTGATGACCAACAGGAAAGCTCTCTTCATAATGACGTTCGTACTGGCATTTCTGTGGGGAATCACACTCTTTCTCGAAAGCCATGGCTATACCGATATACGCAAGTTGACGCTCGTGCTCACTTTCTCGATCCTCGGCAGCATGGTCGGTGCGCTCCTTTTCTTCATAGGCAAGCGGTTGCCATAAATGCAAAGTCCCCGACCATTCGGGGACTTTTGCTTTTATCCAAGCTGCGGACTGCGGATGCTGATTCGTTTTTCACCCGTCGGGTCAGGTATGACCACTTCTTCGGTGGCAACATCATACTTGATAGGGATTCCAGGGTAGCGCTCCTTAGCAAACCGGAAGGTAATGCGGATATCCTTATTCCATATGCCGCTGAGGGTAACCTTGTCTGGCTGTTCGAAGACCTTCTGTTGTACCGGGTTGAGACTCTTACCGGGAGAGTCCGCGACCTTAATGAGTTGTCGCTGCACCTTGAGCACGTCACTGCGACGGATCAGGTCTTGGAGGTTTGCAAGCTTTGCATCGTCGATGTCTGCGATGTCGAGCATTCCTCCTGTTGCTCCGGAAAGCACCTCTTTTTTGATCTCTTCGACTGTTGTCGCATACGAGTCGTGGACAGCATAGAGACGCGTAACTTGCATCTCTTGGCTATCGGGACGCAACCACTGAGCGATTGCTCCCATGATCGCTTCATCGGAAGAGAGGAGTACGCTCGGGACTACTTGTCGCAAGGGAAGCGTCATCACGTCACCATCGGGGCGCACGAGATTGAGTACTATCGCCGGCCCGCGGAGATCGTCGCGATAGGCGTATTCGAAAGAGATTTTGCTCCCGGATGCCTGATCGCCGAAGGCACGCGATACGAGCCCTTCCATCGATCCGATGCGTTTTCCGAGGCTCTGCACGAGAGTGCTGTATTCCTTCGCTATTTTGGTAATATCCGCGCCTTCAAGGGTATTTCCAAGCTCTTCCTCTTGGAGTTCCGACTGTAGCGACTGAACCTGTTCGGTCGAAAAGACTACGTTCGGGTCGCGGTCGACAGGACCATCTACTTTGCCCTCGGTTATGCGCTTAATCGCTTCGTGGTGTATGGCGATATCGGCATCGATATCGGCCAATCGGTTTGTGTAGACGATATCGGCAGGTGATATCACGTCAGACGGTATCGATCCGCTGAGCTCGATCTTCATGGCTGGTCGCAAGCTCAAAAGCGCTTCGCGCTGTGCATACAAGTTCTGTACTTCTGCCTTGCGGGATTCGACCTCGGTCTTGGTAAATTTCGAATCAATACGGCTCCACCAGTCCGCGACGTTCTTTGCCGCCATTTCGCGATTTACCGGCACCTGAGAACTCTCAACGAAGCCCTTGATGGCGCTTATCTCTGCATACCGGCCCGAATCTATGTCGCGTAGAATGGCAACCAAGGCACCGCTTCGATCGTTTTTGTATCCTTCAATGTATTCGTTCAACTTGCCTACGTACTCGTGACGGAGTTTACGGCTTCCAAGCGAATTTTCCCGGTTGACGAATGCGATACCCTCGGGCGTCTGGTCGAGTGGGGGATTCATGCGGCTCAAGATGTGTTCGCGCAGCCGCTTCTGTAATACAGCACTTAATGCGACGCTGTCTCTCTGCGGCAAGGCAACATCGAGCCCGCTTTTTGCGATAGCACCAAGGGTCGTCTTCTCACGGTCGTCGATGAGCTTCACCATGTCCTGGACGAGCTTCGATTCCGTCTTGTAGATACCATTCTTCTCATCATCCTTGAGAGCGCCCATGACGCCCCAGCGTTTACTCACTTTCTTGGCGCCGATAGTGTAGAGAACGCTACCGCCGATTAGAAGAATCACAAAAGATATGAGCAGTGTCATTGCCTCTTTCTTGCCGAGTGGTGTCGAGACATCCACCCAATCTATGCCCGATTTGCTGAAACTCCTTTGAATATAACCCCACGTCGGACTGTCATCGGGAGGGATGATCTGTGTCACATAGTCGAAAACGGTCTTGTTGGCGATGTCCTTATACGGGGTCTGGTCGATGCCCAACGCGTCATTCTCAACGTTGAAGTTTGTATTGGGAAGCGACATGGCAGTGTCGATGCCGGTGACAGCAGAGACTTCTTTCAGATAGGCATCAAGCTGGGCGCTTACCATTACCTTCTTCAGCTCTTTGACCATCTCGTTACGCCGATTACGGTATTTCTCTTCTGACTTAAAAATCGCACGTACACCGGACGTTCGATGGAACGTTTCAGACCAGTCGATGTCGTGAGTGAATGACCCTAATCCCTCGCCTTGCCATACGTTGGTTCCGATCTGCTTCATGACGCCGGGCACCGGAGCCAGGATGCCGAAAATGTTACCGAGGATTCCCGATTTCGAAAGTACTTCGCTTTCCTTTATGAGAGAGTCGAGCATGGCGAACACATTTTCTGGGTTTACCCGTTCAATGTCCGCGGTCAACTTTTTAAGATACTGCTCGGCGCCATCGGTAGGTTGTAACCCATACTTCTCGTTGAGCGCTTTCATGGCAGCCTCAACCTCTTCGGGGCTCTTTGCTGCTCTGGTATCGGGAGTTCCCGGAGCCGGGGTGCCACGACTTGGAGCATTGATAGCGGCCTGAGCGTTTGTCACTCGCAGTCTTGCCGCATCTAAATCTGCCTTCTTTTTAGACTTTTCTGCTTTGCTTTTTCCTTCGGCTTGCTTATTTATCGCATCTAGTCGCTTTTGCGCCGCAGCAAGTTCTGCTGCTGCCGCCTCACGCCGGCCAGGTGCTTCTGGTGCCGCAGTAGGAGTTTCTACGGTAGACATGGCTTTGCCGCGGAAGGTTGGTGTCGCGGTTGCCGGTGTTGACTTGAAAGAAGCATAGTTCGAATCGCTTTCTGCGTTCTTGCCATAGAGAACACGGTTTACTCCCCAGGTCCTCGGGCCCCAACCGACGCCGCCCGCTACGTACGCGTCGCTCATTTTCTTATCAATTACCGGCTGAATGGTCTGGAACAGGCTGGCTGCTTGCCTGATAGTACTTTCCATCGCTTTGCGTTCTGTTTCCCAGCGCTCTTTCATCTTCATTCCGACTTCTTCGGAAACCGCAGAATCTACGATGCCGCGTTCGGTATTTGCAGTTATGGCAAGGGCCATCGTCGCCATAAGGGCGGAGGTGAGGACACCGGTGACGCGTGTACGTGTTGTATCGCCCCATACCATGTCGCCGATACCGCGAATCCATTCTCCTCGTACTCCGAGCTTTCGGTTAACGAATTGAGCATTTGCCGCGATGGAGAAGGTGAGTGCTAATCCGTCTTTGACCTTGCCTTCGAGACCCCAATCCGAAAACGTGCCGTTCGCGGCGGTCTCGACGACTGCTGTGTCTACGACGCCGAGGGTAAAGTGCACGAGATATGCCGATGGAATGGCGGTTCGGCTTATGGCGGTCTTTGTCGCACTCAACGCCCCGGTCTTGAGCTTCTTGGTGCTTAAGCTTACACCGCGAAGTTTTTTCTTGGATGCCTTATCGAGCGCCGATTGCTGAATCTGGCCCTGGGACATGAGAAGGGGTATCAGGACGTTGTCGAGCGGAATCTCTGACTTGTTTTTTCCTGCCTCGAAGACGGCGAGAGAGTCTTGGGCCAGCGTTTCTGCAATCTCATCCGGCGTCTTCCCTTGCAGGGACTGCAGCATCGATTTGACCGCTTTCATCGCTTCTTGCTTAACTCCGGGCTGGTTCTCGTAGTTGTCGATGGCGGCTTTGATGCCGGCGTCGTCGATCTCGATACCGGCCGCCTTCATATCGGCAACCATGCCTTGTATGGCATTTTCCTTTATCCGCTGTATCGCCTCGAGCGTCTCTTTGCTCGCGCCTGCTTCAATGTCCTTGGTCGGAGATAGTAGGTGTTCTACGTTCGCTCGATTTCCGGTAAATGTCGGCATTGCCGGTCCAGCCGTGCTTTTGCCTTCGCGCATCTTTCTCAAGAATGATTCTGCCATATGAGTAGGTTATTTAGTCGCACTGCCTTTGTTCAGGCCGTTGCTGATAATCCGCGTGAATTCCTGATCGGCATCGAAGAGTGTCTGGATGAGGAGTCTGATCTCTTCTGGCATGCTCTCGACGGCGTTGGCAAATTCATGCGCAGTCCGTTCGAGTGTCGCAAAGCCTGCGACTGGATCGCTCTGAGGGACCGGGGTGATGGCGTCTGTCGATTCGTTTTGTGTAAAGGCTATGTCATCGACACCGGTGGCAAGCGCGCTCTTCATCATCATGAGAAGGGAAACCACTTTTTCGTCAATTTGCTTTTTGAGGCGATTCGATGCTTCGACAAGTTCTTTAAGGAAAGCGGTTCGGTCCGCGCTCGCAAGAAGTGCCGCTTCGAGCGAAGTCTTAATCGGGCTCGGCGTTCCTCCAGCGATAGTATCGAGCGGTTTCGATTCGACTTTCGGTACTTCTGCGAAAGTCCTTCGGGTTGCTGTTTCGGGCTCCCCGTTCATTATTCCGACAAATTCCGCGTGCGATTCGTCCAGTGTATGGAAGAGCGTCTCGATTTCCCTCGGGATATCGCGGACCAGTGCCTCGAGTTCGCGCACGACCTCTTCTGTATTGATATATCCAGTCACCAGATCTGGAGTTTGTGGGTTTGCTGATATTTTTCCTGTCGTCGCGTCGAACGAGTATGCTCTTCCATCGGCGGCTGAAGTCAGTGCTGTATTGAGCTGCTCCATAATTACTATGGATTGTTTGTCGATTCGCTCTTTCAGTCGACCGCAGGCTTCAACCATCTCGCGACCGAAACGGGCCTTGTCGGCAGTATAGCGCATGGCACCGTCAAGAGTAGCTTTTGTAGGTCCATCGCTTTTCTTTCTACGCACTCGGCGTATCGGCTTCCTTGTATTTCGTTCTGTTTTCTCATCCTCGACAACGGGTTCAGGTGCTGCCGTTGGGGGAGCGATAGGTTCGAGAGCCGCGGCCGCACGCGTAGCTTCTGCAAGATCCGCCTGGGCGGCCCTTCGTGCCTCGTTTTCGTCGTGCGCGCGGTCTATCGGGGCAGTGCCGGTTGGCATATCGTGCGGGGTATCGACGACAGGTGGGACTATCTCGGCTTCTGCACCCTCTTGCTCCGCCGCTTCAGCTGCGGCTTTCTGGGCCGGTGTGAGTTCCGTATCCAGGATATCTTTCGCGAGTCTTCGCAACGCTTCTGCTTTTTTTCTAAATCCTTCAGCCATATGATTAATCGGTTATTTCGTTTATGCGACGGAGCTTAGCTAGTATCGTTTCAATGTCTTTAGAAAGAACCTTCGGATCTTCATGTCCCTCGGCGAGGACGGCTTCAAGCATGGATATCGTTGATTTTACAACATCGGTCATACCACCCAAAAATTCTTGGTGATCGAGGAGAGACTCTTTCGTCTCGTTCGCTTCTGCTTGGAGCTCCCGAAGTGCTTCGCTGTTCTGAGCCGCTTCTGCTTTCATTGCTGCCAACGCTGCTTTGGCTGTATCGAGATCTCTTTGGATGCCATTATTCTTGCGCGCCATATCGAAGGTATCGAGAACTGATTTTGCCTCGGCCACCGGACTTGGTGGCGCAAAAGATCTCGTTTCCTCTTTTGGTATCGCGGTAGCAGCCCGATCTATAGGCGATGCAAGGGACATCGTTCCCGCCTTCGGAAGGGTAAGAACAAGCCTGTCTATTGTCTTATCAAGTACCATACAGGCCGAAAGCGCAGCGGTACGGTTTGCGAGGAGCTCGTTGGTGACCAGACTCTGCGAAACGGAGAGTTCGCCCAACCGGTCGGATGGTTCGGCAGAGCGAAGCTGGGCTTCGGCAGTTCGGAAACGGATTTTTTGCAGTCGCTCTTCCGTTGCGTAATCCCGGGCAACGCTCTGTTCGAGACCTTTGAGAGCGAGACGCATTTTTCGTAATTCTTCCGTGTCGATTCCGGCCCTGCGGAGGTCCTCGACGCGGTCTGCAAGCTGGAGCATCGTGCCGTGGATCGAGGTGTCGTAGAGTCTCGTGAGTTGACCGTCTTTTGCCACGAGTATGTCAAATGCTTCTTCTAGGCTCGATTGGCTTTTTGGCGTGACGCCGAGTTTGCTGTCGGCAGTCGATATTCCACTGCTCTCGATCTTTTCGATGAGCACTCGTGCGCGGGTATCGAGATCGATACTTCCTATCATCGCGCTCTGGAGCGTCAGGCGCGCTGCGTACAGGTTGCTGCGGATGTGCGCGTCTTGCGGACCGTTCTCGGCCTCGGTTATGCGAGCGAGCGCGCCGGTACGCATCCGCTCGCGGTCTTTGTGCAATATAGGGATGAGTCCTTTCAAAATGACCAGGAAATCGGGAGACAAGTACGGATGGTTAGGGTGGTCGACCATGTGCTGGATTGGCGCGATATAGCGTGAGTTGAAGCGTGCCAGATCGGCACGGTAGACGATAGCAAGATTGCGCAATCGTTCTGACTCTAGCCGATCTTCCGGTGGCGCGATTTCTTCGGGAGTATCATCGAGCGAGAGTCCTGTGTTTTCGTTGCGCTTCTTTTCTTCGAATTTTTTGGCGCCATCGATGCCCTTCAGTGTTTTTGGGAACGTTGCGCCGACGTAGGTACCGAAGGTCTTAACAAAGTTTCCGCCGTCTTTCATGTAATTTGCGATTCGGTCTTTCTCGTTCTGAGTCATCTCGTCTGCAAGGTACGTGTGCTTAAAAAATGCCTTGATGTGAGCGAGGGCTACATAGACACGATCGTCGCGCAACAGATCGAGCCGTCCCATACGTTCGCCGGTGCCTGTGGCGGATTCTGCGAGCTTTGCGAGCGCCGCATCGAGCGTGGCGAGCTTTTCTAGGTACTCGTTCTGAAAGACTTGTCGACGCGTGGGATCGTCCTTGATACGCAGTATCTCGGTACGATTGCTTTTGAGGACGCCCGCCTTGCCTTCGTCCGACAACTCGTCCCAGCGTGACGAGTCGTCATCGCTCCAATGGCCCTTGTCTTTTTGCATCTGAATATAGGCCTCTTCGTCGGTCATCGACATCTTGTCGGCGCGCGAGATGTCGGTGAACTTTGCCTTGAGCTGGCGGTTGATACGCTGGACCACCACTGTAGCGAACTGCTGCAGCTTCTCGTTCATCTCGGGGTGAGGTTCTCCGTCTTTGAAGTCGCCCTTCGCTATCCGCATGGTTGGTACCGCTTCCATGATGCGCGGCAACAGGCCGTTTATGATGGCATCGATGCGCTCGCCGCGTTTTGCAGCGCGCTCCTGCATGCTCTGTGTGCGTTCGTACTCGGCACGTGCCTCTTTGGACATCGTTTCCTTAGGGATAACCGCAAGCCATTGTTTGGTCTTGCGTGCTTCGGCCGATATGAGACCGGGATCGCTCAGTGGTATGCCAAGTGCCTCGGCGAGCTCCAGCATGATATTGCCGTGGGCCTCGACCTTTTTTGATGCTTCGCTCTTGTCGAGTACGGAGTCGTAATACGTATTGATATGCTGCAAGATGACGCCGCCCTTGTTTTCGCCAAACTTGTTTATCGCGCGGTGGTCTTTAAAAATCGTATGGACCGCTTCGATGACTCGCACATCCAAGACACCCTCTTTGAGCGCTTCTTCCATACGCATAAGCACCTGCAGCTGGTAGAGCCCGTACTTGTCTTGCGTGTTTGCAGATTCGCGCGCCTTCGATATGGCTTTTCCAAAGACCGCCATGGTTTCTTGAAAATGGGGAGCTTCTGATTGCTCAAGCGGAGGGAGTACTTCGGGCGCAGATGACCCTTTCTCGGCACCGGGCTTTCCGATCAACTCTCTCTTGCCTCCGTGTGGCTGCTTCATGTCAATCCAGTATACGCTCGTGCTATCCGCGAAATCATGGTTCTCCACAGCCATATATTCGGGTAGAATAGGGGAATGCTGAAGTCCATCGAGCTCGTCGGGTTTAAATCGTTTGGAAAGAAAACCGAGCTCGTCTTCGGGTCGCGCGTGGCGGGGATCGTCGGTCCTAATGGCTCGGGCAAGAGTAATGTGGCCGAAGGCTTTCGCTTCGTCTTGGGCGAGCAGTCAATGAAGTCCTTGCGCAGCAAGAAAGGCGAAGATCTGATTTGGGGCGGGAGTCCCGCCGTCCCGCGTGGAAATCGCGCTTCGGTCAAGGTTACCTTCGACAACTCGAACAAACTTTTAGATATCGATTTTCCCGAGGTGGTGGTGGAGCGCTCGGTCTTTCGCGACGGCGTCAACGAATACCTCATAAACGGATCGCAGGTTCGCCTCAAGGACGTTATCCGCCTCTTGGCCGGGGCCAATATTGGTGGATCGGGATATCAGATCATCTCGCAGGGCGAGGCCGACCGCATCTTGAACGCGAGCCCTCGCGAGCGGCGCGAGATGATCGAAGACGCACTCGGTCTTAAGCTCTACCAGCACAAGAAAGCCGAGAGCGAGCGAAAGCTCGACGAGACGCAAGAGAATATCGGACGGGTAGAGAGCTTGCGCCGCGAACTGGGGCCCCATCTTACATTCTTGCGCAAACAGGTAGAGAAGATAGAGAAGGCGAAAGAGCTCGCCGAAGAGCTTAAGCACAAACTTGCCGACTACCTGGCACGCGAGCATGCCTACATAGGACAAGAGGGCGCACGGCTCAAGGGCGAAGAAAGTGCGTATCGCGCCGAACTTGCCCGTATCGAAGAAGAAATGCGGCAGGCGCGCGCTGTCTTGGTACAAGACACCAAAGTCGCCGATCCCGAGAACGATCACACGCGCGAGCTCGAAGAAACGCTCAGTGCTCTGCGAATAGAGCGCCAAGATGCGGCACGCGAGCTCGGGCGCGCCGAGGGCGAGCTTGCAGCGGCGATTCGCATGGTGCGGGTACCTACGCCCGACGAATCGCCGATACCACGACAGGTAGTCTTGGCCCATGTTCACGCGGCAGGAGACTCGCTGGCGCGCGCACTCGATGCGTCGTCGCTCGAAGAGGCAAAGACAGCGGTACGGGGCGCACAGACTGCCTTGGGCGAACTCTCGGCCAGAGCACACGACGTAGCAGCGCCGATCGATGATTCTGCTGAGCTCATAGAAGAGGTGCGAACCAAGGCGCAAGCGGCGACGCAGGTATTGGAACTTGCGCGGGGAAAAGAGCGCGAGCTCGAACAGAGGCTAAGCCGGATGCGCGCCGACGTTCAAGAGCGCAAAGACGCGGCACACGAGGCTGAGACAGGACTTTTGCATTTGGAAACCAATATGGCGCAAGTGCGGGGCACTTTGGCAAACGTCGAGCGGATGCTCGGCGAGATAGCAGGTGCTCGCGAGGCCTTTGAGTCAGAGGTGCGCGAAGGGATTGCCCTGGTGGGGAGCGATATCCGCCAGTACGAGCACGCGGGCATTCCCGACGGTGCTCTTTCGGAAGACCGCCGCATGCAGCACGAGCGCCGCCGCACGATCGAGCGCCTTAAGATAAAACTCGAGGAGTCCGGTGCAGGGTCGGGAGACGAGGTCGTGCGCGAATTCAACACCACCAAAGAGCGCGACTCGTTCTTGGCACGCGAGCTCGGCGACTTGTCGGCATCGGCAGAGCAGCTGAAAAAGATTATTGAAGAGCTGGATGCGAAGATTGACGAAGATTTTAAGCGGGGACTCGTAAAGATAAACGATGCCTTTGGTACTTTTTTTGCCGAACTGTTTAGTGGTGGTGAAGCCAAGCTTGCTCTCGAGATGCCCGAGAAGAAAGTTCTCGACGACGAAGAGTCGGGAGAGGAAACAATCATCGAAGACGAAGCACCGATCGCCGGACTTACCGTCACGGTACAGTTGCCGCGGAAGAAAGTGCGTGGGCTCGAGGTATTGTCGGGCGGCGAGCGCGCGCTTACGTCTATCGCGCTCATTTTTGCAATGTCGCAGGTGAATCCGCCGCCGTTTATCATATTGGACGAGACCGACGCGGCCTTGGACGAGGCCAACAGTCGCCGCTATGCCGAGATCGTAAAGGCGCTCTCTAACCGCAGCCAGCTCATTTTGATAACGCACAACCGCGCCACCATGGCTGCCGCAGGAGAACTCTACGGCGTTACCATGGGCCACGACGGCATCTCGCGCTTGCTCTCTGTAAAGCTCGAAGAAGCGGAACGCGTTGCAAAATAGTATGTCCAAGAAAGGTATCGAAAAGCCCACTAAGCGAGCCAAGAAAGAAGTGATTCCCAAAGCGGCGCCGGAATTTACCGAAGACAAGCTCGAACAAGAGGCCCGCATGTTTATCGTCGACTTTGCCAAAGTACAGCGGATCAACCACAAACATTTACAATCGAACATCTCGCTCGAAGAAGCCAAACAAGCAGTTCGATGGATACGACAGAAGCAACCCGAGGTGTCTTGGGACGAACGATCGGTAACCCTGAGCGCGCTGGTAAGTCTTAAGCAATGGGAAAAGCATAAACTACAAATGTCACCCGAACTGCAGGACCAGTGGAGACCACATACGTTTGAGTATTCGCGCGAGCGCGTGCTCGAGGGTATGGAGCAGTCTGCAAAATATCGCGAGGCACACGAACAGCTACTCAAAGCTGAACGAGCGGCAGCGAGACGATCGGCGCAAAATCTTAAGGAATTTTTGGCACGGCCCGACGAATCGTTTACGCTCGAAGAATACGAACGATATAAGGACGGTCAGATATTCGGAACTATGAGTGATAACAGCAACAATCCAAACAAGAGTAGCGATGCTCCGTTTGTAGACAGCTACAAGAAAAAAATGCGCATAGAGCGTGCACTCAAGAAGACAGGGAAGATTCCTATGACCGAAGAGGAGAGGTTGGACATTATGCTCGACGACCTGTACCCAAATGCACCCTCGGGAGCGGTGATTACTTACGAAGGTCACGAATATGTGAGCCGGTATACTCCGATACAAAAGAGCAATACTGGAAAAACGGTCTATTCGTGGCGGCACTACTGGCAGGCGAAATGATATGAGCTTCGAGGGACGAAAGAACCGTGTGCCAAAAAAGAATCCGCTCTTGGGTGCCGCTCTTGCGGCGCTTTTGGCGAGCGGTCCGGTCGAAGCTATCGCCGCATCGCCCGACGATGCACTCCTAGCAAAAAGCCCCTCGGCGAGCGCACCAGAGGTTCCGGGGGATCCCGTGCAGCTGAGCGAGAAAGAAGCACGCGATACTTTGGCGAGTAATTTGCCGCTCTTTTACGAGCGCTTCGCCGCGCGATGGGGAGAGCACCCAAAATCGACGGAACTTTTGGCAGCAGCCGTCGCAAAGGATCCACTTGCAGCTCTGCTTGCCTACGACCACTATGCTTCGCACAAAGACGCGTGGGTTGTTGCGGCATTCGTAATAGAGACCGGCGTCGTGGACCCAATCTTTGTACGGTATTGGTCGTCGATGCACCCAATCGAGACGGGAAAGATCTTAGACGAATCGCGCGCTGCGCGAGAGAGTGGCAAACCAGGTAACAGAGCGAAGAACCTTGAGCGTGCGCTCGACGACCAAGCTGCAGCTCTTGGTGTCGGCGCTTTCTTTACGATCGATAACTTTGTGGTCAATTGGAAAACTTTTTGGGAGAATCCTTTGGTTACGATTGCCCTCAAAATTCCCGACGAGGCACTGTTGCCGATCACTGACACCGCTGCTCCAGTCGTATGGAATGATTACGAACCACTTATGAATCCGAGTATGGGGGGCCTACCTTCTCAGATAAAATGGAAGCAGTATTCACAAGAAAAATACACGCTCAACTACGAGCGATATGCTTTCTTAAAATCATTCTCGGAAGAACATATGATGAGGAATTTCTCGGCATGGGCGCAGGCAAAACTTCTTGTTGCTGCGGACTTGGCAAAGAAGAAGATGGCAGTCACTCCTGAAGCGATTAGAGAATCTGTCGAGTCGCTTGTTGCGCTGCGGCATCAGTTCGAGGACTTAGACATATTGAAGCAACGCAATGTGATAATGACGTACGGCTTTGATACTGTAGGTAATGTCAATTTTTTGGATGACAGAGTGGCAGAAAAATCCCTAGAAGAACTTTGGAAAAAAAACAACGACACCGCCACGAAATTCTTAGTTTTGCGCCCTCCATCGCGGCAAAGCGACCTCGAGCATTTTCCTGGAGCTATTTTTGAAGTCATACGAAAATCATCCGATGCGCCGCTCAGCGTAATCTTTGCAATGCACGGTTCTCCTGAAAGGATGTCGGTGTCTACCGATCCTCTGAGGCCCCTACATCCTGCGTTTGCACTTTCGAGCGATGCTCTGGCGTCTGCAATAATCGAGCGGACACGTCGACGCATAAAGAACAAGACCTTCGATCCCAAGCAGCCAGATGTCTATGTTTTTTCGGCATGTCTATCGGGAGATCTTGCGCAAAAAGTGCTCGATACGGTCACGAAGGCGGGCGTCCCGGCTAGTATCGTGATCGCTGGCAGCGAGAGTGGTCAGTCATTGGTCCATACGCACAATCCGGCGACGAATAGCTGGAAAAACCATTTTTTGCGCGCAGTATTTTCTGGCGAAAAAGCCGGGACGATAGGCGACATCGTTCGCAAGGATTCTGATCCATCGACGGAGCACCATTCATCTCCTGTTGTATTAGTTCCGGCACCCGATACGCCCCAAAAGAAGAAAACGTTCAAGCAGATCTCGGGCGGGTTCTCGTTGGACCCGGTCGCATGAACGAACGAACCCCGGATAAGTGCCGAAGATGGCCTTACCGGGGTTGTTTGCGGTAACGAGGAGTCATGCCGACGAGGAAACGACTGGTTCCTTACCGTGGATACGCAGATCTTCGAGGCGATCTATCATGTCACGCGTAATGCCTTGGTTCGGATCGAGCTCAATCGAGAATCCTTCGGGCGAGATTAGCTCGTAGAGCTGGGCTGGGCCGCCGCTATGGAAATAGGCGATACAGGTGACCCCGTCCATCCTAAAATCAACTGTTACCTGAACGGACGCCGCATGCCTGATGCAGTTGTCTCTCGCAGTCTTTTGTTCTGGTGTCATCGCTTCCTCCTTTGTCTTATCCGATTATAACAAAACAGAACACCGGCATCGTTGGCGCCTTTCCATGCCTGATCTAGTGCTGTCTTTGGTACTAAGCATCAATACTTTCAAAACCTCGTAACATGAGGGGGTGAGGGGCAGTGCGTGCATGGTTTTTTTATTCTGGTAGGATGGATTTTATGAGCGTAACCATAGGTTTTATAGGGCAGGGGTTCATAGGAAAGTCCTACGCCGACGACTTCGAGTCGCGCGGCTACGAGGTGGTGCGTTACTCGCTCGAGCCCGCGTACGTAAAGAACAAGGACAAGATATCGAAGTGCGATTACGTCTTTATTGCGGTGCCGACGCCTACCAAAAACGGCGAGTTCGACATGAGTATCGTCGAAGGCGCGCTGCGGCTCGTGGGCACCGGCAAGACCGCCGTCGTCAAGTCGACCCTATTACCCGGCACGACCAAGAATCTGCAGAAAGCATTTCCCAAGATTTCGGTGCTTCACAGCCCAGAATTCCTTAATGCGCGCACTGCCGCGTACGACGCCGCGAATCCTAAGCGCAACATCGTCGGTATAACCAAGGACACGCCGGCGCAGCGCAAGGCAGCAGCAGCAATCATCAAGCTCTTGCCCAAGGCATCGTTCGATTTGGTGTGCGATTCGACCGAGGCCGAGCTCATAAAGTATGCGCGCAACGGTGTCGGGTACTTTAGAATCATCTTCTACAACATACTGCACGACCTCGCGAGCACCTTCGACGCCAACTGGGACCCGATACGCCAGGCTATCGCCGCAGACCCCGAGAACGGGCCCGAATACACACGCCCAGTAGACCAGGGCGGACGGGGTGCCGGTGGCGTCTGCTTTATAAAAGACATGGCGGCGCTCCGAGGTCATTACGAGATGTACTGCAAGGACGATGCGATAGGCATCGACGTCTTAAAGGCGATGGAAAAGAAGAATATCCATCTGCTTACATCAACAGGAAAAGATCTCGACCTCCTTCGTGGCGTCTACGGCAGCGATGCTGTCGCAGCAGTAGCGCCGATTTCTCAGAAGAAAGCGGCTTCGAAAAAGAAGACAAAGACTCGCTAGTACGTGTGATCTCAGAAACCGGATGCGCCTCAAGGTCGCAATGCCGGAATGCACCAATCGCGGAGAGTCTCTATGCGAGCATCCAGTCGATCTGACGATGGAGCGGGTCCGCAGCATACAACTTGACGGTGATGGCATCGCCCAAGCGATATGATTTTTTGTTGCGCTGGCCCACGAGCGCATAGTGCTTCTTGTCAAAACTGTAGTAGTCGTCTTTGAGGTTTGCGACGCGCAAGAGTCCTTCGGCGCGCGACTCCTTTTCGGCAACGTAGATGCCGTGCTCGGCGACTCCGGTGATTGTTCCTTCGAACGTCTGCCCGATGCGGTTCTCCAAGAACTCGATCTGCTTGTACTTTATTGACTCGCGTTCAGCCTCGGCAGCAGCCACCTCGCGCTCGGAACTGGTGACACAGGCGCGACGGTAGCTTTCGAGCTCTTCTTTCGATATGGGTTTTCCTTTGATATGCGATGCGAGCAATCGGTGCGCGAGCATGTCGGGGTAACGACGGATAGGCGAGGTGAAATGTGTGTAGTTCTCGAACCCGAGCGAGAAGTGTCCGATGTTTGCGTGGCTGTAGATCGCCTTGGCCATCGAACGCAGGGTCGCCATCTGCACGACGGTCTCTTCGGGCGATCCTTTCGCTGCAGCGAGGAGCTTGTTGATGTCTCCGGGTGCGATCTTCGATCCTGCTTTTCCGAGTTCATAGCCGACGGCCTTTAAGAATATGCGCAGGTCCTCGATACGATCGTCCGCGGGCGTGTCGTGGATACGGTAGATGAAGGGTAGCTCGGCGTCTTTGGGCGATAGGCTCTTTATGTAGTCAGGTACTTCGCGATTTGCTTGGAGCATCCAGTCCTCGATCATCTTCATTGTTTCGAGCCGCTCCTTCACGTACACCTTCACCGGCTTGCCCTTGTCGTCGAGCGCAATCTTGACCTCGTCTGTTTCGAAGGATATTGCTCCCGAGTTTTCGCGCTCGCGCCGCATGAGACGCGCGAGGTCACGCAGCACAGTAAGCTCTTCGATGTGCTCGCCGGAGTTGGCGTCGAGATTATCCTGCGCTGTTTTGTAGGTGAATCGCTTGTTCGAGTTGATGGCGGTGCGGCCAAACCAGCGCTCGTGAATGCGCGCGCTTGCATCTACCACGAACATCGCGCTAAAGGTGAGTCGATCTTCGTTGGGACGAAGCGAGCAGATGTCGTTCGATAGTACTTCGGGAAGCATGGGGATAGTACGGTCTACCAGGTATACCGAGGTGCCACGCTTCTTCGCTTCGGCGTCGAGCGCCATGCCGGGGCGTACGTAGTGCGTCACGTCGGCGATGTGCACGCCGATCTCGTATCGATCGTCAGAAATCTTTTTTACTGAAAGCGCGTCGTCGAAGTCTTTCGCGTCGTCCGGGTCGATGGTGAAGGTGACGACATCGCGGATGTCGCGGCGCAGCGCAACTTCGGCGTCGGTTATTGCACGGTTTTTATGAAGCTCTTCTGCTTCTCTCAGCACGTCGGCAGGGAATTCGGTCTTGAAGCCGTGGACGATGACGGTAGCGCGGGTCTCGGCCTCGTGTTCGCCGGCCTTGCCCAAGACCTCTACCAAGTCTGCAATAGGGTCGAGGCGGGCATTGTTCCAGCGAGAGAGCCTGACAATTGCCTTGTCGCCAATTTGTGCGTCTTTGGGGTCCGAGAGACGGAATTTTACGTAGCAGCGCTGGTCGTCGGGAACGAGCACGAGCGTGCTGTCGACCTTCGACATGACGCCGACGAACTCGGTCTGGGCGCGGATGAGGACCTCCGTCACCTGGCCGGTCTGGCGCCCGCGTACCTTCTTGCCCAAGGTTATCTCGACCTCGTCGCCATTTAAGGCACAGTTAAGAGACTCGCGCTCGATGAGCACGTCTTCAGTGAATTCGGGGTTTGATAAGAAACCCGTGCCACGACGGGTGACGGCGATGATGCCGCGATAGGTCTTTGGAGTTAACACACAGGGGAGTATACCACCCGTTTGCCACAGCAGGAATCCCGTGCTATTGTCCGACCGTCGGTCCGATTCCTGGCCCGTATCCCGTACCCGGACATCTTGGCGTTGTTAGACCCTTATTTCGAGCAATTTGACCGCATACTTATTATTTGCTACAGTTTGACCCTATGTTGAAGATACGCATGCAACGCGGCGGCCGCACCAACGATCCTTCGTATCGAATCGTGGTGTGCGAGCATACAGCAAGCCCTAAGGCGGGTACCAATGTCGACATGGTCGGCACGTACGACCCTATAACCAAGCAGCGCAATCTCAAGGCAGACCGCATCCAGCACTGGATAAAAATGGGCGCTCAGCCATCTCCGACGGTTCATAACATGCTCATCTCGGCAGGTATCATTAAGGGGAAGAAGGTCAACGTTCTTCCTCAGAAAAGTGCTCCTAAGAAGGAAGAGGTTGCAGCACCTGCAGCAGCCCCAATTGCAGCGGCAGAGGAGACACCAGTTGTCGCCGACGCGCCCGGAGCGTAACTCGCTCGACTCCTCTTTGCAGTATCATGTGGAAAAGTCCGCAGGATTTCTGCGGTTCTCGTGTAGCATTACGTTCATGCGCGCATCACATGCGCGGACATGCTTTTTTGACCGAAAAGTCTTTAGGATTTAAGAATTAACGTATACCGCCATGGAACAAGATCAGATATTTCTCGAATACGTAATCAAGGCTTTGGTCGACCATCCGGCCGACATCAAGATAGTGCGAACCGTCGACGAGATGGGCGTGCTCCTTACCCTTACGGTACATCGCGACGACATGGGGAAGGTGATAGGACGTGCAGGACAGACAGCTAAGGCAATCCGCACGGTACTTCGCGTCGTCGGCATGAAGTACGACGCTCGCGTCAACCTCAAGATCAACGAACCCGAAGGCGGTATGCGCGATGGTGCAACCGGCGGCACATCGGCCCCTCGCGAGAAGTCCGTCGACGAAGCCTTGGCAGATCTCGAGTCCTAATTTTTCTTACATAAAAAAGAAATCAGCCGCGACAATGTCGCGGCTGATTGCGTATTGTTCAGTTCTCAGCCAGAACGGCCTTCGCTTCCGCAGAGAGCGCGTAACCGGTTTCGTACATCTTGGCGGGTTGGTTGTCGCAGAGCTCGTGCAGCTCGAACTTTTCGCAGAACTTCGCGAATACAGCCCGGGCGGTAGATTCCGGGGTACCGATTGCCGAGAGCAGCGTCGTTTTCACACCTCTGTTACTGGCTGTCTGCTCAAGCACTTCTGCCACAGTCATACGTTCATCCCGCAGGACAAACGTGTTCAGGAACGCTTTGGCGATGCGTTTCGCGGTGGCAGTGGCGCAGTCACTCGGTGACGACTCGAGTATGAACGGCGTGCTAAAAAATTGTGCAGCCGGTAGCTTGAGTACCATAGCGCGTTTTTTTGAATTCGCAGTCATCGGAGTCTCCGTTGTTACCAGTTGATATATTACGTCGTTTATTGTATAGTGTCAACTATGTTGCATTTCCACATACTTTCGCTGTTTCCCGAGTCCATCAAGCCGTACCTCGACGCGTCGATGCTCGGCCGTTCGCAAAAGGATATCGAACCGCATGGCAGAAAACCGGGACGCAAAGCGTTGGTCAAAATCTCGTACTACAATCCACGCGATTTCGTGACCGATACCCAAGAGGCAAACAAGAAAGTTGATATCGTGAACGCTCGTCCTGCGAAGCATTTGCGAAGCAGGGTAGATCGCAGGCCATACGGTGGCGGGCCTGGCATGGTGATGGAACCTGAAAGCATGCTTAAAGCGGCGGCCGCCGCTCTTAAAGGTACGCGTGGCGCTACCGTGCTCTTCTTTTCTCCGAGCGGTAAGCAATTCGACGCCAAGATGGCCCGAGATCTGTCGAAAAAGAAAAACATACTCATGATTTGTGGTCACTACGAAGGCGTGGACGCGCGTGTCGCAAAGATACTCAAAGCAGACGCGATCACTGTCGGCCCCTATGTCCTTACCGGCGGCGAGTTGCCAGCAGCAACCGTTATTGATGCGGTTGTTCGGCAGATTCCGGGAGTCTTGGGTAAGTATGAGTCTTTGGAAGAGGAACGCACGGCAAGCCCCGACGTGTATACACGCCCCGAGGTCTTGAAGTGGAAAGGAAAGAACCACAGGGTGCCAAAAGTACTCTTGGGCGGCAATCATGCCGAGATCGAGGCCTGGAAACGGGGACAACAGAATTGACACTCCCGCGGGGGAGGAGTACGGTTCTGGTGTTGTCGGCGTCGGGCTGGCAACAACTCAGCAAGAAGGGGAATTTTGTATGAATACCTGTTCGGAAGATGGTTCCGACGTCGTGCTCGTCGAGCCCACGAGGCTTGATGGCGAATCGCACGACGACTTTCTGGCCCGTAAACTGCAGTATTCAGATGCAGTCGACCGACAGAAGGAACGTGACGCCCGTGCGCGCATGGCATTGCGCCAAGCAGCCTGTGCCGTCTACGGCGAAATCGGCAACCATTCGTCTGGCATCCGCTAGCTGTAGCTGAGATGATAATGAGCATATACCCGACAACCCCGATGCGGGCGGCCATAATGGTCGCCCGCATTTCTTCGTTCAAAATGACTCCAAAACGATAGTTTTCCCCTTGACCTGGCCTGGCCCAGGGTATATAATCCCGCGCGTACTTTCCTCCTGCTTGCGATTGAGTCTTGGCTGAAAAGATGCATGCGTGGAGTACATGGTCACCTGACTCCTGTCTTTAGTGTCAGAACTAGCACAGTTCCGCTCGAACCCGACCCCGTTTTTTATAAACACAGGTTTTTGTTAACCTGGATTCGATAAAGGGGTCACATTTATTCGCGTCCGACCGCTGATGAACGGCCGATGAACCGTGCATCTGTGGATGGATTAGCACCATAACGTCATGGCACACGCAAAGCAGTCACGCCCGCAGAAGTATTTCGCGGCGTACAAGAAACCGATTGCAGAACTCCCGAACCTCGTGGAGGCGCAGTTGAAGTCGTTTGAGTGGCTCGTCAAAGAAGGAACTACCGACGTTCTTCGGGAGTTTTCTCCTATTGCCGACTATTCGGGCAAGAAGTTCGAGCTCTCTATCTCTAAGGTGACTTTCGGTCAGCCGAAGTGGACCGAAGAGTACGCAAAGCACAAGATGCTCAACTACGAGGTTCCGGTGACCGCAGTCGCCACCCTCAAGAACAAGACCACTAAGGAGGAGAAGGAGCAGGAGATCTTCCTGACCGACTTCCCATGGATGACCGATCACGGAACGTTCATCATCAACGGAGTCGAGCGCGTCATCGTCGCTCAGCTCGCGCGTTCCTACGGCGTATTCTTCGACGCGAACCAATACCGCGGCACCAACTATTTTGCCGCCAAGATTATCCCGCTTCGCGGCGTCTGGATCGAGATTGAGTCAGAGGCAGACGGAGGTATCTACGTTAAGATTGACCGCAAGCGCAAATTCCCGGTCACCAACCTTCTTCGCGTCATGGGTGAGAAGGTCGAGGACATATCGAAGCGCATGGAGAAGATGGAAGGGGGAGCCGAGGCGTACAAGAATACCGTCGCACACGACACGACTGCTTCTGCAGAAGAGGCATACGCCGAGATCTACCGCCGCCTTCGCGACGGAGATATCGCGACTGCCGACACTGCCAAGGACCACATCGACACGATGCTCGGTTCCGAGCGTTACGACCTCTCCAAGGTAGGACGCTTCCACTTCAATCGCCGCTTCGGACTCCCGTTCGAAGGGAAGGCGCTTGATGCACGCACACTTTCACCAGAAGACATCTACCGCATCATCGAGCACATCCTTACATTAAACCAGACACCTGGATCGACTGCAGACGACATCGACCACTTGGGTCTTCGCCGCGTCCGCTTCGTCGGAGAACTCCTCCAGCAAAAGATGCGCGTCGGACTTTCGCGCATGAAGCGCAATACCCAAGACCGCATGTCGACCGTAGAGGCAGAGACCACGCTTCCGGTCCAGGTTTTGAACCCGCGCCCGTTTGCCGCGTCTGTGAAAGAATTCTTCACTTCAAACCAGCTCTCTCAGCTCATGCAGCAGTACAACATCTTGACCGAGATGGAGCACTTGCGCATCTTGAGCACACTTGGCCCCGGCGGACTCACATCCGAGCGCGCAGGACTCGAGGTCCGCGACGTGCACTCGTCCCACTACGGACGCGTGTGCCCGGTGCACTCTCCAGAAGGTAAGAACATCGGACTCGTGCTCCACATGTCGCTCTACGCCCGCCCTAACGAGTTCGGCATCATCGAGACCCCATACGCGAAGGTCGTGAAGGGGAAGGTTACCGACGAGATCGTCTATATGAACGCGCTCGACGAAGAGCAGTACGTTATCGCTCACTCGGCGATCGACCGCGAAGAGAACGGTAAGCTTGTTCCAGACATGGTCGAGGTGCGTAAGCACGGCGAGCCAGCGGTCGTTAAGCGCGACGAAGTCGACTTCATCGAGGTCGCTACCAACCAGCCATTCTCGGTTGCAACATCCCTGGTTCCGTTCGTAGAACACGACGACGCTAACCGCGCGCTCATGGGTTCGAACATGATGAAGCAGGCAGTGCCCTGCATCGTTCCCGAGGCTCCCTTGGTCGGAACCGGTATCGAAGAGGTAGCAGCGCACGACTCGGGTCGCCTCGCTCTCGCATTCGAGGCAGGAGAGGTCACCTACGTCGACGCCAAGAAGGTTGTCGTCGAGAACAAAGAAGGAAAGAAGAAGGAGTATCCATTGGTCAACTTCGCTCGCTCAAACGACTTCACTGCGCGCCACCAGCGCCCTTGCGTCGATGTGGGCCAGAAGGTCAAGCGCGGAGAAGTCCTCGCAGACACATCGACTTCGGTCGGCGGACAGATGGCAATCGGCCAGAACGTCCGCATCGCGTTTATGTCGTGGGCAGGTGCCAACTTCGAAGACGCGATCATCATATCGGAGCGCTTGTCCAAGCAGGGACGATTCTCTTCGATCCACATGGAAGAGTTCGTAGCGGTCGTGCACGACACGAAGCTCGGTCCCGAAGTGACGACACACGACATCCCTAACGTATCAGAATTTAAATTGAGAAACCTCGACGAGGACGGAATCGTGCGCATCGGCGCCGAGGTCCGCCCAGGCGACATCTTGGTAGGCAAGGTCACACCGAAAGGCGAGACCCAGCTCACCCCAGAAGAGCGTCTCTTGCACTCGATCTTCGGAGAGAAGGCGAAGGATGTCAAAGACACCTCGCTTCGCATGGAAGGCGGAAAGCGTGGACGCGTCGTCGGCGTGAAGATCTTCTCTCGCGAGAATGGCGATTCGCTCGAAAGCGGCGTCATCAAGCGCGTGCACGTCGAAGTCGCACAGCTGCGCACCATATCGGTGGGTGACAAGCTCGCAGGACGCCACGGAAACAAGGGAGTTATCTCGCGCGTGCTTCCAGAAGAGGACATGCCATACGACGAGAACGGCGAGCCGGTAGACATCATTTTGACCCCGCTCGGAGTCCCATCCCGTATGAACCTGGGACAGATCTTGGAGCTTCACTTGGGAATGGCCGCAAACACCTTGGGCTACCAGGCGCTCGTACCATCGTTTGCCGGAGCAACCGAAGAGGAGATCCGCGACGAGTTGGTCAAGGCTGGCTTCAATGCCTCGGGCAAGATGCAGCTCTACGACGGCCGCACCGGAGACAAGTTCGACCAGCACACCGCAGTCGGCTACATGTACATGCTCAAGCTGCATCACATGGTGGAAGACAAGATCCACATGCGCTCTATCGGTCCCTACTCACTTACCACCCAGCAGCCGCTTGGAGGAAAAGCACAAAACGGCGGTCAGCGCGTCGGAGAAATGGAAGTGTGGGCATTCTTGGGATACGGAGCAGCTCACTCACTTCGCGAAATCCTCACCATCAAATCGGACGACATCTTGGGTCGCTCTGCCGCATTCGACGCTATCGTCTCCAACGAGCGCATCGAGCAGTCCAACATCCCAGCTACGTTCAACGTCGTTGTACGACACTTGCGCGGATTGGGTATCGACATCCAGTTCCATGGCGACGAGCAGTTCACCATTAATAACCCAGAAGCGTAATCTTCTCATAACACACACAAACGTATGAAAAAGAAAACAGACTCGATCCCGCAAGACTTCGACATCCTGTCGGTGTCACTTGCATCGCCTGAGAGGATGCTCGACTGGTCGTATGGTGAAGTGACCAAGCCAGAGACTATCAACTACCGAACCCAGCGCCCCGAGAAGAGCGGACTCTTTGACGAGAAGATCTTCGGTCCTGAGAAGGACTACGAGTGTTACTGTGGTAAATACCGCGGTATCCGCTTCAAGGGCATCATCTGTGAGAAGTGTGGCGTCGAGATAACGCGCGCCATCGTACGCCGCGAGCGCATGGGTCATATCGACCTCGCGACTCCTGTCGCTCACATTTGGTTCTTGCGCGGCATTCCATCTCGCATCGCCCTCTTGCTCGGACTTTCAGCAGCAGATGTCGAGAAGGTCGTCTACTTTGCCGGCTACATCGTGACCCGCGTTCTAGAGAACGAGAAGAATCGCTTGCTCAAGGATTTGGACACCGAGTTCAACGCCAAGATGAAGGGCGCTAACAATGCCGACGAGAAGACCCGTCTCAAGGATCTCGCTGCGCAGACCAAGCGCGACATCGAGCGCGTGCGCGAGGGAATCGTGCTCGACGAGGCTGCGTATCACACATTTGCCGTCAAATACGGCGCGATGTTCGAAGCAGCTATCGGTGCCGAGGCTCTCTACGACATCTTGAAGAAGCTCGACCTCGCAGCATACGTAAAGACCCTGAAGGGCGATCTCGACAAGGCTCCTGCAGCCGACCGCGAGAAGCTCCGCAAGCGCATCTCGCTCGCTGAGGGCATGCTCCGCTCGGGCGTACGTCCAGAGTGGATGTTCATGTCACGCTTGCCAGTCGTTCCTCCACAGTTGCGTCCGATGGTGGCACTCGAAGGCGGTCGCCATGCATCTTCTGACTTGAACGATCTCTACCGCCGCGTCATCAACCGAAACAACCGTCTCAAGAAGCTTCTCGCTATCAAGGCGCCAGAAGTCATCTTGCGCAACGAAAAGCGCATCTTGCAGGAGGCAGTCGACGCGCTCTTGGATAACTCGATGCGCCGCGGACAGGGTGCAGCAGGAATCTTGGGTGCTCGCCGCCGTCCGCTCAAGTCGCTCGCTGATTACCTCAAGGGTAAGCAGGGTTACTTCCGCGGAAACCTCCTCGGTAAGCGCGTAGACTACTCGGGACGCTCGGTCATTGTGGTCGGACCTGACTTGAACCTCGACCAGTGCGGACTTCCAAAGCACATGGCGCTCGAGCTCTTCCGTCCGTTCGTCATCGCAGGATTGTTGCAGCGCGAGCTCGCATACAACATCCGCGGCGCAGGCCGTCTTATAGAAGAAGGCGTGCCAGAGGTCTGGGCAATCCTCGAAGAGGTCATCGCCGACAAGCACGTGTTACTCAACCGCGCACCGACACTTCACCGTCAGTCTATCCAGGCATTCCGCCCGGTACTCATCGAAGGTTCGGCAATACAGCTCCATCCGCTCGTATGTCCTGCATACAACGCAGACTTCGACGGAGACACCATGTCGGTCCACGTACCACTCTCGCCTGAGGCGCAGATGGAAGCACGCGAGATCATGTCGGCCAACAAGAACGTACTCAAGCCAGGTAACGGAGATCCAGTCATCGCATCGAAGCTCCTCGATATCGTCTTGGGCTGCTACTGGATGACGAAATCTGTCGATGGTTTGAAGGGTGAGGGCAAGGCCTTCCACTCGACCAACGCGGCGATCACCGCATACGACTTCGACGACATCAATCTCCGTGCCAAGATCAAGGTCCTTCCATCCGAAAACGCTAAGTACGCACAGTTTGGCGGCAAGATCTTCGAGACGACTGTTGGACGCCTCTTGTTCAACGCAGCACTCCCGAACGACTTCCCTTACATCAACGACGAAGTCACCAACAAGCGCATCAACGCGCTCGTGCAGGATCTCGTCAAGCGCTACAAGCTCGAGGGAATCCCTGCGATCATCGACAAGATCAAGCAGTTCGGTTTCAAATACGCTACTCACGCAGGAATCACCTGGAGCTTCTCGGATCTCGCGGTCCCGCCAGAGAAGACCAAGCTCGTCGAGGACGGTCGCAAGGCGACGACCGAGCTCTGGACGCAGTTCAACGAAGGACTTCTCACTGCAGACGAACGCCGTCGCATGACGATCGAGCTCTGGGAGCGCATCGGAGGAGATCTCCGCAAGCTCATCTTGGATTCGCTCGACCGCAAAGGCTCTGTCTACGACATGATCACCTCGGGCGCTCGTGGATCGGTGGGCCAGCTCAACCAGATGGCTGGTATGAAGGGAATGATCACCAACCCACGCGGAGAGATCATCGAATTCCCGATCACCGCTTCGATGAAAGAGGGTCTTACTCCGATCGAGTACTTCATCTCGACTCACGGTGCACGTAAGGGATTGGCAGACACCGCACTCAACACGGCAAAGGCAGGATATCTTACTCGCCGCTTGTTCGACGTAGGTCAGGACGTAATCGTCATCGAAGAGGACTGCGGAACCAAAGAGGGTGTGCTTTTGGAGAAGCCAAAAGAAGGAGCGCTTGGAAAATCGCTTGGACAGCAGCTTATGGGCCGTGTCATCGCCGACGATCTTATGGGAGACGGTGTCGCGCTGAAACGCAACCACCGCGTACTCGCAGAAGACGTAAAGCTTATCGACGCATCGGACGTAAAGTCCATCAACGTGCGCTCGCCTATGACCTGCAAGACCGTCCGCGGCATCTGCCAGCAGTGCTATGGTAACGACCTCACGACCGGCGAGATGGTAGAGATCGGAGAAGCGGTCGGAGTCGTCGCAGCACAGGCAATCGGCGAGCCGGGAACGCAGCTCACCATGCGTACGTTCCACACCGGTGGTGTGGCGGTCGCAGGAGGAGACATCACCTCGGGACTCCCACGCGTCGAAGAAGTCTTCGAGCGCCGCAAGCCAAAGGTTCCGGCACTCGTCTCACACGTAACCGGTTCTGTCGCATCTATCGAGAAAGACGGCGCCGAGACGGTCATCATGCTCATGGCAGAAGGCAAGCACGGCAAGCGTGATCTCGAATACCGATCGCACCCAGCACGTTCGGTCATCGTCAAGGTTGGCCAGACTGTCGAGAAGGGAGAATTCCTCACTGACGGATCGGCGAACCTCGAGGAGCTCTACCAGTACGCTGGCAAGGAGGCGACCCAGGTATACATCATCGAAGAGATCACACGCATCTACGAGCTCCAGGGAGTGGCGATTTCTCGCAAGCACTTGGAACTTATCGTTCGTCAGATGTTTAGCCGTGTCGAACTCGTCACTGCCGGTGACACACAGTTCTCGGTCGGCGACGTCGTCGAGGAGTTCGAGCTCGATGTAGCCAATGACGAAGTGAAGACCAAAGGCGGCGAAGCAGGCAAGGGCAAGCGACTCGTCTTGGGTATCGCAGAAGTCTCGCTGACCCGCGCATCGTTCCTTGCTGCCGTATCCTTCCAGCACGCAACTCGCAAGCTCACCGATGCTGCAGTCTCGGGAGTCACTGACAATCTTGTCGGACTCAAGGAGAACGTCATCATCGGCCGACTCATCCCAGCAGGCACCGGATTCCCGGGTAGCCGCAAGAAGCAGATGATTACCGACTTGCAGCGCGAGCTTGATATCAAGTTCCCACACAAGGAGGTCCGCCGTCGCGACGCGTAAAGCGAATACTTGGAGCTTTACGAATCGGAGCGCGACGGCGCGATTAAACAGTGCCTAGGCACTGTTTAGTGGGTCGCGGACGTTTTAGCAAAAACGATCCGTGACTAAAGAGTCATTGATTCAGAAAGAGAACAACCCCCACGGAAACGTGGGGGTTGTTTGGTATCAGCTGTCGCGATCCAAGCAGAACCGCGACAGTATGAGAGCGATCAGTATTGATCGGTTGATCTCACGCTTTCGAGCCGGCAGGGAAGCGATAGGGTAGTGTGGGCATTGGCTGCATTTCGGCTGCCGTTTAGCTGCCGAACGCGGACGCTTTGCAACCGACTCTCGAGCGATCTTTGCGGCGTTACGCCGCTGTACGGATATTCTCATTAACGACTCCCTCTCAGACCGTCATCGAAAATACACCCGAGCGAGCTCTGTGGCAAGGGTGCTGGGTGCGCGGACGAGAGGCACAAGACCATCCATTGCGTGCATGACGAGTACGCGTATACTCAAAAAAGAACAGAGGAGGAGCGACTATGACAAAACGTACCTGTGCCGTGCTGGTTCCGTACCGGTCGTGCAATGGCGAATTCAAGTTTTTCCTGCAAAAGCGGACGGCCGATGCGCCACGTCATGCCAGCAAGTATGCATTCTTCGGAGGCGGAATAGAGCCTGGCGAAACCATTGAGCAGGCGCTCCGACGAGAGATTCGAGAAGAGCTCTCCATCGATATTTCTCAGTATCAGTACTTTGGAGACTACGAGGGAGAGACGTCGATTCACCACATCTTCATCATGGCTGTTGCAGATACCTTCGAAGCGAGCGTGACCGTGTGCGAAGGAGAGTACGGAAAGTTCTACTCGCTACGCCAAGCGCTCGGCGGTATTCCGATCGGACGCACCAATCTCCGTATTCTTACCGACATATCGCTCTATCTGGGCGAGGCTCGATAGACCGAAGACCGCCACCAGTGGCGGTCTTTTGCTATAAAAATCCGCCGACCCAGAACGGGTCGGCGGTGGTGTGAGTGGAGTGGCAGCTAGCTCTTTTTGCTGCCAGCACCTTTCATCTTGGCGCGAATTTTCATGTCGGCAGCGGAGCGATCGCGCTTCCTTTTATCGGATGCAGCTTTCCCGGTGCCGAGGGCGGTCTTCGTCGGCTTGGGAGCCGGAGAAGGTGCCGTCCGGTGATCACGGAAGTCCTGCGGCTGACGGGCCATCGCTGGCAGTTCGTCCGGGACAGACAGACCCGGGCATGCCGGCACGCGCTTGTCGTCGAGGATCCACAGACCTTGCACCGTCTTACGAGCGGCGCGCAGAAGTACGGGCTCCCGCGAAACGACGGCAAACTCGACCGCGTCCTTTGCGCCACGACGGCGCAGGATGTCGTTGTACTCGTGGATGGTAGCCATGAGTCAGCTCCTCTCGGTGATGAACCTACCATTCCCTGGTAGGAGGGCTAAATAGTATGATAACACTATTAGGGTAAAAAGTCAATATCATGCCATCGTAGAGCATGACGTATCATTCACCTGTGGCAACAACGGTAGAACAAATAAAAGAGAAACTCTCGATCGTCGACGTGGTGTCAGGCTACGTCGAGCTCAAGCGCGCCGGCCTCAACTACAAGGCACGGTGCCCCTTTCACAGCGAAAAGTCTCCCTCGTTCACCCTCTCGCCCGAGCGCGGCACCTACCACTGCTTCGGCTGCGGCGTGGGCGGCGACATGTTTACCTTTATCGAGACCATCGAGGGGATTGACTTCAAGGGTGCGCTCAAGATTTTGGCCGACAAAGCGGGTGTCGAGATCGTGTACGAAAAGGGCGCGGGCAAAGAAGACAAAGATGCCAAGCAGCGTCTGTACGAGCTTATCGAGGCAGCGACAATCTTTTTCCAGCGCAATCTTGCCGACAAGAGCGCGCAGTACGACTACGTGCTCTCGCGCGGTATAACGGCCGAGACCATTCAGAAATTTCGGCTCGGTTGGGCGCCCTCAGAAGAGGTCGGCTGGCGCACACTCACGCTTCATCTCAAGGACAAGGGCTTCACCGAAGCCGAGGTAATAGCAGCGGGTCTTGCCAAGATGCCCGACTCCGAAGGGGCGAACAAGGGTGCCTACGACCGCTTTCGTAGCCGCATCATGTTTCCGATGGGCGACACCGCCGGACGCATCATCGCCTTTAGTGGCCGCATCTTCGGGCAGTCCAAAGATTCCGACGCGGCAAAGTATATCAATAGCCCCGAATCGGAACTCTTTCATAAGGCGAAAGTCCTGTACGGTTACGACCGTGCCAAACAGAGCATGCGCAAGCTCGACTGCGCAATCTTGGTCGAAGGGCAGATGGATCTGGTGATGTCGCACCAAGCAGGGTGGACCAACACGGTTGCTGTGTCGGGCACTGCCTTGACCGCCGACCACGTGACCCTGCTCAAGCGCATGACCAACAACCTCATACTCGCGCTCGACTCCGACGACGCGGGCATAACCGCGGCACAAAAGTCTGCGCGCCTGGCATTAGGACTTGGTATGGATGTAAAAGTCGTAGCCGTCGAAGGAGGAAAAGACCCGGCGGACATTATAAAAGAAAAGGGAAGCGACGCGTGGAAAGATGCGGTCAAGAGCGCGCAGCCGGTCGTGTTCTTTCTTCTCGATGTCCTCAAGAAGCGCGCGGTCGACGATCATGCCTTCGTGAAGGCGGTCGAGGCTACGGTGCTTCCGTTCATTGTCGAGATGCCAAGCGTGCTCGATCGCGATTTCTTTACGCGCGAAACGTCCAAGCGCACCGGCATTCCCGAGCGCGTGCTAGCCGAGGCTGTGCAAAAGGTGGCCCGCGGAGCAGTAACGCCCGCGCGCTCAGTGCAAGGAGCTACTACATCGTCTAATCCGTCGCTGCGGCCTCAGTCGTCTACGCAATCGTTTACACGACCGCAGTTTGGCAAAAATCACGATCCTCTGGCTCGTGCGCGACAAGTCTTTGGCCTCTTGCTCTGGCAAGAGTCGTTGCAGAAGAAAGAAATCGACACCGATGTCTTCAGGGCCGAGCTCAAAGCTGCACTCGGAGATATTTTCGACACCGTTTCTGCCGGTGCCGAAGAAGAGCTCGAGGTGATGCGCTTTAAGGCCGAGGGATTGTACGGGGGACTCAATATTGCCATCGAGGCGCACGAGCTTTTGCGGGCGCTTTTGCGTGAAAAACTCGGCCGCGAACTTCAGCTAGCTACTGCTCAGATACAGCAGGCCGAGGCCCAGGGCGACGATGAGGCACTCGCCCGAGCGATGGCCGAAAGCCAGCGACTTGCGCTTGACATTGCAAAATTAGACAAGGTAGGGTAACATGTCCCCTTATACCTCCGCATAAGCGGTGTCTTTGTTTCTTGCTCCGGTTCTTATAGGTATTTTTATACACATGGCAACAAAAAAGCGCACACATAAGCCAAAGAAGAAGGCCGCTCCACAGCGGTCTAAAGTTCGTGCCAAGGCACTTAAGGCAAAGCCGAAGGCAAAGAGCGTCTCGAAGCCGACCAAGCGCACGGCGCCAAAAGGTGCCGTAAAGCCTGTATCGAAGATGGATAAACAGGTAGAGATCCTCTTGGGACTCGGCCGCGGACGCGGATACGTGACTTACGACGAGATCATGCGCGAGTTCCCAGCGATCGAAGAGAATGTCGAGCTTTTGGAAGAGATGTACGAGAAGTTCGCGGTCGCAGGCGTCGATGTCTTGGAAGGAGGCAGCATGCTCGACGAAGAAGCCTCGGGTGGTGTCTTGGAAAAGAAGAAGCTGCAGGGCCGTCGCGCATCGTCTTCGGAGTCAGGCTATGACTCCATCCAGATGTACCTGCGCGAGATTGGACAGTACCCGCTTTTGAACGCAAACTCCGAAAAAGAATTGGCAAAGCGCATCCTGCAGGGCGACGAAGAGGCGCGCAATATCCTGGCACGCTCGAACCTACGCCTCGTGGTTTCTATCGCTAAAAAGTACGTCAACCGTAGTCCCGACCTCACGCTCCTCGACCTCATCCAAGAAGGAAACATAGGCCTCTTCAAGGCGGTCGACAAATTCGACTACACCAAGGGATTCAAATTCTCCACCTACGCGACATGGTGGATTCGCCAGGCTATCACGCGTGCGCTCGCAGACCAGTCGCGCACCATCCGCATCCCGGTCCACATGGTCGAGACTATCGCCAAGTACAAGCAGAAGACGCGCGAGCTTTCGCAGCATCTGGGACGCGATCCGCTTCCAGAAGAGATTGCAGCAGAAATGGGCGTCGAGCTCGACAAGATTTACACCATCCAGAAGATCAACCAAGACACGGTATCTTTGGAGTCTCCAGTGGGCGATGATGAAGACAAGTCGACCTTGGGGAGCTTTATCCCCGACGACACTATCGCAGCGCCGGACCAGACCGCGTCGCACCGCATCCTCACTGAGCAGCTTACCGCTGTTATGGACGAGCTCTCGCCTAAAGAGCGCAAGATTTTGGAAATGAGGAACGGTCTTACCGAAGAGGGAATCTGCTACACGCTTGAAGAGGTAGGGCGCGAATTCGGCGTCACCCGCGAGCGTATCCGACAGATCGAGGCCAAAGCGCTTGAACGAATACGTCTCCACGAGCGGGCTAAGCAGTTGCGTAACTACTAACGGGGCTTGTAAAATTGGCGCATTTCCGCGTTGTACTTCCCTCAAAAGTTTTCACCGTACTAAAAGTACGTCTCAAACTTCTTCGGTCGTACGCCTCGAACTGCATCCAATTTTTTCAAGCCCGTGGAATGCACAATAAGGAAGACTTGCTAGCAAGCCAGATTTGTGCTATAAATATAAACAGGACAGTCGTCAAGGACGGCTGTTTTGTTTTCAGCACTCGGAAGGAAATGTCATGAGAAACCTCATGTTTGCAATGGCAGTTATGTCTGCCCTCGGTGGCATGCAGCTACTGTCTGCCGCTCGCGCTGCCGCTGCCGGCTGCCAGAATTGCAGCTGCGTCACGCATTGCCGCACTGTCTGGTGCCCAGGGAAGTTCGTCCAGGGCAAGAAGATCACGTTCGGTCACTGGGAGCGCCAGTGTTCATGCTACAAGCCGCGCTAGCGTGGCAACAACCCCGGCATCCGTTCTATACGGGTGCCGGGGTTCTCTTTATGATGAGTCTTCATGTGTAACTTGACTTTTGTGTCCGAGTAGCGTATAAAGCGGGTCGCGTGGCTCAAAGCCTCGCTTTTTTATTATCTACTTACGCTCCATCATGTTTACCAAGTTCGCCCGCAATACTGTTTTTGCCTTTGCCGCACTCGGCATCTTTTTCGTAGTAGCAGGACCAGTACTTAAGGTTTCATATTCTAACCTGCATATCGGTATGACAATCGCTCACGCCGACGGCGGAGGCGACGGAGGTGGTGGTGATGGAGGAGGCGGCGACGGCGGAGGCGGAGATGGTGGTGGAGACGGAGGTGGTGACAGCGGCGGAGGAGACAGCGGCGGCGATTCGGGTGGAAGCGATGGAGGCAGCGATTCTGGCTCAGGCTCGGATTCCGGCTCAGATGCGGGAGGCGACGGAAGCGATTCTGACGGCTGCGGCTGCGGCGGCGGTGATGATTCAGGTTCCGAAGGTGGAAGTAACGGCATCACCGTTGTTACACACATTCCACCTCCACCGGTCGTCCAAATTCCTGCCTGTACTTTGCATGTAAATCCCTCCGCGGTCTCCTACGACGGATCGGCTATCGTCAGCTGGTCGTCAGTAAACGCGACGAGCGCGGTGCTCGACAACGGTGTCGGTTCGGTCGCACTCAATGGTTCGCATGTTGCGACTCATATCACGGGCAATCGTGTCTACACTCTTACCGTAAGCGGTCCGGGCGGTACACGCACGTGCTCGGGTTCTGTTACCACGGTCTACGTCCCACCACCGGTCGCTCCTACGTGCACCATCAGCATTAATCCAACGACCGTTTCCTACGACGGTTCGGCTATCGTTACTTGGAGCTCGAGTAATGCGACGAGCGCATCGTTGGATAACGGTGTCGGCTCGGTTGCAGTGACTGGCTCATATACCGCGTATCACATAACGAGCACTCGTACGTACACCCTCGTGGTGCACGGTAATGGTGGCTCGGCAACATGCGCTGCTTCGGTGTATACCTACCAACTTCCGCCACCACCACACTACGAATTGCCAACCTGTACGCTCTCGGCAAGCCCGACGAACGTAACCTACGGTGGCAGTACAACTTTGTACTGGAACTCGTCTAACGCCTATTCGGCAACGATTGATAACGGAGTCGGAACCGTGAACGTAAACGGTTCGCGCACCGCCTACGACATCTATGGAACACGCACGTATACGATGACCGTGTACGGTCAGTACGGCACCGCGCAGTGCTCAACAACGGTCTACACCAATAACCTTCCGCCACCTCCATACTACGAGACTCCAAGCTGCACGCTCACCGTGTCGCCTAATGGCGTAGCACAGGGGCAGCCAGCAACCATTCGCTGGAACTCGCAGAATGCTGCGTCGATATGGATCGACAATGGCATCGGTGACGTGAATCAAAGTGGTGTGCGCACCATCTATCCGACCCGCACGACGGTCATTACTGGACACGCTATAGGAAGGAACGGCCAGCAGGTTGTCTGCAACGCATCGGTCGGGGTTTATGTTCCACCGATGCCTCCGGTCCAGCCGCCGGTCTACCATCCGCCATATGTAAGCCTTACGCAGGTTCCATATACAGGCTTTGGAGACATTGATGTGCTCATGGCGATCTACTTGGGCGCTGCTCTCGTGTGCTTGAGTACAGGTATCTACGCGGTACGTGGCGGCCATGTCTCGTCCGCTTTGCGAGCGTTTACTTGGGCGTAAAAAGCAGAGAACTTTGGCAAGTAAAAACGGTGCGACCAGTAGCGGTCGCACCGTTTTTAAATACAGGTTCATTCTACTGCCAATCGCTCTGTACTACCGCTTCGGTGGTTTTCCGTTGGATCTCGACATTCATGACCCGGCGTTCCTCAGGTGAAAGATTTTGCAGTCTGTTCATTTCGGCAATCATCTTGTTCACCTGAAGCTCTGCATCATGGGCGTGGCGCGGCTGAGCATAGGTTTCTGCTGGTTTTGCGCCGATCTTTACAATCATCTGGGAGAGATAATTGATGCGGTCTCCGACTTCGTCGCCCGTCGAATCGGGACTCTTTAAGTCGGTTCGGATAGTGTCGTGCTTACCCGGCTTTTCGAAGCTGTTCATGGTCTGTGACTGGTTAGGGAATAATGAGTATAGGGTATCACCGGAGCACCGAGCTCAAAAGCAAGACCTGTGCACGGCTCGTAGGATCTAGCGGCTCAGGCTTAGGAATGCTTGCAGCGCGCTCGCGAGATTCTTATATGCGTCAGCGGCACTCGCCGTCGCGGATGTGACAGTATGATACATATCCTGTCTCGTCGCACCACCTGGTCCCATGCAATCAATCCAGAAGTGATGCATCCCAATCTTAAAGGGACTCGCGGCCTTGCTACCGCTTACGCCTGATGCCCATGGGTTCGTGAGCAGCCCCTCGGGCGTTGTCTTCTGCAAGACACATGACGTCGCTCCTGTCGCACTCCAGCTAATCGTGAACGACTGGCCTGTCGTGCCGTCGGAGGTGGTGGTCGCGAGGGTTTGCGTCCACGTTATTTCAGGTGCCCCGGTGCTGCTTGATACGCTGGTCCCTGCCGAGGCGCCGGTTGTGAGAGCATTGGTACTAATACCGAGAACCTTCGGATCGGTGCATGTGGCAGAAATGCTCGTCCGCGTTTTCATTCCTACGGTACCCCAGCCAGTGCTTTGCGGCGTACCGGAGCACACGATATCTTGAAGACATTGAAATCTCTGGACGGCTGCGGTGGTGAGCGGTCCATAGTATCCGGTAGAACTTCCTGGTTCGAGTTGTCCCAGTCCGATCAGAAATGTCTGCAGTTCGGCAACGGCGACACCGCTCTGACCAGGACTTAGTGACACAGATATTGCAGGACACTGGCTCGCGTCGGCGGTGAGAGGGGCCAACACTAAAATAAAACCGACAACGGTCGTTGCGTGGATTCGTTTCATGAATATGAGTATATCGCGTAGTGCCTGGATTCGTGCGCATCAGAACCGTCACAACAAAGAAAACCCCACGACATGCGTCGTGGGGGGATGTGTCACTGGGCAAGGCTTGTTCGAATGGCTTCGAACGACTCGCGCGTGCAATGCATAATCACTTCGCTATGCACTGCGTTTCCGCGGAGTATCACGTTCGGTATGCGCGCCACCTCGCGGTAGCCGCACTTTTCTTGCACGCGGATCGAGCGAGGATTCATATCGAAGATCTTGCTCTGCACGATGCGCAGATTAAGGCGATAGAACGCGTATTCGAGTAAGAGCATCTTAGCTTTCGTTCCGTACCCCCTGTCGCGACCCTGGGGCACCAGTGCGGTCCCGGTCGTCGCGGTACGGTTTACGTAGTCGATGCCGTGGAGTCCCATAGTACCGATGGGGACCGGGGATCCAGTATCGTGTGCAACCACCAAATAGACGAGGTTCGTTGGCGGGTTGCCCTCGTAGAGCCCTTTCACCCATTCTTTCTCGAATGCGTCTGAGATAGGGAACGAGCGCATAAGGTACTGCGTCGTAGCGGTATCGTTTGCCATGCGCCGCAAGAACGGGATGTCCCCCTCTTCGATCATAGCCAGTGCGACCGTTGTGTCTTGCATGCAAGTTACGTATTCGCGCATACTATTTCTCCTTTTGTTAAAGAACATTACTCTCCAGGGCTTCGTAAATTGGATGCAGTTCGAGGCGCCCAAGCGATAGGTACGGAGAACGTACTTCGTGTACGGCGACGGACATATCGTGAAGGGCAACAAAGAAATGCGCCAATTTAGGAAGTTCTTGCCAGATAAAAAGCCTCGGCCTTGTATCGGGCCGAGGCTGTTCTTTGTTCGAGGCAATTACCAGGAGAAACAAGAGTCGCGGCCAGATGCAAGGGGATCGTTCCATGCGGAAACAGCTCCCGTGATGCGGGCGTCGGGGCAGAAATTCTTTTGGATGGCCATGTAGGTCATGTTTCGACTGTAGCACACGACTTTTCTTTGTCAATATCCTTTGTATGTTTGCTATACTCATTTGATGTCCGTTTCCAAGACCTCAGTCCGGTTCAATCAAGACTATAAACGGCTCAATTCGGCCCAAAAACAGGCCGTAGACGCGATAGAAGGACCGATAATGGTGGTGGCTGGCCCAGGCACCGGGAAGACCCAGATCTTGACCCTGCGCATAGCCAATATACTTGCGCGCACCGACACGCCACCCGACGCGATACTCGCGCTTACGTTCACCGAAGCCGGGGTCGACGCCATGAAGGCGCGGCTCCTCAAGCTCATCGGGCCAACCGCCTACAAGGTAGCTATCTATACCTTTCATGGATTCTGCAACGACATCATCCGGTCGCATCCCGAATACTTTCCGCGCATTATCAGCTCGGTTGCGCTCACCGAGATCGAGTCGGTCTTGTTCATCCGCGAGGCCCTGACCGAGCTTGCACTCGACAAGCTCAAGCCATTCGGTGATCCGTTCTTTTACGTACCGGCGGTCCGCAGCGCCATTAGCACGCTCAAGCGCGAGCACAAGACCCCCGAGCACGTGCTCGCCACTACCGCACGCCTACTGCACGAGCTCGAGAACGATCCGGAATCGGTGCATCAGAAGGGAGCACACAAAGGAAAGGTGAAGGGTGCCGCACAGACACAGATGGACCGTCTCAGGAAGGAACACGAGCTCGGCAAGGTTTTCGAGTGGTACGAGAAGAAGCTCGCCGAAAAAAAGAAATTCGACTTCGAGGACATGATAGGCGAGGTGGTGCGCACACTTGCCACCGATCCGGCATTCTTGCTGACCGTCCAAGAGAAGTATCTCTATATCCTGGCCGACGAGCACCAGGATGCCAATGGCGCGCAGAATACGCTCCTCGAGCTCGTCGCGTCATTTCACGATTCTCCGAATCTCTTTATCGTCGGCGACGAGAAGCAGGCGATCTTTCGCTTTCAGGGTGCCACTCTCGACAGCTTCGAATACTTTCGCAAGAAATTCCCGAGCGCGGTTCTGATCCCGCTAACCGACTCGTACCGATCGGGCTCTGTCTTGCTTGATGCGGCGCATTCGCTCATGACAGAGTCGATCCCGGCCGAACGTCACCCGAAGCTCGAAAGCCGGGTCGAGCACCCCGAGCATGCAGTCCTGGAAGAGCGCGCGTTCACGAGTGAAGAACTCGAGGTGCTATGGGTGGTGACCGACATCGAAAAACGCATAGCCGAAGGCGTACCTGCCGGCGACATTGCCATCATGTACCGGACTAACTCGGACGCCTCGGCGGTCTCGCGCGCCCTCTCCCATAAAGGGATACTCCATTCGCTCGATTCGAAGAGCACCATCTTGAACGATCACATAATCGCGCAGCTCGTGACCTATCTGCGCCTCTGCACACACATCGGCAGCGACGAATACCTCGCCTACGCGCTCCATTTTCCGTGGGCACGAGTGTCGTCGCATGACGTCTACAAAGCGCTCTTGTATGGGCAGAAGCATCGCATTCCATATGTCGATGTCATCTCGTCGCATGCGCACCTTTTAACCGCGAAAGTCTCTGATCCTACCCGAGTCGAGTCGTTCGCACGCACGCTTCTACACCTCTCGAAGCTGGCGCAAGAGGAATCGGCACGCGATTTCTTCGATGCGGTTTTGCACGAAAGTGGCTTCCTTACGTACGTACTCTCGCGGCCCAATGCCGTTTCAATACTCAATGCGGTGCGCGGGCTTGCACGCACGCTCGAATCGCTCTGTGCCACCAAGACCCTGTATACCGGATCAGACTTTGTTACCGATATCGGTCTCTACGAGGAGTACGGCATCGAAATCGAGCCCGATACCGAGCCTAAGGAGCGGGCAAATGCCGTGCACTTGGTCACGGCGCATCGTTCGAAGGGGCTCGAGTACGAATACGTGTACATCATCCATGCCCGCGATCAGCACTGGGGCAATCGCGTATCGAGGAGCACTTTGCCACTTTCGACCCTCGCGGTCGTTCCAGACACCGACGTCGAAGACGAGCGCCGACTCTTTTACGTCGCACTTACGCGCGCAAAGCAGTACGTCTCGGTATCGTACGGGATAACCTCGTCTACGCGCACGCGCGAGAGCGCTGTGACACAGTTCATGCTCGAACTCGCACCGGCGCTCGTGACCAAAGTCGATACCGCGTCGTTTGAGGACTCGGTAGCGCCGCAAGACTTACTGGTGCAGAAGCCGTCTTCGACCGACTCGATGAGCGACATAGCATTCTTGCGCGATGCCTTTGTCGAGCAGGGCATATCCGCGACTGCGCTCAACAACTACCTCGACTGTCCCTGGAAGTATTTCTATCGCAACCTCGTGCGCGTACCGGAAAAGCCGACGTCGAGTTCGCTGTACGGTAATGCGCTCCACAATGCGCTGCGCCTTTTCCGCGACCTCTCTGCTTCGACACGCGAGTATCAGCCGCTCGAGAAGCTGCTCGAGTTCCTGAAACTCTCAATCGATACACAGGGCTTTACGCCGACCTCGTACGACGACGCGTACAAGAAAGGCGTACGCGCGCTCACCGACTGGCATGCGCGCAACTACGAAGGATATGAGTTCACGGCGTTGTGCGAAAAGAAGATCGAAGGCTACTTTCCGCTTAGTGGGAGCGATCTGCCACAGGTGCTCTTGCGCGGCATGATAGACGTAATCGAGTTTAGGAGCGACGGCTCGGTGCATGTTATCGACTACAAGACCGGCAAGCACAAGAGTCGCAATGAACTCGAAGGAAATACGAAGAACGCGACAGGGGATTACAAACGACAACTCGACTTTTACTGCATATTGCTCGAGATTGCAAAGATGCAGGCGCCCGCCAAGCTCACGCTCGAGTTCATCGAGCCCGATCCCGCCGGCAAGACCGTCGCCCACGGGTTTGGCTACGACGCTGCATCGGTCGCTGAGCTCAAGGCGACGCTCGCGCGTGTCGCCAACGAAATCTACGCACTCTCATTTTGGGAGATTAAATGCGACACCAAAGACTGCGAGTACTGTGCGCTCAGAGAGCTGATGCGCTCGTCGTAGCTTCGGAATCGGACGCTATGAGGATTTCGAGAAGTCCTTGCATGTAGTCGTAGGTCTGCGATCCCTGGATGACGTATTCGTCAGCGCCATACATGAGGATGCTAAACGGAGTCCCCGCGGCACCGGCGGCTATTGCTTCGGCGGAGGACTTTTGTATGGCGGCCACATGCTTTCCCGACTCGACGCAGGAGGCGAAGGCCCGCACGTCGAGTCCCATCTCGTTTGCAACCGTGTTGAGCGCCGCCGGGTCGAGTCCGTCGTTCGACGGCGTGATCTCGTAGATGCGGTCGAGGTATCTCCAAAACACCAGCTCGCCACCGAGGTCGGCTGCGCATTCGAGTGCCTGGGCCTCTTTGAGCGCTTTGGGATGAGAATCGGTGACGGGGAAGTTGCGGAATACCCACGCGACCTGGCCGTCCTTTCCGTATGCGTCTATTACCCTGCGCAGGGTCGCATGAAATGCCTTGCAGTAGGGACACTCGGTATCGGAATACTCGATAATGACAACAGGCGCGTTAGGGTTGCCGCGGACATGGTCGTCCTTCCTGACTGATGGGACGCGGACCTGGGGCGCAACCGGCGTCGGTGCAACAGGTGCGACCGGCTGCTTCTGCACAAAAAAGACCGCAATTGCGATGAGGATACCGGAAATTACGATGGCGGTTGGGACGGCGTGTCGCATGGCAAAATTGTATCACCCCGTTCCTCCTCCCTCTCTTCGTAAGAGAGGGAGGAATGCCTTAAAAGCCGAGGGTGTGCGTTACCGCAGACTCTGCCTTCTTGGTGCTCCAGTCGCGCGTGTCGATGCGTACCTCGCGCACGGCCCCCATGTCTTTATAGCGAATCGATCCGTTCTTCTTTGCGTACTCGAAGATGCGCTTCGTTATCTCGACATCCTTTATGCAGTACTCGCGCACCTTGTCGACGAGCCCTTCGCGCCACCACTTTATCGACTGCAGTCCGTGACCGCTTTTACCCTCGCCCAATGTCCCTTCGGCGACCATGTCGAGCTTGATGCGTCGCCCGAGCGATTTGTGGATGTCTTTTAAAAGATCGATCGACTTTATCTGGCCCAGATCGCCTGGATAGTACTTGTTCAAGAGTGGAATGTCGAAGTGGTCGCTGTTATAACCCACCAATACGTCTGCCTGCTCGAGCACTTTCCATAGGCGCGGGAGCTCCTCGACGGTGAACGAGTCGTATGCGTCGGTAAGAGAGTCGTGGATGCAGATGATTGCAAGCGTGAGGTCGGCCGGATCGCCAGAGCTTATGTCGGAAAATTGATTCGCGGTTTCGATATCGAAGACGATGGTGCGCATGAGGTCGTAGTATACCAAATGCATTTTGGATGTATCAAGCATTTCCTCCCTCTCTTTTTAAGAGAGGGAACTAAAGGGAGAGTTGGTCCTGTGTTTACGCTTCAAAAACAAACCAACTCTCCCCTCGAAACTGCGAGGACGCAGTTTACGGCCCTCTCTTGAGAAGAGAGGGAGGGATTAGATAAAAAAGAGCGGCCAAGGTGCGATGGTGCACCTTGGCCGCGTGTCGTCAGCGCTTGGTCGGCGCGGCGCTCGTTCGAGCGGGCGGCGGGGAAGCGG
>CAZYLZ010000004.1:1286-3807 GCA_964648335.1 uncultured Candidatus Saccharibacteria bacterium | reverse complement strand
CTTACATGCAACAAAAAAGCCCCCTTGTTTATACTCGCGGGGCTTTAGTGCGAGTGTCTGTTTTATGCTGCCTTCGGTTGATCGCGCTTGATAGCGCACTTGAGTGCGAACTCGGCGTCGTGGCTGAGCTCGAAGGCAAACCACGACCACTCGGGCTTGTCCTTCAGAGCGACTGCGGCGAGCTCGAGCGTGGTTGCGAGATCGAGGACGTCATCGGCTGCGAGACTCCTCAGCGCGTATCGGCCATTCTTGAGCGCTTTGTACGTGCTGCCCCACAACGTGCCCTCGGAGAGAGCCTGCAGAGCGACTGTTCTCGCATCAACTTGAAGTGTCGACGCCCGCTCGAGGTCTCTGTTCGCTGCGGCCTTCTGCGAATCGGCATTGAGTCGGTTCGCGTAGACCATAGTGCGTTGGTTGAACATCTGGTTTCCCTTTATGATGTCTTTTGGCGGTAGCGGTACTCTGTGCGCATTATACACACAAAAAAATTATATGTCAAATACAGTAATAGTGGCTAAAAAGTTGCCTTTTTAGCCCGCATGCGAAAAGAGGTGCTCGGCGATGCGGTTAGCGGGCATGGTGGTCTCTTTGCCGCTCCCAAGCTGCTTTAGGGTATATTCGCCACTCTCACGTTCTCGAGAGCCGATGGTGATGATGGTGGGAATGCCAAGCTTGTCTGCTTGTTTGATCATGTCGCCGACCTTCTTGCCGGAAAGATTGACCGATACGGTGACATCTTCGCCGCGAAGGTTTTGTGCCAGCTGCATCGCGTGCATCACGGCCTCGGGTTCCATGGGCAAGAGCATGAGCTCGGTTGCTGGCATGTATTTTGGAAGCAGGTTGTGCGTCTCGAGAAAGTCGCGTGCGGTGACGTCGCCCATGCCAAAGCCCACGGCAGGAACCGTCTCGTCGCCAAATAATTCTAAAAGTCGGTCATAACGGCCGCCGCCAAAGAGGGAGCGGTTGTTGTCGGGGCTGGTGTCGTAGACCTCGAAGACAATCCCGGTGTAGTAGTCGAATCCGCGCACGATCGAGGTGTCGATCACGATGTTGTGAACGCCCATGAGGTTGAGCATCATCTGGAGCTTTTCCAATGACGCGGTCGAGCTCACGCTCGCGAGCTTCTGCAGGAAGAGCGCACCCTTCTCGTGTCCGAGGAGCGCCTCGATCTTCTCGTCAAAGTCGGGCATCTTGTCTTTTGCATCCAAAAGTCGAACGACCTTGCGCTCGGTCACGTCGTCGACGTTAAGCTCCTCAAGGATAGACGAAAGGATAGTACGGTCGTTGACGCGGATCTCAAAATCGTGCTCGTGGGCACCGAGGTCTGTCATGATGCGATGAGCGAGGGCGATAATCTCGGCCTCGGCCTCGACACCTTCGACACCAAAGAGGTCTGCGTTGAGCTGCCAGTGCTCGCGCAATCGTCCTTTCTGCGGGCGCTCGTACCTAAATACATTGGGAATCGAAAACCAGCGAAGGGGAAAGACGAGCTCACGGCGGCGTGCTGCCACCATGCGGGCCACCGTTGGCGTCATCTCGGGACGCAGCGTTACCTCGCGTTCGCCGCGGTCGATAAAGGTGTAGGTCTGCTCGTTGACTATCTCTTCGGACGTCTTGCTTTTGTACAAATCGGCCGGTTCCAAGATTGATGCGTGGTACTCCTCGAAGCCAAAGCTCTCGCAGGCACGCGACATGATCTCGGTGATGTAGCGCAAGAAAAATTGGTCTTCGGGGTAGAAGTCGCGGACTCCCTTATAGGGCTCTGTACTTACTTTCTTCTGCATGGGGTGAGTATAGCGAAGAATGAGCTATTTTGCATCCGTACCGACTATATGTCGTGGTTGAGGTGCGCCTGCGCTTTAAACCCATGCGCTTCCTGATGCCCCTCGGCCGACTTGTCGACCTGGTCGAAGATCATGCGTTTTACCTCTTCGGGGTGCGGGATTCCCTCGAATTCCATCTCGTGCGTATCGAAACCGGCGGTCTGGATCTTGAGGGTGCCGAAGTCGAACATCTCGGAAATAAATCCATTGTACTTTACCGTCGCATCCTGCAGGCGCTCGTACCGCAGCGTGGTCACGTCGCGCCGAAAGAGCGCCAACTGCTCGACATTGATGATGCGCTTGTCAGTGACAATCCAGACGTCGAGGTAGTAGTTCGTCCACACTATGACGAGCGACATCCAGACTGCGATAAGCCAGAGCGCGAGGAGGAAGGTGAGGAGTGCAGGGTTAATACCTGTCGTGATCCCGCTTGCAATCAAGAATGTTACTCCAAAAATAGGCAGGACTCCGGCCAGGACCGTGCCGATGATGTCGCGCGTGAGGATGATCCAGTGCTTGTTGAGCCACAAGAGAATCTGTTCGTCGTCCTGGATTGCGAGTGATTGCATACTATAAGAGTGCTACCGCACTGAGAGACAAGATGCTAAAGAGAATGACACCTACTAGCGCATACATACTGATCGCCGCCAAGGCGCTCGTTCGGTATCGCATGTACTCGAGCCAGTGGTAGGCGAGCA
>CAZYLZ010000004.1:0-1186 GCA_964648335.1 uncultured Candidatus Saccharibacteria bacterium | reverse complement strand
TTGTATATCTCACTTCGTGACGAACAGCGATTCCCATACGGCTTTGGGCTTATGCGCCGCCGAGCCGAGCTTGCATGCCGGGCATTCGTCGGGCGTATAGGACTCGGCCGGCATCGTGACGAGAGCCTTGATCTCGTACACTTGATCGTCGAACACGATCGTGTCGCTGCCGCTCCTATTTGCGACACAGAGAACGATGCGGTCCAAGGTCAGGTCCTTGGCTCTGAGGTCGGCGCGCGTCTTTCGGCTTGTCTCTCCGGTTGTCAGTACGTCTTCGACGATTATCAGGATTTCGTTCTCGCTCGGCGAAAATCGTGCCATTTCCATCCAGCCGTCGGGGCGTTTTTCGCTAAACGCGGTAAGCGCGCCGCACTCCTCGGCAAGGTAGCTCGCGAGCACGATCGATCCCATCGCCTGTCCGACAAAGCGCACACGCGGATGATGCTCGGACCCATGATGTCTGGCGATGCGCTGCTTGAGGTCGTACATCTCGACCAGCATCACCGCGGCTTTGCGTATCGCTGCCGGATCTTCCAGGAGCTTTGTGCCATTGATAAAGAAGGGCGAGTGTCTGCCGCTCGTGAGGATGCAATGCGGCTTTTGGGCGGTTCCGTCCCACCGATAGATGGCACCAAGCGAGTCGAGGTTTTTTCGTGTGGTGAAGTCGTCCATGTGGACCTCCTGTTGCAACTCGGCAGAGTCTAGCCTGTAGTACCAAAATGTCTAGTAAAAGAAAAGTCCCCGCCGATTGGCGGGGACTGTCGTCACTTGGACAGATGGATGATGTCGTCATTGAGCTTTTTCGCCTCTCCACGCGGGTTGTAGGCGTAGATGATGCCGCGCGAAGAGTTGATGATCATGCCGTTACCCTTGCTGTTCATGCCGGCCTTGACGGTCGCCGCGAGGTCGCCCCCTTGGGCGCCGATGCCAGGAATGAGGAGTGGCATGTCGCCCACGATGGCACGGATTTCGGCGAGTTCCTTTGGATAGGTGGCCCCGACGACGAGACAGCAGTTGCCGTTCTCGTTCCATTCTTTCTCCACATGGCGCGCAACATGCTGATACAGCGGCTTGCCCTTGACGAGCATGTCTTGGAATTCTCCGGCGCCCTTGTTCGACGTTCGGCAGAGCACGATGATGCCTTTGTCGCGCATCGAGAGAAACGGAGCGAGTGCTTCGCCGCCGA
>CAZYLZ010000003.1:74900-87345 GCA_964648335.1 uncultured Candidatus Saccharibacteria bacterium | reverse complement strand
GTGTTAGCCATGTGGGCCGTACTGTATCACGGACTCTTGTGCGAAGCAAATGGTTCGAACCTCTCCCCTTTAGCAGGGTAAAAGCACTTGCCTTTCGCTGTGCCCGCCCCTCTTGTACAGTGCGTCCGGACAGTCCCTTAACTCAACGGAGGTAACAATGCACCACGACACACCCCGAATCCTCGTCACCGGCGGTCCCTGTAGCGGCAAGACGACAGGGCTCGCCCAAGTCGCCGAATGGCTCGTCGAGATCGGCTACACGCCGATCATAGTCCCTGAGAGCGCGACGACGCTCATTCTCGCAGGACAGAAGCCAGGCGGGACTCCTGCCGAGCGCAGTGCTTTCCAAAGACAGGTACTCGAGCTGCAGATGCAAAACGAGAGCATGTATCGCGACAAAGCCCGCAGGCTTCCGGCATCAGCCAAGGCAGTACTCCTCTTCGACCGTGGCATGCTCGATGGAGCTATCTATCTTGATGAGACGCCATTTTCAGAAATCCTTTCTGAACTTGGGCTCACGCGAACGTCGATCTTGCAGGGCTATAGCCATGTACTTCATCTGCAGTCCGCAGCCGTCGGCGCTGAAGCGTTCTACACGAGTGCCAACAATGCCGCTCGATACGAGTCACTTGAGCATGCGCAAGAAGTAGAGGCACGGACCATCAGAACATATCTCGATCATTCGCATCTGCGTGTTATCGAAAACGGACCCGGGGGCTTCGATGCCAAGATGCATCGGTTCAAGGCACATATCGCACACGCAATCGGCATACCCGAGCCCCTCGAGATCGAGCGCAAGTTCTTGGTGGATCGTGCAAGGCTGGTCCTTCCGGTACCGGTGCAACATGTGATACCGCTTATCGAACAGCACTATGTACTCGACGAGCACGATACACCTTGTCGTGTCCGTAGAACGACTCTTGCTGACGGTCGCATCCACACCAAGACCTACAAAACCTTTGTCTCTCCCGGGATCTCTGTCGAACACGAGCGGGTCATAACCGATACCGAATACCGACAGGCGACCAGAAGCCCTGCGCCATCAATCAGTAAAGCGCGCGTCGCCTTTTTGTGGAACTACCGGTACTTCGAACTCGATCTCTTCGACGCGCCAAACGACTCCCTCGCCTTGCTTGAGGTCGAGGTGATCGACATGGCAGAGCATATCGAACTGCCGCCGTGGATCCCTATACTACGTGAAGTTACTGGCGAGCGAGCATTTACGAATGCAAGCATCGCGGGAGCTGGATGATCGCAGACCTCGGCCAGAGTGCCGAGGTCTTTTATTTATCCCCCATCGCCGTCGCTATCGATTCAACGAGCGCTTTCGACGCCTTCTTGGCATCTTCTCTAACTCCGAGGTCGTCACTCTTCGAATCTTTCTCTATCTGCCCTGCCGCTTCGGTCAAAAAGAGCACGCTGAGCGCCTGCATGGTCGTAAGCTGGTACTGCGCCATGTTCAATAAGAAACCGCATTTAAACGGTTGCCCTTCTTTGAGTTTTGCTTGCACCATGGCCATCAACGCAGGCTCGTCCTTCACGTACCCCATAGACTGGCCTATCACTTTCTTCACGACAGCGGTAAATTCGGGAGTCCACGCCCCACTCCTCTTTTCGAGGTAGGAAAAGACGTCCGTAAGATGCGCATTTTCTTTTACGAACCAGTCGCTCGCGAAGCGGCATGCGGTCCTGATAGTGCCTTCCGAGAGCATCGAAACGCGAACTTTCTCTTTCGGATCCTGCAGTTCGTTTGTATAGATTCTGAGAGCGCCGAGCATTGAGTCGATCTCTTCGGACCGTACGGGCGCCGTGTCGATTGTGGTTTCGTCACGGCTGCCTGGGATGGTTATCCTGCCCAACAGGACTTCGTTCGGCTCAAGCTCGTAGTGCGCAGAAGCGGGAGTGACAGATACTTTCTGTCCGACGTCCGCGACAGGCTCTCGGGCCAAAGGCTCAGTAATCGTCATCGGCGCTTTCTTAGGGTCCTCGGGGAGCTTTCCGGTTGTCGCGGCGAGTGCGACGAATCCGCCAAGCATGATCCAGTTCAAGAATTCGGACGCCGAGGCGCGCATGCTGTTTTGTTCGGACATCTCGCTCCGCTTCGGTATTTCTTGATTTCTCATATGTGACCATTGTATCTGCCCAGTCCGGATACCACAAAAAACCTCGATATACATCGAGCTGCCAGCGAATAAAAAACCACCTTGTTTCGTGACAAGGTGGTTAATTCGCAGGTATCAGAGAGCGTTCTCTTGAATGCCTTTAGGGGCATCGGACTTGGGAGCTGGAAACTGCCAATCGATGTACTGCGCCAGCTGCGCCGCATCGGTACCTGCCAAACCTTCTATTGGATGGTTGGTAAGCATGAACATTTGCATGCTCGCAACAGTAAGTTGGAGCGCAGAGGCACGCATGGTCAAAATATCTTCACGCTTCATTTCCATTCCCTTGTCAGTTCCCTTCAGACAGCGCGAGAGAGTTCCCACCTGCTCCATCATGCACACGAGACGGTACTTGGCGTCATGCACGAACGCGTCATCGGGCTTTATCGGCCTGTGCGGAAACGACTGCTGGTTGATTTCGCAACCGAGCGCCAATCGTTCGAAGAGTGTAACGAGATTTGTCGACATTTCAGATTCCTTTCTACCCACCGTTCTGGCTGGCTAATTCATACCATGCTCGAGGGCCTGTAGAAAGTCCGCCGGAAGCGGCGCCATGAACTCCTTCACCGCGCCCGATGGAAGCGTGATAGCGAGTTTGTGTGCATGAAGTGCAGTACGGACGAAGCCGAGCGCCTGTGGTTTCCCGGTTGCGTACAAGCTGTCAGAAACTACCGGATGATGTATCGCCTTAAGGTGCACGCGTATCTGGTGCGTGCGGCCAGTGAGCGGATGGAGCTCGAGGTAGGCTACCTTCTCGCCAGTATCGGCATCGGTTCCCTGTCGTACCAGCTTCCACTCGGTCACTGCAGCTCGCTTCTCCCCTCGTGCGCCCGGCTGCGCCGACCAGCGTCTAAAATCGGCTGGACTCCTGCCAATCGACTTATTGATGACGCCGGATGCTTCCTTGAGGTTTCCGTATACGAACGCATTATATGTCTTCTGCGCCGTTCGCTCTTGGAATTCTTTCTTAAGAAACTCATACGCTGCCTGATTCTTCGCAATAAGTATTACGCCCGATGTCTCGCGGTCGAGACGGTGGACGATGCCGGGGCGCTCGATCGTCTCTCCTCCGTCTTGCTGCCACGGCTCGCCCACCCCTTTTAGACTCGAGTAGTGCGCCAAAAGCCAGTCTGCGAGCGTTTTTTCACTGGTTTTACCATCTCCATGCACCACGAGACCCGCGGGCTTATCGAGCACGAGGACGTCGGAATCTTCATACAGCACGCCAATTTTCGGCTCTGCTTGATTATTAGTGTCAATCATGATATAATACTACCAGAGTTTGGCGTAAAAACAAAAAACCACAGGAGCGTCAAATGCAGAAAATACCAACATTCGTCCCCGTGAGTTCTGCTCTCGACCTCATTCTTGCGCGTATCGCCAAGCAGAACGGGTTCGATCTCGACAAAATCAAGGCCGAGGTCGCGAAAGAGCAGGAGCGTCGCCGATGACAACAAAGGAAGCTGTCGTCGCGGCAGGGCTCGAGGCAGCCAAAGCGATTGTCAGATCGCCCAGCGAGCGTACCCCGAGCGAGTGGCTCGAGTACTGCGTCAAGCAGAAGACAAAGCCCTGGGAACCGACAAAGCCGTTCGTGCAGAAGATCCTAGGGTACATCGAGCACGCAACCGATCGTCCGCTCGATGAAATCGAGAACGCGAGAGCAGCAGCGCAAGCACTTAAGAATGCCTCGCTTGCACTCGGCGAATAGACTCGTTACTCCCCCGCCATCTCGGCGGGGGAACTTTTATTTTCCGTGGCGTCGCTCGCGGGTGGCGAATTCTGCAAAAATAGTATCGATATCCTTTTCGGAAAAATCAGGCCAGAAGACATCCGGGAAAAACAATTCAGCGTAGGCACTTTTCCATAACAAGAAGTTCGAAAGTCTATGTTCTCCGCTCGTACGGATGATGATGTCGGCATCCGGCATATCGGCAGTCCACAGGTGTGTAGCAATAGACTCTTCGGTGATCTCGGAACCTTTGCGTACAAGCGCCTGTGCAGCCTCTACCACTTCTGCCCTGCCCCCGTATGAAAGACAGACCCACAACGTCGTACGCGGAGTCTTCGAATTCTTTGCTTCGACGTCACGCATTGCGATCTGCAGTTTCTGAGCAAAACGCTCGCGCTGCCCGACAAACCGTACCGCCACACCCTCTTCGTTGAGCTTGGAGAGCTTGTCTTTGATCGCTTCTTCGAAGAGCTGCATGAGGTAGGTCACCTCGGTCTCGCTGCGGTTCCAATTTTCGGTCGAGAACGCAAAGACGGGAACGTGCTCGACACCGCGATCGCGCAAGGCAAGCACGACCGGCTCGATATTGTTCATTCCACGGCGATGCCCCTCGAGCGTAGGCATGCCCCGCTCTTTGGCCCAGCGGCGATTGCCGTCGAGGATGATACCGACGGTCTTAGGAGTCTTTTGGCTCATCTAGAGACGGTAGCGGATTTTCACACTCTGGTCAATTTTTACCCCTTCCTCTTCGTTAAAGGAGGGGGCCTATCAGACGTACTTGATATGGAAGTCGGCGAACGTCTCGTTCGGTATCCGAAACTCGATACTGACTTCGTCGACCCGCGAGAGGACCGACCCTTTATGGAGTTTTTCTGCAAGGGCCTCGAGCGCATGCTGCGGTCCGTGCGCCACCACCTCGACTGAGCCGTCTTGCAGGTTTTGCACAGTGCCAGTGAGCCCGAGAGCGCTCGCCTTGCGCTGCACGTAATCCCGCATCATCACCATCTGCACCCGTCCTTTGAGTATCGCGTGGAGTTCCGTCATAGCGTGATTGTATCAAACGTTGCATGTCTGAGGGACTCGGTCACATGTCGTTTCTTGCTAGAAACGCATGCGACCCCGCCTCGTCTCGTCAGACTCCGACCTTCTCGTCCTCAAGCACAGATAACAAAAGACCTGCAGTGTGCAGGTCTTTTGTTATCTGTGCGCCCTGAGGGACTCGAACCCCCGACCCTCTCAGTGTAAATGAGTTGCTCTACCAACTGAGCTAAGGGCGCATATCGTTCCTACCACCTACCACGACCTGCTCTCTGTAAATGGGTAAAGCTTTGCGTGCTTTACCCTCTACCAACTGAGCTAAGGGCGCTTGGATGCGAGTATACACGCGAAAATAGATTTTGGCACCTTGCCGCAGGAGTTTCAAATCCGTGGTTTCTATGGCCCCTTCTTCGCAAGATGTGGTCACGCATAAAATTACTGACGTATTTTTTGCGCGACCCCGCTCGCGGTTTTTTGCCTCGTCGCAACGGCAAACAAAAGATCGCTCCGGCAGGCATGTGTGGCCGCGACTCGCGCCGTTGCGCTCTGTCGGGCACAAGTCTGCGCTCGCTCGATTTGCGCCCCCGGTAGGAATCGGCGTGAGCTCACTAAGCTCGCATGACGAGCAAGTGGCTCCTGCCCCGCCTCCCAAACAGTGCATTACACTGTTTGGTCCGGCGTTCGATTCCTACCGGAGTCCCCTCATTACATTCGGTGCCCCCGGTAGGAATCGAACCTACATTAAAGCCTTAGAAGAGCTCAGTTCTATCCATTGAACTACAGGGGCAGTGCGATCATCTTATACCACGTTTATACGTTCTACTTAAGGGATCTTCTGTCTACTGTGCCGATGACGCATCAGTACTCTTCTTCGAGCCAGAGACAGTTTTTTGTGACTGCTTATTCGTAGCCTTGCCAGGATCTGCGATTACCGGAGGACTCGAGCGCAGCCCTGTGGCTTTTTCCGCACGTAGCTCGAACGAGTCGAGTATGTCACCCATCGCCTTCTTATCAAACGTGATGCTCGCCTGAGGAGGGGTCGTATCCGCGGCAATGATGTCATTGGGCTTGATTGCGAGGTAGAACGAATAGCACCATGATACGGCAACGAGCACGGCACCAAGAGCAAGGAAGACGCGCCAGAGCATCTCCGCGAGCGCGCGGGCAGCGCGCGGGTCGCGCCGGTTAGCCCAGAGGGTCTGCAATTCGCTTGGAAGTAAGAGTATATTCATAGCATTAGTCGAGTTTAGTCAGGATATGGCACCGCACGACGAGCCGCCATAGCGACGAATCGTTGTGCACAAGCTCCACGGAATCGACGGTGCCAGGCGCAGGCATCGTTTCCAGGAGTTTCAAAACAGAAAACAACTGAGAAAACGAGCCCTCGGCGTGAGCCGTAACATTAACCGCACGTAAATCAGTACCCTTGAGTGACGCATCGACTCCCACCGAATCGACAACCAGCACCGTGTTGGCCGTCTTCCCCAATCCTTCCAGCATGCCGATAACGGCGATCGCATCCTTCCCGGCCGCGATCTGTGAAAGCTTTTTTCTACCATCTTCTGTTTCGCGAAGTAATGATTTATTAGCACGGTCGGTCGCAAGCCTGTTCGAGCTCTGGCTATCGGCGACACGTATTGCCGCGACACTGTCGTGCTCTGCATTGACCGCAGCAAGACCGTATGCATAGGCACCCCAAGCCGCTAAAGCACAGATAAGTGAGAGGATCAACAATCCGTATGTTCGTACGTATTCCATACTTACCATTTACCGCTTATTTCGAGAGTAAAGGATCCAGTTTGTGTAAGCGCAAGCTCCGACACAGGTATCTTGACCGAAGTGAAGAACTCCGTTGCTGCTAGAGAATTTCGATATGTCTCCAGTAGACTAGGATCACTCAGTTCACCGCGCAGAACAATCATACTTTCCTTCGGATCGAATTTATATGTGAGGTGGTCAAAGTACATGCCATCCGGCCGTTTATCTACGAGCGTTTGAATGACGTCCGACGCGAACTTAGTCCGCGCAATAACCGGCTTCAAGGCTGCTATCTGATTTTTTGAGACGGTAATAATCTTTGCGGGATCCTCTGCAGATGTTGTAGTCGCATGCGCGACTGTCTTTTCTACGCTCGTCCGAGAGATGTGTGCTTGCAGGTATACCGGTACGAGACCAATGGCCGCAAGAACGCCAGCGAGCGCTATCACGACGCTAAACGCCGCGATGGTGCGCACGACCGTGCTCGTTACTCGAGATCGGATGACGGGATTGGGTAAAAGATTTGCCATACTTAGATGCTTCTGAGCGCAAGACCTATCGCAGTCGCGAAGCCGAGCGAATTGGTCTTCGTAATAGGCGGAATATATTCGTCGAACGAGCAGACGTTGACCCAGACATCTGCACGCAAGGTTGCCGCCTGAACGCGCGTAGCGATATATTCCGGAAGTCCTTTGAGATTCGCGCTACCTCCCGCCAAGAGCACTTTCGCCAAAGGCGTGACGCGCTCGTCATGCTCGTTGCGTCGCGTATCCCAATAGGAATAGTGCCGGCTGATTTCGTCCGCAAGGGCAGATGCGGTTCCCACCATCGCTCCGGTAACCTTGTCGTCTCCCGTTCGGACAATTCCCTTCTCATTCTTAAGTTTGTCGAGCTCCGCCTCGTTCACATTGAGCTCCTTCATGATGACAGCGCTCATGCCATCGCCACCTACCTGCACCGTATGCGTAAAGATGGGTATCTGTCCCTTTATGACCGCGATGCCGGTGCGAGCACGGCCGAAATCTGCTACCAGAACGACCTCGCGCGACGTGGGCGGAAGGATCGCGCGCGCTATTGAGCGCGCTTCGAGCTCGAGCGACATCAACACTATCCCCGCCTTCTGAAACGCTGCGACATACTGCTGCACCACCTCCACTGGAAACACCGATACACCGATCTCGGCAGAGGCACCGTCAGCGTGGATCGTAACGATATCGTAGTCGAAGACCGTCTGATCGGGCTTGAGTGGGACACGGCCTTCAAGCTCGAACTCGATCATGTTGGTAACCTGGAGACGATCTCGCGCATCGGGCACCTCCATACTAAAGACGAATGCCTCCTCTTCCGGAAGCGCCACGTGCGCATGCGTTATGCCCCCTGCCGCTTGCGACAAGAGCTTAAGAGCCGCTGCGAGCTCATCAACATTCTTGATAGCTCCCTCGACTACAATACCGGGTTTGAGCGACTGCGAAGCCATCTTGTCTATCTTCCATCCGCTCTTGTACGGCGCAAACTGGATCGCTTTCACCGAGGTATCCGATATATCAACGCCAGTACCGTGGTATGCGATGAACGATGGTGTCGGAAACCATTGTTCAAAAAACCCTCTCGTGTGCAGCCCGATGGGCGCACACGGATCGCCTGCACGCAAAACTATCGCCATGTGGCATACAGTATATCGCAGGTATGCAATACTTTTCGTACACAGGTATGAAAACCTGAAACGATTATTTTACCTTCGCACCGGAAGCCACTGTGCGCTCAGGGTGCATGACGACCCCCTTGCCTTCGTCATCGCTTGGAGCAAGAATCATGCCGTTACTCTCGATTCCTTTTATCATGCGCGGCTCGAGATTCACAATGAACGGACACTGCTTTCCAACAAGCATTGCCGCCTCGGGATAATTAGGTGCTATCCCCGAAACTATTGTGCGCGGCGTTTCTTCGCCGAGCTCGACCGTGAGCTTCCACAGCTTGTCGGTCTCGGGTACGCGCTCAGCTGCAAGTATGGTTCCTATCTTTATCTCGATCTTTGCCCAGTCGTCGAAAGTGATCATATGTGTGTAGGTTAGAAATGAAAGATGCTAGAAAAATTGGAGAGGAGGCCTCCGAGCGCCGACATCGCCGTCGAGAGTGCGCCCGATATGCCCCCAGAAACAGTTCCCGACTGCGAACCTAAATTCCCCACGCTCGACGGAGGTGGGCCGAACCCAGCAGCGGCGGTAGGACGAGTGAAATCACCTGAGTTTCCTGCCGTATCCCGCGGAGGACCCGATACCGGTACCGTCCCACCCTCGCGGATCGCTCCGGCACCGAGGCCGGTTGTCGGGCTGTTACCCTGCGAACCAGATCCCTGAGACCCGCTATTGCTGACCGAGCCTGACGGAGGCGTGTTGAACGAACCATGGCCACTTCCTCCCGAATCGTTTACGCCAGAGATCATGGTCTGCAACTGGTCGGCAGCACTCTGGGCGGCACCACTAATCGACTCTCCTATCTTTGTAGCACCTCCTAATAACGAGTTGAGGATGCTGCCGGTGTTTGATTCGGCTTTTGCACAGCTTGGATCTGTTGACCCTCCTCCTTGCTGGCACGGATCCTGGTTTGGCTGCTCCGGCGACTTAGGTTGTGGTTTCGGCAGCTCAGGCATTTTTGGTGGCTCTCCTCCCTTCCCTTCTTCCTTCGGTTTTTCGTCGCCCTTACCATCTCCTTTTTGATTCTTGTCTTCAAGCGCGTCGCATGAGGGAAGGCCATTTGTCTGACATCCGCCAGTAACTGACTCGCATGTTCCAAGTGAGCTTTTGGATATTCCGCAAGGCGGCTTGCAGGACTTGTCTCCCCCTACGCACTTGCCAGGGTTCGCAGGATCGGGCTTTTTGAAAAGTACCGAATTTGGATTAGGTCCATTTACTTTAGCGTTGCCGACCTGCATCTCCTGCGTGTCAGGTGGAACAATTCCGGCCGAGACACGCGTGGGAGCCGAAAGACCTACCAAAACCGCAAATAATACCAGTACGAGCGATACAACCGCAAAAATCTTATCGTGTCGTGTCGTAAGCATTTTTTTCATATCCCTATAATAGGGCATGCGACCGTCGTATCAAACCTCGAACGTGGTCAGGTCGCCGTCGTCGTCAGAAACTACTGGTCTTTGTGGATTCGCTTGGGCATCGAGATAGCGTTGCAAAATAACGGCCGCGGCCGCGGAATCGCTCTTGGCACCGCCTTCGGGTGCGTACCGAGACGCCTCGATGCTGCTCCAGAGCTCGTTCTGCATATGAACCGTAAGACCTAGAGCTTCGATCTTTTGAGCCATTTTGTGCACTTCGTCGGTGACAGTGTTAGCGTGGCCACCCGATGATTTTGCGTCTCCCATCACCACATGGGAGGCACTTTTTTCTTTAGCTATGGCCGAAAGTCGCATCAAGAAAGATGCGTCGTTATCGATGTCGCCATGCGGAAACGCCATAGTGGCCGCCTCGTCGCTTATGGCCACCCCCACCCTCTTTTTACCGTAGTCGATGCCGATGTATCGCATGTACCTACGATACCATGCGTTTTTGCTGTGCGGAGGGAGAGAGATTCGGTCACGGGTCTTTTCTCGCCAGAAAAGCCCACTACCCCTGCTCGGCCCGTCGGCCTCCGCAGTTCGAATCTCTCCCTTTTGCTCCGCAAAACCGCCGCAATACTGCGGCGTCCTCCGCAAAACTATTGCGGGCTCTCATAATTTTGCGGAGGGAGAGAGATTCGAACTCTCGAGGCTTTTTAGGCCTGGCGGTTTTCAAGACCGCTGCACTAGACCACTATGCGATCCCTCCTCTGCTCTACGACAACCTTGCTTTCATCGTGCCTTGGACCGTCTCATAGACGGTCTGCACAAACCACTATGCGATCCCTCCTCTGCTCTACCAGTACCCGGCGTCCCCGTCTAATCGGCCACAGACAGACTTTAGCGCAGGATAGCCATATTTGCACGTACCGTTTCGTACCTCAACAAACTCGGGTATCATACGTCGATGAACAAAGCCCGCCTCGAGGCACTATCCGACGGCGTCTTCGCGATCGTACTTACGCTGCTTGTGCTCGAGATAAAGGTACCTGAAGCGGTCGCATCACCTACGAGTGCAGATCTTTCGCACGAACTCGCGCACCTCTCCCCGGTATTTTTGGCTTACATCGTGACCGCAGTGGTCATATCGATGCTCTGGGTCGGGCATCACGCACTTTTCCACTTCTTTGCAAAGAACATCAACAGATGTACTCGTGCAACTCAACATGCTCTATCTTTCTTTGGTAGCACTCATCCTCTTTTCGGCACATCTCCTCGGAGAATATCCTGACGTCGTGCTTGCCGTCGTTATCTACGGCGGAAACATCCTACTGATAACGCTCGTGAGCCTCGGCATGGTCCGCTATGCGCTCAATTCGAAAGAGATCGATACCGCCGAGGTGACGCCGCGCATGATGAAGCAAGCCATGACCCGCCAAATCCTGACACCGCTCTCGACAGCGCTTGGCATGCTCGTGGCGACGGTTTCGATACCTATTGCACTCGTTCTTTATGCATTCCCCATCATCTTCAACATAATCCCGGGAACACTCGACTTTGTCGAACGTATCCTTGGTATCGAGATCCGGTAGCGCATCCAACAAAAAACACCGCATAAGTGCTGATGACAGCCTTAGCGGTGTTGTTTGTTGGATGTTCTGATTACTGGACCGTGAGCGTTCCCTTCATACCCATCGCGCGATGGTTGCCGACCGAGCAGTAGTACTCGAAGGTACCTGCCTTATCTGCGACAAAGGTAACGACCTCGCTCGCTCCTCCTTGAAGCTGCTTGGTAGCGACCTTGAATTCGTCGATTTTGAGATCGTGGAATCCGCCCGTATTTTTGAACGTGATCTTGACCATGTCTCCTTTCTTGACCGTCATGGTGGCTGGAGCGAACTTGAAGTTGCTGCCATCAACCGTAAATTCCTTGATTGTGCCGGTCGAGGTAGTCGTAGTGGTTGTCGTAGTCGTAGTTGCTGCAGCATCGACGGTTCCCGTCTCCATGCCGCCCGTCATGGCATCATGTGTATCGCCGTCTCCGTCAGGGTCTATTGCTGTCGGATTAGCTGCGGTCTCGGCCTGCTCTGGGGTGAGCGCCGTCGAGCTCTGTTGCGTATAAAACCAATAGCCACCTCCCGCAAGTGCGAGTACTACTATCGCTGCAAGTATGCCTTTCATGTGAGTTATCACTAATGCTAATAGAATCAATTGTTTGCGTTTACGCCACGACGGCCGCCAGGAAGCGGCATGCCGGCAGGACGCATCTGCACCGATTGCGCTGTAATACTACCATCTGCATTTGGGGTACCCATAGCAGTAACCTCGGCCCCGACCACGATATCTCCCAGAGCGCCAGCGCTCGAACGCAATACCGAGGTAGAGGCAGAGAGGAAGACTATTTGCGTACTTCCGCTCTGGAGCTTGAGTGTCACCGACTGTTCGTCCTTCGATAATACCGATCCTGTTGCAAAGCCCGTACCGGCTCGTGCCGTGCGTTGACCGCCTGCACCAGCAAATTGCCCCGCAGTGCGACCCCCAAACGGACCCTGCGACTTCTGATACTGCATGCCGCCCGCAAAACCTGCCCCAAGTGCCATGACTCCAACTACGACCGCCGTTACTATTCCCTTGTTCATACTGATGTAATGATTATGTAAACCGTATTAAGCACTCATCTCGGACGTTATTCGTACCGCAAGGCGTCGA
>CAZYLZ010000003.1:0-74800 GCA_964648335.1 uncultured Candidatus Saccharibacteria bacterium | reverse complement strand
ATGTAAACCGTATTAAGCACTCATCTCGGACGTTATTCGTACCGCAAGGCGTCGATTGGGTTCAGCTCGGCGGCGCGCTTGGCCGGATAATACCCGAACACGATGCCCGTGAGCGCCGAGACCCCGAACGCGATCGCAACCGACGAGAATGAAACGCTCGTGGTCACGAGCCCGGTCAGGTTGACTGCCGAAGATATGAGCCAGCCGAGTGTTATCCCTATTACCCCGCCCACGAGCGTGAGCGCGATAGCTTCGGCAAGAAACTGAATATTGATATCGCGACGCTTGGCGCCGATTGCCTTTCGAAGGCCTATCTCGCGTGTGCGCTCGGTGACTGTGGTAAGCATCATGTTCATGATGCCAATGCCGCCGACCAGAAGCGAAATCGAGCCGATTGCCGCGAGCAGATACGTAAGGGTCGAGGTGATGCTTGATGCCGTCGAGAGGATGTCACTTTGGTTAAGGACAGTGAAATCGGCGCTCGTTCTGTCGCTTATATGATGCCGATCGAGCAAGAGCTGTGTGATCTGCTCCTGCGCCTGTGTCATCACATCGGCAGACTCGGCCTGTACGGCGACTGTGGTTAGATACTGATCACCCGAGAAATACCGCTGCGCCGAGTTTGTAGGGATATAGATGACGTCATCTTGGTTCGCGAAGCCGCTCCCACCCTTTGACTTCGTGACGCCGATAACCTTGAATTCGACTCCTTTGATACGGATGCTCGCCCCCAGCGCACTTGCACCTGCGCCCAAGAGGTCGTCTCGCGTAGTGGGTCCGAGGACTGCCACTTTTGCAGCCGAGAGATTTTGCGTATCGGTTATGAACGAACCTTCATCGATATCGACATTGCGGATCTGCGGATACGCGCTCGAGACACCATTGACGGTCGTATTCGTGTTGGTTCCTTTTGCCGTGATCTGGTAGCGCCCCGAAACTTCAGGGTCGACAGCTTTGACCCCAACGATGTCACGTATCGCATCGGCGTCGGCGTTTGTGATAGTCTTCGCTCCGCCGCGACCTCCCGTTGCACCGAACCCCTGCCCTCCCCGCTGCACGCCCGGAGTGATGAGTATGAGATTCGATCCGAGCGATTGGATGCTCGACGAGATTGTGTTCGAGGCACCGGTTCCGATCGATACCATAGCTATCACCGAGGCGATACCTATGACAATTCCCAATATCGTGAGCCCCGAACGGACCCGGTTGGCCGAAAGCGACACGTACGTCTCGTGGATGATATCGGATGTCTTCATGCGTGTTCGTGGCGCACTGTGCGCATATGCGTCTTTGCGTCGGATACTACGACTCCGTCCTTGAGCGTGATTATCCTCTCGGCATGCTGAGCCACGTCTGGCTCGTGCGTGATGAGGATGACCGTGCGTCCGTGGTCTCTGTTGAGCCGCTGAAAAGTCGCAAGAACGATCTCTCCGGTTTTGGTATCAAGGTTTCCGGTCGGCTCGTCGGCAAGTATGAGTGCGGGGTCATTCACGAGTGCTCGAGCGATGGCGACGCGCTGGATCTGACCACCCGAAAGCTGGTTGCTCTTATGATTAAAATGCGTCTCGGTCATTCCGGCCGCGACAAGCGATTCGGTGGACCGGCGCAGGCGCTCGCTCTCCTCCATCTCGGAGTACACAAGCGGGAGCATCACGTTTCTAAGGACGGTAGTGCGCGCAAGCAGGTTGAACGACTGGAAAACGAACCCGATGCGGGTGCGGCGGATATCGGCAAGCTCGTCGTCGTTCATGGCAGAAACGTCGTGCGAATCGAGTCGGTACGATCCGGAGGTCGGCGTGTCGAGACAGCCGAGGATATGCATAAGAGTCGATTTGCCCGAGCCCGACGGGCCCATGATCGCCACAAATTCACCGTCTTTGATCGTAAACGTAACACCTTTGAGCGCTTGGAAGGCCGTATCTCCGGTTCCGTAGGTCTTCGTGATATTGGAGATCTCTATCATGCAATTTGCGCTACAGACGGATTCCGGGGCCGCCGAAACCGCCTCGCTGGTTAGTCGTACCGGTCGTAGTGGTCTTTACTGCTCCGGTAGTCGTACGCACCACGACCTGCTGACCTTCCGAGAGGCCAGACACGACTTCGATGGAAATGTCGTCAGAAATGCCGGTAGTCACTGTGACCGCCTTCGGTGCTGTCTTCGATACGACACCGCTTACGGCCGTGTCCTGCGTTATCGGAAGTGCGGGATCAAACACCATTACCGAACTCGCTCCGTTTACCGTCTTTACCGCACTCGTCGAGACCTTGAGAACATCGGTCTTCACCGCGGTAACTATTGCAGCATTGACCGTCATGCCCGGCTTGATGCGGTCATCCTGGGCATCAAACGATACTTTCACCGAATAGCTCACGACACCTTGCGTGACAGTCCCGACCGTATCGACCTGTGTCACCTTGCCGGTGAGCGTAAAGCCGTCGATTGCATCGAACGTAAGCGTTGCCTTGTCGCCCAAGTGTACCTTCGCTGCATCCACCTCGTTGAGACTGAGCTGCGCGATCTTTTCTTTGGTTATGAGTGTACCGATCGAAGCGCCGCCGACCGTATCGCCGTACTTGAGTGAGAGCGATGCGAGCACTCCCGAAAACGGAGCGACAATTGTGTAGTCTGCAAGATTCTCCTTGAGTATCTGGATTGCTCGTTCTTTGTCGGCGATTGCAGCCGCTGACGACTGAAGGCTAATAGGATTAGACCCGCCGATGTTCCCCACCTGTAGCACCTTGATGTTGGCTTCGGCGGTCGTGATCGCTTTCTTGTTACTCGCGAGCATTTTTTGCTGAGAAAGAAGCGCAGTCAGGTTTGTATTTGCTGTGGTTAGGTCCGTCTTTGCCGTCGAGCGCAAGGTCGCCACAGTGGGACTCAGTACAATCTTGTACTGCCCTGCCGAATCGATGACCGCATCCAAGAAGTTGAGCTCGCTTTGGATTGCTTGTGCCACCAGTGTCGCCGACTGTATAGCATCGGCGAGAGAGGCCTCGAGCTCGGCCGGCTGCGCGGAGCGATTGAGCGTCTTGTACGCGAGAATGCTTTTGTCATACGCTACGCGACCGCGGCCGTAGTCGGCAACGGCGATATCGGCAAACGACGCGACTTTCGTCACACCGAAGGCCTCGAAGGTATTGCGCAGGACGTCGGTATTGTTCTGACTTCGCGAGGGACTGAGGTCGAATCCGTTGATCGCAGTATTTAAATCGGTCATCACTGTTGGAAGCGCGAGGTAGTTGCTCGAGAGCGTATTGAAGGTGTCGGCGTAGGTAGTCGTAAGGTCCGACTTGGCGTCATCAAGATCGCTTTGCGCTTTGTCAAAGTCGACCGGCGCTTGGGTCGAGTCACGCTGGTACTGCAAACGAGCCTGGGTGAGCGATGACTCCGCATCCAAGAGCGATTGGCGCGCCGATTTTGCATCAATCTGCCCTATCGCCTGCCCTGCCCGTACCGTGTCGCCCTGAGCGCGGTAGACAGCAGTTACCGCTCCCGAGGCTTTGGGCTTGATTTCGAGTTCGTTTGATGCTGATACCTGGCCCGATGCCGCGACGGTAGATACGACCGTCCCGCGATCGACCATACCGAGGACATAGCGAGTCTCCCCGGCGGTAGAAGTGACCTGAGAATAGGCATAGTAGCCGCCACCAAAGACAACGGCGACAAGGATTGCACTGATAAAAAGATGCCCTCGTAGGTACGCTGCGATGCTTCCTGCCCCAGTTCGGAGTGTTGCTGTGGTCATGATTGGTCTATTGTGTCACGGATACTGCTACTACACCCGGGTGACGCTTTTATTTCATCGGCCGGTTACGAGCCGTACGATAGCATGCGCCAGCTTATGCGAGTCGTGACGTATGAACGACCTGGTATGCGAAAACTGGTCTCCGTTATGGGACTCGTGAGGATCCTGAGCAAGGAGATCGTCATAGAGCGGAACGTAGCCGGTCGTGGCGGTATCGTTCGCCACGATCATACCCTTCCCCTCCTGCTTCTCGTAGCGTGCAACGAGAGCCTTCGACGGCATCGTGTTATTTATGAGCACGCGGTCTATCCGCTCGGTACCCAGATAGCGGTTGATGACCTCGACATACGACTGCACGGTAAAGGCGTCCGTTTGCCCGCGCTTGTTGGTAAGGTTCGCTACATAGACAAGTATCGCCTTAGAAGACACGATCGCCTCACAGACGCCAGGGACCAAGAGTGGCGGCAAGAGACTTCCGTAGAGATCTCCGGGGCCGAGCACGATAACATCCGCAAGAGCCAACGCCTCGATTGCGCGCGGGTTAGCGACGACCGGATGCGCGAGATGTACCTGCTTTACACCGACCGTCCTCAGGTGATCGTTGTCGTCGAGATGCCGCTCCCCCATGAGAAGATCGCCGTCATTGCGTTCTATCACGAGTCGCATATCTCCCTCAGTTACCGGAATGACATCGCCCTTCACGTGCAAGACACGCGACGCTTCGGCGACCGCCGCATCAAACGATCCGCTTATCTTCTCGAGGGCAGAAAGAAAAAGATTGCCAAACGAATGTCCCGCAAGACCCGCCGTCGTGAATCGATATGAAAAAAGCGCGCGCAACAGATCGGACTCCTCGGACAGTGCGGCGAGGCACTGGCGCACATCGCCAGGCGGCAAGACACCCATCTCGTCACGCAACAAACCCGTCGACCCGCCATCGTCGGCCATCGAAACGATAGCCGCTATGTCGACCGCCTCGTCCTTGAGCCCCGAAAGCAACACGAAGTGACCGGTACCCCCACCAATAGTCACTATCTTAGGGAGTTTCTTGCCTTTTATCGCTACCATGTCCCCAATCATAGTATTGATGCCGTCGGCACGCCATACTACACTTGATTCATGCATACAAAATCCGATCGGGGCTTTACGCTCATAGAACTGCTCGTCGTTCTTGCTATCATCGCGCTCTTATCGGGACTCATCATGGCAGGACTTGGCTTAGCACGAACCAAAGCGCGAGATGCGCGGCGAATCGACGATATTGATCAGATACGCAAGGCGCTCGCGCTCCACGCGACCGCCGCAGGATCATACCCAACGGCCGCGACTGCGGTCACCATCAATGGCACCGATATCCTTTCGACCACGCTCGTAAGCACTGGGTCCATGACCAAGACCCCGCGCGATCCTTCGCCCAAATACTCGTACACCTATCAATCGACAACTGGCAGCACCTATACTCTCTCCTTCTGTCTTGAGACCAACACTATAAAAGGATTTTCATCGGGATGCGGAAATACCGTTGGTCCGTAATCGATACGTTATAATCACCCGCTCGCACGAGCGGGTGATTTGTTTTCATCTTAATGCGGCACGCGATGCGTTATACTTCTATCCATGGCTGAAACCATCGCATGGCGAGCGCTCGAGCATAAGCACGAGCCCAAAGAGGGAGATTGGTTCTGGGTGCTCGGTATTGTCGCGGTATCGAGCGCGCTCACCGCAATCCTTCTTTCCGACATACTTTTCGCGATCTTAATCTTGGTTGCGGCAGGGACCCTTACCATCATGTCGATGCGCCCTGCTCGCGAAGTCAGCTTCGAGATCTCGAATCGCGGTATCAAAGCCGACGACATGTTCTTCTCGTACGACATCATCGATGCATTCTGGATAAACGATGAAGAGCACCTGCTCCTCATCAACACGCACCGTCCTATGCATGCACACCTTGTGCTCCCGCTTGCAGACGAAGATGCTGACCGCGTCCGCACCTTCCTTTCTGACCATGTTCCCGAGAACCTCATAGTCGAGCCGCTCTCGCACAAGATAATGGAGTTCTTTGGCTTTTGATCTCACAAAAAATGCCCCTTCGGGGGCGTTTTTTGTTTCGTCAAAATCTTCCCCCTGATATACAGTGCACAAACGCCGTCATCCCCGCACCGGGGTTGCACAGCTGCACCGGTTGTCCGTTTACTATAGTCGCACCAACAGTTCCTGCTGTCCCCGATACTCCAGAAGCCGACGCAGAGGTACCGGATGTGGTCATGCTTTTCGTCTGTGCGGTTGCAGGAACGACCGCTTCAAGGGGCGCGCTATCATCCCCTGCTACCACTATGGTCACCGGTGCGGTTACGGCTGTTCCTGCCTTGGTACCGCACACGACCTTATAAATACTGGTATGTACCAAGGCCGGTGTATCGACGCGCCCCGATGATCCGCCCGTAACAAGCATTACGCTCGGCGGCGCGTAGACCGAACAGCCGGTCGTCTGTACCGATGTCCAGACGACTTGAGACCCTTTGCCTGATTCGACCGTCGACGGATTGGCAGCCCCGGCCACCGATGGATGGATGACATCAATAGGACACGATGCAGTACCGGTCACCACGGCGTTGGTGAGACACGAGATTGTGAGATCCACTTTAGGAGATGATGTCGCGGCAATGGTGGCCGTCGTAACTCCCGAGACCTTACCTGTGGTGCTGAAGCCGGTTCCGACAGACGATGTGCTGCCGCTACAAGTCCACGATACGGTTATCTTGGTCGTCGCGGATGCAACTGACGAAGGAGTGCAGCGTATAGTCGGCGACGTATTTGCAGAGGTTGGAGGATTCGTCGGCGCCGCCGGTGCCGCGCCCGAAGCGGCACCTCCACCGGCCGCTTTCTTTGCAGCATCTGTCATTTTCTTCATCATGTCCTGGAGCGCACTCATCGCTTTTTGGATTGGGCTCTGCTGCGCGCCACCTCCACCTCCGCCGTTTCCACCCCCTCCCGGTGACGTTCCCGGAGGCGGAGTCTGCGTCACTGTCTGCTCAGTCATCACCATCCAACCCTTTTCTGGATCAAGATGAAGCTTGACCGGTGTTGGCGCTTGAACCGGAGTCGGCGTGAACTGTTTGGTCATCGTAGGCTTGTCTTCGTTCAAGAGACGCTCGAGCTCGGCTTCGTCGTCGAGCGTATCCACCGAAGGCACTGCTGACGAACCTGCATCATCGGGACCAAAGACGCGACCAGGATTGATAACCGGGAACAATCCGAGTCCGAGCGCGGTCATGATGACGTTGGCCAAGGTCCCTCCACGTGGTGCTGCTACTTTGGCTCCTGGAACAGCACGCGACAAGAACGTCGGTATCGGGACTCGTGGCACTGGTGCCCCACCGCCAATCTCCTGACCTTCTTTGACGACGCTAGCTACACTCGGGAATTCCGCGTTCGCGGCGACGCGTATAGTGCCGTCCCTCGGCAAAGCTGGTACCGACGGCGCGACGACGCCACGCGCATATGCACGAGAGAGATAGTCGGTAAGCCCCGACAAACTGTTGATATCGGCGATACTTACCGTCGCCTTCGTCGGGGTCGCTCCTTTTCCCCGTGATTGGGACCCCGCCAAGACTCCATTGTTCTTGCTGGCGTATACCCTTACCTCATGAGTCGACTCAGATCCGGTAACTTTATAATTAAAAATCTCTTTACCGAGTAACCTACCAGCATCAGCGATACCACGGTCAGCGATTGCTGGCGTTGCCAACTTTATCGAAACCGACTTTTGGATCGTGATGGTCGGTTTTGCAGGAGCTGCTGCAACACTTGGCCCACCCACACTCGTACCTGCCGGTTTATACGTCGCCAAATTCCCCATGCCTTTCCCGACATCACCCGGGATTCCATAAAACGCGTATTGCGGTCGAAGGCCACCTTCCCAGCTTCCTGCCGCCATAACGTTTGAAGGATCGAGATCGTAATGCATCAGGTCTTGCCCTACCCCGCTCACAAAGTAGCCGCCCCACCGTCCTTGACCCCTCAGCTCAGGGAACAGCTGATCTTGGAAGTGCTTTACGTCTTGCATGAAGTCGCGATACACAGCAAACGTCTCTGGTGATCGGATATTCTTGAGGGCGACACCGTTTTTATAGATAGTGATGTCTACCGCCCGGTTTGCCGGGTGGTTCTTGGTACCTGACGACCGCCCCGCCTGACCGCTGATAACCCTGAATTCGTATTCGGGACCCCAGTGTTCAGCAGCAACCTTCATTGATGCCCCGATGTACGGATTGATAGTGTGGTTGCCTTGAACGAACCGGGCCGATTGCGCTCCTGATCCATTCCCTGGAGATTGGGCGGCGGGCTTCGCAGCGACGGCCGACTGCACCTCCCTTGCCTCTATCTCGAACACTACCGGTTTGCTATCTGCCGAAGTACTGCGCCAGCTATTCTTGCTCTTGATATCAAACGTGAGCTTCGCATTTGCGGCGCACACGCCTGCGTTCTTGCATTCGTCGAATGCTTTCACGATCGCAGCGGTATCAGGCATCATCGTGCCGACCCGCACGATCGAATCCCCACTTCGATAGGTTGCCACCGCCGAGTACTTACCTGCTTCGCTCGAGTGCACGGTAGTTGCATTTTTGCCCGTAAGCGGCTTCATGTCGGTAGCCTTCACTCCAGTCAGCTTTTCAATGTCACTCTTGAGCTGTGCCACGGCGTTGCCAGACTGTCCTACACTGAACTTGGCGCTCATGTATTCGTCGAACGCAGCAGGAGAAAGCGCTTGCGCTTTGCCATTCCCGTCGGTCACTACCATCTGCACCTCTTTCCTGCCCGACGGCGTTAGGCGCGCATAGTCGGCCATCGTGAGGTCTGCAGTGAGTTTGCTAGCGGGATCGGTATACACGATCTTGAACGGAACCTCCTCGGAAGCTGTCGATAAAACATGTGGGTCGAGTGAAAGTTTGACCCCTGCCTTTGTCGCTTGCGCGAGATCGAAGCCGTCTACCTTGCCCACACCCGCGGTGCGCACACCTACTGATGACTCAGCGGTCGGGTACGCAGCGTAGATCGCATTGGCAGCTGGGTCCGACCTCAAATCGTTCGGCGTCGGGTAGTTTCCGCTGTCGGTCGTGCGCACCTCCGTTATTCCGATTGCTTTTGCGACGGGAGCCGCGACGAGAGTACCCTCGTTTATCGCGATGTTAGCGAACGTCGAACCGCGAAGTTCGCCAGAGCGTATCGATCCCGCCAGCGCCTGCCACTGTACTTGATCCAGGTTCTTGAGTATGACCCTTGTCGCGACACCGTTCGCATCTGCCCACTTTTGATATTCTTTGAAGAACGAAACGGTGGCAGCGCCGTCATTTCGCAGCCACGGAAGCCTGTCGAGGTTGTCGAATTCGACCGAGTACGGCTGATACTTGGCAATCCTATCGGTCGAAGATTTGAGCCACCCAGTTGGTTTTCCTTCGTTCCATGTACCAGCGAGCCATTGATCACGCGCAAGACCAAGCTCGCGCGCCTTAGCTGCTTGCTCGGAGCTCTCTGCGACGGTCATAACGCCGTTAGTCGGACCTCCAGGACCGAAGTCGTACATATGCAATCTGCCACCTGAATCTTTGACCGCTTTCGCGAGCGCATCCCACCCTTCGCTACTCGGATCTCCCCCGAGAATCATCGAAGCGTCCGTCGCGAGATATGCTCTGGCTTGTTCTGGATTTATATTCGATCCAGTACGAAACTTGAGACTCGACGGAGGTGAAATCTTTTCGGTGACAGGCAAGACTGGTACCGTCGTGACACGCACTTGCGATATGCCCGAGCTTGGCGATTTCGCAACGAGGTCCTTCGCCTCGCTTATGATGTCGCGCATCGCTGCGGCATGAGCGTCCGAGGCGCCGACATACTCTGCCAATTGCGCATTTTTCTGCTTAAGGGAAGCTGTGTCAGATGCGAGCTTGGCTTTGGCCGACACCGCTCTTTCATTGAGTGCCTTTGCTTTGGCAGCGACTACTGCGTCTGTAGCGCCTGCTTCGACAAGGTACGTCCGCGCCGCCTCAAATGCTTCGGTGTATGCGGTGTCTGACGCCTTCGAGAGCGCATTGATAGAGTTGAGGAGCGACTGATCGCCACTCTCGACTGCACGGACAAAGCCCGTTGCTGCCTGCTTGTACGCGTCACTTGCCGCCGAAGCCTTAGCAAGCGCTTCGGTCACCGCCAGTGCAGACGGTACGACCGCAGCGGCGCCTGCCGCTGCGGGTGCGGCTCGCACTGCGCCTGCCTCGGCAGCCGGCACAGCACCCAATTGCGGACCGCTTCGAGTAGCAAACATGGGCTGGGCAAGGGCCGTCTTACTTACGGCGGAATCGGAAAACGGAGTCGAGACAGTCCTTAGGGTCTTTTGGATGCCTTGTATCTTTGCTGCCAAGGTCGCAGCATTCTGCCCTGCTGCCTGCACGATACCTTGGATTCCCTTTTGCAAGACTTGGGCGATTTTTGCAAACTGCTCTTCTGCTTTGTGTGGCACGAATGCGATGGTCCGCATCACCTGTGTCATCGCCACCCCCTCTTGGCGATCCGTGTCTTTAAGATGCGGTATGACGCGGTCCGGGGAAATGCTATGACGCGTCTGCAAGAAAAGAGCAAGTGCGACACCACTCTGCATCTGCTCGGCCGTGTTATAACCGTATCCCTCGAACTCAATACCGGTCGCGTTTGCATTATTCGCTGAAACAATCTTTCTCCCATCGAGATCGCTTGGGCCAATCTGTCCGATATGCGCCTCGATAGTCCCGTCCCTTCGGGCCACCACTATGTCCCCATTCTGTTTAATCCAATAGCGAGTGCCGACATTTACCGCACCCGTGTGATACTGGGTCGCGCGATTAAGTGCGTTCATACCTGCCTGGTGATGCATCACCAGGTACTGACGAGACGGGACCGCCGACGAGAATTCTGAACCTGGAAGATAGATAGTCTGTCCGGCGGCACCGGGAATCTGTATTGCTCCGCCGCTTTGAGCGAGAGCGGTGTATTGCGCATGCGCAGCAGGATTGGTAAGGGCCGGATTCTGCGCGACCTCACTTATGATGCGCTGCCCCTCAAGGACCGCGCGTCGCTCTTGGAATGCCCACGGCGTGAGTGCCTGTGCCACTGCCGTTGGGATGCGCATACCCGCAGCCTGTGCATTGGTGATCGCGTTCTGCGCAACTTGCTTCTCGGCCACACTTAACGGAGCAGAAACAGTCTGTTGCGGCGAAATAATACCTGCTCGGGCCAATATCTGCCGTGCGCGGTCACGCTCTGCTTGCGGAATAAAGTCGGGACTGCACTTAGAATATTCAGCACAGGCCGTCGCGATAGAGATCTTCTCGATCCTATCTATGTCATTTGCGGTAAATGGCGTCGTCGCCTCTTCTGTCGTAAGGCCCGATTTCGCGAACGCATTCAAACGCTGCTGTCGCAAAACCGCGACTGGTTGCGCATGATCACGATCAGGAACAGCCCACGCCGCATCTTGACTCCTATTCGTATCGTTCCCCAAAAGCACATCCTTTCCGAGCTGCGTCACATATGCCTGACGCTTGATTATGTCGGCTGCAAGCCATTCGCCGAGATTTGCATATGTGGCGTAGCGCTCACCGCCATTCCCTATACGTACCCCCATTTCCCCTGGTGCATACCCAAGCACTGACCGAATTTTTTCCATCGCTTGTCCGACATACTTATGCCCGCCGCAGTTGTTTCCTGCACAAATGTCGCGGCCCTGCGCAACAGCAGGCGTGATGCCGACCACTTGATTAATAAATTCTGCTGCCGAGCCGAGTATTGTTGGTTGTTGTTTCTCGAAGAGAGTCGGACCCCGGTCTGAAAGAAACGCCTGTTGTGCAAGAACCTCGGCTATCACCGGAGCCGTTGCGTTGAGCCCCCTGAAATCAGGTGTCGCGGGAACTGGCGCAACACTCGCAGTCCCTGCCGCCGAAGCAGCAATCGCCGCAGCTCGCGCCTGAGCAGTTGCATCGGCAAGTGCTGCGCGCACCGGAGCAGTCTCGGCCAGAGCAAGCGCCGGATCGCGCGCTACCTGTGCCATCGTCTGCGCCAAGGGAGTCGCCTCGAGTCCGGCACTCTTAAGTGCAGATCCGACCTTTGTTGCGTAGTCGCCTACTGCGGTCGCCTGACTTGCCGCTGCCTGCGCCGCCGGTACCGAGGGTGACGCTACTGCCGCCTTTACCTCGGGAACCGACGCGAGAATCCGATACGACTGCGCCAGCTGTGCAGGTGTCACTGCCGATTTTATCGACGCGACACGCGCTGCGTCTGTCGAAACGACCGGGGCGAGCTTTCCATATAGGTATGGCGTACTTGCCGCCTTAGTCGAGACTACAGCTACTCGTGCAGCGCCAGTTTCGACCATGCGCGCCACCTGAACAGTTGGTGCCAGCGCCTGAAACGCGATGCTTGCCGTGACTGCGCCGTTCAAGAGCCGTGCGGGACTTGGGAGCGACTTGGTGAGCAGGATGCGCGGGTCGCACGAGCCACCTTTGGAACAAGCGGCTATCGCGTTTGAAATATTCGTCGAGAAACTCGTTGGCTGTGCCTTTGCTGCCGCTTCAACATTGACCAGTTCCGCTTTTGCAAGCGCATTCTCCATCCGTATCCCTTGCGCTACCTCATTTGTGTAATTAAATAATCTGTTCTCAAGCTCGATGCGGGCGCGGCCCGACGGCGACAAGAGGTACGCCTGCGAGTTGTCTCCCATCGCGAGCGCCGGCCGCTCTTTCTGAAGCGCATCGTAGGCCTTCGCGTAGTCACCTTTGCTTACCGCCTGACTCACATCCTTCTCTATCTGTGTGAGCGTCACGATGTCCTTTTGTGGAACGATACTCTTCTGTAGCACCTTCGAACCGGCTGTCGCGGGCTCGAGGTCGTACTTGGCGAGGTCTTGCGCAGCAGAGCGCATGCGTGCAGCCGATGCATCGAGCGCGCTCGAGCTCGGATTCTCGCGCGCAAGTTTTGCAAAATCAGCCTGAGCACTTTCGTAATTCTTGATCGCCCGGGCGGCAGCGCCTTTGTCAGCAGCTGCAACCGTATCGGCAAGCGCAGCATTGGCTTTTGACACATTCTCGACAGGTACTGCTTTGGCTGTAGCAGCTGCATCGAGCGCAACTCCTTTTTGAAGTTCGGCGACGGTAGCACCTGACTCCACTACCGTCGGCACGACCTGCGGTCTTGTTCTCACCGCGAGACTATCTGCCGCCACCGGCTCTAATCCTGCCTGCTCGAGCCTGGCACGTGCAGCCGCTAGTGCGTCTTGCACCTCGGCACGAGCCGTCGCCGTACGTCCGGCGGCAGTCGCTGCTTCCATACGTGCACGCTCGGCAGCTGCCTGCGCTGCAGCCGATTCATAACCGCTGATGGCAGATTTTGCCTCGCCAGAGAGCGTCCTGCCGAGCGCCGCATTGGCGTCGACGGCGGCACTCACCCCCGCCCTCTCTGCTGCCGGAAATTGCGCCTCAAATGCACGAAAGCTGCCCGGCGGATACGAACCGTTCATAAATTTGTATGCATCGGCAACCGCGTTATCGATGCGTCGTGCTGCCGAAGCACCTGCTGCTTCGACGCCCGAAACTACAGTCTCTACGGGTGCCACGGCCTTATTCCATGCCGGACCGAGCAAGTCAGGGCCACCCGCTTCTTTTATGGTCTGTGCTACGCGCCCGAACGCCGAATCGGCAACCGGTGCTTTGGCTGCAATATCTGCTGCCGTAATCTCGCGAGCGATACCGCCGCCGACCACCTCTCCCACTCCTGCTCGTGCACCCGGGAGTCCTTCCGCAACAACAGCACCTTCGGCACGCGACGATGCGGTAACGACAGGCTCGAGGCGCACCACTCCATTTCCTGCCGCGTCTACCGACGCAATAGGAGCCAGACGCGACTCCACAACTACCGGGGTCGTACCCACTGGAGCCCCAAAGCGCGCCTGTATACCGGCATCCATAATCTCGGCACGGACAGCGGCAGCGCGCGCAAGCGCACTGTCGGCGGTAGCGGCAGCGGTCGATGGAGCAGAGATGAGCGGCGAGGATGTGAGCGCGGCCGTACGCGCCTCAAGCTGCGAGGCAAGAGCACTCTCGACCATCGCACGGCTTGGTGACGAGAGCAACAACGGCGTGCTCACCACGTTAACGAGCTCGCCTGCGATCTTGACCGGCGTTATGAACTTGGTGAATTCGGGATTCGTATCGAACATCTTTCCTATCACCACCTGCGCGGGCTGATTCGGAAGATAACTCGTAACCAGCTCTGTCGCGTTTCCGAGACTTCCGCCGATAGACCTCACCATGAACCCGACAGGTCCTGTCATGTCCTTACCCCAGTCTTTGAGACCGGCAATGTTGCGCTCGAGCTGTGTCGTACCCTGGGTAAGCACACGCTCCACAGCGGCGACAGCATCCTTCGTCTCTTGCGTCTGCGGCACGACACCAGCCAACTCTTGTGCCTTCGTCGTGTATGCATTCACATCCTTGGCAGCCTGTGCAAGACGCGCCTCTATCTGCGGAGCCTGGTCTCTTCGCTGCGCATCGGTAAGCTTGGCGATTGCAGCGAACTCCTTGTCTTGGTTCGTCTTAGCCTCGACCGCTTTAAGCACCGCGGTCTCTTCTAGTTTCCGCTCGGCCAAGTCTCGCATCTTTGCCTCTTCGCTTATTGGTGGCACCGAGGGTCCGTCGCCCGGACGTGGTGCAAAGGTCTGTTTAAGATCTTGCGCCACCTTACTCGAATCGGCGATTTCCTGCTTCATCGCGTCGACGCTAGCTGCAGCCTGCGCCCTGTACTCTTCGAACGACATTTTGACCTCCTTCCCATTCTGGTTGACGGTGACCACAAAGGGGTCCGCCTGCTTGATCTTCCCCGCATCGATCTGCGCCTGGACGTCGGCATCATATTTCGCCTTTTGAGCTTCCATGTCACTCACTGATTTTTCGGTGCCGCTGATTGCCGCTGCACGTGACTCGTTATTGAGCGCAATAGTATCGGCACCCTTCGCCGCCTCGGCATTGCGATATTCATTACCGAACATATCGTAGTAGGTCCGCTGCGGCTGGTTATCAAGAGTCGCGCCCGAGAGCTTCTCGGCCACCTTGTCAGACGATGGCAGTCCATTCTCTATATAGGCGGCTTTTGATTTCTCTACTGCCTCTGCTGCCTTAAGGCTCTCGATTTGCTGATCGGTCGCGGTTTTGTACTCGTTGTAGGTAGCCTGTTTTGGATTAGTGCAGTCTGCGTCATTGCAGATAAGGTAATCTTTGCTCGGCGCCGGTCGCAAGCTGTCGGGCAAAAGATCACGCGCCTTTTGATCCCACGTACGTGCATCGGCGAGCGCTTTTTGTTCTGCTTGTATGCTCTTTACGTCACGGTCGAGCGACTCTGCGGTTTTGTTAGCCTGCTCGGCAACTTTCGCCTCCGCCTCAGTCCGGTATTCAACATTCCTGAACCTCGTACAATCGGAATTTGGAGGATCACAATACGTGACGGTCGTCGTCTTATTTGTGTCCTTAAGCGCATCAGCACGCTCCTTAGACCCACCGAGTTCTGGATTATTCTCGGGACTAAACGGTTTCGTCTCGACCACCTTCTGACCGGTCTCCGGATCGATGCCCGATTTTTCGAGAGCACTCTGTGCCTTTGCGACGGCCGCATCTGCTTTTACTTGTTCGTCGGTACTGTTGGCAACATCGTTCGCCGCGGTCTGTGCCTGTTGGTACTCGGCAAGCGCATTTTTCTCGGATTGACTCAATGCAGGTGTTGCCTGTGCCGGAATTCCCGACGGTGCACCCGGCGTCCCTTGGTCGTTGTTATTTGCATCGGTATAGACGATGTCCCCTGTCGGGATATCGTCCTGCCCACTGCCCGCAAGTGTGTCGACGCCGCCCGTGCCCGAAAACCCCAGAGCATCGGAAACGGACTGCATGGTATTTTCTACGGCTCCCAAACCTATTAGTTTTATAGAACCCTGCCCTATCGAAGCCAAGAGACGCTGTGTAGACTCGATCATCCCCTCTCCTGCCTTTGCAATTGCCTCACCGAAATTTCCTCGTTGGAATGCATCACGCACGTCTTCGGTCGACACAAGCGACGCGCCGTCAGGGGTCAATGGGGTTGCTGCACTCACCTCGACGATACCCTTGAGCGAATCACTCGGTGTCGTCCCGGGAATCACAGGGGTGTTTGGATCGAGGAGGTTGTCGCCGTTGGCGAGTCGCGCAAGCGCAGCACTCTCTCCTGCAAATGGGTCGCTCGTAAGCGGCTGCGTCAAAGAATCAGGAGTCGGAGCAAGCACCGGTCGCCCTGCCGCGTCGGTCGTCATGAAGACGGTGTTCTGTGGCTGCTGTTCTTGATACCGCGCGAGTTGCTCTTGCAAAGTAGCCTGTTGCGACGGAGTAAGGCTAGCAAGACCAGACGGCGACATCTGCGCCAAAAGTGCACCTGGCAGGCCTGCTGTCCCTGCAAGCGGAGAGGAAGAAAACGGATTGGTCAGTCGGTCGTATGCACTTTGGAGCGGATTTGGAACATTACTGGTTGGAACCGACCGCGAAACAAGATTCTGCCCCGGTGCCATACCTGTCCCCGGCGTCGGCGTGAACCCTGCGGTACCGACAGGAGCAAACGTGCTCGGTGGTCCGAATATTCTTCCACTTAAAACGTCGCCAACGTTCGGCGGCGTAAACTGCATCGGTAGAGAATCAAGATTATTGAACAGGTTCGACATGACGCCGTCGTAAAACGCATCGCCCGCACGCGCAGCGCGCACCGATGCCATGTCGAACTGCGGAGCACCGTTGTCGTACGGAGTAAATTTGGTGTAGTCGGACAAGTTTGCTGAGGCCGGTCCCGGCAAGAGCGTCGTCGGCTTGTCTCCCGATCCGTTTTCGCCGAGGCCGAGCATGGACTCAAGTCGGTCGAGCGCGCTCGGAGTATTCACCACCTTGGTATTTACTACTTCGAGAGGAGCCTGCTGGCCCGAGTTGGGAATGACCTGCCCCGATGACTGCACCGGCGTTTCGGGGCCGAAGATTATATCTTCGGGCTTTGTGGGTACACTGCCACCTACTCCACCTCCCCCCATCGCGTTGATGGCGGACTCTTTTAGCGAGGCGCAGGTAGCTGCTCCTGGCGGCGGACTGCACTGACCGCTTTTTCCGCCGATCACACCGGGTTCGTAACATGACTGTGATCCGCCTACTGCAGCTTGAAATGTAGTGAGATCACAATGAGTAGTATCTGTAGTGTTCGTTTTTGAAGTAGTTGTTTTTGAATCCGTACCATTGGTCTGTCCTACATTTTCGTTCTCTTGCGCTGGCTTGCAGGCACCATTCACCTCTACATAGCCCGCGGCGCAGTTTGCAGTCCCGACCTCAGCACCAAGTCTAAGCGGCAAGAGTGATACCGCCGTGATCACAGTCGCACAGGCGATGATAAAGACGTAAGCAGAAAAGACCTGCGGTATGCGGCGCATGTGCCCTAATGATATAGCCCGCAGGCGTTTTTATTGTGCGCTTTGGTGTGCAAAGCTGCCGATATTTTTTGCATAACAAAAGCGCGCACCGGGGTGCGCGCTTTCTCGATCTACTCCTCATCCATGACCGCAAAATCCCGAAGGACTTGCGCTACAGGAGTCGGAACGACCTTGAAGTTGACTGCGGTCTGCACACAGACCTTGGGCGAGCCGGAACACACGGGAATGTGTCCAACGAGCCGGGTCGGCGCTGTTGCTGCGGGAGCCGCCGTAGCGACGGCAACCAGAGCAAATGCCGCACAGATTTTAGTGAGCATGGCAAATCTCCTTTTTTGTTTGCCGTCGTCGAAATTAACTGAGTCCCATTATACCGTCTTATCGTACTTTTGTCCAGTTCTCAGCATATTCCCTTGTGGTGAAAGGTTCATGAAAAAGATGACGCCTCTTTTTTGGCTTAAAACAAAGACGGCAGGGTTTTCCTGCCGTCGCTTACATTACCAGCGGGTGATGTACCTACTCGCGTTCCTGTCGATGACGTCTTCCCGTTCGAGCTGGGTGATGTACTCGATGTAGGACGCGTATACGGTCTGAAAATTTTTCCGGAGCCACTCATCGGTCTCGATAGCACCGGGCCCTCGAAACTTGATAGTGATTCTGGTCGCTTTTCCTTTGCATCCGCTGTCGAAAATCTGATACGTCGCCCGGACCATTTGCTTTTGCTCTTGCCCCGGCCGATCTACCAGGTACACGTCGTTGCGCGTGACGCTACACTCGAGAACACCGTTCTCATTGGTTACCAAAAACCGTATCGGGCGCATATGGAGTTCGCGCTCGTACCATTTCTCGACCGTTTTTGTCTTGTCACGAATGACGCCGTGATACGCGAGGATTTCGGTCAGACTTACTGTCCGAGCGCTCGCTGATGTCGCGAACAGGCAGAGCATGCATATGAAGATTCGCATCGAGTGCTCCTTTCTGAGACTTCCTGCCCCCGTTATGCCACAGGGACTCTCTTTTTCCAACCGTCCCTATTGTTTCTGCCTTATCTCGATTCCTTTGGTGGTTGTCTGTCCGCTCGTACTTACGCAGGCAAGCCCTGCCTCGAAAACATCGCCGTCTTCTATGGGTGGCAAGGTTATTGACCCGCTCGTCCCCTCTTTGGTAAATTCGTCGATTGGAGATCCGGTACCTCCCTTCATCCTTCCTCCCTTGATACTGCACGAGCTCATGCCGGTCGAGTACCATCCGATGATTGACGTCTTACCTACCTCGGGCCGGTCGGGAATGGCAACAATTGCAAGACCAGGCTGACCTATCGCGACCGTGCACTTTTTTACGTCGGTCTGTCCCTGATTAATGCACGTGACCGTGTAGTCGACGCTTGATCCGCTTGCTGGTTTGGCGACAGTAACTTGGCTCGAGCCCGAGAGCTGTGCCAATTCTTGTGCTGCGGGAGTAAATCCGTCGACGCGCGCTGTGACCGAATTCTGGCACGACCACGAGACTGGAATCGTCATACCGACATCTGCGGCATTTGTTGCGCACGAGATGGTGGCAACAGGCGTCTGCCCGCCAGGATTGGTTCCAGCTGCAACCGATGGTGCGTAACACCCCGATGTCGGTACGGGCGCGCCGTTAAGCGTCGTCCCTGCCTGGTAGAACGAGTAGCCGCTCTGCTGGCACGCACACTGCCCGTTCGTAAGCGTCGTTCCTGGATACGCATTGCACGCCGCATTCGCTGCAACACTACCGGGTTGTGCGGCACTCCCGCTACTTCCACCGCCGCCCAATGCTTTACCGAGCATCTGTCCGAGCTGCGAGAGTGGGTTGCTGCTTTGCGACTGGCACTGCGCAACCTTTTGGCACGCAGCCGTACTTCTATTTGCGCTGCACTGCGACTTTGCGGCCTCGCACTCTGCCGAATTCTGCCCGCCACCCATGAGTCCACTCAACACATCTGCGATACTTTTATTTGCACCCCCGCCTCCGCTCCCTCCGCCACCATTTCCACCCCCGACGCGACTGCGGTCTGCAGCCTCTTGCTCGGCGCGCTTTCGCGCTGCCTCTGCATCGTCTGCTGATTTTTTATCAGCAGCTGCTTGTTCACCCAGACTATCCTTCATTGCCTGGAGTTCTTCTGCGCCCCCAGGGCTCCCTGCCCCCTTCTTGAACTGACCTTCGAACTCTTTTAAATCTGCTCGTGCGGCATCGAGCTTTCTTCCAATTTCTGCGCTGCCCGCTTCCTGAGTCTTGGGGTCGGCAAGCGTTTTTTCGAGGTTGTTGATATACGCCTTGCGCGCCTCCCAACTCTCGACATATGCCTTATCGTGGTCGCGATCACTCACCGTGGGTACATCCTTCGTATATCCTTCGACCGCCGCATGGAGTCGCTCATCGGAATCAGCGATAAGTTTTTCGTTGCCCTTAAAGGCATCGGCAGGGTTTACGGAATTCGAGACAGTTTCGCGCGTAGTTGGAACCGTATTTGTTGTCGCAGCGCCCGCAACTGCGGTTTCAGTTTTTACGCCGCCAGCACCGGGCGTTTCTTGGATAGGTGCCCACCCAATAAATTGCCGTATGGGGTTCACGATGTTTTCGCGAATAGCACATGCCGGCCAACCTGCCGTGCACGGACCTGCCTTAGCCAACGCATTTTCTTTATTCGATGCATCTAGCTCATTCTTAGCCTTAAGTGCGGCTTCATATTCGCTTTCTGCCTTTGCCTTATCCCTCGCAAGCGCAGAGATCTCGTCGTTAGTGAGATCGTTTCGCAATCCGGCATCGTATGCGTTGCGCGCAATCTGTAGAGCGGCCTCTTTAGCACCGAACGTACCCGCGAGTTCCTTTTTTGAATTGTAACGATCGAGAGCTTCCATCGAAGTCTGTTCATCAGCACGATGAGATCCGAACGTATTACCTATCGGATTGGTTTTAGTCTCGCCCGCAGGTGTTGTATTTAATCGCTCATTCTGCAGGTCGGTTTTGAACGGACTGTCCCCCGCTGGGATGCGGCCGACCGACTCTTTAAGCGTCTCGAGGTTGGCCGTGCCTAACCCAAGCCTTTCTTTGTCTTTGTCGTCGGTCGCGCTAATCGTCTTATTGGTATATGCCTCGAGCGCTTTAAGATTGTTCTCGACTTCTTTCTCCACTGCAGCCTTCGCCTCGGAGCCACCTACACCAAACGCATCATTCAAAACATCCGACGGCGCAGCATATCCCTTAAGGCCAGCGAGCTCTTTTACCTTCGTTTCGGCAGTTCCGTTTGCGGCGCCGTTTGGAAACTGACTTTCCATCTTTTGTGTAACACATGTGGTTGCCGCAGCGCCACCACAGGCACTGATAGCTCCCGCGTACGACGAAGCTCCGGCGACAAATATTTTTTTCCCATCGGGCGAATCCCACGAAACAACGCACGAGTTAAGATCGGCGCCGGGCGCTTGCACTATCGCGACCTCACCAGGATTATCTCCGCCGGTGGCAGCCGAGACGTTTTGCGTCGTTCCTGCAGGACAATCGCTAGCTTTTCCTATCTCTTCACCGCTCGGGATTGGTGCTCCACTGGCCCCTCGACCATTGTCGCCATCGCGCGACGATGCCGCATCTGCCGCTGCAGTCATCTGCGAGCGTTGTGGCACGTCGATGCCGAGCGCGACCTTGCCGTGGCTATAGGCGCTGGCACCGAGTGACAATCCAGCGACTATGGCGAATGAGAAGAGATTTACTAACAACGACGCAGAGCCGCGAGATCGATGCATAGCCATATCATGCGGCACTCCCCCACCTTTTCCAACGCTTTGCACAGTGGATTGCACCAGCCTGTCCCAGAAAGATAGATATTCTCGAAAAACATGCTACAGTACGACCGACGCTCCCGTAGTTCAATGGATAGAATGCAAGCTTGCGGAGCTTGTGATCTAGGTTCGATTCCTAGCGGGAGCACAAACGAATACATGGAGTTTGTGCTAGCCAAAGGCCTGCCGAGGCGGGGCTGACCAAATTTTCACCAGAAAATTATGGGTAGCCACACAAATCGAGTGAGCGCAGATTTGTGCTCGGCGGAGGCAGGCGTGCCGAGCCGGGGCCGGCCGAATTTGCAGTAGCAAATTACGGTGGCCACAAAAATGTGCTCGCGACCCTGATGGTCGCAGGGCGCAGCGCGACGGCGCGAGCCGCGGCCACCCTAATGGCGGCAAGCAGAGGCGTCTACAATAACAAACGACCGAAGCCAAAAAACCGATACCCCGACACAAAACCGCGCCAGAAAGCGCGGTTTTGTGATTGTTTTGAGCCGTTATTTCGAGATTCCAGCGAGCATGCGTGCAACGCGAGCTTTCCGGCGCGATGCGGCGTTTGCCTTGATGATTCCGCGCTTTGCAGCCTTGTCTACCGCTTGGTAGACCGTCGAGACCATAGCACCTGCCTCCTTAACCTTCTTGGCTGCGACAAGCTTAGAGAAGTCCTTGAAGGCGTCGCGCATGGTGTCTTTGCGGCGCACGTTGAAGACGCGCTTCTTAAGAGATGCGCGCTGTGCCTTCTTTGCAGACGATGTGATAGCCATATGGGGGCTATAGTACCTAAAAACCCCAAAAAAGCAACTAATCTGTGTTATTGCCCCCACACCCATGAACTTCTGCCCTCTCTATTGTATGATTGCAGCATGATAGGTCATCTTGAGGGTACCGTTCTCTATATAGGCGATACCCATGCGATCGTGAGCACAGGCGGGGTCGGGTACAAGGTCTTTGGCGCCGTCGATACGTTAGGTGGGCTTTCGGTAGGTACGCGGACATCGCTTTGGACACACATGGCGGTGCGCGAAACGGCACTCGATCTCTACGGATTCGCGACCCGGACCGAGCTCTCCCTCTTCGAGCTACTCCTTACCGTTACCGGGATAGGACCTAAATCGGCACTCGGCATTCTTTCGGTCGCAACACCGAGCTCTCTTAAAAGTGCGATCGCCGAAGGTAATCTCGCGTACCTTACTAAGATGTCCGGTATTGGAAAAAAGACCGCCGAAAAGATCATCATCGAGCTTCGCGACAAGGTCGGCCTCGCGATCGAAGGCGAAAAGGCAATACACACCGGCGACACCGACGCTGTCGAGGCACTCGAAGCCCTAGGTTATTCACGCTCCGAGGCTCGCGACGCCCTCAAGCTCGTCCCTCGCGAACACCAAGGAAGCAGCACACGACTGCGCGAAGCGTTGAAAATTCTCGGCGGATCACGATAACAGCGATATGCATGCACTCAAATCAATGGTTCGGCAGCTGATACCGAGACCCGTGCTTTCGGCATACCACTTTGGGAACGCCTTCTTAGGAGCACTCATAAACAACTTTCCCTCCCAGCGTATTCTCGTTATTGGCGTCACCGGGACCAAAGGCAAGTCGAGTACCATCGAGTTCTTGAACGTCATCTTCGAGACGGCGGGCTACACGACTGCAAGCACGAGCACCATCCGTTTCAAGGTCGCTGGCAAAAGCGAGCAGAACCGGCGCAAGATGAGCATGCCGGGACGATTCTTCATGCAACAGTTCTTGGCCGACGCGGTCAAGGCAAAATGCAACATCGCGTTCATCGAGATGACGTCCGAAGGCACTCTGCAGCACCGTCATCGATTCATTCAGCTCAACGGGCTCATATTCACGAACCTCTCGCCCGAGCATATCGAATCGCACGGATCGTACGACGCATATGTACAAGCGAAACTCTCGATAGGACACGCCCTGGTACGTTCGAAAAAGCGACCGCGCATCCTGGCAGCTAATACCGAAGATAAGGAGAGTGTTCGCTTCCTTACCCTCCCCGTCGACCTCGCTCTCCCCTATACCAAAGAAGAGGTGCGTCCGTATGCGAGCGATGAGCGTGGCAGCACGTTCGTGCTCGAGAACACCACGATGCACGTGCATGTCGCAGGTGAACACAATATGATGAACGCGCTCGCGGCAGCAACGATGGCACGCGCCTTCGGCATCGAGCCGTCCATTATTGCCGCCGGCATCGCGAAGCTCCGCGTCATACCGGGTCGAACCGAAGAGATACAGATCGATAAGTCGCAGCCATTTCTTGCAGTCGTCGACTACGCACATACGCCAGACTCTCTGCGAGCGCTCTACACCTCGTACAAAGGGCGCAAGAAGGTGTGTGTCTTGGGCGCCGCTGGCGGCGGCCGCGACGTCTGGAAACGACCCGAGATGGGAAAGATCGCCGACGAACTGTGCGATCACATCATCCTCACCAACGAAGATCCGTACGACGAAGATCCGTTTGCAATAACGGCCTCAATTGCACTCGGGATAAAGCACACCCGCCCCGAGATCATCATCGACCGACGGCTCGCGATCAGACGAGCCTTGGAGCTTGCTGAACCTGGAACAGCAGTGCTTGTAAGTGGAAAAGGCAGCGAGACCACCATGATGGGCCCTGGAGGAACAAAGATACCCTGGAGCGACGCCGATGTCTTACGTGAAGAAATCGCGCGCAAACTTTTCGATAAGAATCCAGGAGCGGCGACCGAACCATCGCCAGCGCTGGCGTAAGCACGATGGTATACTGTCGAGAACATGCTACAGCGTGTCCTCTTGATTCTTTTTTTTGTGATCGTGATCGTACTGGTGGTCGCATGGATCGCCGGCGGCGCAGGTAAGCAGATACTCAGCAAGTCGGGCCAGTTTGCAAATCCGTTTGGCGTTTTACTTGGAGGCCAGATAGCGACCGGCACATCTTTTTTGTACTTCCCGCCACCGAAGATGCCCGGTATCCCGCTCCCCTCATCGCTCGATGAGGCCGCTCTCGGCGGCACAGGGTCTTCAATTTCTGCAGGTTCGTCAGAGGCCGATACTCTGTACGGTATCGAGGACCGGTATTCGGATCTCGACCAAGAGTACGCAGACCTTGCAAAAAAAGTGAACGAGGCCAAAACTTTTGGCGAGATATCCCCCTTTAAGGGAGCAATTTCCATATCAAATGCTAGTGCCCCGCGCGAGTCTGATCCGCATCAAGAATATTTGCAGCTTACGTCACCATACGGCAATTCAAAGAACGTATCTTTGTCGGGATGGTCGCTTCAGAGTGCGATCACCGGAGTGCGTGCATATCTACCAAGAGGCTCGGTAGCCCTTAGAGTCGGCGAGGTCGCTCCCCTCTCTGATGTGATACTCGGCCCGGGCGAATCGATATACGTAACGAGCGGCACCTCGCCGGTCGGGACGAGCTTTCGCGAGAACGTCTGTAGCGGATACCTGACGCAGTTCCAAGAGTTCGCTCCCGACCTTTCTCGCTCGTGTCCTGCGCCGGATACCGAACTCGTTCCCACCCCCGACAACCTCGCACGGTACGGCGAATCATGCTTCGAATTGCTTGCGTCGATGCCGAGCTGCACGTATTTCATCGGCGAACTCCCTACCTCTGTATCGCCCGCCTGCGCGTCTTTTGTGCGGCAAGCTATCTCGTACAATGGATGCGTTGAGCAACATCGCTGGCGCGCCGATTTTACCGACGGCACATGGCGGCTGTACTTGGGATCCGAGCGTGGACTCTGGCAAGATCGACACGATGTACTACGGCTTCTCGATGCACAAGGAAGGACGGTAAGTGTCTGGTCGTACTGACAAGCCTCGCCCATGCGTCGATCTACTCGACCGACTCATTTACGTATCCGTGCATGATGCAGTAGTTGTCGAACGGCTGCGGATTCAGTATCGATGAGAACAATCCTGTGGCCCACGGCCTCGTAACACACAGGCGCCCCAAGAATGTTTTGCTCCTACCGTCATCGGTCGCGTCGCCATAAAACGCGCCGCTTCCGAGATTGCGCTGCCGCTCGGCAACCTGATCGATAGTGGCGTACGCCAGTCGCTGGTCCTCGACCTCTCGTGTCGTGACAATTGCCTGCGGCGCCGAAGTCGCCGTCGAGGATGACTCGATTGAGATACCAAGATTGGATGAGTGTCGAGGGTCTGTTGTGTCGAATGATTGCATGCCGGTTGCCATGATCGGCTGCACCACAACATCCTGCGGACGTGGCACGGTCGGTACCACGCGAACTCCCCCTTCGGTGATGCCTGAGAGTGCGATCGTCTTTTCTGTAGGCTTTGGTGCTGGGACGACGGCACCACTTACGATGACCGTCGTCGGTGATGTGGTGACACTCCGCAAGAGCGCTGCAAGGTCGCTGCTGAGCTTGCTTTGCCCAAAGATCGGGTACGTACCGTCGAGGTATGTCGACTGTTGACTCTGCACCGGAGTGGGCAAGGGAGATGAGACTGCCACGCCTTGTGAAAGACCGACATTGGAATTTGGCTGGAAAAGGCTTTGCACTATCTGCATACCGACAGCCGTCCCGACCCCGCGCGCTATTCCGCTCAAGAAACTCGATCCGGTTCCGAACAGTCCCCCAGTACCCCCTCCCGAAAGTACACCTCCTCCGAGTGGGTCCATCCCTCCCGAGGCCGAGCTCAGTCCTGCAACGGTCGGATTTGTAAATCCAGATTGAGCACAGCCGGCGCCGTTTGGCTCCATATGCCACGAGTCATTAGGCACGAAACCAAGCTTGAGTCCTTTGGATGCTGCAAATGCAATCAACTTCGGTGTCGGAACTCCTCCGTTCTGGCGCAAGTCGATGGCTATACCGTTCACATGCGGACAACCAGCAAACGAGGTGCAATTATTCTTGCGGCCGCATGCCTGCGAATTTGACCGATCGAGACACGATGCCCTTTGATGGTCGACAGATCTGAGTGCTGCAGCGATACAAACGCGACCGTAGATCCCTGCGGCGTTAGCCTCAGTAAAAAACTGAGCCGTGCATTTTGCAAAACTCGGGTCCATCGTCGCTGTTCCTGCTGTAAAGTAGACCCTGCTTTCTTTCAATTGCGCAGGATCGATAGATTGATCATAGCCGAGCTTGAATCCAGGGCACAAAAAGGCAGCGAGTGCGTTTTCTGCTTGGGTAGGAGTAATGCCGCCCGTGACACCGAGGAGTCTCTTATCGATTGTCGACTCGGGAGTCGACGCGTCACACTCTACTCCAGTCTTGCGCACCTCGATACAGACCTCTTCGGATGCTGCATGTACAAAAAATGGAACGGTAAAGACACTGAACCCGGTTACAACACCAACAGAGAGACCGATTGCATACCGATACATGCGAACATGATATCACTCGTTCAGCGCAGCAAATAAAATAATACCCGCGGTCACAGAAACGTTAAGGGACTCTTTGCTACCCTTCATTGGGATCTCGATAAGCCGTGCACAGAGTGCCTTTGCATCTGCCGAGAGTCCGCGTACCTCGTTCCCAAACACAAACGCGGTGTCGTCAGTCACCGGTAAGACATCAGTGTACTTTTGTGCACGTAGATCGAGCTCAACTGCCGCCACGATCCATCCCTCGACCTCAAGGGCAGCAACAGCAGCCTTGATAGTTGCGTACCCTTTCCATGGAACGCTCTTTTCTGCTCCAAGTGCTGTCTTAGCTATCTCTTTCTGCGGACGACCAAAACGATCAATAGGGCGCGGCGTGTACCCCGAAAGCACCACCAGAGAGACTCCAGCGCCATCGGCGGTCCTAAACACCGACCCCACGTTGTGGGCGCTCCGTACATTATGTAAAACTGCCGCGATTCGAGCCATGTTCGCCATGCTACAATGCTTGCGATGTTTAATCTAATACCGAGCCTTTTCCCGCAGATACTCTTTCTCGCACCCTTCTCGGCCCTCATGATGCGCATGGCGATAGGCTTTATCATCGGCAGCGCAGGATGGTCGCGCATCTCGGCCGCTCGCACACCCCTCTACCGTATTTTGGCACTTCTCGAAATACTCGTCGCTATTGCGGTTGTGCTCGGTGTTTACACCCAGGCGTCGGCACTCGTGGCTGCCGCCATTCTTTGTGCCTGGCTGGCTCGCCCCCGCATTTCCTCCTACCCGTCGAGCACCATCGCTCTGGCACTAATAATGGCCGTGTCGCTTATCATCACGGGCCCCGGGCCCTTTGGGATCGATTTTCCCTTCTAAAGGACCGGCACGCCCCTCGCGCATTCGCATGATGAGTGGTATAGTTCGGCCGATTAGCTATCCGCCTATAGCTCAGTTGGTAGAGCAGCTCCCTTTTAAGGAGTTGGTCCCTGGTTCGAGTCCAGGTGGGCGGACCCAGTAGAAAAAACAGTGCTAGAGCACTGTTTTTTCACATGGGTCCGAGCAGGAGCAGCTTGGCTGCGAGGCGGGGTCGACCGCGTTTTTAGTAAGAAACGACGGGTGACGACCATTTTCTTCGCAGCCCGAGGCGACACCTCATTTTCGAAAAAAAACCATACTATCCGTTAGTAGTAAATTTGGTACCATACCCACATGCCCCGAGGAGAGACCACAGCTATAGTCATAATCCTCGCCTTCATTGTAGTCTTCGTCACTGTTTGGGCGCTCCAGATGCGGTCGGCATTTAGCGACAAGATGCTGCTCGACAACATGAAGAACGAGTGCGACGCCGGCCTCACGCTGTTGCAGAAGAAGCTCCTCGTCGTCGACGGCGGAAAGACGATGCACCAAGTGGTGATCGGTTGTTTCTCGACGAGCTCGGACGCTCTTCCTATACCCTAACCTCCAATATCGACCGAGACATGCGCGGTACTCGTCGCTCCGTCGAGGCGTGCGCAGACAAGCGAGTAGGTAGTAACCTCGTTTACTGGTGGCGTCATTATGGCACCCTCAAGACCAGACGCTTGCACCCCCGGACCAGAAACGGAACACGACTGCATATCCACACCTCGCCAATAGATGGTCGTGCGCGTACCAAGGCGCACCAAAGCGGGGCGAGCAGCTATCTGTGCAGTCGGACGGATCACGCGCACCGCGCACGAACTCTCGAACCCATCGGCACAGACGATGCCGTACGTAGCATTAGACGATGGTGTCATGCTCTTGGCCCCTCCGGTTGTCGCGGTGAATCCCTTGGTCTGAACGACGCTCGAGGCGCCACATGACCACGAAAGCGTAATAGGTTTTTCTGCCATTACGACACTGGGAATGCACGAGATACCTTTGTCGGGCCGCGTCACTATAAGAGAGTCGTCGCGTACCGATGCCGGAGCCCGCACTCTCCTCTCTGCCGTCGTCGTGTCAAACGCTGCTGCAGGCGCGGTAGGACGTTGAACAAACCCATATCGCTCGCAGAGCGAATCGAAAAAAGCCGGAGCAAAGAGTCGCGACATGAGCCCCGACTGCCACGGGCGCGAGGAGCATGTCGTGTTTATGATCCCCGACGAAGACTGCTGTGTCGCAGCGCTCCCCGAAAAACCCATAACACTGTCTTTTTTAGGAGAGGTCTCGAAAACCGGTACCGAGGACCCCAGAGAGGACGGAGTACTTTGTGTTGGGTTTGAGGTATCTCGCTCTTCGATTGTATACGTCTGTTGTGCGACATCCGAGAGCTTGAGCTTCTCCATTAATGATGGTGCGGGTTTGGCGGCAGATGGCAGCATTGTCGGGGCCAAGGTCGCAGTACCAGTCCTCCTTGTGGCGCTACCTATTACCGGACCCTGCCCTTCTGCTTCGGCACGGACTGTAGTGACCACATCAGGACTTTGAGTCGCAGGGATCGTACCCAATCCAGGATCGATCTGTATCGACGCGGTGGTGGTAGCAGAATCGTAAGGCGCAATCGGCTGCGCAAGAAGTTGTTGCGATACTGCGCTCATGCAACCAGAAACGGTGACGCCGGCCGGAATCGTTGCCGGGTCGGGACAGCCGCATCCAATGGGGACGACGGCGATAGTGCTTGATGTAAACATGAGCGTGCAGTTTTGCCCTGCCACCCCACCAGAAGATCCACTACCCGATCCGCCCTGAAAAAGCTTACCTATGAGCGCAGACCCGAGCCCGTTCCCTATCCCCTGTGCGAGCCCGTTTACGAAACTGGACAGAGGACTCGCCGCCGCACCGCCGCCGATTCCACCAAATTTGGATAAGACACTTCCCCCCGAGTTAGGATTTACACATGCCTGTGGACCCGTGACCGGGTCGATGTAGAAACAAAAGTTAAAACATTGGTCTTTACCGTTAGGGTTCGGATTGCGCGGCTCGCTGTTTCCCGGCGGAGTCACAACGACAGAACGGAAGAGACAATCGGGGTTCGTCGGCGTCACCGGCCATTTTGAGTACGGTGATTGGATGAGTGAGCTTACGAGCATCGCGCCACCGATACCGACGCCGGTGGCGACCACCGTCTGCGTTACCGCCTGTCCCGTCGAGGCCGCGTACGTCGAGATTGGTGCCGTTATGTAAACGATTAGCGTGAGTGTGCCGGCGTACTTGAGCAAACGTACCATGGCTTATTTGCCGATATCGATCGTCGTAGACTCCGTGACCGTGATACCTCCTGCGGTTTTGCACGTGATCGTGAATGGAGTGGATTCGAGGATGGTTCCAGTCGTCGCGGCGCCCTGCACGCCTGTCTCTTTAAAGTTAGGGCCGATTATTTCACAGCTCACAACGCCCGACGAGGTCCAGAAAACTTTCGATCGAGTTCCGAGCGGTACGCGCGCCGGATGTGCCACAATTTGCACCACCGGACGGACCACCTCGACAACACATGAATCGGACCCGCCTTGTCCGCACGCAAGATCGAACCGGCGCGTCGAAGACCCAACGGCAATCTCGACTTCTCCGCGAGAAAGTCCCTTCGTGTCAAATCCGACACCAGAACTTCTCGACCCTGCTGGGCATTGCCATGCAATTACAACAGAATCGCCAGGTCGTGCTCCGGCAGGACACGAGAGCTTTGCTCGTACCTGAGCGACCGCAGTGGGTGCCTTGGCTGCCGGTCGAGGCTCTACGTAACCAATTTTGAAACAAAGTGAATCGAAGAATGCTGGTGGAAAGATCTGCGACACCACTGACGTCTCCCAGGGTTTTGATTTGCAGATGCTGTTTATCACGCCCTCTCCACCGAAAAACGCGCCGAAGCCCGACTTGGGCTTCTCGAAACCGGTCGCGAGGGACGGTTTCTTTGTCGTGTCGTCCGTATCGTCGGCCGCATCGCTACCGGTCGTCGCCGCCGTTGACGTCGCAAACGTGGTAGTGACCGTGCTTTTCGGGAGTTCGGCCGTGCTGCCATTCAACAGTGAGTCGGTAATATTACTCAAAGCGGCGCCAATCGAGCTCGAACCGCTACTAAGGTCGCCGAGATTGTTGAGCAAGCTGTCGCCCAACGTCGGCGTTGTAGGTTGCTGCACCGGCGCTTGTGGCGTGTCACCACCACCTCCCCCGCCGCCGCCTTGCATGAGCTTTCCTAACAGATCCTGGGCCATCTTCATGACCTGCTCTGCTCCGCCCGCCGCCGCCTTGCTTTCCAATCCATCTCCCTGAGTACACTTGATTGCCTTGCACTGCTGAGGGTCGCCTCCGACACCAGGAGTGCAGACGCCGACACATTGCGGATTAGTATTGTCGGGACAGACCTGGCCACAGGGAGGATCGTTGGGTCCGAGACCACAGCGTATACAAGCGGTCGATACTGCGTTTGCAGGAACCGGAATCATAAGGACTAATACTGAACAGCTAAGGAATAGAATCGTGGAGACGATGCATAGACGCATAAGAGAGTGTGATTTCATAGTTATTGCAATGCTACGCGAGTTAGGTAGTACGTCAAAAGGTCTTATGCACACGGACCCTCACTTCTTTCAGCCTTACCTTAGATAGAAAGCACGAAGCGCTCGAGGGCGTACTCCATTTCCATATTCGCGGTCGCAGGCAGCTCCGACAGGTCTGCCACGATCCTGGCGAGCTCTTTCTGTGTAAAGTTCTTTGCCGCACGCTTGCTTTTGGTAAACGGATATTCCTTAAGCCCGGCATCCTTCGGGGTCTCGCTTATGGCCGCAGCGTAGAGCGCCTTAGCAGCCCAGAATAAGAGCCCGTAGATTCGCTCGGCTGGCTCGCCGCGCAGGATGCCGCGACGGTACGCAAGCCAGAGCTCGTTGCGGTTTTTGGAACCGAGATGATCAGCGATCGCAAATCCGTCAAAGTGCGCCGCTTTCTTTTCTGCCGTATCGAACTCGGTTATCTTTGCCGCGTGCTTTTCAAAAAGTTTTCTTGTTTTTGCGTCCAGTTTTCGCTCGAGCACAAAGATCACGTGCTCGGACTGCTCCATCCCTTTCAGTGCCTTGAGGTACGCTTCGGGCTCATCGGTCGAGAATACTCCGTCGAGTATGAGTATGCGCTTCTTATAGAAAAGGCCCTGCTCCCGTAGGAGTAGGTCGATGCTTTCGTCACCATAATTCTCGTCATTGATCGTGAGGACATCGGCGTCCGGTACGCGCGCCACGAGCTTGTCTACCGCTTCGCGTAGCTTCTTACGCGCGAGTATCGTATCTTCCCCGAGATAGAGGTAGATCATATCTTTTCCATATCTCCCCAGTTCTTCCCTGTTTTTGCATCGACCACCAACGGCACTCCGCCCAACTGCTCGGGCATAACGACCGCACACATGACATGGCGTAGTTTTTGCGCCATAGAATCGACGAGATCCGCCTTTACTTCGTAAACGAGTTCGTCATGAACCTGGAGCAAGAGACGCACATTCTCTTGCTGTCCTTCGCGCGAGAGCATCCGGTCTGCATCGACGGTCGCTTTTTTTATCACGTCTGCTGCCGTTCCCTGCACCGGCGCATTTATCGCCATTCGCTCGGCTTGTGCGCGGACATACGGCAATGGAGACCGGAAGCCAGCAAACGAGCGGCGACGTCCGAAGAGGGTCTCGGTGTAGCCAAGACGCGCAGCGTCGGCCTTTACCTTTTCCAAATATGCCGCGAGTCCTTGGAAGTTATCGAAGTAATCTGCCAAAAACTGCGCACTCTCATCGCGTGAGACATCGCTCCCGAGATTCTGGCGCAGCGCATTCACACCCATGCCGTAAATGATGCCAAAGTTAATCACCTTTGCCCGGCGGCGCATTTCGCGGTCGACAGCATCAGCTGGAACCTTGAACACCTGTGAAGCGACGGCAGCATGAACATCACCCCCGCTTTTGAAGATACTGATGAGCTTGGTATCGCCCGACAGGGCCGCTGCAATTCGAAGCTCGATCTGCGAGTAGTCGATAGCCAGGAGCCGGTACCCCTTGTCGGCAACGAATGCTTCGCGGATACGTCGGCCGTATTCGGTCTTTATAGGAATATTCTGGAGATTAGGGTCCAAAGACGCCATGCGGCCGGTGGTGGTGCCTGCCTGCATGAAGCGGGTATGCAAACGCGAATCAGAATCGACCATAGTCGGCAAGGTGTCGACATAGGTACCGACGAGCTTGCTCAGCTCGCGAAAACTGAGTATCTCGCCGATGATCGGATGCGAATCTGCAAGTTTCAACAACTCCTCTTCTTTAGTAGAGCGCTGACCGCCCGCGGTCTTCTTTTGCTTAGGGCCTCCAAGCTGGAGCTCGTCGAACAAGACGTCACCCAGCTGTTTTGGTGAGCTGATATTGAACTCGTGACCAACGTGTCCGAAGATGCGAGCCGATATGCCCTCGAGTACCGTATGGTACTCGGCAGAAAGGTCTGCCAGATACCTTGTATCGAGACGTATGCCGCGCTTGCACATTGCCTCTACTACCGGAATAAGTGGTTTCTCGATAGTTTCGAAGACCTCGAACAGGCGCCCGGTAGCAGTAAGGTCCGCGAAGATCTTCGCCTTTGCAGTGGCAAAGCTCTCAGTCTTTCCGTAGCGCAGGACGTCGTCGAGTTCCGGGTACGATACGTCGGAGTTGAGGAGCCACAGCGCGATAGTTGTCTCTCTGAGCTCTCGGTCATCGACTGCCTCTTTTGGTTTTTCCGGCTCGGTCGCAAGGAGGTTACCGGTAACCTCTTCCCCTTTCTCTTTTATACCAAACAGACTCTTTGCACGCGGCATAAGCGACCTGAACCCGAGTTCGTCGAACATCCGAAGGATCTTCTGCGCATCGAGACCGTCCGTCCAGGTTTTTTTGGGGATCTCGAATTTGATAGGTGCATCGGTCCGGATTGTCGCGATCATCTTAGAGAAGACCGCTTCGTCCTCGCCTGCCTTGATGAGCTCTGCAGTCTTTCCTTTTATATTCGCTTTCAGCAAGGCTTCGTCATCCTTCTTGAGTGCCTTGTAGATATCCTCGATGGTACCGAAAGCGACTATGAGCTGAGTTGCAGTCTTTTCTCCAATCCCCTTTATGCCTGGAATGTTGTCCGACGGATCTCCGCGGAGACCTTTGTAATCGGGTATGCGCAGCGGACCGAATCCGTACCGGGTGTTCACGGCATCCTCGTCATAGAGCACGATATCATTAGGTCCTTTTCGCTGTGTATACACCTGCACCTTCTTCTTCTCGACTAGCTGGAGCGTGTCCATGTCCCCCGAAGCAATGATGATGTCAATCGGTTTTTTCTTGAGTTCGTGCACTATAGTTCCCAGACAATCGTCGGCCTCGAATCCTGGGGCCTCGTAGATTGGGATCGAGAATGCCGCAAAGATGTCCCGTGCGCGCTTGAGCTGTGCCACGAGATTGTCGTCGGTCGCTTTGCGTGTGCCTTTATATCCTTCAAACGCTTCGTGGCGATGCGTAGGCTGTGGAAGATCGAAGCATGCCGCAATGTAGTCGGGCTCGAGATCCTGGATGATACGAATGAGTATCGAGGAGAGACCATAGAGGGCGCCGGTCGGCTCTCCGGTCGATGACGCGAAGTCAGGTAGTGCGTGGTATGCGCGGTGGATGATGGCATGCGCATCCAAGAGCACAAGCCGTTTACTGCCTGTCACCTTCTTCGTAGCAGCGGTCATGCGGGCATCATAGCATGCGACACTTTTCTCTCGTGCGTACGACCGAAAGTCGCACCATCCCTATCGTATGCCGATTTTCCTCGTATGCTCGTCGACAAACACGAGAGAGACCCGATGGGCGTTCCCCGGCAGACCCCCAGAGACATGCTCGGGCCACTCAAGAAGTACTAGGGTTTTTGGATCGCTTGTAATCTCATTCCACCCCAGGGCATTCAGCTGCTCGGGGCGCTCGAGCCGGTAGGCATCCATATGGACAAGTCGGTCAAATGACTGATCCTTCAATAGATAGATCTTTTGGAGCACGAAGGTCGGGCTCGTAACCTGCTCCTCGACACCGAGCGCTCGTGCAACCCCTTGCGAGAATGTGGTCTTTCCGGCCCCGAGGTCGCCAGAAAGTGCAACGATGGTCGCCATTTTTCCTGGCACGAGAGTCTCGACGAACTCAGCTGCTCTTTCGAACATTTGTTCCCTTGAGTGCACTAATTCTTCCATTCCGGCATGCTAGCACAACCTGCACGACAAAGGGTTCGCTTGACAGCTTTAGAGGCTCGGGTAGTATCGATTTATGCAAGCCGTACGACTCGCACATTGCTTTACTTGGATGCGTAGCACCCGAGGGGCTTTTGTGTGATGCGGTTTGCCTAAAACCAGACACCAAAGAGCCCCGCCCGGGGCTCTTTTTCGTATCTGGCGATTGTTCTTTAACGGAGGCAGCGATGACTGACTACTACACCCCGATCGCCGAGGCGCGTGCTGAGCTTGGCAAACGCCAGAGAAACGGGCTTCGTGAGGAAGTCGAGTACTTATGGAAACGCAAAGGATATCTATTCCCCCAGATTCCAAAAGTGCCAGATCTCGCGATACTCGCCCGACAAATCTCAACCGCCCGGTTCGAGGACTTCGTGTTCAGGGAGCTCGCACTGAAAGGGGGCCTTTCGCCATTCTGGCTCGAGGGCACCGGCGACATCTTTGTCTCGGCCTCGAAATACAAACGTACGCTGTTGAATCCGTACGTATGCACCGGCTTGGGCAAAGGAGGACCTATCGTCGTCAAGAAGCGTCTCGCGACCATTGCCAAATGGGAGCGAACCCCGCTTTCGAGCGTGGTTCTCGATGATGGATCTCGATCGGTCGTCGACTATCATCACGAGCTCCAAGACACTCTCTTGGGTCCCGTGCGAAGAATCGACGCCGGTAAGCCTTGGAAGGAGAACGAGCGTGCCCGCGATTATTACTCGTGGTACCTCATGCCCTTCTTGGCACACGGAATCCTATTCGAGGATTTCCACGGCGGAGAGTCGGGTGATGCACTCGGGTCATTCACCGAGGATGTCTTCGAGCCGAGTTTCGCGAGCGTGTTCGCTAAGCTCGGAATCACACCCCTCATCGTGCGTATGCCATGGAAAGATGGCATGCACTATTTCCCGGCGACGGAGAAATGGGACTCGTATGGTGTGGTAGACGACGCATTCATAGCGAATGCGTGGTCAGTGCTCGCATAGCGAGCACTTGGAGGGTCGGTGGGGCGATTATCGCCCCACCACACCTCTTTTTTATTCTTTATTCATTCATTTTTTCTACCACATGAGATCCCGTAAGAAATTCGACACGATGGAATTTGTTGCACGGCTCGTCGCCCTAGGCGAGCGACAGCTCGAGAACGAGACGAAAGCAGCTGCTCTTATAGAGAAAGTTCTTGTACAAAACAATATCCCGTTCACGAATCGCGAATTCCAGGTAGACATCCCGCGCATCACAGCAAAGCTCTTTCTCGACGGCGTGCGCACACCAGCTGCAGGTGTCGGCCTCGTGAGTGGTACTATCGACTCGAACTATACGATTATCAGCTCTCTCGTCTCTTCTTCGGTCTTGCAAGAGACGCCAAACATTTCCTTTAACCCTCGCTCGAAAGGGATATCGCGCAGTAATCATTACTTCGCACCTGCAATCGCCGTCGATCGTTCGGTTCTCTCGCGCGTTTTAAAAGCCAAAAAGGTGCAGGCAACGGTTGTTGCCAACAAAGTGAACCACAGTGCGCGCGATATTCTTGTGGGTAACACTACCAGTCCGCGCAAGATTGTCTTTTCGCACTACGACAGTATTGAGTCCGGAGCTATCGACAACGCGTCTGGAGTTGCGGTGATGTTGCATGTCATTCTTTCTCGTCCCGAACTTCGTGCCAACACCCTGTTTGTCTTCTCGGCTAACGAAGAGTTGTCGTACGACAAGCCTGTGTACTGGGGTCATGGATTTCGTAGCTTCGAGAACGAGTGCAAAAGCACCCTCACGAACACAAAGAAGATTATCGTCATCGATTCGGTCGGAAACGGCCCGACAAACCGAGTGACCGATCCTGGATTCGTAAAACTAGCATTCCCCCTCTCGGATTCGAGGCTCGTCCAAGAAAAAGTAGTCCTCTTATGCGGTGATTTCGACAATTTGATGCGCGTCTACCACAGCACGCTCGATGATGGATCGGGATTGTCGCGCCGATTCATGAACGACGCCGTGAATGCCCTCGAAAAAGAGCTCGAGGGATAAGACAAGGGTGTAGAATGATTGCCATATGGTAGTGCAATTCAATGACCGAAAACCCTCAGAACGACTATCCGAACTCCACCACAGGGAAGAGGAAGAGCTCGCACGGATACTCTCGCAGAAATATAATGTCGAATACGCAGACCTTACGAGCCAGGCAATAGATTCTGACGCGCTCAGGCTCGTCTTAGAGAAGAACGCGCGTGCCGCCGAGATCGCTCCATTTCGCAAGATCGGTAAGAGGCTGTTCGTCGCGATGCGATCCCCCGACCGACCCGACTCCCTCATCCAGATTGCCGAGATCGAGAAGCTCGGTTACCAGGTACGACGCTTCATGGTGTCGCAAGCGTCACTCGAACATGCCTGGGATCGATACAAGGACCTCTCCTATGCAACCGAGACCGAGGCGGGAATGCTCACACTCTCGAACGATTCGATAACGACGATGCTCCAGAAACTCAAGACCGTGTCAGACGTCAAGGCTGAGGTCGACGCGCTTGCGGGAAGCAAAGACGCTCACCGCGTCTCGCACGTGCTTGAAGTGCTTATGGCGGGAGGACTCGCACTCAAGGTTTCGGATATCCATATCGAGCCCGAGCAAGAAATCGTGCGTATGCGATACCGCCTCGACGGAGTCCTCATGGAAGTGCTCCAGTTCGACCACCCAACCTACGCACTCGTAATCTCTCGCATCAAGCTGCTCTCGGGACTCAAACTCAACCTCAAGGACATCGCGCAAGATGGCCGCTTCACCATCAACGTAAACAACAGCGAGATCGAGATACGCTCTTCGATTCTCCCCGGAAACTATGGCGAATCGGTCGTGATGCGTATCCTCGATCCGCACACTATCCAGCTCAAGCTCGAAGACCTCGGTTTCGACTCATACCTCCTCGAGACATTCCGGCGCGAGATCAATAAGCCCAACGGCATGATCCTTAACACCGGACCAACCGGCTCCGGTAAGACGACCACGTTGTATGCATTCCTTCGCACTATCTACAGCCCCGAGATAAAGATAATCACCATCGAAGACCCTATCGAGTATCACTTGGCCGGAATCGTGCAGACCCAGGTAGAAAAAAACTACACATTTGCCCAAGGACTTCGCAGTACATTGCGCCAAGACCCAGATGTGATCATGGTTGGTGAGATCCGAGACAGCGAGGTGGCGTCTACTGCAGTACAAGCATCCTTGACTGGTCACTTAGTGTTCTCGACCTTACATACCAACGATGCGGCCGGTACCTTCCCCCGCCTCATCGACATGGGTGTCTCGCCGGATATCCTCGGGTCTGCAGTCACCCTTGCAATGGCACAGCGCCTCGTGCGCCGCCTATGCGTCCACTGCCGACAAGAGATCCCGGTCGACGCCGCGGCACATGCGCTCATGGATCGCCACATCGCAGTCATGCCACATCCGGAAGATATGCCCGAGAGCAAAGAAAAAATGTGGAAGGCGGCTGGATGTGCCGAGTGTGGCAATACCGGCTACCGCGGACGTATCGGTATTGTCGAGGCGATTCTTATGGACCGCGAGATTGAGAACACGATCCGATCCTCCCCTTCGGACCGAGACCTCTGGAAAGCATCTTGGCATCAGAACATTCGCACCATGCAAGAAGATGGCATCGTCAAGGTTTTCAAAGGAGTGACTTCATTAGATGAACTCGCACGTGTGGTAGATTTAAGTGAGGGAGGACTGTTTCGCGGTTCGCAATAAAAAACTGCCGAACGGCAGGTTTGCGATTTTTCGATTTCGTTATGCACGGTGTCAATCCGACGTACCACGCATTGTATTTTTTGAAAAACATCTGCTCCAGTGCGTTGCGTACTTCGGATTAGATGATACGTTCTTATACATAAGCGCACCGAGCGCTTATGCGAAAAATCGGGCTCGTAAACCTCTCAACAATACTTTCAATGGTCATCGAAAGCGGTTCTTATGCCTTAGGAGTAAAGCCGTGGTCCGAGCACCTTTCTAGGCACTATCGCGGATAGGTCTTCGTAAAGAAGACATACCGCATATACTGCGCAAAAAGGTGCTTGGTACCGCTGTATCCTCGGATAAGCCCTAAAGTTGTTGAGAGGTTTACGCGTCCGATCTTACCTTTTAGTCACCTTGCGGTTCCTATTTTAGGCTTGTATTTGGAGGTTTTTTAGTACTTACGACCCCTTTGGCCGGGCACAAAAAAGCGCGCTGTCTCGCGTGCTGAAGGAATGGTATCATGGTATATCACTGTTGTCAACTACCTCGTAATTCTCTCGGTCTGAGCGTCCTATGAATATTTTAGGTACACTACAGTCATGAAAGATCTGAACACAGACGAAAAGCTCATCGAGCGCTCCCCTCGATCGCTCGATCAGGCACTGCGACCGGGCGTCTGGGACGAATATGTCGGCCAGGCGGTGATAAAAGAGAACTTGCGCATACTTCTTCGCGCAGCCAAAGAACGTAAGCAGCAACCTGAGCACGTCCTTTTATACGGCCCACCAGGACTCGGCAAGACGACACTTGCGCACCTCATCACTAAAGAGATTGGGGCGCAGATGCGCGGCACCTCAGGGCCCGCCATAGAGCGAGTCGGTGATCTCGCGTCGATACTCACCAACCTATCCCCGGGTGATGTGCTTTTTATAGACGAGATACATCGGCTTAATAAGTCGATCGAGGAGGTCCTCTACCCTGCCATGGAGTCTGGAGTGCTCGATATCGTCATCGGCAAAGGACCGTCGGCACGAACTGTGCAACTCGAACTGCCGCCGTTTACGCTCGTAGCCGCCACTACTCGCATCTCGATGCTTTCAGCCCCACTGCGAAGCCGTTTCTCGGGAGGAACCTTCCGCCTTGTGTACTACACCGAGAATGAGGTTGCCGAGGTCCTCGCGCGATCCGCAAAAATACTCGGTATCGAAGCCGAGCCCAAGGCAGTGCAAGAGATTGCCAAGCGCAGCCGGGCAACACCGCGCACCGCAAACTATCTCCTTAAGCGCGCCCGCGACTTCGCCCAAGTACAGGGAGGTAGTATAGACGAAAAGACCGTGCGTCAGGCACTAGCACTTCTCGAGGTCGACGAATTAGGTCTCACGAACACCGACCGCGACATACTGAACGTGATCATCGACACCTTTAAAGGTGGTCCTGTAGGACTCAACACTATCGCAGCCGCCTTGTCCGAAGAAGCGGCGACAGTCGAGGAAGTGCATGAGCCTTATCTTATGCAGATAGGGCTCCTCGAGCGCACTCCCCGCGGACGGGCTGCCACCAAGAAGGCCTATACCCATCTCGGATACGATATACCGAAAGAAAACGATACGTTACTCTAATCGATATGGCAGGACATTCGAAATGGTCACAGATAAAGCGCAAAAAAGCGATCACCGACACCGCCCGGTCAAAAGTATTCGCCAAATTTGCCAATGTCATAGCGCTCGAAAGTAAGAAGGTCGCCGGCAAGACGGATTCACCCACATTACGAGCCGTGATCGAGCGAGCACGCGCGGCAAACATGCCGAAAGAGAATATCGAGCGCGCCGTAGCCAAAGGATTAGGAGCAGGAGCCACCGATATGGAGTCGATAGTATATGAGATGTATGGTCCTGGCGGCGTCGCGATTCTTATGGATATTCTGACCGATAGTCGCAACCGGAGCGCACAAGAGATAAAACATCTTGTAAGCGAGCTGGGGTACGAGCTTGCAACCCCTGGATCTGCTGCATGGGCCTTTGAAAAGACTATTGATGGCTTCATCCCAAAGACAATGACACCAATCACTGGAGAGGACGGGGAACGGCTGAATGATCTTATTGAGCGACTCGAGGAACGAGATGATGTTCAATCGGTCTATACGAACGCAGAGTAGCGACACCAGAGTCGCGGTGGGTACGTGGACATTTTTTATATTTATTATATAATACAATCAGTAGGCAGAAACCAAACTAAGGGAGGCGGCACATGTCGCGCTCAGCGCTCATATTTTTGTTACTCGCGTTCCCTTCTTGGGCCGAGGCACAGATTCGTTCAATGAGGGTGCATGGAGTGGTTCCGGGCCCGTACGGCTGGCATCACTTTTGTGAACGGACACCAGATCAGTGCATGAAAGGATCGACCGAACACACTAAGTACGTAGTAACGAAGGAGCGTTTACTCGAGCTCGACACTGTTAACCGGTGGGTTAATCAAAACGTCAAGCCGATGACCGACCGACAGCTGTATAAGGTCGAGGAGTATTGGACTATCCCAATAGAGCTCCGTGGCGACTGCGAGGATTACGCGCTCCTAAAGCGACATCTGCTTATTAGGCGTGGTTGGCCGGCAGGAGCGCTCCTTATGACTGTGGTGGTAGACGCTCATGGCGAGAATCACGCAGTACTCACTGTACGGACATCAATAGGAGACTATGTCCTTGATAATCAATCTGACAGGATCTTGTTGTGGCACGATACCGCGTTTAAGCGATGGATCATGCGACAGTCGTATATAGATCCAAATGTATGGATGGCACTCGACCTGAAAATACTCACCACCGCTAAATAACCCATCGGCCCCGCATGAATTTGTGGGGCCGATTCATTTCTTGTATATTCCCCTACTTCCCCTACACTCTAGAGATGCGCATCCTCGCCATCGATCCAGGTTATGACCGTTGTGGTATCGCGGTACTCGAGAAAGTCTCGGGTCGCGAGATACTCCTTCATTCGGACTGCCTGCGGTCAAACAAGTCCGATGATTTTTCTTTACGCCTAGCTATGATCTGCGCCGGTGTAGAAGGTGCGATTGCGCAGTTTGCACCGACCTCCATAGCACTCGAAAAGCTCTTTTTCGCAAAAAACCAAAAGACTGCTATGGCGGTTGCGGAGACACGCGGTGCCTTACTTGCGCTTGCCGGTGCACACCAAATCCCAATCATCGAATACACACCAAACCAGATAAAGTTATCAGTCACTGGGTACGGTGCAGCCACGAAGGGACAGATGATGAAGATGATCCCGAAACTTGTAACAATCACGAAATCAATCGAATTCGATGATGAGTACGACGCGATTGCAGTCGGACTCACACATATGGCCTGTTACCGTCTCGTGTAATAAATTCATGGAGTTTGGCGTCTTGCTTATGGTAGCGACTAAGGTATGAACAATTCAACTTGGCCTTACCGTCGCTCCATTCTATAATCCACACATTATCCCCACATCTCGGGTGCGGCACATATGAATAAAATCACTTCTAAACATTGGCCGTCTTTTGTAAGAGAGTTGAGCCGGCGCAAGCCCCGCACTAGAAGTCAGTTCATCGAACTTATAGCCGCAATCGTCGGTATCATATTCTTCCTTTGCGCCGGCATCGTGCTTATCTGGTTCGCCACACTCAAAGTACCGTCAATTACAGCGTTCGAGACGCGTCGCGTGCCCGAATCTACCAAGATTTATGACCGCACCGGCAAAATCCTGCTCTATGACGTACATGGATCGATCCGAAGGACGAAGGTTCCATTAAATGAGATATCTCTATATCTTCGAAACGCGACCATAGCCATCGAGGACCCGGATTTCTACCAACATCACGGGGTGCTCCCAAAGGCGATAGCGCGTGCAATCTATACCGACATAACAACCGGAGAGCTTTTGCGCGGACAAGGCGGATCTACCATCACTCAGCAGGTGGTGAAGAATACACTTCTTACGACTGACAAGACCATCACCCGTAAGGTTAAGGAGTGGATACTTGCACTCAAGCTCGAGCGAGCTTTCACGAAAGACCAGATTCTTGAGGTGTATTTTAACGAGGCGCCCTATGGCGGGACACTCTATGGCGCCGAGGAGGCTTCGCAATCCTTTTTTGGGAAGGATGCGAAAGATCTTTCGTTAGCTGAATCGGCATATCTCGCCGCCATACCACAGGCACCAACCTACTATTCACCTTTTGGTAACCACCGCGAAGGTCTTGAGAACAGAAAAAACCTCGTTCTCGAACGCATGCTCCAGCGTGGATTCGCAACCAAAGCAGAGTACGATGTCGCAAAAGCGGAGAAGGTGGTTTTTTTGGATCAAGCATCAAACGGTATAAAGGCTCCCCACTTTGTCTTTTATGTCAGAGAATATCTTGAGGCAAAATATGGCGCCGATCAGGTCCAGAGCGGAGGACTCAAGGTCATAACATCTCTCGACTATAACTTACAGCAAAAAGCGGAAGAGATAGTCAAGCGTCGTGCCCTCTCGAACGCCTCCCAATTCAACGCGAGCAATGCAGCCTTGGTTGCTGTCGATCCCAAGACAGGACAAATACTCACCATGGTCGGGTCACGCGATTACTTCGACGAGAAAATCGATGGAAAGTTCAATGTTGCTACAGCATACCGGCAACCTGGTTCATCATTCAAGCCATTCATATACGCTACAGCTTTCGGCAAGGGCTACACAGAAAAAACAGTGCTCTTCGATCTCAAAACTCAGTTTTCAACGAGTTGCGCACCGAATTTCTTCGAGACCACTGATATCTGCTACTCGCCAGATAACTACGATAATAATTTCTTAGGTCCCATGACTCTTAAGGATGCGCTTGCCCAGTCACGTAACATTCCCGCAGTTAAATTACTCTACCTTGCAGGGATAAAGGAATCCATTGCGACCGCTTTACGCATGGGAATTACATCGTTAGCTGATGCGGGAACATACGGTCTTACTCTCGTACTCGGCGGCGGCGAAGTATCACTTCTTGAAATGACGAGTGCTTATGGTGTATTTGCTAATGAAGGGGTTCGCCATAGCGACACGGTCATCCTTAGGATTGAGGATGGGAAAGGTACTGTTCTCGAGGAATACAAGGATACCGCTGGTGCGCAAGTGATTTCACCCGAGGTAACTCATATGATCTCAGATATACTTTCCGACGATGTGGCACGTACCCCCGAATTTGGGGTCAATTCAGCACTTGTAGTACCTGGACATCATGTAGCGGTCAAAACCGGAACCACTAATGATTATCGAGATACGTGGATCATTGGGTACACACCGACGTTATCTGTCGGATCATGGGCTGGTAACAACGATAATTCCCCTATGGTAAAGAAGATTGCAGGATTCATCGTTGCTCCGATGTGGAATGAGTTCATGCAGTTTGCACTTGCAAGCACGACGGACGCACCATTCCCTGCACCACCAGCTGAAGACCCGGCGATGAAACCGCCATTTCTTGGCGTATGGAATCAGAACGGAGTCGTGCATGATATTCTGCAGTATGTTAATAAGGACGACCCATTAGGACCACCCCCTTCGAATCCTCAATCAGATGGTCAATATAACTATTGGGAGTATCCCGTAGCACTCTGGGCGGGACAACAACCAAATCTCGGCTCTTCTAGTATCCCCTCGAATCTTCCAAACTTCCCTTCGGTACCGACACCGATAGGTAATGCGCCGTATGTTCCATCTGTTTTCACCATCACATCCCCTTCAGATGGCAGTGCCGTCAAATCCGGATCTTTGATAACTGTTACTGTAGAGGGTGAGGCTCTCAGTCAGACACGTCATGTTGCCTACTACATCAATGGTGTATCGATCGGCTCTTCTAGTAGTGCTCCATACTCAATATCCTTCATGCCAAGCGAACCAGGTACCGTAATAATCCGCGCAGTGACTGGTGGTGACTCAGGAGGATACTCTTCTCAGGTTGCTGTAACGGTCGAGTAGTCAACTGATCGAGCTTAAAGACACCTTATAGGGCTTAAGTCGTAGATTCACTGTTTCGAGTATCTTCTTTTGATTAAGGGCTATATTTGTCTTAGTTACAGCATGTGTAGCCACGAACGCCTTTCCTGAGGTATGTGTTATTTGCTTGGGATCAATAGTGACTCCGGTCACATCCCGTATTCCATCACTGATTGTCCTCGAGACAATCGTGTCTACAGGGACAAAAAGGTTGAATCGTGCAAGGAAATCCCCTATCCGATTCATACTACCTATTGAGTGGCATCACGAGATACATGAATGAAAGGTCGCCAATCGGCCGTATTACCAATGGCTTCCCATTTCCCGCAAAAGAGAATGTAAGACTATCAGCATGTATCGATTGGAGCGAATCACCAACATAAGTGCTATTGAAATTAATATCAATATCTTCGCCAGTTACAGCAGCCTCGATCAATTCATCCATCTCACCCACGTCCTGATTCTGCGCAGTGACTGAAAACACCTTCTTTTTAGGGTATATATGGAAACTCACCTGCTGCGAAGCGTTAGAGAATAACTTAGCCTTCTTAAGGACGCTCGAGAGATCTTTTGTAAGGATAGTTGCCTCCGTCGTAAATGCCTTAGGGATTATTTCGCGATAATTAGGGAATGATGCGTCGATAACTCTCGAAATGAACCGTACTGAGAGTGCCGACATACTCTTTAGGTATAACTGAGAATCGTCGGTGCTGATCGATACAGTATCTTCACTCAATGAGGCAAGAACATGCACGAGTTCGGATGCATTCTTTTGTGGTAGAAGGATATCGGAAAAATCATTCGACATCGCCGTCTGGACCTTTTTTTCTGCCAATCGGAACGAATCGGTCGCCGCAAACACCAAAGAGCCCTCTAAATAGCTCACAGACACGCTTGCAAGCTCGGGACGCACCATTGAGTGGGATGCTGCATATAAAACGGACTGGATACCGTCTACGAGCGCCTGGCGTGACATCTCAATCAGGTTCGTATCATCCAAAAACGGTATTGGGGGAAATTCTTCGTGTGGTACGGCGCGTATCGAGGTCGTTCCGGACGCTGCAACGATCGATAGTGTCGATTCATCGGCAGATATCGTAATTTTATCCCCTCGGGTTATACGCAGGATGTTCCCGAGTACCTGTGCCGGTACCGCTACCGTGCCTGGTTCGGTGTTTTCGCCAGGAATTGCTATCTCGATACCAGCCTCGAGGTTCGTGGCCCGTAAGATAAGTCCTTGTTTCGTTACTTCGAGCAAGAAACACGAAAGTACCGGCAACGATTCCTTCTTACCTACGAGTCTTTCCGATGCGGAAATCGCCTTAAGTAAGTTATCCGTTAAGCAAGTTACTTTCATGTATAAATACTACTACTAATACTATTAAGCGCGGGGATAAGTGGATAACGTCTTTTTTTGGCTTATTTACTCGGTTTTATTACCTTTTCAACTGGGGACTACCGGACTAACAACTCACGGAAAAGAAGGATAGCTGTGTGTATAATGCCGTCACTTGGCTTTTTGTCCACACAAGGAGTGTATAAAGGCAGTCCCGACACACACCTTATCCACACCTTACCCACAAATTTTTTTACGTCACTAAGAGGTTCTTGACGTGCATTATCTCCTGCTCGAGAGCTGGGTCACGCTTAAGTTCTTCTTTTATCTTCTCGCACGAGTGAATAACGGTCGTGTGGTCGCGTCCGCCGAGCTTCTCCCCTATCGACGGGTACGAAACACCATATTCTTCGCGCAATATATACATAGTCACCTGGCGCGGCTTCACCACTTCCTTCTTCCTGGTCTTCTCGTAGATACTACTTTCTTCTATCTCGTAATATCGGGCGATCTTACGGACCACCTCTTCTACCGAGACCCCTCTTTGTACCCTGACGTTGTTCTTTATGACTGAACGCACCTCTATCTCGGAAAGGATCTTTCCTTTTAGCTGTGTCTTGCAGATGATGGTGTTAAGCACACCTTCGAGTTCTCGGATGTTGCCAGGTACCTGCTCGGCAATGAATTTAATGACTTCGGGCGGAACCGAGAACCCGTGCTGCTCGACTTTGGCTGTGATGATTGATATGCGCGAATCAAGGTCGGGCTCAGGTATCTCGGCAATCATTCCTGCAGAGAAACGGCCCTTGAGTCGGTCCTCGAGGCCTGGCATATGGTTCGGGTGCTTATCGGACGAGAAGATGATCTGTTTATTGTTGTCATGGAGAGCGTTAAAGAGGTGAAAAAGCTCTTCTTGAGTCTTTTCCTTATCGGCAATGAATTGCACGTCATCGAGTATAAGCACGTCATACTGACGGTACTGGTCTTTAAAGCTGTTACCTCGACCTGCCCGCACAGCATTGATGTAATCCATAGCAAATCGCTCCGAGCTCACATAGAAAACCTTCTTATTCGAATGTGACTTCTTGAGATAGTTGCCTATAGCCTGAATGAGATGTGTCTTACCGTGACCAGTCTTGCCATATATGAAGAGTGGATTGTAAGCGAGTCCTGGTTTCTGCATCACTGCTTGCGCAGCAGCGTGTGCAAGTTGGTTGAATGGACCGACAATAAAGGTCTCGAGCGTATATCGAGGATTAAGATTGTCGCGTTTGTCGATATAGAGCTCGGTGAGCGGCATGGTCTGCGACGCCGAACCGGTAGGAAAATCACGTTGCGGAGTGGTCCGTACCGTCTTGTGTACGATGTAGTCTATAGAGCGGATGTGTTCATCAAGCGAACGAATAGTTTTGAGGATAAGCTTGTGATGTTTGTCGCGGAGCCACTCCTTTACGATCTTGCTTGGCACTCCCACTTGGATATCCCCTGCCCCTTCACGGCGGATGATATCGGTTCCTTTGAACCATGTGCGAAAGCTCGCTTCCGGTAATGCCAGTTCTATCTGCACTAAAGCATTCTGCCAGAGTTCTCTGTCGGTCATACGCACCCTAAGGTGGAGCCATTATACCTAATCGCTTTCAATCGCCTATTGACCCCTATGGAGCTTAAAGGTGTGGGTAACCTGTGTATAACTCAAAGGACAACCCCTTATCCGACGAAATAGACAGAGAATCCATACTAATGGCCAAGCTATTGAAATTTTATCCCATTAGAGGTATGATGCGTTTATGAGCAGAACATACCAGCCAAAGAAGAAGAAGCGAAGCAGTGCACACGGTTTTATGAACCGCAACAAGACTGCGTCGGGTCGCAGGCTTCTCAAGCGCCGTCGCCAGAAGGGTCGCGCAAAGCTGACCCAGGTTTAGGTTATGAAGCTGGGCCGGGCAACTTCGGCACTCCTCCAATCGGTGGCAATCAAGCCCAAAAAACGCCTTTCCTCGGTGTTTTTTTCGTTCTCATACGTACAAAACCAAGGAAATACGTCATATATTAGTGTTTCTGTGTCAAAAAAGGTCGCCCCGCTCTCGGTAGACCGCAATCGTGCCAAGCGCCGGGTTCGCGAGGCCCTGACACAGGCAAGTCCTACCCTTACCTCCCCTATTATTGGGGTTATTTCGCTTAACAAGACAGTTTTTACTGCCCCTTTTAGTGATATTAAGGCCGAGATGACACGGATGTTCTCTGCGATAGCCTAATAAGACTGTGCAGGTCATGGTTTGTGAGATAGAATGCGCAGGATGATTTCTGCCGCTTTCCATAGTGCGATTTTCGTTCCTCTCTACAATGGTTTGGTTACTCTCATATCAGTGGTACCAAACCATGATGTGGGACTTGCGACGATTGCACTCACACTCCTCGTTAAATTCATACTGTTCCCTATCGCTCGCGAAGCGACACGCACCCAGATCGAGATGAAAAAGCTTGCGCCTAAGCTCGAAGAACTGAAGCGTAAGTACCAAAATAAAGAAGAACAGGCAAAAAAGATGCTCGAGCTCTATAAAGAGCACAATATCCACCCTCTTTCGGGTCTTGTCCCTATTCTGGTTCAATTACCGATCATCATAGGTCTCTACTGGGTCTTTTTTAAAGGACACCTCCCCGTAATCGATCCGACACTCCTGTATTCATTCGTGCCGGTTCCTGGAGAGGTCAATATGTTGTTTATCGGCCTTGTGAATCTCGCGGTTCCAAGCATTATACTGGCGATAACAGCTGCGGCATCCCAAATGGCGTACGCATGGCTTGCAACACCGGCTGCAACACCACCAAAGAAAGACGCTCCACCATCCTTTCAGGACGATTTCGCCCGCAGTATGAGCCTCCAAATGCGATACGTCCTTCCACTTATAGTGGGATTTATCGCATACAAAGCGAGCGCAGGCGTCGCTCTCTACCTAACGGTGAGTAACCTATTCTCTTTAGTGCAGGAATACCTGGTACGCCGCGAGAATCACGAAACACAAGCATAATATATGGATACAACACTGATACAAACCGTCATAACAGAACTGTTGGTCACCCTAGGAGTTACGCCAGATTCTGTGGTTGTCGAGACTATGGCCGGGCAAACCTTGTTTTCTATCCTTGTTCCCGACCCGCGAGCTCTCATCGGACCTCGTGGTGAGACATTGCGCGCCTTCGAGCTGATAATAAAGAAGATAGCGGAGCATCGTGGTATCGAGAGTGAGCACTACACAGTGGACGTAAACGGTTTCCGTAAAGAACAAATCCAAGAGATCCAAACACGTGCAAAGATGATGGCTGAACGAGCTCGGTCTTTTCAGTACGATGTAGAGCTCCCCCCAATGAGTGCCTACGAGAGACTCATCGTACATGCGACGCTCGGTGAAATGCAGGATCTCAAAACGGAGTCACAAGGCGAAGGAAAGAATCGTCGCGTCGTCATCAAGTACAAAGCTGCGTAGTCCGGGCTATTGACAGATTCCAGTGTCCAGCGAGCAATATTTTGATTCACCACTTATTGGATCAGTGATGATGTTCGGTGCTTGGTAGGTCGCCGCAGATGAGGCGGTACCCGCGCTTTGGGGTGTCGAAGGGTCGTTTGCTGTGGAGGGAGCCTTTAGGTTCTGGGTGATATTAAGGTTGAGGATGTCGGGATTTATCTGGTTGAGTAAGATGTATGTCGTGACGAGAAGGAGAAGGCCGATCAGTGCATTCTGGATGGCCTCTTTCGCTGCCCCTTTCTTATCGAAAATATCGGTCCCCATATAGAGGAATCCTGCGTAAACCAGGCGCAATACCGCGAGCATTGCGCCAACAACGATAGCTATCTTGAAAATGCCGTTTATAAAACCTGAAAGGTCGTTGGCCGCCGTCATGTTTTTAAACAGGTTTGCGTTCTGAAAATCACTCACCAGGAACGTGGGATATGCGAGCCGGGCACCCTTCATTCGTTCTATGAGCGGATTTTGTTTCATTGCTTTGCGATGGTTATGATGAATGGGTTGTTGGTCTTTGCGTCGATGAAGACGATATGCTTTCCTGAATGGTCGATGGTCGGGTTACTTACATCGACATCGCCTATTGTGTCGAATTCGGTACCCGAAAGCGGTACAACAGTATTGTCTGCGAGATGGATTATAAACCAGTCATCGCTCGTGTGAAATTCGCCGCGGTACCAATCATCGGGGTACACAACATTGGCAGGTATCGATCGAGGTACGGCGCAGTAAAGAATGTCTGCTTCCGTAGTGCTCCATACACATTTCTCGGCGAGTGTTTTAAGTGGAAGACGTACCGCGTCTGTTGAGCTCGCAGCACGGTAAAAGAGCACTGTTCGGTCACTATATGAAGCGCTATAAACGAGATTTGCGTTCTTTGGGCTCATGCGCGCAGTGAGGCCTGGCACATCGACGATATAGGCCGTACTGTCCCCGGTGTCTGCATTGATTCCATACAAGGAGCCGCTGACCCCTGCGCTTGCGCGGCTTGTGGCAAAGATAGTGCGCGGTTTTATCCAAGACAAGGTCCATCCGCGTACCCCGCTTGACCATAGGCGTTTTGCCGCAGATCCATCAGGTTTCGATCGAATAAGATCGACCCCTTTTGAGGTAGGCACCAATCGTGCGAGCATCGTCCCGTCAGGTGATGCTGCCAAAGACGCAATATCCTCCTCGAGATACGTCCCGGTGAGAATTTTTGGCGTAGTGCTACCCGAGATTGAGGCATTGAGTGTTGTGATGTGTCCTGCGTCATCGACGGCACGCAAAAGGACTCGTGATGAGTCGATCCACACCACCTCCCCTACCTTGGCGATGAGAGTGTTCGTGACGCGCGTGATGCTGCCATTAGAAAGATCGACATCGTAGATGTTTCCATTCTGGATGTCGGCGAATCGCGCTATCGTGCTCGATCCAGAATAATATGGTGCGCTACTGGGCGCCGCGCTCGCCTGAGCGAATGCTGGTAATGTCGCTGTCGCGACGATTCCTTTGCCACGCTCAACCCCGACGACCGAGAGAGCGCCGATGGGAGTTCCAAAGACCTCTGTATTCTGTCCAAAACCGCGGCCGCTCGAGACAGTATCGAGGCGATTTTGGGCATTGTGTAGGTAGAGATACCAAGCAAAGAGTGCTAACGCTATGATGACCACGAGTCCGATGACGAACCCTGTCCATCCAAACGAACGCGAGTTCTTATTCATAGCACTGATGAGGTGAACGGATCGGCTGCTGTCGATGGAATCCCGCGCGAGTCGAGATTGAGTATCCAAGTACGAGTAGCCGCTTGTAAGATATTGGCAGCATGATTGACGGCAAGAGTGATTTTCGCTGTGACGGCACCGGTGTTGGCAAGCGCGATCGTGAGTTTAGATGCTTCTGATTCCGGTCGTGACACCTCGCCGTTGACCGACCATTGGTATTGCATCTGCGCGTCATTGCGGTTACGTATGCTTGCAAAATATAGTTCAGCGACGACCGTCGTTTCGCTGTCGATGACCGTAACCGATTCACCGAGTGCTGAAATGTACGAGACACCGCCGGTTGGCGATGTCGGGTATAAGACGGGTTGTACGGAAGCAGATGGGATGACGACTATCGAATTACCCTCGAATGATCCGTCCCGGCTCGAGGCAGTGACTGAGAGACTGTCATCGGCGTGTAGCTGGGGGGCCGGCATTGTTAAGGTGCTCTTTCCTACTCCGGACAATGTTGTGAGAAGAATCCCGTTGCGTTTCCAGCTGAATAGTATCTGGTCGTTCGAGATCCGAGATCCGTCCTTGCGGATAAACCATGCTTCGGCCGATGCGCGGACTACCGACCCGGGCGAGGCGAGGGCTTTTCCACGGTACCATGGGGGTGTGTACGTCTCCGCTTCCCATACCAGACTTACGACCGAAGGTGTCAATGTCGTAGAGCCGCTAAGTATCGACCCGTCGGGAAACTGGGCAGCAACCGCAACTCTTTTCTGGGAACCGAGAGATCCGGCCTGCACAGTGGTAGTGGTTAGTCCTAAACCGCTTGCGACAATTTTTCCATCAACCGACCATGCCACTGTGGCGAGACTGAAGTCACGGCTGAAATTCGATAGTTCGACTGTAATCACTTGGCCCGGAGCGACGTTTTCTGGGGTCAGTTGAATAGTGAGCGTTGAACCAACATCGTCGAGCAGTGATTGTGCGTACGTGAATACCGGCACCGAAAGGAGTCCAGACAAGATGAGTAAGAAAGAGAAAGCGAGTCGGTTCATGGAGGCTAATTGGGTACCTGGCTTCCCTGTAGTGCCGCTCCTTCTTGTGTTGCAAATCGAGGTGCTGATGCGGTTGTTGTGGGTGGAGGAAGTGGATTGTCGATGTCAGCGTCAGCAGACTGTGCTTGTTTAGCCTTTTTGATGGCGAGTATCTGGGACGGGTCCGAGGTGATGATCTGATCTTCTGTGTAACTTGCGATGATCTTGATGGCGACGTGCTTGAGTCCTGCGAAGAAGATTCCCTCCCCTACATCTGACTCGAGAAGCAGGTATTTCTCTTCGTCGGAGAGCTTGAATGTCTGCTGCACAAGGTCCACCGACGTCGGCGATTGGCGCAACAAAAGCTGGATCGATGAGTTGGTGATCATCGGTATGCCATAAGGCGAGTTCAAGAAGTCCGAGACGTCCTGGGTTATGGTCGATATCCCGAGGTAGTACTTACGACCGCGCTTGGCGATGCCAAACAAGAACGACGCGGTGTCTTGGCTGCGCATCATCCACCAGGCCTCGTCGATCACGAGAAGGCGCTTGCGCAGTTCTTTGCGCACCATATTCCATATGTGGTGCGTGATTATGTACATAGCGACCGGCTTGAGATCGTCTTCCATGTCGCGCACTGAGAATACGATGAGTTTCTTGTTCATGTCGACGTTCGTTGGCTTGTTCATGAAGCCCGACCATGTTCCCTTGGTGTACTTAGAGAGACGCTGTACTAAGCTGTCGGACCCTTCCATGCCAGAGAGCACCAGTTCGAAGTCAGAGAGAAGCGGCGGCTCGATTGAGGTAAAGTCGGCGTCTTGTGTGATGTCCTTGAGCGCATATGTTTCGGTGATGGCTCGGTCAATGATCGCATCTTCCTCGGGGGTGAGACCGCCGAGCATGATCCGGAACAAGCCGACCAGGGTGATGATATTGTTGCGCAAAACGTCGGCTGCGGCTTCATCCTCGCGCGGCGGAGCCAAATCGAACGGGTTTATATGGTGCTCGGAAGAGAGTGATATGTTGAAATACCGACCGCCGACGGTCTCGGCAAGATACTCATATTCGCGCTCAGGGTCGATGACGATGACCTCGGTGTCGAACATGAGACTGCGCAAGATCTCGAGCTTGGTGGTATATGACTTTCCGGATCCCGACTTCGCAAAGGTGACTGAATTGTAGTTTTCGAGGGAAAAACGGTCGAACAATATAAGGGACGAGTTATGCCTGTTGATGCCGTAGAGGATGCCTTTGTCCGACGTAAGGTCGAACGAAATGAACGGGAATATCGAGGAAAGCGGGGATGAATTGAGTTTGGTGTGTACATTGAGTTCGTCTTTGGCTATAGGCAACACCGATCTGAAGCCTTGTTCTTGCTGGAAAAGGGCTGGTCGCACATACACGAGGCGCGACTCGAGGATCGAGCGGATCTCGGACTCGGCCTTGTCGACGTCTTCGCGGCTCGTGCCATAGATGGTCATATAGAGACCCACCTCGAAGAGCTTCTCTTGCGCCTGTTGAAGCGAGTCGCGCAACTGCTCGAGGTCTGCGTACGCGGTGTCGAGCATCGGATCACGCACCATCCCCTTCTCTTCGCGAATAGTTATCTGGCTCTGGACCTCGGCGACTTTCTTCTGGAATTTACGCAAGACGGTATTTGTATCCATTGGGTGAACAAAAATCGAGATGTCGAGCACCTTGTCGAGGTTGATGATCGGCGAGAACCAGCCGGTCGTAAGGAAGCGTGGGTATGAGATAACAAAGAACGTGCGTGCTATCTTTTCTCCTAAATTAAGCTCGCGAGATGAGATCTTGAGCGCTGATGGAGCTATCACGTCCTGCAGCTCGAGCACGCCGCGTTCGTAAATCTCGTCGGGCAAGACCGGCATCACCTGCGCCGCAGCTTCTTGCTCCTTCTTCTTGCCCAACATATCGAGAAGAGACATGGGAACATTCTATCACCCGTTCGTCATTGGGTTCCTGCTTCTTGTTCAAGGATATGAACGGGCTTGTCTTGTTCTCCTGGGTTGAACATGCGGTACAAGAGCTCGATTGCCTCCTCGCTGCCTAACTGCACAGTGCGCACGCCGCTGCGAATGAGACCCTGCTGCACTACCGAGACACGTTGCTCCATCTGCGACACATTCTCTTCGAAAGTGTGGTTTACCTCGGCAGCATCGGTCTTCGCTTTTGACCAGGGCATCGCCGGGAATGCGCTATTGCCCGAATTAGGGCCGACCAAGGCGGGGCTGTACGGGACAATCACGAAGAAGTTCTTGGTCATGATGCTTGCAGCCTCGGTGAAGCTCTTTACGAACTCGATGTATTCGCGTATCTGGATGCGCATGAGGTCGTCGAGCTGACGCTTGTACTCGACCTCGAGCGAGGCTATATAGGGCCTGATATCGAGCTGACGCGATTGAATGAAGATCTGGCACGAGAAATCGAGTGAGTTAAGAAAGTTCTGAAACTGCATGATGAACGCCGTCTGCTCGTCCTCGGATTTGAGTGCAAAGTTGAGCGATGATGCCATGAGGATAACTCGCAATCCCCCGTCTTTGAGCACCACGACGCCATCGCGCACCTCCTGGACGGGCACGAAATCCTGCGATGCTTTTCCTTTTTGAGAGACCATAATTAGCGTATTCGAGCGTCCCGAGCGCTGGTAAGTCCGGATATTCCGCCCAGGCCGCGGCTTACCAAGGTCGATTCGCGGTTATGTGCCTGGTCGACTTTCTCTTTGATATCGAGACTCCACGCGAGGTCATGGAGCTTGCTGTCAGACAGCGTTGGTATGCGGACCTGCTCCTGGGCTATCGCCGCTTCTACGGCCTTTTTGCTCTTTTTCTTCTTGTCAGAGTTCCAAAGATAGAGCTTTTCGCGAAAAAAGAAATAAAAGGCGTTCTCGACACCCATAATGAACGGTCGGTCGTTGTATTTCATGAAGGCCAGGGCGCCGCTTGCGCTCAGTACCATTATGACGAGCGGCAAAGATGCAAATGACGGCAGCTGCTTCCACAGGACAAACGAGAGCCCTGCTCCGCCGATGATGAATATGAACTGTTTCAAGGTAAAAGGCCCGAAGATTTTGTCTTCGACCTCGATGAACTGAGGTACCTGAAATTGCATGAATACAGTATAGCAATCAAACCACGCACAAACGGCGTTTGTGTGGGAACAAAGCAATCGTTATGCGAGCGGCTCGCGGTATGGGTCGCTCTGCCGTGGCATCGTCGCGTGCACTGGTGCGGTTCCGGCGTCGAGCGATCCCCTCTTTGCCTTAGGTTCGGTGGAAGCGGCGGGCGCTTCATGGGCGATACCGACATCAGGCGAGCTCTTAAGGTGTGAGAGTGTCACTTCCGTCGGTGTCGCCTTGGGTGGTGGAGGCTCGACAACTTTCGGTACCGTGACTTCTGGCGCGCGCTCGGACGCGAGCTGTGTAGGGTCCGCTTCTTCGACAAGGGGTGCAGGCGCGTTTTCCGCCACTGTCGATTCCAGTTTTTTGCGGATAGGCTCGAATACTTCGGTGTTGATATCGTTTGCGACGTTTCGGGCCACATCGGGCGCCAGTCCTACTTCTTTTATGATGTTCGCCTCGAGCGCATCAGTGGGGTCCATCCCTATCACGATCATCATCACCTCGTTTTCAAGCGCGCTCCATTGGTCCAGGTGCAGTTGGTGCTTCTGCGAAAGTGCACGCAGGTGTTTTTGAACATCGGCAGCACTGATGGCTTCTTGCACCACCTTGGGGAGTTTCTGGAACTCGGTGGCTACCATCTGATCAAATTCGGTCTGAGACATACATTAGTGATGATTATTAAGGAGTGGTGGGCGGATTTGCTGCCGGGGTTCCAGGTGCTGGTGCGGATGGTGCTGCTTGCGGAGCTGGTTCTGCCGCACCGCTCAGTTTTGCAAATGCCTTTGCGGCGGCCTTGAGTTTCTTATCATCGGCACTGCTCTTCAGGGCACTACGCATCTGGTCGCGTCTAACAGGATTCGATACTGTGCGGGTCAGATACAGGTCACGATTCTCATTTTTCATATCTTCAATTTTTGACTTCGCTCTCTTGAGTGAGTCTTGTATCACCTTGCCATGAGTTTGGTCCATGGTTTTTTCTACATGCTCGTCAATCGCTTCACTAAATGATTTGATGCCCTTCTCTCTATCTGCGTTGATCGCAGCTTTCGTTATGGCGATCTTTGAGGCAACTGCCTTAACGTTGAGGGCAAGGTTATTCTTTCTTGCTATATCTTGTGCACTTGCGTTACCTTCCGTAACTTTTTTGGTGATTGTCTCGATTTCTTTCTCGTCACGCTCGACTTCTGCCTCACTATCTTTCAGTGCTTGGTTATTGGCTTTGTGATCGTCCAATGCCTTCTGATATTCGGCTTTGATGGCACTCTTTGCTTCTTGCATTCCGGTTTCGAGTACTTTTTTCTCTGCTTCCTTACTTGGAGCGACCGTGGTGATTCCCTTCTCGATCTTTTCAATCTCGTGTTTCTCATGCTCTGCGGCGCGCGCGGCAGCACCTCCTTTGCCTGCACCCTGCGTCCAGGACTTCGCGTAGTTATCTAATTTTGTGGTGATCGCGGCGCTTGCCATACCGAATTCCCCTTTCGCCTGCTTCTGGAGCCTGTTTAACTGCACTTGTGCAGCATATCCTCCGACACCTCCCGCGTTGGCGCGCGCTATGAGCTTGTCCTTAGTGCCACTGGCGAGGGTTGCTTGTGCGCGCTCGCTTGCGTTAAATCGATTCCGGTTTCTAGCAAAAATCACTGCAGACTTACCTGCTCCTGCTGTCATGTCTGCGAACTTGAAACTTGAGCTCATGATTCCGACATTAGATGAAAAGCTCTTGGCGACCTTCATCGAAACATATAAAAGCCCGAGCGAGAGTATATAGATGATGGTCGAGGTCCATACAGCCGGATTCGTCGCATCGACCGCAAACCCTGCCACGTTCGACTTAGCGCTTGCCGGCACCTGGCGCAGTACAAAAAGCACCATCCACAAGAAAAGAAGGAACAAAGGCGCAAACAAGGCGCTTCGTATGAGGGTATCGATCCAGCCTTTCCATCCATAGTCGTGGTCGCGAAATTTCGGAATCATGAACGAGCCGAAGGCAAACGAAGACGAAAGGAGGAGGAATATTAAGAGAACCCCACGGGTGCCGAGCAGGAAGCAGCCGTAAAAGAGCACCACCGCAAGCGCGATGAGCATGATAGTGGTCAGTATGGCGACCCAGAGGATCATGAAGGTGCTGTCTGCTTGTTCGCCTATCTTTATCAACTCATTCTTCTGTGCGGTGTAGGTGCCCGATATGCCCATGGCGGTCATGAATGCCCCGGCGATGCCCTTGGCACCGGTGAGGTTGTTCCCTGCTGAATTCGCAAACGCCTCGTTGCTCCCGGACGCTATCCCGCCTCCAGTATTCGTGCCTTCAATTTGTACACCAAGCGCCTTGTAGAACGTTCCGGCGAGCGCATGCGAGATGTCGATTGTAATCTTGGTGAAGAACAGACTGAAGTTGATTAGGATGGCCACAATAAGGAGTCGCGCTATGAACTTCTTGTATCCAAACTCGTCTATACCGAGTATGGTCGATATACCGACAAAGATGAACATTCCGATGATCACGATGTTAGAGATGTCCCTGAAGGCTGTCCAAACGACTTCGATCGACCCCTGTCCCGCTGCGACTCCATCATTTGCACCGGAAATACTCGATAGCAAGCCATTATCTGCTAAATGCTGCGCAAAATTGATGATGGTCCAGTCCATGAGGACATCGAACAGCGCTCCAGAAATCGTAAGAACGAGCGCGCCAAACGAGATGAAGAGAAGGCCGATCCACGCGACGAACTCGCGCATCATGCCCGAGAACGTCCATGCTGCCTCTGCTGCACTCAGGTGGAGCACGATGTGTCCATGATCAATTCGCAGGAATGCCGGAGCAAGCACTACGATTGCCGCGGTCGCAAGTGCGGTGGCGATGTGCCCTTTGTGGCGATAGATATATGAGAGTGCGCGGAACATAACATTAGTTTACTTCTTCCACTGGGCAAGCCAGAAGTCGATCACTTCCACCTTATTCACATTGCACCAACCGGGCGGATTTGCTGGGTTGTCGCCCCATGACTTGACGGTGTCAGTGACCAGGTTGGTCATGGCAGTCTGTACGGTGTCGGCCTGCCCCTGCACCGTCTTCAGATCGAATTGTGTGTGGACGGTGTGATTAGCGAGCAGGTTGTCGAGTTGATGAAGTGCGACATTCTGCACCGAGAGTGATGCGGTGTTCTGGAGGCTCGCTGCAAGCGTTTTAAGGGCGGCGAGCGCCTGATCGGAGTTGTCTATTCCCTGTCGTGCAGCGTCGGCTAGGGGCTGGAGCTGTGTCCTGATAACCGCATCCGAGAATTGCGTAGATGTAGCGATGACCAAAGTCACGGCCCCGCTCGTATCTTGTGCAGCACGCTCCTGTACCTTGGGGATGATCATGTTCCAACATGCGTTCTCGGCAACACGGAGCTTGCTGCGCGCATCGAGGACCGCCTGCCCGATTGTCTCTTGCGCTTTATGATACTGACCTTCGACCGCAAGGGCGTTGAATACGATAGTAAGTGCATTGTTTGTGACGGTCGTACGCAGTCCCGATACTGCATTTTGCGATGCCTGGTTTAGGTACGAGGGCGTCGCTCCTTGTTGCTGCGAGATACCAGCGAGGCCGCCGGCGTCGGTGAGGATTTGTGTCGAAAGTCCGCTGAAGAGCGCATTGATAATCTGGTCGACGGCGCTTGCATTTTCGAGCTGACGATAACCAGATGTGACCATCTGATCCGTTATGGCCTTGATGACCGAGCCGGGCGTCAGGACACGCGGGATCACGCGCTGCTCCCCTGTCTCGGTCGGTGACGTATCATCCCTCACCACATCTTTGAAGCCGTTGTTGCGCTGCACTTCATCGCGCACATCATCCTCGGTTTCGGACAGGGCCTCTTCGGCTTGGATCTGGGCCGCCATGTAGGCACCGAGTGGAGTGTTTCCTCCCGGGTTCTGCGCAATCTGCCAAAGCGCGCCGACCCCTGCTGACGCGGTTCCGTTCGGTAGGGTGCAGGTAAAACTCGCGTTCTTTTTGTTGCGCGTTTGAAGATACTGCTGCACGATGGCTCGTTTGACCGGGTCGCGGTATGGGGTGCATGCCGCATTGAAATTGTAGTTCTTGGTAAACTCGACCATGGTCTTGTCCTGCTTCTCGCGAATATATTCCTGGATATTGAGCACATATGCAGGAGTCCCTCCCTTTCCGGTTATCTTGTCGAGCGCCGCTTTGACGAACGCCGAGGTCGCCGCTTCGCGTTCGCGCACAACTACTCCATCGAGGATACAGAACTTATACACCAGATACCCAGTGTTCTGGGTTACTGCAGCATCGTTGACTGGTACGTACACGCCACCTATCGCGTTCATCGTGCCTACGTTCATGGCGTAAGCACCCGTGCCACAACCGAAGACGCCGTCCTTAAGGAACGCACGGTTTGCCTCGGTGTCAGGGAGCTGCTTGATGGCGTTCGGGGTCTCGCCGACGTCAGACCTCTGACCATCGGGTGCCGTCTGCTGCGCGCTGATGCTCTCGCCATTTGCTGGAGTACCGCTTAAGGTACACGTAAAGGCGCCGTTAGCATCTGCCTGGGTGTTGTCAGGGCACTTAGCGCCGCTCGGTGTACTTATTGCGACAGTTGCCCCTGGCACAGCTTGCCCGCGGACAGTGTACGCACCTGTCCCGCCCGTTCCGCCCGAAACCTGGATTACGGGCGGGCTCGGCTTTCCGGCAACCGCAACCGATGTGCAGGTCTGCCCTCCCGCTGCGTTCGGGGTGCAGTCGGTCGTGACCTGTGCGGCCGCGACCGATGAAAAGCCTGCAACAATCATCAAGATGAAAAACAGCGTCGATATGCGCGTGGTCAGTGTCATAGTGCGCGCATCTGAGAGTAATAGACGCCGAGCTGACCGTACGCCGCATTCATTCGCTTCTCGGCGTCATTAAAGACGCGCAGGAGCGTGAGTGACGCGATCGGATCGTTCGAGTATTTGACTATGGTATGAAGGGTCGCGGAGAAATATGTGAGCGCATTTATCGCTTCGAGGTGACGGTCGAGCGCGTCGGTTGGGACGACGACCTTGAGCATGGCAGAAGCGACTGCATCGTCGACCGAGGCGATGTGCTCGAGCTCGCTCATCGCGGCAGGATCCTTTTGCGCGACATACCGGCCGATGAGTTCGATCTCGGAGCTCTTAAATGTGAGCATCGGCTCCATGGCTTTGCGCATATCTTCTTGATACCGGGCAGCGCGCTCTTTAGTGTTGATGGCGACAGTCTTGATTTCGGATGCAAGGTGCGGCTTGTAGGTGCCGGGTGCCTCGAGGCCGGAGGATATCTGGTTTGCGATGTCTTCGGGGGTGAGTGCTTGGGCGGTCATCTGTGCGCCGGTGTACGCCGTCACTACTTTGTCTACGAGTTTTGAGGTCTCGGGCGTGGAGACGACTGAAGATGCAGACACTTCAGTTGATGATGCGAGTCGCGCATTCGCTACTTCTTTGTCTGCGACCGCAGGGTTGGAGCCGATCAGAAATTCTTGCCAGTCGGGTACGGAGTCGCCATCGGTATCGGTTTCATCGGCAGGCCCGGCGAGGTCCGAGAGATCTATTTTTGCAATCGATGGCTCGGTTTTGGGACGAAACGCTTCGGCGATCCTCCACCCAGCGACGATGCATAGTATGGCAACCGATGTCGCGGCTAGAATGGAACGTCGATTAGAAACAGATGATGCGTACGGCACCACATTATTGTATCAGAGGGTCAAAGCAATAAAGATGTATTTTATTGCACATTCCCTATCTTTTTATCGTGTGCACCCGCGACTAGTTCATCGGCGTGAACTGGAACATCCGGCCTGCTTCGGTCGATGAGAAATGCACCCCTGCGGCTGAGAATAAGGTCGCGATACCGACATTTGTCTTAGCGAAGGCTTCAGCGCTTGTGTTGTAGGTCGTGATCGCACCGACGAGCTCAGTGTCGCTTTTCGATTCGGTCAAGGCGGACAGCTTCGTCGCGAGGTCCTTGTAGTCGAGGGCTAGCGAGGCGTTGAGTGATGCGACGTTCGCAGGAACCGTTTCGAGAGCAGCTATCTCTTGTCCCGCCTGAGCTAGAGAGGCGGCAAGCCCTTTGACGCCCTTTAGTGCAGTCGGGTCCGAGCGGTTCTTAAAGAACGCATCCATGACGGTCGCGACATTGGGATAGCGTTCGTCGTGCGACTCGACTATCGAGCCGGCATCGTTACCGTAGTTATAGAGTGAGTCTTGGAGCGGAGTGCGGGTAGAGGTGGTCGGTTTTACGAACGGGATCGAGTTCGAGGGTACGTACGAATAGATGTCGGACAGGCTTAGGTCCTCTCCGTCTTGGTTTTTGGTCGTTATACCCTCGGCGCTTGGCTTTACCGATGCTAAAAAGGTCTCTACCTCCCCTCCTTTGAAGCCGTCTCCGGTGTTGGTTATGATCGGGCTTTGCGGTACCGGGATGTCGTTTGCGTACACATCGCCGTACTTACCCGTCTTGCCCGCCGTGAGACTGGTGTATATATCGCTGTCCGAGACTTGTCGTGTCACGGTGTCGGACGTTCGGGTGCCTCCTGCCCCGGGTTGCTGCACCAACGATCCCACCTGCCCCCAGGTGGTCTGGGTCGTAGAAAGTGGGCTCTGCGAGCTCTTGCTTACTACCAAGGCTCCGCCTAGGAGTACCAAAAGAACGATAGCCGCAAGTGCGGCTCGGTACGGATAGAGTCCCACCCAATGCATATGTGTCATTGTACCCACGCATCTCTAGGTCTCAAAGAAATGCGTGGGTATACTGAGTGCATGCGTTCACTCGTTTCGATGTTTTCGTTCGTCCTAGTCGTGATAGTCGCACTCGCTGCTTTTATGCTCTTGGCTCCAAAGGTCCAAGCCGCACCGTTTGGAGGACAGGCATCGACCGTGATCCCCTGCTACAACCAAGTTATCTGGACCATGCTCGGACCGCCGATCGGAGGACCACATATTTGGAGTGCGGGAACCGTCACCTACCTTAACGGCCCGCCTCGACACGCTGGTCAATGGATACTGGGCCTCAATGGTGCACCTTATTTTTGCATCGTCGAGATCCAGCCGCTTATCGTGTTTTCTGGAAAGCATATAACCATGATGGGTTCGTCTCAATAATCACCCGACGATTTTTGAATCCGGAGTGCAGTTATTCCGCGAGCGAATCAGCTAGGGCAACCCATGTCTCTATATGCACGTCCTCGCCACGCGAAAAGCTATCGATGCCGATATGAGCGAACGCATCCGTTATGGATTGTCTTGTCGCAATAGTGCCTAGATTACCCTGCAACTGCTTGCGTTTTGCCGCAAAGCCGGCTTTTACAACGGTAAAGAACCAGTCCTCCGTCACGTCCTTAAACAATCGTTTCGAAATACTATCGATTACCAATATGGCCGAATCCACCTTGGGCGGTGGACTGAAAGCGCCGGCCTTTACGGTGTCGACATACCGCGGCGTCCCATATGCTTTGACTGAGATCGAGAGGATGCTCTCCTTTTCGCTCCGCGCTATCCGCTCGGCGATTTCTTTCTGTACCAAAAGGACCATACGCTCTGGTTGCGCAGATTCGGTCAAAAATTTACGGATTATAGCTCCCGTTATGTAGTACGGAATGTTGGCTATGAGTTTGTAGGTGTCGAGGCTCGATGGATCGTATTCGAGTGCATCTCCTTCTACTAGTTCAAGTTTTCCATCCGAGATTTCTTTCGCAAACCGATCGCGTAGATAGGTCACGAGCTCGGGATCTTTCTCGAGTGCGACGACTTTTCCAGCTTTTGCAAGGAGTTCTGCGGTCAAAACACCTTTACCGGGTCCTATCTCGAGCACGGTGTCTGTCGCTGCGATATCCCCTGCTGCGACTATCTGACTGAGCGCCTTGGTCGAGGTCAAAAAGTGCTGGCCGAGCTTAGGTGTCTTGGTACCATCTCGCATATCAGTAGATGGTGTCTTCCTCGTAACCGAATTCATCAAAAGATCGCCGTGGCTTCTCCGGAGCGGTAGTGCCGCCAAAGGCCGCGCGTAAGTACGCAGGCTCGATGTCGGACAAGAATTGCGATGGTGTACAGAGCTCTCGGTTTCCGAACATCATGCGCGTCGCGGCCGACGTAAGGTACACCTTCTTGCGTGCGCGGGTCAGGGCGACGTAAAACAAACGACGCTCTTCTTCTTGGTCGCGGTCGTCATCGTCGGACTCGTAAGGAAACAACCCTTCCTCGAGGCCGGTAATGAACACAACATCGAACTCGAGACCCTTCGAAGCATGAACTGTCATAAGTGAGACGGCATTATTCTCTTCGACGTTCATAAGAGAATCCTGGTCTGTCATGAGCGCTGCTTCTTCCAGTAACTTCTCGGCTGCAGCCAAGGGCTCGAGAGCATCGTATTTTGTTGCGAGGTTGACGAGCTCCTTCGCGTTCAAAAGCCTCTCTTTGTCTTCTTCGCTTCCCTGTGTCAGGTGCGTTTCGAGACCGCTCTCGCGAATGATGAACTTTATCGTGTGCGAAACTGGCTGGGTCTTGGCGCACTCGGCAATCCGGGCAAGTAGGCTAAAGAACACCTCTACCTTGTTGCGCGAAGTGGCTGGAAGCGTGTCGATTGCTCCCTCAAGCACCTTGGCAAGGGTCGTCTTGCCAATGCCGCGCGGCGGAGACGCGACGATGCGCGCAATATCTCCCGAAGACTGCGGATTCAAGGCGGCGCGTAGGTACGAGAGGACGTCTTTGACTTCGGATCGCTCGAAAAACTTCGTTCCCAAGAGACGGTACGGTACTCCCATCTTTATAAACGCCTCCTCAAGTGCTCGCGACTGAAAGTTTGCTCGGTAGAGCACCGCTATCTCATGGGCCGGTGTTCCTTTTTGCATGTATTCGCGCGCGGTCTTTGCCACGAACATCGCTTCGTCGGACTCGCCGGTGGCGTAATAGAGGTCGATCTGCTCGCCTCCATCGTTCTCGGTAAACAAGGTTTTGTCGTAGCGATTCTTGTTGCGGGCGATCACACCGTTGGCAGCTCCTACGATAGTGCGGGTTGAGCGGTAATTTTGCTCGAGCATGACCACAGTTGCGCCCGGGAATGTCTTCTCGAAAGACAGCAGGTGGCCGATATCGGCCCCCCGCCAGCTGTAGATATTCTGGTCTATATCACCAACGACGGTGAGGTTCTTATTCGCACCCGCCAAGAGACGGGCGATCTCATACTGGACGCGGTTCGTGTCTTGGTACTCGTCGATCAAGAGGTGGGTCCAGCGGTGCTGCAGCTTAGAGAGAACCTCCTTGTCCTTGGTAAGAAGAGCGTGCGTGGAGAGGAGTAGATCATCAAAGTCGAGTGCTCCCTCCTTGAAACGGGCAACGTCGTATGCTTCCCAGAGCTCGGCTACCACGTCTTCCCAGGGGGTGTGAGCCGATGCTCGGAAGGCCTGTGCGTCGACACTCTCCCCTTTGCTCTTCGAGATGCGTCCGAGCACGTGCTTGGCCTCGTAGCGCTTCTCGAGGCCCCGTGCCGTGAGGGCCGCCTTGATGGCGCGAATGCTGTCGGCCCTATCCCAGATCGAGAACGAGCGAGGTATGCCCAGAATACCAGCGTGCTCGCGGAGTATCCGGACGCCGAGCGAGTGAAAGGTCGATACCGTTGGAACGCGGCTGTCTGCAAACGAAGAGAGTGGCACGTTAGCTGCCGGCAGGGTGTTGATGATCGAGATGACGCGCTCCCGCATCTCCTTGGCGGCCTTGTTGGTAAATGTGACTGCGAGGATGGCTTCGGCCGGTACGCCCTCGGCGATAAAGCGGGCTATGCGATGCGTGAGCATCTTGGTCTTCCCTGCTCCGGCTCCCGCAAGCACCATTAAAGGGGCGCTCGGAGCCAAAACTGCTTCACGCTGGCGGTCGTTGAGTCCTTCGAGATACTTCACGCTCGAAACTATATCATCCACGTATAAAAAACATGTCGGAATCGGGAAATGTTGACTATTTCGCTATCCACCGTCTTCATGAGAGCGTCATTGACGCTCAGCCCCTCGTGAGTACAGTGATAGGTACAGCGGTCGACAGTCACTACCGAATTTTGCCCCCACCTGACACTTGGGAGTCGCGCAAAAGTCCAGAAATCCAGAAAACCGCTTAAAAACTGCCTATTTCAACTAAATTTCGAAACTCTGGCCCTGGGGGGCGGCTCTCCCGTTGCCAGACACAAAAAGATGCTCAAAGTGCCTCCCGGCACCAAGGGTCCTTCCTAAAGAAGGGTTTTCGTGTTGTTTCGCTTATCGCGGTTATGGCGCTCGTCATGCCGGTCACGGTCAAGGCTAGTATTTGGAGTGACATCGTCGACTTTCTGAACCCAAAAAAGGCCGAAGCAGCTCAGGAAGCAGCTCCCCAGACTGTTCAGACCATGCCGCTTTTGCATGCCGCAACTAACTTTGATCCCAATCCTTCTAAAGGTGGTGGCGAGACTACGATTGTAGACGATTCGGCCCTCCTTTCCGAGGAAGGACCTTCCGGAACCATCGCCGACATTACCGGATCGGACAGTCACATGATTTCTGTATATGTAGTCCGCCCAGGCGATACACTTTCGCAGATTGCCAAGCTCTTCGGCGTCACAACAAACACCATCCTTTGGGCGAATGACCTCCCCAAGGGAACGATCCTTAAAGAGGGTATGACACTTACTATATTGCCGATTTCGGGTGTCGGCCACACAGTTCGCTCGGGCGATACTCTTGCATCTTTGGCCAAAAAGTTCAACGCCGACGCCGAAGAGATCGCCCAGTTCAACGGTCTCGATTCTCGCGACGCCCTCGAGGTCGGCGCTGACATCCTCATCCCTAATGGGGAGATCGCGGCGCCAGTTGCAGCACCAGCTAAAAAGACCACTGCTCGCTCGGGTAGCGCCCGCGCTTTTGAGCCGCTCCTGGTCAATATATCGTCGCTTCCCACCTATGACGGTTACTTCATACGTCCGGTCGTGGGTGGAGTGAGGACCCAGGGTCTCCATGGTTTCAACGGCGTTGACCTCGCGAGCAAGTCGGGTGCACCGATACTATCAGCGGCGGGCGGTACCGTGATCATCTCGCGTCAGGGTGGGTGGAACGGAGGATACGGAAACTATATCGTCATCAAGCACGGCAACGGTACGCAAACGCTCTATGGACACTTGCTCAGCAATATCGTGAGCGAGGGCCAAGATGTCGTGCAGGGTCAGGTTATCGGCTATATGGGATCGACCGGCAAATCGACCGGTACCCATCTCCACTTCGAGATTCGTGGCGCAAAAAACCCTTTCTAGGCCTACTTCCGGGATTCTACTTACTTTCTTTGTCTGACGGTTCGGATTGCTTTTGTTTTTCTTGGATCTCAAGAAGTGCGGCACTATAGACAGCTAACAGGACTTTTCCACGCATGTCTTCGTCAAGCGAGCTGAAAATCTTCTTTATATAGGCGCGGGCGGCCGTTAGGTCGTTTGCTCGCAAGAGCTCGGTCAAAGTAAGTAGTACGTCAGGTGAAGTCTCCATGATTTAGAGCGTGGCAGGACCTTTCTCTGGAGATTGCATAGACGGCGCTATAGAATTCTGTGACTTCGCAGCCTGGTTTAATTGTGCTGCAATGTCGGTTGCCGACGAATCGCCTGTCAGATCCGAAAACAGACCTGCCCATGATTCGCTTCCGGGCTCCTTCGCTCGCGCTCGGATGGTTTCGATGTCTGTTGGAGTTATTGTGCTAAGTGCGAGATCCACACTCTCGTGTCTCGGTGTTTTTTGGAATTGAGGCTGTTCTGGAAACATGATGGGGTTATCGTACCACGGCAGCTCGTTGGTTGTGATTGGTCTTAGCATCGTCCGATAAAAAAGCACCGGCCGTCAAACGAAAGCCGGTTATTCCTCGGGGTGTACCACAGCAGGCGCCTCGCCTTCCTTCTCGAACTTCTCAAGCATGGCTATTGCGCGCGTACGAAGGTCGTGGAGCACCTCCTCTTGGCGTGCCTTGTCGGCTGCTTCGGTAACGAGTGCGAGCAATACGTCTCCCTGTACATCCACGGGTAGCGACATATAGTTGTCGATGATCAGTTTTCGCGCACCAGCCTCGTCAGAGGCAGCTGTGAGAGCCAGAAATTCATTGTAAATATCTACGATGGTCTTTTCCATATTATGGGTATTTTGTTTTTAGATCAGTCGCGACCTTATTCCACGAACCCTTAAGAAGACCAGAAAGCCACATCGAGAGGAAGCCTTTTTTATCGGCAGCCGTGGCGATTCGATGGGAGCGCACCTCGTCCGCACAGTACTCGTCGATAAATGCACGCTTGTCCGAGTTGGAGCCTAAGGAACTCCATTTCCTGCCGCCTACTTCAAAGTCGGGATCCAGGATTTTTTGCTCAAATGAGCTTGTCTCATGGGTATCATCGAAGCTCGCGCTCATGGTCTCTACATCAACGGTACTCCCTGGATTTTCTTCGAGCTCTATTTCTTCGTACGAACCAGTCTTCGCCACGCTTGCTATGGCCTCAAGCATATGAGGAGATCCTTGGATGGTCGTTGCAAGCAAGCTGCCGACATCCTTGAAGACTTTTCCGTATATGTCATGAATTTTTGAAATACCGGTAAGCCTAAACATACCAAGCGTTCCCTCTCCATATCGAATCAAAGCGTCCGCGCTTGCGGCAGAGTGCCCGAGGTAATTGTCTGAAGCCAGCTTCCACCCCTTTAGTTTCGACCTGGTCAGCTGTCGAAGCCTTCGAGTGCTGCCAGCGATATCATTCGGATCAAACCGGTCGGTAAATTCATCCATCGAAACGCCGTACTTGCGGCAGAGTCGTTCTCCACGCTGTTTTATGCGTACTACGGACGGGTCATCCTCGAGTCTCTTCACGCTATCAAGCCCCTTCAGGAAATCTTCGGGCCAGGTTGAACTACGATCCATGACCGCGAACCCTGCCTTGTCTTTTAGGAATTTCGTAACTTCGGCGAGATCTGCGCCAGCGAGTACTGTTGCAAGGTCGGTACCGGGTTGTGCCAAATAAGACAGTGCTTTTGTGTCCAATCGTGTCTCAATCTCTTTAACCATCGCCATTCGTACTGCAAACTCGTCCAAAGCGCTGTTAAAATCCTTTCGATCCGTCGTGCCTGGCCTACCGAGCTGGCCTGCTTGCGCAAGTTGCACGAGCTCTTCTGCACGGTCCGGATTAGCTGCATATATAGAATTTAGAAGCTCGCCGAAAAGCTGCTGATTTTTTTCATCACCGAGTATCTCACTCAGTTTCCATTCCTTGAGTGAATCCCCTATCATCTTCACGTCGATCCCTGGCGGCATGGATGCGACGAACTTTTTCTTCGAATCGCTCTCGAGCTTCTTATCGAAAATTTTGCCAAATTGTATATCCATAGAGTATGGAAATAAATATACCACGCCGAGAAATCTATACTCGCGATGGGTGCTAATAAAAACAGCCCCGACAGGGGCTGTTTTTATGTTTTCGTAGGTTCTTTAGAGAACCGGTGCTGCCTCATTGAGGCTCTGGCACTTGTGTTTGTTGATCCAGTACTGAGTCGTCTTGTAGACATATCCCGTGGGGTCGGTAAGCGCAGGGCCTACCTTTGACCAGGGTGCCAAGATGTCCTCGGTATGAGCTGCCTGGAGCATCTTGACGGCCTTGAAAGTTGCAGGGCCAAAGATGCCGTTTACAGGGATCGTAAGGCCAAGCTCTTCGTTAAGAAATTCCTGGAGCTTCTTTACCTGACCCGCATCGTTGCGGGCGCCGAACTTGAGGTAGCTCGTGAGGTACTTCGAGCACGAGAGCGGTGCTTCGACGCCGGTAGTCCCATCCGGACCGGTCGATGCTCCCAAAACCTGGCCGAATGTGGCGCCGAACGAGCCCGAGATAGGGCCGTTACCGCCGCCAGAGGCAGGTGCCGGAGCGGCCGGGGTCTCGGTAGGCGTTTGTGGCTCATTTTCGATTACTGGAGCGATATCGTCGTTCGTGACTATGCAGCTTACTGATCCATCAATGCCGACAGTTCCGCTGCAGCCCTCGCTGTAGGTAGTGGTGTAGCCCGCATCTGCTATCTCTGCGACAGAGTAGCTGCCAGCATCAATAGAGACCACTGTCCCCTCCTCCGATCCTTGGATTGAGCTGCTTGAAGGATTTCCGGCAGTGATAGTGAGGGTAAAGTCCGATGCTGTCTTAGTACCGCCGTTGTCGTTGATGACGTGCTTCACGATTCTAAGCATTGCTGGCTTGTCCTGGTTGGTTATGGTGCAGGTCTTGTGCTCGTTGACAGCAAGAGTAATTGAGCCGCCGGTGCAGCTTTCAGAGAACGAAGCGTCATATCCAGCTGCTTGGGTTTCTGAAACCGAGTACGTTCCGGGCAAAAAGGTGGTTGCTTCGCCCGAGGTTACCGATGTCTCACCCACGAACAATGGGAAGTCGGTCGATATCTTTGTTCCACCATGCGAATTGGATACGAACTTTACGACAGTCAGCTTCGGTATAAACGGAGAGCATCCGGCGTCGTTCAGGTCTATGGCCTCGTTGCCGTCGTTGTCGGCGCCGTCGGTGCACTGCGAAAGAGTGTTCTCACCCTCGGTCGGGATGTCGTTGTGCGTGACGGTGCAGGTGGCAGACCCTCCTACAGTCATGGTTCCAGAACAGCCTGCGCTATACGAGGTTGCATACGAAGATGGACCGCCTGTCTGTGCGACCGAATAGGGGTAGTACGCGGCGACGCTTACGGCATTGCCGGTATCGCTGCCTGACGCAGAAGACGGTGTTGCTCCACCTCCCGAAATGCCAATTGCGAAGTCAGACGAAACAGCCAATCCTCCGTTGTCGTTGATGACGGTGTCGATGACGGTGAGTGTGCCTGCTGCAGGAGTCGATGCCGTGACAGTCGTACTGCAGGTAGTCGATCCTCCAGTGCCCGATACAGAGAGTGTGTAGGTAGTGTCGGCAAAAATGCTTTCAGCGAGCGATCCCCCAGGGAACGAGAATGTCCCATTGGTGGCGTTTGCAATCGAAAGCGAGTGATCGAGCGAAGCAGTAGTTGCTGCGGTTGACGTCCAAACGAGATCAAACGCATCGCCGCCCGTTATTGACTGAGGATTAGCATGTATCGAGCAGGTCGGTACCGGAGGGATGTCGTTATAGGTGACTGTGCATGTCTTGGTTGCACCGACCGATATCGATCCTGCGCAATTTGCAGAGAGCGATTGCGAATATGCAGCGTCGACAGATGATGTGACGGCGTAATTTCCTGCAGGAACGACGAAGTCGAATCCGGCTGTCGAGCCGGCATGAGTTGCTGGTGTGGCGCCCAGTACAGACGTAGTAAAGTTCGAGGCCGTCTTCGCTCCCCCGTCGTCATTGATCACGTTGGTGATGACATGAATCGTCCCTGTGGTGACAGGAGGAGGTATGACGACGTTGATCGAAATCGTTGCAACGTCAGAACCCTCATTTCCGGTAACTCCATTGTGATGCACGCGAACCTTTATGGTCTTAGTGCCATTGGTCGAGTAGGGATGAACGCCGGTCCATGGACCATCGAACGATTTATTGTTGCCGTTTCCGCCAGCAAATACTGGTACGAAAGTGGTTGCGGGCACCCACGTGCCGTTATTGTCCCAGTCGATGGAGACGTGCTGGTCGCTTGTTTGGCCGACGTACGGATGTGCGTGTGCTTGGCCTTGTATCGAAACCTGCAGGCCTGAAATGACAGGGCTGCCGGTCTGTTCGATCGTGTATACCGATGCGACCGCAAAAGCGGTACCCGGAAGCATCGTTACCGCAGTGACAAAAAGCGCAGTGCACGTGGTTGCTAGCTTCGCTTTATAAAACCAACATTCGAAATGAGAGACATAGTCTAAATACAAGTAATAAGTGGGGGTATGGCGACAGACAATCCCCGAGCTTCTGCCGGGCGTGGCAAAAGTAAACCGGGGCTCTTACTATCATGTTTTTGACTATATGTCAACTAGTACGTATCGAAGAATTTGTTAGATGTCTCGCTGGCGGTACTGTAGGGCCTCGAGCATGTGTCGCTCTTCGATGTCTTGCGACGCATCGAGGTCGGCGATGGTTCGGGCGAGCTTTATTGTGCGATGAAAGCCGCGAGGCGAGAGACGCAGGGTCGATGCCGCTTTGGTGAGCGTATTCCCTGCCGCGTCAGACAGCTGTGCCAGATCCTCTATATCCTTTGCCTTCATGCCGCTGTTCAAGAGTGTGTTTCTTGTACGACTAAATCGCACACGCTGCACCTCTCGGGCTTTGCCGATTCTGTCTCGCGCAGCTGTGGTTTCACCTGTCGAATCTGAGTTCTTTCCCAAAAGAGAAGCGGGCGGTATCTCGCCTACCGTAATCCACATGTCGATGCGGTCTGCGATTGGTCCCGATATCTTGCGCCGATACTTGTCTGCCGCAGCGGGGTTGCAGGTACATCGTGTCGTTCCCCAATATCCGCACGGGCACGGGTTAAGCGCCGCAACTAAAGTGAAACTTGCCGGAAAGAGTGCCTGGCCGCGCACCCGAGTAACCGAAACCACCCTGTCCTCCATCGGCTGGCGCAGGGCATTGATGACATCCCGGTTGAACTCCGGGAATTCGTCTAAAAACAAGAGCCCTCGGTGTGCAAGGGTTACTTCTCCGGGCTTCGGTATCGTGCCACCACCGATGAGAGATGCGTATGACGCCGTATGGTGCGGTGCGCGAAACGGAGGGTGCGTAACAACCTGTGTTTCAAGAACGCCGGCATACGAGTGGATGCTCGTAACCTCGATCACCTCTTCTTCCGAAAGGGCCGGCATAAGAGATGCGAGTGCGCGGGCAAGCATGGTCTTCCCGGTGCCGGGAGGACCCGAGAGCGCGATATTGTGACCGCCGGCAGCGGCGATCTCGATGCCACGCTTGGCATGCGTCTGCCCGCGTATGTGTTCGAGCAATATTTCGTACGTCGGTGCGGCGACCTCGATCGGCTCTTTAATAAACGCACCGAGCCGGTCGAACCCCTCTTCGTCGTCTTTTAGTACTTGTTCCTGGGCTCTGAGATGGTTCACGATTTCAAGAAGCGATCCGGCGCCGAACACGGTGATGCCTCCTACGAGCGCAGCCTCGGAAGCGTTTTCTTTGGGGACGTACATCTCGGTAAAGCCTTGGTCGCGGGCTGCGAGCGCCATAGAGAGCACACCGCGAATGGGACGCAGTGCACCGTCGAGCGAGAGCTCTCCTGCGAAAAGCTTCTTCTCGGGGTCGAATTCGATATCTTCGGCCGCGGCGAGGTATGAGAGCGCGGCAGGTAGGTCAAAAGCGGACCCCTCCTTCTTGAGAGAAGCAGGGGCGAGCGAGACGATGATCTTCTTATTGGTGCTTTTAGGTGATGTGAAGCCCGAATGTTTGATGGCGGCCGAGAGCCGATCGCGGGCCTCTTCGACTGCTTTGTCGGGGAGTCCCACTATCGAGAAGGCGTGTAACCCGCGCGAGATGTCCGTCTCGATCGAGACGATGTGGGCCTTGGGCAGTGCCGGCTGGGCACCATAGACGCGTGCGAACGACATCTACCACCTATATCAGTCATCCGTATCTTGCGGCAAGCGAAACGTCCTGTTGTAAGAAAAAGCCACGGCGTGTATCACCGTGGCTCTCGATCAAAAGTATTGGAAGCTCATCTCGCACGTAACGAGCGGTTTTTCCTTTTCTTCCATCCGCTCCCAGATATCGACATCGTTCCACACCCACATCCGCACGGTGTGTTCGTCCCATTTCCAGACCTTTATCTGGTGCGTAAGGACGACTCCTTTGCCGCTCTCTGGCTTCTCGACTTTCAGAAGCCGCGATCGCGCACGTACGGTATCGCCCACGAAAGCAGGTGCAGGAAACCGTACATGCTCGATGCGACGGATGATCCGCACCGTACAGCCGGTGAGCGTGAATCCGCTCGTGGGCAACAGGTCTCCTGGGATGAGCGACAGCAGATACACGCCATGCGCGATCTTTTTTCCGTACGGACTCTCCTGAACGCAGCGCTCGTCGTCGGTGTGGATCCACTGGAAGTTTCCGGTACACCGCGCGAACGCGTCTATTCCATGATCCCTGATCTCGTGCAGTGCTGATGCTGGACCCCACGGAGCGCCGACGAACTGCTCCATCTTCGCCACTTCGCTCACGTGGATATGCGGGTACACAAAGCTTTCCATGTTTGTCTCCTTTATGAATGCACCACAGCCAAAGGGCTGCGGTGCTGGTTGTCTGAATCAGATCTGATAGCCGCCTGTCTTCTCGTGAAGCTCGAAGTTCGCCTCGATGAAGTCGATCACCTCTTGCGGATCGATCGACTTATCGAATACGATGTTCGGGCCGTGGCTATCGAGATAGACCGCCAAGAGATTTCCGAATCGTTTGAGTCCGCGCGAGGTATTCTGCCCGCACTCATGGCTTCCACATTCGTATTCTCTCTGCGATATCGTCGGCACTTCCGAGCTCGCCTTTTTCGGGCAATGAAAGTGCACGATGCAATCGGCATCGGGGTGTTCCTCAAACACGATTCGCTGCGACTGCCCGCCCACCGACGGCTTGCTTCCATATGCAATCACCGAATCAGGTCCGTCGGTCTTCACCTTTACGAGCCCGACCGTCTTCATATCGTTGAAGTCGGTCTTGCGTCGCGAGGTAAGGAAGGTCGTGTCATCGATCTTGACCGCGAAGTGCCCGGCGGTAACGCCGCGGAACTTCTTGTATGCACCCTGTTCGATGCAGTGATCGACGACGGCGCGCAGTGCCGGTGGAACCAGTTCGGATTCCCATGGCACCGGATCCCCTGCTACCACAGTACTGCGCGTAAACGTGAGATGACTACGCAAGTAGGCCATTTCGACGAGTTCACGCAATGCTTGTTGGCGGTCCTTCGTTACCGAATAGCTCGCCTCTTCCGGAACGATGATCATGTTGAGTCGCGTCGAAACATCATTCGCTAGTACGAGATTCGAACTTGATGCCTTGAGCATATCAAGCCCGGCTCGGTACATCTCTTCCGGGGTCGCATTCGACGTCGTCTTGAACGCGACGAGAAAGATATCTTTTCGATGTGCCCGAAAATCTCGCACTATCTTTGTCGAAGGCTGCAGAATCAGTCGTTGTTCCCTGTCCGATTTCAGTCGTTTGCCGTATTTCCCCGTGCCGGGCACCGGGATATCGTAGTCGTTGATGAGTCCGGCAGAGAAATCGCAGACCGCCGGATTCCAAAAGACGACTTTTGTCGCGGGGTCGTCGACGAGCTTTCGTGCGAGACTTTTAAGATCGGCGTTGGTCTCGATCTTGGATGTGTGGTCCGCCATTTTTGTGAGGTGGAGCTCAGTATCCATGCTTGGAAAGCGCACTCGACTGATTTCTGCAAGCTGCCGTGCGGTATTTCCGTATGCAGGTGCCGAGATCGCAAGATGCGGCGTGATGTGGAAGATTGTGCCGCCACCGATTACGTGGACTGTCTTTTTCATGGGTATTCTCCTCTGTTAACGTGCCTAATGGAAGAATAGGGGCGTCGCAAGAAAGTGACAATCAGTGTTTATAATTGTTATGAACAAAGCGATTCTGTCTCTTATTTCCTATATATTTCATGTCAGCAGTCGATTGACTCACGGCACTACTCTTCTTATACTTAGACAATGGACGAAGCGCGCGTGCACCTCGTGGGACTTGGTCTCACTCAGACGGAGTCCGCGATTTATCTCTATGGCGTATCGGTCGGCTCCCCTTCCATTCAAGACATAGCGGCCGCGACAAAGGTGAAGCGACCCACCGTGTA
>CAZYLZ010000002.1:0-92322 GCA_964648335.1 uncultured Candidatus Saccharibacteria bacterium | reverse complement strand
GCTGCGGGGGTTAGTTTTGGTGCTGCTATTGCGGCTTCGGCATTTGCGCCGCCGGTACCGACGGCATCTGCCCCTGAAAGACGGGCGGGATGGGCGTCGGCTGTTGGGCCAAGCGCGCATAGTAACCTTGCTCCCAGTTTGCCTTCAGCTCCTCGACAGTGCGCACGACGATCACCTTGATGCTGCGATCGGCATTGCGTTCGTAAAGGATCTTTGCCTGCGATGGAATAAGTCGCACGCAACCGTGCGAGAGCCCGTGATTGAGGCGCTGCGCACGAGATCGTATGTCAACAAACCCTGCATGCAGAGCGATACCGTCGTCGCGAAAGAACTGCGCATACGGCATAGGCGCTCCGCCATCGGGCTCGGGATACGTATTCGATTTGTAGTCGACCTGCCGCAACCCCACCGAATGCGGGCCTTTCTTGGGGTCCGTGATAGGTGTCGCGTAGCCGGGTGAGCCAGTCGACACGGGACCTATCAGCGACTTTCCGTCGTGAACGGAAATCGTGCCATTTTCGTACAGCGCGAACTGCTGCAGGTTTACAAAGATCACCACCACCTTCCCGGGAATCTGCACCGAGGCCGGAACCGGATCGAGCACAATATTCCCTACCGGATCTTTAGTCTCGGGTACAAGTGCTGACCGAGCTTGCGGCGGCGATTGTGGACGTTGGGCAGGCGAGACGTAGCTCGTATTTGCAGCGGGACTGCGTCGCGAGAACTGCTTCTCCCAGAACTTGTCGTCGCTTTCGGCTCGTGCTGTTTGGATAGTGATGATGATTGCAATCGCCAACGAGGCGTCTCGAAACAGGCTTCGCATGGGGGCTCCTTTCTGTCATGCTTGTTCTGAAGGGCACTATACAAGCGCGCAATGTACTCGCAAAGAGCCCTGCATCAATTTGCCGGCAGCACTGCGACCCGGAGTACTCAAGTGGTCGCTGCCGCTACTGATTTTGCGCTGGTGCTGGCGCTGCTATGGGATTAGGGATCGTAACCTGGATATTAGTAACCGGTGTGGGTGTTGCGCGTGCATTCTTTCGCATGTACATCCATCCGTATGCGCCGGCCGCCGCGACCAAAAGCAGGATGACCGTTGCAAAGAGCCAGCCCCCGCTATCTTCACGCACAATCTCTCTCGTCGGCGCAGGATTATTTACGATCGTTTCCATGGATATGTGTTATCGGATATGACGGAAGTATGGACGCAAACGATGAACAGACCATGAATTCAAGTCCGGTTGCGCCAAACCCTGAGTGTCGTATCATGAAGGTGTGAACCACGAGCGCCTTGAGCAGCATTTCTTCTGGATACTCGTCCTCGCCGCCACCGTCGTCTTTGCCTGGACGGTCCAGAGCTTCTTCATGCCGATATTCTCGGGCGTTGTGCTCTCGATCCTCTTTTATCCGGTCTACCAGACGCTCCACAAGAAGCTCTACGGCTACGGGTCTCTCGCGAGCATCCTCGTCATCGCGCTCGCCGTCCTTCTTATCGCACTTCCCTTGTACGGACTCGGCAACCTCCTGGTACGCGAAGCTATCGGAGTGTATCAATCCACCGCGGTCGACCCTGCTGCATTCCTCTCGGACAGCTTTGCGCGAGCACCGCAGCTGTTGGCGTACGCAAACTCGTTCGGTATAAGCGAGATCGACATCCGCGCTCGCTTGGCGCAAGCAGCGCAGACCTCGAGCACATGGGTACTGAGTTTTGCCGCGACAGCAACGACGCAGACCCTCCAGCTTGCGATTCAGCTCGTGATCACGCTATACCTCATGTTCTTCCTGCTTAAGGACGGTGAGAGTATCGCCGACGCAGTCGGTCGTGCCCTGCCACTAAGTCGCGAACGCCGTGACGCCCTCTTTACCCGATTCGTCTCGACAGTACGCGCGGTCGTAAAAGGCAGCATTGTCGTCTCGTTGGTGCAGGGTATCTTGGGCGGAGTCCTTTTTTGGATTGTCGGCATTCCTAACCCTGCCGTATGGGGCGCGGTCATGGCTTTTTTGGCGATACTCCCGTTCGGCGGACCTACCTTGGTCTGGCTCCCTGCTGCAGTGATCTTGTTCTACAGTGGCAACGCAATCGGCGCGGCAACCGTATTTGCCGGCGGAGCGCTCGGTATAGGGCTCATCGACAACGTATTGCGTCCTATCCTGGTTGGACGCGACATCAAGATGCCCGATCCTCTCGTCTTATTATCGGTCTTGGGCGGACTTGCGACATTTGGCCCTGGCGGTGTCATCATCGGTCCGGTAATCGCCGCGCTGTTTTTATCCGTATGGGAAATGTTCGCTAACGAGCGTCAGCGTGCATAGACGAGCACTTGTTGCTCGATCGTGGTATAGTGTCTGTCTAACGATCACCTGATCATATATTTCGTAAATGAGCACCGGAGAAAAAGCACGCATCAACGAAGGTATCCGCGTACCACAGGTACGCGTCATCGGACCGAATGCCGAGAACTTTGGCGTCATGGAAATTAAGGATGCATTGGCCAAAGCCAAGGAATTGAGCCTCGATCTCATCGAAATATCCCCTAACGCCGTCCCCCCGGTCTGCAAGATTACCGACTACGGCAAGTTCAAGTACCAGGAGGCAAAGAAGGCCAAAGAAGCTAAGTCGAAGGTCATCATCACCGAGACCAAGGTCACTCAGGTCAAAATCGGCACCGGCGAGCGCGACATGCACATGAAGGCCTCTAAGGCCGCAGAGTGGCTGCGCGAGGGCCATCGGGTCAAGGTAGACCTCTTTTTGTGGGGCCGCTATAAGTACATGGAATTCGAGTTTTTGAAGGACAGACTTGAGCGTTTTCTTGCAATTATCCCAGAATCATATAAGATTGCCGACGAAATCAAGAAAAGCCCCAAAGGGCTGTCGGTCACTCTTGAGAGGAGTCTTACGGGCAAAAAGCCAGTAAATACGCCAAAAATCGACCAGAAGGACGAATAGCCCGAAACCCGTATGAAATCAATGAAAACCAACAAAGCTTACATGAAGCGCCTCAAGGTGACGCGCACTGGTAAACTTGTTGCCCGAAAACCAGGTCACAACCACTTCAATGCTCGCGGAAACGGCCAGAAAAACCTTCGCAAGGGCCGCAAGCAGCTCTTCCACATGACCGCAAAGTCACGTTCACGATTCATCGTCTAACATTTATATATGACACGAGTAAAACGAGGTGTAGTTAAGATAAAGCGTCGCAAGAATATCCTTAAGGCTGCGAAGGGCTATCGCTTTGCGCGCTCCAAGAAGGAGGCAGCAGCCGTCGAGGCACTTCACCACGCAGGCAAGTATGCCTTCGTCCATCGTCGCCTCAAGAAGCGCGATTTCAGGAAGCTCTGGACCGTGCGCATCAATGCAGCAGTCCGCGGCCTCGGATACCCTTCCTACAGCCAGTTCATAGCGACCCTCAAGAAGAAAGGTGTCACCATAGACCGAAAGGTCCTCTCGATCCTCGCTAAGGATCACCCGACTACCTTCGAGAGACTTCTCAACCAGGTAAAGTAAAGAAAAGGCCGCCCACTAGGGCGGCCTTTTTGATTTGGCGTCAGTCGAGATCCTTCGGAAGGATGCACTCAGAATGCCACGACTCGGCAAAGTACGAGATCGGAATACCAAGACTCGTCATGCGCTCGTGCTCCCACGTAGCACCCTTCGAGGTCTTCCATCCGTGTTTACCGTCCAAGAACCAGGCGCGACACACTAAGCGTGGCGTAGCATCGAAGAGCGGCTGATAGAACTCGGTGAGTATGGGCTCGCAATACGTGGCACCCGGGTTTTCGAGCTTCCACTGCCGCTCCAGCTCCGCCAGGCCTGCCTCGTACGGCATCTGACTCCACATAGGTCGCCCATGATGCTGCAAGACCTGAATGGCATGATTGAACACCGCCAGGTTGGCGATACCGCTGCCGTAGCCGCCGGTCGATATGGGGCCGCAGACCACTTCTGCCCTGCCCCCGAGCACCGTGAGCTCCTCGAGTGCCATATCTTTGAGATCCGCAAACGTCGGTCCGCGCTTTGCCATCTTTTGGATGAAGAGCGGTATGAATGCGCTTTCCACTCGTAGTCTCCTTTTTTGTACTCCAAGCCTGTGTGAGGGTACCAAAAGCGCCGCCGTCTCTCAATAGAGACGGCGGCGCGCTATCGTTGGCTACTTCTTCTGGATGGCACCCTGGACGAGAGCTGCCGAAAAGCCTGTCGGGATGGTTCCGGTCTTCGCGAACTCGTAGAGAGCGAGCTTGAAGATGACCCCAAGGGTAGAGGAAACGACGGAGGCGGCGACAATCGTGATGAGCCCGAGACCGAGGATTATCGCTATGGCCACCGGCGTCGGAAATACGAAGCAGAGTACGGCCGCGACTATCAAAACTACCGCCACGAAGAGTCCCAACATGAGCCCTACCCCGAAGTTGACGATGATAGCCTCTCCCCAGGTCTTTCGGATGATGGCTGCCGATTCCTTGAACGAATCGGTGATAGATGTCTCGCCAACGATAAGCGCCGGGAGACTGAAGAATGTGAGAATATTCCATGCCGCGCCCAAGACTAACGAGACGATGGTACCGAAGACTTTGCCGCGATCCTCGATGACCTTAAGTATGACGCCCACGGTTGCAGATATGAGGGACCACACGAAGAGCTTGCCGAGGCTCTTGTTAGCGCCCCGTATCCCGTCCTTGAAGCCGAGGTTCTGGCCCTTAAGACGTGCCGCGATTATCGTGAGCATGCCTGCCTGGAAGTAGTTGGTTATGAAGAACGTGACGAGATAGAAGACGAGGAGTGTAGCATACATGACTACCGGCCCCTGCTCGGATCCGTTTTCGGAAAGTGCGTCGATGTTGTTACCAAGCACGACGATGTAGTACCCAATAATGAGCACGAGCACCGCAAAACTTGCCACGAGCGCCGAGAGGACCGGAAACCACATCACTTCTTTGTCTTGTTTCAAGATGGCCCACGACTCTGTAAGTATCATCTTACTCGCTGCAAACTTGCCAAGTTTGACCGTACCCCCAGCTGCGCCCGTCGACGATTCCGAAACCAGTGTTTGTGTATCCATGGGGGCATGATAGCAACAATGCCCTCGTATACGAGGACAGCCTGTGGACGGCTAGTGCGCCGTAAGTCCTACCAGCTTGGCGATGTGAGATGTCTCGAGCGCGGCGTTCTGCACGATGAGCCTCTCGACTAACGGAGAAACAACGAGCGACAGTGCTACGTTACCAGCGAGGTGATAGATCGTGAACGGGATCTGACCCACGAGTGCTTCCATAAACGGTTGGTGGAAAACGAGTGGTCCTACCGAGAGTCCAGTAAGCGCGTCGTAAAACACCGTACCAGCGGCTGCAAAGAAAAGGTAGTGGAAAGCCCCCGAACGTTTCCCGCCGGCAAAATAGAGTCCGGCGGCAAGACCGAGGAGTCCGTACCCGAGCATGGTAAGCAGTGACCAGACGCCCAAGGTACCCGTCAGGAGGTCGTAAATGAGGACCGATGCGACACCGAACAACGCGCCGCTCCAAGCACCCCACTGTTTAGAGTAGGGCATGAGGGTCGCCGTTATGGGCTCGACATTCGGCGGATGCGGGAAGAGCCGCAAAACAGAGACTAAAAAGAGGCCCAGTGCAAATTTGAGCGATTGGTTCATAGAAACTAAGCTAGCCGTTAAAGAATTAATTCGCGGTTGGGACCTCCAAGTCCGGGATGGTCGTAGGTCAAGTTGAGCTTCGCCTTGTCTTCGCGAATCATTTCGACAATTCGTTCAATGAGTGCCTTTGGGTCGGAGTCGAATACGACGCGGTTCGCCGGGCGATTGCTGTTCTCGATAATGGTGCGCAGAATTTTGTCGGTCTCCCAGGTTCCTTCGAGGATCCCTATCGGCCTTCTGTCTTCGTAGGCGACGGTGAACTCGTTGATGGTACCGATGCGTCCGCAGCCGATGATCATAGCGTCTACCGAGCGAACAAAGAGGAGGTCGCGACCGGAATAGCCGAATCCGGTAAAGACGATGATGTCCGAGTAGTCCAAGGGCAGCTTGTACACCTGCACATGCTCGCGCTCGGTCGAGGCTGGCGAGAAGCCGATCGAGAACCCTCCCTCTTCTTTGGCACCGATTGCAGCATACATTGGGAAGCCGGTAGTCGCACCGGTGACAATGCTTGCACCTTGTCGTACTATCTCGCGCCCAAGCTCTTTCCCCTTCTCGTAGGCATCGAGGCCGCAGTGACCCGTCTCGGCAGCGCCCGAGACGCCAATCTTGAAGCGCGAATGCCCGTGCTTGTCGTGACCGACGTCGTTGATATCGTGCGTGAGCGTCGACTCGTACGCATGAATCGCTTCTCGTGCTGCTGCCCTTTTAAACATGCGCTTAGTGTAGCATGTCCCGAAAGATGGAATTCACAGTCGCTACATCGGAAATGAGAATGATTCACCTTCTGCCGGCGCCACAGCATCGACTCCCAAGAATTCGCGCAGCCGCTGCGTCAAAAACAGCGCCGATCGCGGCTCGCCCAAGCACACCAATACCTTTTCGAGGGTATCCGCCGATTCTTCGACAAAACTCACGAGCTCGTCGCGGCCTTTGTGTGCGGAATAGCCCGACAAGGTCGCCATATGGGCGCGCACCGTGTGCCATTCGTCATCCACAAGTACTTTCTTTGCACCGTCCTGCAGCCGCCGCCCCAGAGACCCTGCGGCCTGGTAGCCGCTAAAGAGGATGGTCGCGTTCGTGTCTTCGATATACGTCTTCTCGTGATTACGTATGCGTCCGCCATGCGACATACCGGCGCCAGCGATAATGATTTTGGGGTTCTTGGTCGCCTCGATCTTTTCTGAGTCTTGGGCAGTATCGACGACCGTGAGGCCCTTGAACGAAAAGAGGTCGGAATCACGCTCAAGATGCTTTTTTGCCTCGTCGTTGTAGTACTGCGGATATTTGCGGTAGACGTCGGTTACCTTCGAACCCAAAGGGGCGTCGATGAATATCGGTAACGGGTCGAGTTTTCCGCTGTCGACCATCTGGTCGAGCTCGTATAAAAGCACCTGGGTGCGCTCGATCGAGAATGCTGGGATGAGGAGCACGCCTTTGCGCGCACGCGTATTCTCGATGGTCTGCCGCAAGAAATCGCGCCGGGCATCGCGCGACTCGTGGTTGCGGTCGCCGTAGACGCTCTCCATGAGGAGGTAATTCGTGCCAGCGATAGATTCTGCGTCGCGCAAGATCGGCGATGGCGAATTGCCAAGATCTCCGGTGAGTACGAGCTTCGTGCCGCTTCGCGAGAACTCGACCATTCCAGAGCCCAGTATGTGCCCAGCATCCTTGTATCGTACCGAGACCCCGTCACCGGCATCTATGGCAGCGCCGTACTCGACTGTCTTCCATAACGAAAGTGCTTTGGTGACGTCCGCTTCGCTATACAGCGGCTCTATCCCCTTGCCGACAAAGTCGTCGTGCATGATATGGAGCGCATCGTCAAAGATGAGCGCCGCGAGGTCACGCGTAGGCTCGGTCGAGTAGATGGTTCCGGAAAAACCTTCGTGCACGAGCTTTGGGATGCGTCCGATGTGGTCGAGATGCGCATGTGTCACGAACAAGGTTGCGATACCGCTCGCGTCGTAGTCGAAAGAACGTTGGTTGCGCTCGCGCGAGTCAGGAAGGCCCTGCTCCATACCACAATCCACCATCACCTTCCGAGTACCGAGATCGAGAACGAAGTTCGAGCCAGTGACAGTACCTGCCCCACCGAACATCGTTATGGTTATTTTTTTGTTCATGAAAGGCGCAGTCGTGTAATGATAAGCGCCGCGAGGAGTCCGCCGGCGACGTCGTTTAACAGGTCATGCGCCGTATCGAACACGAAGCCTATCTCGCCACGGGTAAGACCTACTGCGTATTCGAAGACCTCCCACGCTACGCCCACAGCGAGTGCTGCGAGGAATATCGTTATATCGCGACGACGCGGAACCTTGAACCACTCGAGAAGCCATCCAGTACAAAGCCCGACCCAGAGCCCGCCCAAAAAGTGCATCGGCATGTCGTACCACCAGATGCGCCAAAAGAGGTACCAGTAGAGGCCGACTCCGTACAAAGCGACCACTACGAGCAGAAGAGCGAATTGGGTCCAGAAAAGCTTCGATTTAAGCATAAATACGAGTGTATCACGACAAAACCCGCCTCAGATAAGACGGGTTTTGTCGTGGGCCGTGGATGCTGACGCCTAGTCAATGCTAGGTGGGTGACCGCAGATACTACACCACGGTGCAGAACGATGTAAGTCTCCCTTTAAGTCGACAAGAGGTTTCAACATCCTCCGACCCGAAAATAGTATACACCCAAACCCATGGCGTCCATGAAGACCGATATCCCCCGCCAACCAACGATAAAGCCCCTCTGAGGGGCTTTATCGTACCTGCGACGATCGCTCGTCGGTTCAGTTACGCCTTTTTTGGCTGTGTGAACTTATCGTGCATAGTGCTGTAGTCAAAGAGCTCTGCCTCGGAAAACCAGTGCGCAATCTCCTCTACCGCCTCTTTTGAATCGCCAGACGCATGAATGAGATTCGGGACTCCTATCTCCTGTGCGTCAGCGTGTCCAAACGACATGTGCGCGTAGTCACCACGAATAGTGCCTGGGAGCGCAGACTTAGGCTCGGTAGCGCCCGTCATCTTGCGAACCAAGGCGACTGCCTCGATACCTTCGAGTACAAAGGCGATTACCGGACCCTCCTGCATCATCTTGAGCGTTGCATCGAAGGTCTTCTGCCCGCGACGGGTTATCATCGTGCCAATCTTCTCGTAATGGTGATGAAAGTGGTCGTACGACGGCAACAACATCTTGGTTCCTACTATCTTGAGTCCTGCGCGCTCGAATCGAGAGAGGATTTCGCCGACGATACCGCGCTGGACACCGTCCGGCTTAATGACAACGAGAGTCTTTTCCATATGTGACATGTGCATTGTTCTTAGTTACTAGTGCTAGTTTTCGGCCGTAATACTGAAGGGGCTAAAGGGAGATTCGACGCGGTTCGGCTTTGGAGGGTCGAACTTGTCTCGGATCTCGGCTTCGACCTCTTCGCGGTCACGGCCAAAGCGAGTGTACGAGGATTCCTTCAAGGCGTCAACCTCGTCCGGGTTCAGGACCTTCTTAGGTGGCGGCATAGTCACGATACTGAAGGGCTTGGCCGGATAGCCGTTTACCAACATCGAAACGTATGCATTGTAGTTGTCGAGGTGCTCGATATCGGTCGGGCCAAACTCGGGCTCGAGCGACTTTGCCAAGAACTCGGCATCCTCGGTTCCAACGCGAAATATGCACTTGTTGCCGACGTTGCCGAACACCGCATCCTTGATCTTTTCGTCGAGCTGCTTGATAAACTGGTGGGCCAGGCCCAGCGAGAGCTTGTATTTGCGGGCCTCGGACAGAATGGTCGCAATTGACGGCACCGTAAAGTTCTGGAACTCGTCTATATACAGATAGAAGACCGGCAAATCCTTCCCCGCCGAATCGACGCGCGACAATGCCGCCTGCAAGAACTTGCTCACAATGATGAGGCCGAGCATGTTGGCATTCTTTTCGCCCAAGCGACCCTTGGAAAGGTTTACCAGGAGTATCTTCTTGTTGTCCATGATCTCGCGAAAGTTAAAGGCGGATTTCTCTTGCGCGACAATCGGACGCATGATCTCGTTGGTAAGAAAGACGTCGATCTTGCTTACAATGTACGGGACAATGTTCTCCAAGGACGCCTCACCGCCCGCTTCCCCAGCGGTCTTTTCCCAGAATTGCTTGATGAGTGGATTCTTGCACCGAGAGAGTTTGAGGTCGCGGAATGCCTTGTCGGTGAATACGCGTGAGATCTCGATCAGGGTCGATCCTGTGGCCGGGTCGTCCACGGTAAGTAAGGTCGCGTTGCGATAGTACTGCTCGAACATCGGGCCGAAGGCATCCGGCGTGTCGGCATAGAGCGTCTTGAAGATGCCGTACAGATCGTCTACCACGCGCGATTTCATCTCGGGGAACCGTGTATCGTACTCGAGGATATTGAGTCCCATTGCGCGCGGCGTATAGGCCGGATCAAAGTAGATGACGTCGTCTTTGCGCTCGGGCGGAATAGCTGCCAATATATCTTGAATGTCGTTGCCGTGCGGATCGATAAAGCAGACGCCGTCGCCGTTTTTTATGTCTTGCACGATCATATTCTGCAAGTGCACCGACTTTCCGGTACCTGTCTGTCCGATAACGTACATGTGTCTTAATCGGTCATTAGGGCCGATGAGTACCTTCGACTCGGACGCACCATACTTGTTGATCCCCAGTGTGATGCCTTTGTCAGACATGGTAACCGGTGCTGGAGACTGCTTGCTGCGTGATTGCTTGAGTTCGCGGGATGTCGAGACCCGCTCGGCGGTGAGATGGAATAACGTCGTGAGCTCTGCCAAAGAAAGCGGCATAATGTCGGCGCCAAGCACGCGGTACGTGTAGGCGCGCAAGAATGCGTTTATATGCCACGAGCCTACCTCGTGGAACTTGATGCGGTTACTCTTCGGGTCGTCGAACTGACTGAAGGACGACGTGATATAGCTTAAGATCTCGCGGGCGCGTCCCTGGTCTTTTGCAGACGCGACTGCGCGAATAGCGACCGGCACGACGCGGCTCATCATCTTTTTTCCGATAGCTTCGACGGCATTCTGGTCGACGGTCCCCTGCTCTTTGTTCTTGTCGGACGTGATGAACGACATCATGACATCTTTAGCGAGCTCGCCGAGCTTGGTTTCGGGAACCTTGACCGCCTTCTTGGGAGATACGCCTTTATTAAGCTTTTTGAGGATCTTTTTGTAGTGCTTGTTGTAGCGCTCGCCCTCGTTACCCACCACTATTTGTATCGCCGCACCTTCCCCGTGCTTTGCGAGCTTAGAAAAGCTCGAAAGCAGGACGTTCATAGGATCGTGCTCGAACGCTTGGTAGGTCTTGAGCGGGAATGCGTGATGATCGGCAAGATGTGCCACGGCTCCTACATGCTCGCCGCCGTAGGTGAAAAGGTTATAGTCGCCACGACACTCCGATACGCGTGCGTTTGGAAACACAGCAAACACCTGACGCTCGAAGAGCGTGCGCTTGTCGTGCGGGACCGCTATGTAAAAGACCGCCTCTTCGGTGCCCTGCGCCACTGCTATCTCCATACTGAACATGCCGCCGCCCTGGGTCATGTTAAGGAGTCCCGCGTAGAGCTGCTCGGTCGAAGCGAGCACTTGCTCTAGGGTCTTTCGGGGTTGATTGCCCTCCTGCTTTTCACGCGTTCCCTGCGGTTGGATCTCGAACAATGTTAGATGGAGCGCCTTCCAAACCTCGGCAGACGGCTTGATTCCTTTGACAGAAAGCCCCTCGACGACGTAGCGAACGAGCGCGCGGTGCACGTCGTCTTCGAGATGTGGGTTCTTCATGCGCGCGGCTACCGAAAGCGCATTGCGAATCCCCTTTTGCGCGACCATCTGTATGATGGTGTCGACCTGCGTGTCGTGCTCTTCGGGTTCGAGCTTGAGTGCCGCATGCATTGCCTCGTGCTCGGGCACCACGAAGTTTTCGTGCAATACAGTTGCCGGCGGTTGTTCGGCGTATTCTTGAATCTCGCGATGTATGATGCGCTCTTTCTCGATCTTGCCTTCTGGAAGCGAGAGCTCTTCTTCTTTCTCTTTTACACGCTCGCGCAAGTATGCGAGCTCCTCCTCAGGACTTTTGAATCCTTGAGTTTGCACAGGCAGAACCAACTCGCGAGGCCGCAATTCCATTCTCAAATTATACCCTATAGTGAAAGCAGACTTTCAGTCTCGGAGAATATGCCGCGTGTTGAAACAGTTACCGAAGCATCTGTCTCAAGGCAATGTGAGAATCTCTGCTTTTCCTGTGGTAATGATGACCGTGTGCTCGACATGCGCGGTACGCGATCCGTCGACGGTTCGATACGTGTATCCGTCCTTAGAGAGCTTTACGCGGCCCGATCCACGACAATACATCGGCTCGATAGCGAGCACCATTCCTTCGACGAGCTTGGGGCCCTCTCCGGGGTGACCCCAGTTAGGTATGAAGGGCTCTTCGTGTACCGCACGTCCGACCGCATGTCCGCCCAGTTCGCGCGGGTTTCCATATTTATACTTCTTGGCGACCTGCTCGGCAGCAAAGCCCAAGTGACCAATCGTGTTGCCTGCGACAGCGAGTTCGATTGCATCGTCCAAGGCCTCGTTCGCTGCAGCTATGAGCTCGATATCAGCGGGATCCGGCTTTCCTGCAATGACGGTAATCGCGGAGTCGGTATACAGGCCCTTGTGGATGAGACCCGAGTCGATGGTAATGACGTCGCCGTCTTGAATGGTCACCGGGTTCTCGTTAGGGATCCCATGGACTATGACGTCGTTTATAGAAAGGCAGAGTGCTGCCGGATACGGACGAGGTGCCCCAAACGGGGTGTAGTTCAAGAATGCCGCTTTGTCGCCTCCCGCCGCAATTATCTCGCGAGTGCGGTCCTCGAGTGCTTGCGACGAAAGCCCCGGCCGAACCATCTCTGCGAGCTCGCGCAGCAAAACGGCTAAGCGCCGTCCCCCTTCGCGCAATATTTCGCGTTCTTCTGGTGTCTTTACTATCATATAAGGCCGATAGATTTCAAAAGTTCGGTTTGAACTTCGTCGACCGACGGCTCGCCGTTTATATCGTGCACCGTGCGTCCGCGCGATTTGAGCAGATCGAACGCAGGAATCACGTTGTCTTTGTACCAAGCGAACCGTCGTGCAACGGCGTCCTCGGCGAGGTCGTCGGCACGTCCTCTTCCGCTCAGTCGCTTCTTTGCCGCCTCTTCAGTAAGCGCGATGTTGACGATCTCGTAATTAGGGCGGCCGTAAAATGCGAGCTCCGCATCGAGCGCAGAAGCCTGTGCGACTCGACGCGGTACGCCTTCGATGAGCACATGCTCGTCTTCTTGGTAGTTCTGTATAAAATAGTCGGTCACCACGTACGATGTAACGAACGATGGCACGAGATCTCCGTGATTGACGATGTCACGCACTTTGCGGGCGAACAGCGTATCGAGCTGCATCATATCGCGCAGAGCCTGTCCCATGTTCAAGTGGAGCACTTTGCGAGAAGGGTCGCGCTCTTCGAGGTAGCGCTTGAGAAGTTCTACCTGGGTACCCTTGCCTGCCCCGGAGATGCCGAAAAAAACGAGCGTAAGGGGTGCGGGCAATGGGGTGTTAGACATGAGTACCTAGATTGTACCCTTCTTTACGCACTATTTCTACCACACGTTCAATCGCCTCTTTAAGCTTGCCGTCTTCGTTCTCGATGATCATGTCGTACTGCGGGGCATCCTCTTCCATCTCTTGCCGTGCAATCTCGAGGCGCTCGCTCACCTCGGCATCCGTCAGATTTGGATCGCGCTGCCGCATACGCTTCTCGAGGATATCGAGCGACTCGGGCATGATGAACACAGTCAGGGCGTCGTAATGCTGCTTCAGGTAGTCGGCCCCTACAATCTGGAGCTGCGCCAAGACCACCTTGCCCTGTGCTATTTGGACCTCGAGCTCGTCGCGCAAGGTTCCGTAGTATGTATCGAGACCGGGCCGGTAGTTGTATTCGATGACCTCGTGGCGCTCGATAGCGTCCAAGAACTCCTGCTTCGAAAGGAAGTGGTAGTCGCGACCGTCGACCTCGCCAGGCCTGGGCTGCCGCGTTGTAGCCGTCACCAGACGTGCACAGTTGCGGTACTCCAAAAGACCCTCGAGGATGGCATTCTTGCCGCTTCCGGCAGGGCCTGCAATGACTATGACCTGTCTGCCAATCTTTTCCATGAGCCCCTTTATACCCTATTCTCCCGATACTTGATACCCCTCTCGCTTCAAGATCTCGATTACGTGGAGAATGGTGTCGGCGAACTCGCCGTCGGTATTCGAAACGGCATAGTCGTAGTTTTCGGTCGCCTCTACCATTTCTTTGTAAGCGGCCAGAGTCCGCAGATCGACTTCTTCGTCGGTTATCGAGGGATCCCGTCGGCGAAAGCGGTCACGCAGCACGTCTATTGATTTTGGCTTTATGAATATCGTGGTCGCCCCGTATTCCCTTTTAAAATAACGCGTTCCCGAAAGATCTGTATTGACGACGATTGTCTTGCCGTCGTTCATCTTTTGCTCGATATCGGGCAGATACGAGCCATAATAGGCGTCACGCTCGCGCACAAAGATGTATTCCGGGATCGACTTATCTTGCACGCAATCAAGAAACCGCTCCTTGCTCATGAAGTGGTAGTCGACGCCGTCGAGCTCGCCGGGGCGCGGGGACCGCGTCGTTGCACTGACAGCACGTGCGAAGTTGGGATACGCGAGACAGAGTTCGTTTGTAAACGTCGTCTCTCCCGATCCCGACGGCCCCGCGATCACAACAACCCGTTTTCTGTTCATCGAGATATTGTACATGAAAGAAAAACTCCCGTGGAACTGGGGGTATATGGACGATCACGCCCAAAGTGGATCACTGTGATACACCCCTTGCATCTGAGCTTGCCGAACCACTCAATCGATGAATCCTTGCGCCGCGAGTCTCGGAAGCACCTCGTGCCGGAAGATCGATCCGAGCTCGATGTACTCCGGCAGGACGGATCCGACCCACATGACCTCTTCAATTTCGGACGCCGGGAGTATGTCTCCCTTCCAGGTCTCGACCAGAAAGACATCCATGCGCAGGTATTTTCCATCATTCCCTGTGGCAAATGCATAAAACGTGCCGAATTCCTTTAGATCGTTCACAGCGACATCGATCTGAAGCTCTTCTTTCAACTCTCGAACGAGCGCTTCGGGGGCGCTTTCCCCTCCTTCGATCTTGCCGCCAGGTGAGATGAATGCCGTCTTGCCTTTTGAGCGCGTTATAAGGAGTTTTTTGTCTTTAATGATGATCCCGGCGGCTTTATGGATGTCTATCTGTTTGACCATGGAGCAAATCGTAGCACACGCCATCCTACCTCCCTCTCTTTCCAAGAGAGGGACTGAAGGAGAGTTGGTTAATTAGGACCGACCAACTCCCCCTTCTTGAAACTGAACGTCAAAAGTTTCAAGCCCTCTTAAAAAGAGTGGGAGGAAATGCAATACAAAAGAGCGGCCGGTGCGGCCGCTCTTTTGGAAGTCGCGATAGTGGTTAGTACTCGCGAATCGAGGTCTGAGCGTCGATTTTTTTGACGACGTCGAGGACAACGGATACGACGATGAGAAGTGCTGTACCGCCGATAGTGAGCGCTGTGATGCCCGTGATGCCCTGAAGGATTATCGGCATTACTGCGATGAAGCCCAAGAAGAGCGCGCCGACCAAGGTAATGCGGGTGATGATATTACCCAGGTACTCGGCTGTCGTGTTGCCAGGACGGACACCCGGGATGAATGCTCCGTTCTTCTGGAGATTCTTCGCGACTTGGTTTGGCTCGAAGGTAATCGCAGTGTAGAAGTACGTAAAGACGAACACGAGCAAGAAGTACGCGATGCCATAGACCCACGTGTTACTCAAGAACGCGACAACCTTCTGTGCGCCGTAAGATACGTGAGCGATGTTGGCACGAGCCAAGAACTGCGCGATCATCTGTGGGAACAGGAGGATCGAGAGCGCGAAGATTATCGGAATGACTCCCGACTGGTTGACGCGAAGCGGCAGGTAGGTCGAGACGCCGCCGAAGACCTTGTTGCCGCGAACGCGCCGCGCGTACGTGATAGGAATAGGACGCTCTGCTTCGGTGATAAAGACGACTGCTGCCGTCATGAGGATTACAGCAACCGTAAGCGCGATATATACAGGAATCTGAGATACATCGAACGTGAACAAGAGCTGAGAAATGCTGCCTGGGATTGCTGAGATGATGCCTGCAAAGATGAGGAGTGACATGCCGTTGCCGATGCCGAACTCAGTGATGATCTCGCCCAACCACATGAGGAAGATAGATCCTGCGGCGACGACGAAGATATTAGCGACGAGACCGAGAGTGGTGAGCTGGAGCAACACACCTTCTTGGCGCAAGAGGAGCAAGAATGCGAATGCCTGCATGAATGCGAGCGGAATAGTGAGGATGCGCGACCATTGGGTGAATCGCTGTCGGCCTGCGTCTCCCTCTTCCTGGTACACCTGCTTCAAGGTCGGAGAGAGCACCGTCAGAAGCTGCATGATGATAGATGCAGTGATGTAGGGACCCACGCCGAGCATGACGATTGAGAGCTTAGAGAGTCCGCCTCCCGAGAAGACGTTCAAGAGTCCCAAGAACGCGTTTTGCGAGAAGAGGTTCTCGAGTGCGACGAGATTGACGCCCGGAATCGGAATAGTAGCCAAGAGACGGAAGAGTGCGAGCGCACCTATAGTAAAGAGTACTCGATTGCGGATCGAGGGATCTGAGACAACGATCTGGAGCTTTCGGAAGAATGTCTCGAACATATATGAGTTATGCGACGCTACCTCCTGCTTTTTCTATGGCGCTCTTGGCCGAAGCCGACGTAGCGATGCCTGTTACGGTAAGTTTTTTAGTGATGGTTCCGTCTCCGAGGATCTTGATAGGGGCCGAGTTTGCACGGCGCATCGTGAGAATATTCTTTTCGACGAGCGAGTTCTTGGAGACGGTCTCGCCAGAAGCGAATGCGATCTCGAGGCGCTCCAAAGAGACGGCAGTGTGGTTAGGGCGCGTTCCGTCGACGGTGCGTGAGCGGTTTTTTCCGTATCCGCGGCGCTTCGGGATCTTCTTGATGATATCGCGCAATTCTGGGCGAATCTTGTGTCCCGCGCGCGCCTTCTGACCCTTGGTACCGCGACCAGAGGTCTTTCCGCGACCGCTCGCCTGTCCGCGTCCGACGCGGTCGGCTTTGCGAGGTCCCGATCGTTTGAGTGAGTGTAGTCCGTGAGTCATAGAGATAAAATTATGCGGCGATCCTTTCGAGCGCCTTGATAGCAGCGCGGGCGTTGTTGATAGGGTTCTTGCTGCGCGACAAGAGCTTTGCGGTTACGTCGTTGACACCGGCGAGCTCAAGCACGGTTCGTACTGCAGAACCGGCGACGAGTCCTCGGCCTTTCGACGGACGGATCTCGACGACAGACGCGCAGTACTTTGCCTCGACATTGAACGGAAGGCTCTTGGTCTCGGTGAGCTTGAGAGTGATCATGTGCTTCTTTGCAGCGCGCGATGCCTTCTCGATAGCGAGCTGGGTGTCGCCTGCTTTGCCAACACCAACGCCAACACGTCCTGCTTTGTCTCCCAATACCATAGTGACCGAGAAGCTGAAGCGGCGTCCTCCGGCGACCACACGGGCCACACGGCGGATGCTGATCATCTTCTGAGCGAACTCGGACTGGCGGTCGTCGCGGCGTCCTCCACGGCCTCCTCCACGGCGGTCTCCGCCGCCTCCTGGGCGTGGTCCACGGCGATCATTACTGCGAGGTCCGCGGCTGTCGCGTGGTGCTCCGGTCGATGGAGTGGATGGTGCTGTTGTGGTTACTGGTTCAGACATACATTAAAATTGAAAACCTGCATTACGCGCCGCCTCTGCAAACGCCTTGATAGTACCGATGTATCGGAATCCGCCGCGATCGAACACGACCTGCGAGATACCCTTGGTCTTTCCGGCTGCGACGAGCGCCTTTGCGGCAGACTCTGCCCGCTCCTGTGGGGTCTTTCCCTTTTCAGTTGCAGACGACACCGCTGCAAGCGTGACACCCTTGTCGTCGTCGATGAGCTGCGCAGAAATGCGCGTGTTCGACTTGTAGACCGACAGGCGAGGACGCTCGGCAGTACCGATGACCTTAGAGCGGACACGGTTGTGCCTGCGGATTCGCTGTTCTGATTTTGTGAGTGTAGCCATATATGTTTATGCGGATGCCTTCTTACCCTGCTTTCTCAAGATGGTCTCGTCGGAGTAGTGGAATCCTTTGCCTTTGTACGGCTCTGGCTTCTTGAGGCTGCGTACCGTCGCCGAGAACTGTCCGACCATCTCCTTATCTGGTCCTACCACGGTAATACCCTCCTTGTCTGTCGTTACCGTGAGTCCCTTCGGAATTTCGACGATGACCGGGTGAGAGAAACCGAGCGCCATGACGAGATTGGTTGCCTTTACTTCTGCCTTGTAACCGACTCCGAAAAGGATGAGGCGCTTGGTGTATGGCTCGTTGACGCCTTTGACCATGTTCTTGATATGAGCAGCGGTAGTGCCCCAGAGCGACTTCGACTCGCGGGTCTCTTTGAGAGGAGCGATGATTACCTCCGTACCCTCGACGACGACCGAAATCGCTGACGATGCGTACTTCTTAGAGAGCTCCCCTTTTGGCCCCTTGACCGACACAGTGCTGTCGGACACGGTTACCTGCGTGTTTGCGGGGATTGCGATTGGCTGTTTTCCTATGCGTGACATATAGATGTATTACCAGATTTCGAACAGGGTCTCGCCGCCGACCTTTTCCTTGCGGGCTTCGGTGTCGGTAAGGATTCCTTTGGGTGTGGAAAGTACGAGTGTGCCGGTTCCGTAGCGAACAGGGACGATCTCTTTGAATCCGCGGTAGAGTCGGCGTCCTGGCTTAGATACGCGCTTGACGCCCGAGATGGTTGGGAGGCCGTTCTTCTCGTACATGAGGGTGACCTCGATGTTCTTGCGGACCTTCTTTCCGGACTTCTCGACGGATGCGATGAATCCGTCCTGCTTGAGCTTCTCGGCGATAGCCATGACAAGCTTGCTGTACGGAGTCGAAACCACGGTCTTCTTGACCGCAGATGCGTTCTTAAGGCGGATTATGAAGTCTGCTACAGGGTCGGTGATCATAAATATATTACCAAGATGACTTCTTTATACCCGGAATGTTGCCCTCGAGCGCCTGCTCGCGGAAACAGATACGGCAAAGGTTGAAATCGCGCATGAATCCGCGTGGGCGTCCGCAGCTCTTGCAGCGTCGCACTGTGCGGCTGCTGAACTTAGGCTTGCGGTTAGCCTTTACGATCATTGATTTCTTAGCCATATGGTGGTGAAAAATAGGTGCGCGCGCAAAGGAGACTTTGGAGTCCTTGCATCGAGGCCTCACAGCCAAGATTAGAGAGACTCCATCGCGTGACCTGAGTTTCGAGGGTAATCTACGCAGCAAGTGCTTCAATCGGCTCAAATACCAGGCCCCCTACGAGGCTCGGCAAATATACGCGAAGTACCGCTAAAAGTCAAACCCTTGCAGGTTACAGCCCATCGGAGGTGCCCAGTGGCGCCAATGTACACACCAGTCGCTCGCGAATACTTGAAAATGGCTTAAAACATAGTATAATCTGACCGAGGTATATCCGTGCAAGTAATTGCAAGAAAGGAGACACCATGGCGAGACATCGCCTCTGGTACCTAGCCCTCGCGAGCATCATCGCACTTATAGCCATCCTCGACTATCTATTCGAGATACCGCTCATCGGTGGCGCCTTCAGGGCGCTCGTCGAGTGGATCGCCGTCTCGGCTCGTTTCTTGGGCGGCATGATCGCCGAAGCTCTGGCACCGCTTATGACTTCGGTCGGAGCGCGCAGACTCTTGCAGCCCTTGACCGCCGCAGGCACAGGCGTGGCACTCGAGTACTGGCTGGATGACGAAAAGAAGATATCACGCATACGGCAGACCCGATGGAGGGTACGTACCCTCTGCCGGTTCAGCCGTCGCCTATGGCACCGCCGATCGTTCGCTACGAAGCTGGCCATATCGATAGGAATTGTCGGTATCCAGCTCTGGCTCTGGCACTTCCTGAAGCCGTACTTTACCCACGGATTCTGGCTGCTCTTCTTCCCTATCGGGTTCGTCGCCTCCGCTCTCGTCCGTCGTACTTATGCGGCCATCGCTGATATGATTGTGGGCACGTGGTATCGCCGGTACCTGAGCCACTTCCATAGGTGGGCAATCCGGTGCATGAAGCGGTTCCGTATCCTTCGCGCATTCGCAGGACCGGTACGGCTCTTGCGCATGTTCATCCTCACTGGCTGGCGACTGTTTCGGTACGAATACCGCAACTACGGAGAGGTGAAGGGGCGAGAGCTTCTGATCCGCGACTTCCGACGCCTGTCTCAGTATCGCAAGCACCACCATCCCCTGCTTGCCGGTTCCGTCGAAGAGGATTCGGGCTAAAAAACCAACCGCCCCGGCCATTGTGGCCGGGGCGTATTCTTATATCATCTCTGCGGTCATATCGGCTGTGAGCCGGACTGTGACACCGGGATAATCGGCCGCGATTTTCGCGGCATCGTTCTCGACCAAAGCCACCAAGCCTCTGACTCCGAGGTACGAATCGTTGCTCGACACCACTATGGTACCTGCCGCGACCGCCACCCCATGCTCGAGCGATATCGAGAAACTAGCATCGATACAGTGCATATATGCGAGCGCATCGAGCAATCCCTCGACCTTCCCTATCTTCATCGCAAGCTCCAAAGCAGCGGGGTCGTCGGGGCAAAGCTTCGAAGCGTCTACTTCTTCCTTTAGTCGATACCTTTTCTTGATACGAGATGCCGGACCGGCATCGATAGTGATTGCAATCATTTCGAAACCTCCTCATATATCTGAGCTTCGCTGGTTATACCATAGCTTGGTACCTAGGCACTTTTCGGCTAGGGTGTACCGAGAAAGTACACAGAAAGGATTCTCGATGAAACGTATACGTTCGACTCACGGCATGATACGAATCCGTATGGACGACGAGCAAAAAGCCGCGTATCGGCTTGCTCTGGAAACCGGCGCCAAAAAGACAGCGGCAGCGATACGACTCGGCAAGTACGGACAAGGTCAGATCATCCGACGCGCATGCGCCGAGATTGGGACCGAGCGTACGGTCAAGGCATTGCTCCGCGCCAAGAATCCCTGGTGGTCATTCTGTGCGATCCGTTGGGAACAAAGCGTAACCCTGGAACAACGAATAGCACTTAAGGAGGATCTCACCGAGCGTGAACATGCCCATGCACGATGGGAATTCGCAACTATCATTCATCTGACGCCCGGAGAAAAGTCCCTGCTGCAATGGATACTAGCCTAGTGGGGATATGCGCAACAAAAAACACCTCACGGGATGTGAGGTGTTTTTCTTTATCGTGAAATTATTTCTTTCCTTCTTCTTTCTGGAGCGGAAGGCCGATCGAGCGCAAAAATGCCTCTGCTTCTGCCTTGTTCTTGGCGGTGGTCACGATAGTGACCGCGAGTCCGAACACGTCCTTGATGTCTTCTTCGGCAGCCTCGGGAAACACAGTGTGCTCCTTGATGCCCACAGTGATGTTTCCAATTTCGTCGATAGCATTAGGCGTGATGCCGCGGAAGTCGCGCGTTCGTGGGAGGACGATGTGAACGAGCTTGTCCAAGAACGCTTCCATGCGAGCGCCGCGCAAGGTGACGCGGTGACCAACGACGTCGCCCTCGCGTACCTTGAAGGTAGCGATAGACTTCTTGGCCAAGGTAGCGACCGCCTTCTGTCCTGCAAGGGTCGTGAGGCGCTCGCCGATGAACTCCTTCTTCTTCTTGTCTGACTTAGAGCCGACTCCGGTAGCGACGATAATCTTGGTCACCTTGGGAGCTTGCATGGGGTTGGTCCATCCGAAATCGCCCTTGAGCGCCTCGAAGGTTGCCTTCTGCTTTTGTACGCGAGTGAGTGTTTTTGTAGCCATATATTTGTTTTACAGAACGGATCCGCTCTTCTTAGCGATGCGCGACGATCCCTTTGCATCCTTCTTGATACCAACGCGCGTTGGCTTGCCGCCCTTCGGGTCTGCGATCATGACGTTGCTTACGTGGACCGGAATCGACTTCTCGATTATCTGGCCCATGCGATTCTTTGCATTCGGGCGCATGTGGCGCTTTGCCATGTTGATACCCTCGATGAGTACCTTGAGCTCCTTCGGAAATGCCTTCGCGACCGTGCCGGTCTTTCCCTTATCCTTGCCGGACACCACTATTACTTTGTCTCCCTTTTTAATTTTCATAGCAAATATTGAATTGATGATGTGGGAGATTGTTCCACTCAGACTCGTACCTGACTCCCGCAGGGGCGATTGGAAACACTAAATGGTTGCCGCAGTATACATTTTTATCCTTAAAAGACAAGACCCCGGCGCTCATGCCGGGGTCAGGGATTGTCGCGTTATGCAGCCTTGTTCATGTGCTTGAGAAAGTCGTTCGGCACCGATGGCACGGCGGCGTACATCCGGCGAAGGCTCTTGGTGTCCATATGGTGTCCAGATTCAGCCTGGAGTGCCGTCATATATTGATTCGGTTCCAGTATCTGGTTCACCCGAACCTCGATGATGACGCCGTCTTTCGAGGCTTCGAGAGCCTGAACGACCCAGCCGTTTTCGAGACGATACCTGCGCACATATACATCGCATTCGGACCGGTCCTCCTGCGTATTAGTTCCGCAACGATAGGTGGTGAGGACTGACTTACGAGCGAAATCAACGGACGCCCGATGTACATGCACGTCACGCCGAATCGGCATGACCGTGTAATGAATTTTGCGGCGGTTATCGCGAGTACGAGCTTCGTTGGGATTGAGATAGCACTTCACCACCTCGACTTCCCACTTGTCACCTTCAACAAGAAGGTCACGCGAATCGCCGCTGACGTGATAGATACGCATCGACTTGTTGGGCGACACACCATACCAGCGACTAACGTCGCGTCCACCCGCTTCCCAGTAATCGGTGCTGGTTACTTCCTCCGGAACAGGGTCCGAAGCATGTTTTTCGAGCAGCATGTCATACTGCTCGAATTCCACGCCGAATGAAAGCTTGGAGGGCTTCGATCGTCCCTGAACGGCAGTCACCGTGAGCAAGAGCTTTGAACCGATCTGACTGTCGAAGTTCATCTGACTTCTCCTGTTGCACTATTGGACTATAAATCAAAAATGGCCGTCTGAGCCATTTTCTAATTGAAATTATACACTTTTTTTAAGTGTTGTCAATATCCTTCCTAGACCACCTCAGGGGCGAGCGAGATTATCTTCTGGTAGCCGCGGTCTCCGAGTTCGCGTGGAATTGGACCAAAGATGCGGTTAGCCTTGGGTTCGAGCTTTCCCTTCTCGACGATGACAACTGCGTTCTCGTCGAAGCGGATGTACGATCCGTCCTTGCGGCGAAATGGCTGCGCCTGGCGTACGACAACTGCCGTCACGACATCCTTGCGCTTTACGCCTTTGCGTGGCTCTGCCACCTGGACCGCGAGGATCACCTCGTCGCCAATGCGAGCATAGCGGCGCTTAGAGCCGCCCAACACCTTGAAAACGCGGCCGATCTTGGCTCCGGTGTTGTCCGCTATAACGACGATGGTTGATGGCTGGATCATAAAACTAGTTGACGATGATGAAACGCTTGCGCTTCGAGAGCGGACGGGTCTCCTTGATAGTGACCTTGTCTCCTATCGCCTTGGTGTTACCTGCGTCGTGTACGAGGTACTTCTTGACGAGCTTCTGGAACTTTTCGTATTTAGGGTGCTTTACGAAACGCATGACTGCAACGGTGCAGGTATCCTTCATGGCCGCCTTTACGACGACGCCAGAGAGGACCTTTCCCTGAGTTGTTTTGTTAGTTGTTGTTTCCATACGTTTTTGGCTTGAGCATCCTACTTGACAGAACCCTCCTTGGCAAGCCCGAGCACTCGAGCACGGAGCTCGGTGAGTGCACGCGCAATCTCGCGGCGGGTCGTGCGTGCTTCTTTTACGTTGCGTGCGCGACTTCCTGCGACGCCAAAGCGAGACGAGCGGAGCGCGTCTTTCTTGTCGGCGACCAATTTCTTGAGGTCAGCCTCGGATGTGTTCTTGAAGGTTGTCATAGGGGTTAGTGGGTTCTCTCGACTATCTTAGTGCGGAGCGGTAGCTTGGTTCCTCCTTTGCGAAGTGCTTCGCGGGCCATGGCAGGATTTGCAGCCTCGACCTCAAAGAGCACGCGCCCTGGGCGAACCTCGAAGACATAGCCCTGGAGGTCTCCCTTTCCCGAACCCATGCCCACTTCGGCAGGCTTGGCGGTAAACGGACGGTCTGGGAAGACACGGATCCACACGCGGCCTACCTTGCCCGCAGAGCGGATGATCACTTTGCGGGCAGCCTCGAGCTGGTTCGATGTAACACGAGCGGCGGTCGTTGCCTTAAGCCCATGCGAACCAAACGCGACGGTGAGTCCGCGAGTCTCGGGTGCATTGATGCGACGAATATTCTTTCGTCCAGTCTGCCACTTGCGGTATTTCGGTTTCTTAGGAGACAACATACAAATTTATTAGCGGTTTGATCGGGATTCGCGGCGTGCCTGCTGAGCCTGCTCTTCTTTCTTGGTAGCCTCGTAGACGTCTCCGCGGTAGATCCATACCTTGATACCGATGACTCCGTACGGAAGGTAGGCCTTCTCGCGAGCGAAGTCGATATCTGCACGCAAAGTCTGGAGCGGGATGCGTCCCATCTTGAGGTGTTCGTCGCGAGACATGTCGGCTCCTCCCAAGCGTCCCGAAAGTCCAATAGCGACTCCCTGTACGTCGCGGTTAGCCATGACTTTCTCCATGGTCTGCTTCATAACGCGGCGGAAAGTCTGGCGCTTCTCGAGGCCTTCGGCGATCATGTATGCAACAATGGGCGCCTGGCTCTCGGGCGAGCGAATCTCTTCGATATCGATCTTGACCTGTGGCATCTCCTTAGGCTTCTGGAGCTTGACTACTGCCTCGACTTCTTTGGCGAGCTTGGTCGAACCCTCTCCGCCTCGTCCGATGACGAGTCCTGGGCGTGATGTCTTGATCAGGATGCGGAGCGCCTTCTGCGATCGCTCGATCTCGACTGCGGTGACGTACATGCCGCGCAAGCGCTTGGTAAGGAACTTGCGGATTGCAAGGTCGGTACCGAGGTTCTTGCGGTACTCTGCCGGGTTGTGCGAAATCCAACGGGACTTCCACGTGCGGAGTATGCCGAGGCGATGTGCGAATGGATGTACGGTGTGTGTCATAAAATTATGCAGTGGTTGTCTTAGGGGTGCGCTTGGTGATCGTGTGGCCGTCGGGACGTCCCTTCTTTCCCTTTACAGTAGCATCTCCAAGCGTCAAAAAGATGTGGCTCGTGCGGCGCTTGATAGGGGCTCCGCGTCCGCGAGAGCGTGCCATGAAGCGCTTCATCACCAATCCCTTCCCTATCTGGAGGTCCTTTACGACGAGGTCCTTGGTGTCGATACCAGCATTCTTGGCGTTTGCGATAGCTGACTCCAAAAGCTTCTTCAAGATTGGAGAAGACTTCTGGTCGGCAAACATGAGGATGCGACGAGCGCTCTCGATGTTCTTTCCGCGCACGAGGTTAGCGACAAGGCGGACCTTGCGCGGCGACTGGTGGTAGTCTGAGAGCGTAGCTTTCATGGTTATTTGGTGGCGGGTGCCTTAGCTGCCTTTGCTGCAGATACTTCGGCCTCGCGCTTAGCGGTCTCGAGCTCCTTCTGCATCTTACCTCCGTGCTTACCGAAGCGGGTAGTAGGAGAGAACTCGCCCAAACGGTGTCCGATCATCTCTTCCGAAACGAGAACCTCAATATGCTGCTTGCCGTTGTGAACGCCGAACTTAAAACCGACGAATTCCGGCGGAATCTGGCATGCACGAGCCCACGTCTTTATCACAGAAGCGCCTGGCTTAGAAGCCAAGACTTTTGCGAGCAGACGCTCGTCTACATAAGGTCCTTTTTTAGATGATCGTGACATAGGTATTAGTGCAAAATATGCAAAACAAAACGCCGGAAAGGCGTGCCCGCATAGTACGCGAAGGACCTTTAAATGTCAACAAAGTGCGGTTCTCTGCGGTTATTTGCCGACCGAGCCCATTTTAAGCTAGGTAATAAGCCACTTTGCCATCAGCCACAGGCCATGCTTAACTGGGACGAGCATTGACCCGCAAGGAGAACCCGATGTCGAAAGACTCGAACCGCAACGATCCGACCGAAAGTATCCGCATATATGGGATCGATAGTGTGGTACCTGAGCGTCCCCTGCTCGAGTACCTCATCCCGCATAGGGGAAAGATAACCCTCGAGATCATTCTCTATGTCGTATGTCGACATTTCGAGATTTCTCGACAACTCCTGGTGAGTCAGTATGGAAAGCCCGGACTTGTCCAGGCACGCTATATCGCAATATGGCCCTGCAAAGAGCTGACCACGCTTTCCTACCCGCAGATCGGCCAGAGGATCGGCCGACGAGATCACACTACCATCATGCATGGCTATCGTCGGATATGCGCACAGATTAGATCCGACGATACACTTTGGGATCTGCTGAACGAACTCAAGGAGCAGGTTCACGTATTGGTCGCGAAACGCGATTCCTATGGATCAAAGGATTAATTCGCAACGACCCGGGACCGCACCTACTTTGTGCGGTCCCTTTTTTATTCGTTTGGTATCCATAATGAAAACCGGCGAGAATTCTCGCCGGGAGTGGAGGTGAACCTACCCGAACCCGAGGCAGTCGACACAGTGTCCACAGCCATCGCAGTAGGGTCTCGGTTCATCCCAATAGCCGCCAGGTGTTTCCCGACCCCAGCATGCATCGCAGTCACAGTCCGCATATCCGTCCCACTCGGGCTCGGCTGCTGCTGCAATCTCGCGATACATACGGGCCGCAGGACTCGTCTCGCGCACCTCCTCGAAGTCCTTTATAAAGGCTTCGAAAGGATCGGCATACGGAGCGAATACTGCCTCGCTTACGCGAAGGAGCGCTTCGCCGCATGCTTGCGACAGATCGAAGAGAGACTCGTCGAGAGTACCTCCCTGCTCGATCTGGTCGGCAATGCGTCGAAACAGGCTCGCAGCCTCCGATCGACCCATAATCGACCGTTCTAGCAGCGCCTCGATTTTTTCGAGGGATTTTTGTTCGTGCCACATAGTGTCCTCCATTCCATCCGCAGCATGATTGCCGCATCTGATGGCATGAGTAGCTACGTATACAGGGCTCCTCTGGGTTAGGGGTTTACCTGGACGAGAACAGAGACTGTGGCGCTGTTGCAAGACTACGTTCTTTTATCAGACTGTCAATTATCCCACTTTCCGCAAATTCGTCGGTCAACGAATAATGTCCCCCATTTCTGCAGAGTGTAATCTTTTTTATGTTACAGTCCTCATAGTACGCCCGTAAAAGAAACAAGGAGTTACCAGTGGCAAAGAAACCCGGGACTCGCTCGACCTTTACCCTATTACAGCGTGACATTGAGCATCTCGCTATCATACGAAAGTGCCACCCCGCCCTGATGAAAGACGCACACCAGATTCGAGCTGCGATCGAGCATTTTGCAAAATGCTCGATCGATCAGAACGATGAGATACAACGCCTCGGAAAATGGCTGCGCGCTCGTATTCAAGAGGGTGATACGATCCTGCTGAGAAAGAAAGACGGCACGGTGCGCGAAATCGAGCTGGTATAAAAACCGAAAGCCCCACTTACGTGGGGCTTTCTAATCGATTATTGCTTCTTGCCAACCTTGCGGCGATTGAGGATGAATACGTTCGAGTACTTCTTTGGTGCGCGAGACTTCTGTCCCTTGCCGGTTGGCTTGCCCCAGAGAGAGCGAGCGCGGCGGTGTCCGCGACCCATGCGTCCTTCTCCTCCTCCGTGTGGGTGGTCTACCGGGTTCATTGCAGCACCGCGGACTGTTGGGCGGATACCCAAGTGACGCGAGCGACCTGCTTTTCCGAGATGCATGAGGCGGTGCTCGTCGTTAGAAACGGCTCCTACTGACGCCCATGCAGTACCGACTACCTGGCGGACTTCGGTCGATGGCATCTTAAGATGGGTCTTGCCGTTGTCTTGTGCGACGACTTCTGCGTAGTTGCCTGCAGAGCGTGCGATCTTTGATCCGCCGTTGGGCTTGATCTCGATGTTGTATACGAACGTGCCAAGTGGCATGTTCTTGAGCATCATGCGGTTACCTGCCTTTACCGGAGCTTCGACTGATACGATAAACGTGTCGCCGACTTTGACGGTAGCTGGCAAGATGACGTAGCGGCGCGCGCCGTCGGTATAGAGCGCGAGACCGATGAACGCAGAGCGGTTCGGGTCGTACTCGATGGTCTCGATTTTGGCCTCGACGTCGTGCTTGTCGTACATGAAGTCGATATCGCGGTAGTTGCGCTTGTGTCCGCCTCCCTTGTGGCGTGTGGTGATGCGGCCATGGTGGTTACGACCCCATGCGCGGTAAAAACCGCCTGTGAGAGCCTTATGCGGCTTGTCTCCGCTCAACTCCTCGCGGTAGTTGACCCGGGTGGTGTTGCGCTGTGACGGTGTTGTTGGTTTATAGCTCTTCATACAAATTGGGTTACATCAGTGTGATGGTGTCGTCCTTCTTAAGATACACGTATGCCTTCTTTCCACCCTGCTTCACTCCGCGCTGACCGCGGCGAGTAACGACGTTCTTTGCACGGATGTAGGTGACGTTGACGCGCACCGGAGTGACCTTGTACGCGCTGCGTATCGCGGATACGACATCGCGCTTAGTGGCATCGAGGTGGATATCGAAGACATAGCAGTTCTTCGATGCGCTCTCGCTCGCCTTCTCGGTGATACGAGGACGGATGAGTACGTGCGCCATGCTCTGTGCGTCTGCAGAAATCTCGATAGGAGCTGCGGTCTTTACGACCGCTGTCTTCTTGGAAGCGACCTTCTTTGCCTTAGGCTCTTTGGTCGTCTTTGCAGTCTTGGTCTCTGCAGCTGCTTTTGGTGTTCGTTTGAAGATAGCCATATATTATTTGGTTGAGCGAGCGGCGAGTACCTTGACCGACTCTTCAGGGTTCACGATAACCAGGTAGCTTGCGCGCAAGACCTCGACCGGGTTCAGGTTGCGGGTCTCGACGGTAGCGACGTTACCCATGTTGTTGAAGCTCTTTACTGCTCCTGGGTTCAAGGTGCCGATAGCGATGAGAGCGCTGTTCTTCTTCTTGGTAGCAATCGTGTCGAAGCCTTTGACGCCGGCAAAGTTTACGAGAGCCTTCTTGGCCTCGGCAGTCTTTGGCTGCGCGAATGCGAGCTCATCGACGAAGAGGATCTTGCCATCGCGAAGCTTCTGAGAGAGCACGGTATAGAGCGCCTTGGCGCGGGCTTTCTTGTTGAGCTTCTGCGAATAGATCTTCTCTTTGCGAGGTCCGTGGGTGACACCACCGCCTTTCCAGATAGGAGAGCGGATCGATCCGTGACGTGCGCGTCCGGTTCCCTTCTGCTTCCATGGTTTCTTTCCACCTCCGCGGACTTCGCCACGCTGCTTGGTGTGCGCGACCGGGGTTCGGGCGTTTGCCTCCATAGCGACGACAGTCTGATAGACCAGGTCGTTGTTCCACGGAAGTCCGAAGACAGTCTCGGGAAGGTCGATTGACCCTGCCTTCTTACCCTGTGTGTTGTAGATGTCTGTTTTCATATAAAGGTTATGCGATGATCTCGATGAGAGCTCCTGGCTTCCCTGGGATTGCACCCGAGATGACGAGGGTATTGGTTGCGATGTCGACCTGGAGGACCTTGAGATTCTTGACCGTGACCATGTCGCCACCCATGCGTCCTGCCATGCGCTTTCCCTTGATGACGCGCTGCGGCCAGCGCATACCGATAGAACCTGGACGGCGCTCGGATTGCTTGTGACCGTGCGAGCGAGGAGCACCCTTGAAGCCCTGGAGCTTAACGCCTCCCTGGAAGCCCTTTCCCTTGGTGATTGCAGAAACGGTGATGACGTCGCCTGGAACGAACGCCGATACGTCGATCGACTGACCGCGCTCGAGCGGGGTCTTGAAACCCTCGGTAAGGCGGAACTCTCGCAAGTGCATGAAGGTGCCAAGGTCTTTAAGATGACCCAACTGCGGCTTGTTAACATTCTTCTCGCGGCGGTCGCCAAAGCCTACCTGTACAGCCTTGTATCCGTCGATCTCGACAGTCTTTACCTGGGTCACCTTAAGGGGACCTGCAGTAACAACCGTAGCAGCCTTGACGCTGCCGTCTTCGTTAAATACCTGGGTCATACGACCCTTGGTTCCCAACATGAATTTGTTTGTCATAAAATGAAAAAACGCCGTCCACTCGATGGCGGAGGCGAATGCCTCGTACCATTGGTCCCTTCTTGGGACGTAGCGTTCGTGCACTATATAGAACTTTGCATAAAATGCAAGCATCCTGTCCCCTCTCGCAGAATACGTGCTAGAGGAGCTTTGCCGACGACGCCCGGATAGCCGACAAATGCTTGTATCTGCGCCATATTCCGAACAAGAGCGCGAGCGCTACCACGCCAGCAACGATCACGGCGAGTTCCTGTTCGGACGCTGCGCGCAAGTCCGCATCGACACCCTGCGCCGCCTGATCGAAGGTGCTCCCCGAGGCCAACGGGGGCGTATTCTTGAAGTTTTCGGCATTTTGGTTCTCTACCACGGTTTTCGGGGTTATCCCCTCTTTCTGCGAGGCGTTTGCAAGCGAGTCGACCAGAGCCCGGAAATCGGCTGCACTCATAGTAGAGTCGACCCCTTTGGCATGGAGATCGGCCTCGATGACCGAACGCATATCATCCCCTTGCGTCTGTGCAACGGCGATAAAGGGCAGAAGTGAAGCCACCAAGGTGGAAGCGATAAGCGCACGTCTCATGTCTGAAAAGTATAGCGCGCTTAGAACCCGTTGATTCTGGTTATGCACAAAACACGACCTCTACTAAAGAAAAGCCGTGGATGACCACAAGGGTAATCCACGGCTTTTTCCAATAACCACAGGGTTACATCATCTTGACGTCAATAGATACACCGGATGGGAGGTCGATGTTGGTGAGAGCCTCGATGACCTTTGGGGTCGGGCTCATGATATCGATCATGCGCTTGTGGACGCGCATCTCGAACTGCTCGCGAGAGTCCTTGTCGATGAAGGATGCACGGTTGACCGTGTACTTCTTGATTTCGGTTGGAAGCGGAACGGGACCCACGACGGTGGCACCCAGGCGGACTGCCGTGTCGATGATCTGCTTGACAGACGTGTCGAGCACGCGGTGCTCGTAAGCACGTACGCGGATGCGCAAACGCTCAGGCAGGCCGGTGAGGGCTTTGCTTGCCTTTTTCGAGGCGGTCTTACGTGCTGTCTTCGCTGTCATAGAACGACCGCAGTATGCACTACGTTGCCAAAAAAAGCAACTTGTATGGCCCTGAGGGGACATAGTCTGGGTCGGTTAGCGGTGGTAAACGAACGTTATTGACCTATAATATGAAATATAGTATAATACACGCAGGCTGCCTTTCGGCCTGGGTGAAGCCCGATACCCGCTTAGTTCGGGTACTACATAAGCGAGGTGGCTTATGAGACTACGAACGATCGCGTCGGTGCTGGTGATGACTCAGATCGCCGGCACAAGCTGTAGCATCGCACTGGCTCCAGTAGCGATGTACGGTCACGAGTGCGAGACCGTACCCCCTGCTCTGGCAGGTGCGCCCAAGAGCAGTCAGGTAGCAGTATCTGACTGCTCGAAGGATCGTTAAGTAGCGATCAGGTGGGCCGGCAGATGGCCTCTAACCTTCTGCCGGCTTGCTACCCTCGAGGTAGCTTGCTGCTTTGCTGCTTCATTGCCATCTCACCCAGTTCGTAGTAAAGTACGTACTCGACGTTGTTAGAGGCTTCGTCGAACACGACCGCGCAGCCGCCACCCGGCTGCGCTTTCTTTTTAGGCAACGCTTGCCTTTTCATATTGACACCCCCTCCCTTTGCCGTATCCTGCGCCAAGTTTTGTCCCAAACACACAGGAGGCACTTATGATATTCGAGAGCAAGATCATGGCCGAGCGCCATGGGTACGCAAACCTCAACACCGGATCAATCTGGTGGGAGAAGAGGTATGACGTCCCACGGAAGCTCCGACCATTCAAAGATCCGGTCGTCACGCACCAGATGGAAGAAGAGTACCACCGGTATCTCGGACTCGACTGGTCGTACGGTGGATGGATGGAAGACCGCAGCAACATACGCCGAGGAACCTACCTCGAGAAAGACAAGCTCTGGATACATACCGGCATCGACGTAAATCACAACCCCGGCATCCGCGTCCTGAGCCTCGCCGATGGACCGATTGTGTATCAAGGGACCGATGCGCCGCTTGTCGGCGGATGGGGGTATCACGTAATCCAGATCATCAATTTTCGCGGAAGACCGCATGCATTGGTGTACGCACACCTTGCAAAGCATCTGCCACACGCCACTGGCGTCCGAGTAACAAAAGGCGTCTGGATCGGAACCATCGGCAACTCAACGGTCAACGGCGTGTGGCGTCCGCACCTGCATCTCAATCTGTTCGCCGACATCGACGACGTGACCGACTGGGAAAACTTTTCGAACACTATGGACGGATACGTCAAAGAAAGCGAGATAATGTTCTGGGCACGCAAATGCCCCGACCCCACCCCACTTATCTTTGCGTAACAAATACCCGCCGAGCGCATGCTCGGCGGGTTTCTTATATACATCCTATCTGAAAGAGCGCCGCACTTTTGATCCTAGGGTATTTGGCTTTGAATGCATTATCTGCGTCGAGCTCTTTCTTTGCGACCACGTATCGCAAGGGTAAATACGAAGCAATTACTATGTATTCACCCCAATGATCGCGCAACAGCTTTTCTTGCGATTCTCGTAAGAGTCGATCGTAGTTCTTCTTTGCGCGGTCAACTATTTTTTCGACTGCGGCCCACGCCTCGGGAGTAGCCCAATCGGGCGGGTTCGAGTAGTCGTGCTGCTGATTCGTCATTTCGGACCTCCTTTTGCTGTGAGTACAGTATCATGCCGTATCCGCGAGGTAAAAAGAGACCGCCGCTTGTGAAGCGGCGGTCGGTCGTTGTTGCGCAGATTACGGAATTTGATACTGCACGAGCGCTTGTTCGGCGTCCTGACGAGACTCCCTACTCAACAGAGGACTCACGATAGCCTGCTTGAGCGCGGCACGAAGAGTCGCGAGATGATCGCGCGTCCACCGTCGCGACGGCGGGACCGAGCGAGTAACGTCCTCAAGATCAGTGATCGCGAAGGCATTCAGCACGCCGCCCGTCCTCTGGTGTATGAGGTCGATATCGGTTGTACCGAATTCTTTCTCGACACGATTCGCTTTCTGCACTCGCTGGTAGGCTTCGAACATGAGGCAGGTAGCAGCGTAAACTGCTTCCTTTAAGACGACGCTGTCGATGTCTTGCTTATGGATGGCCCTCGATACGATGTCGACCCCATGGACGACTCGTCCGCCGAGGACAAACGTGTTGAGAGCAGTCCGTTGCACCTGCGGGTTTTTGTCGGCGACAGCTTGCTTGATGAGCTCAATGCGCTGTGCGATCTCATCTTCGGGAGCAACCCATAGGTTCTGCGCTACTGCCTCGACCAGGGCTACTTTTGCGTCGGCAGTCCCCGACCTCATGGTGTCTCGCGAACGTTGTTCGTCGAAGGGGCGCAAGAAGATCGAGACGGTGTTGGTGTTTGGTCGAGCGGGACTATAGGCCGAATCGTATGCCTGCCTGACGAGGTCGATGCCGCGATCTTGCTTGTAGAACACGCCGAGAATCGCTGGCATGCCCTCGCCGAGAAACATAACGATATCCATCTCTACAGCGGGCACTTCCGCAGTCTGACAGAATATGTACCGCGCCAAAGTCGACGACTGATGTTGTCGCAGAGCAAGACAAGGCTCGACACCCCCACCCCTGATGTCGAAGAGCCATTCGTTACCATAGCGGATCTGAAACGGCCGGCCGCCGATACGATAGGATAGCAGGACTCCCTGCGTATCGAATGTCACCCCGAAGTGATTTTCCTCGAACAGGGCACCGTTTGAGGCCGCGATCGGACTGAACCCGACGTACGATCCCAGCATCCGCTCTCCGATCGGGGATTTTGCGTGAGTCGTGCCAGCGAAGACGGTACTCACAGCCGCAAGAATCGCTGCAATGGTGCTGCTTCTTTTCATTCTATACCTCCTGGTTCAGCAAAGCGCCCTACGCTTTGCACTAAAAACATTTTACCATTAGTTTATACAGTGTCAATTTTTAGTCTGACAAAAAACGATCTCCCCGCGAACGTAAGTTCGCGGGGATTCTTTTTCTATACGTTCTTTTGCTTCTTTTTTCGTCAGCTCCCAATAGTCGAAATGCTGGCAGTGGGCATAGTCGGCGCAGGCATCGGGCTCGATACATTCACGAGAGTGTTCCCACTCGATGTGTTGCCCTCCAGAGAACTGCACCAGGTGAGTGCCTTCGTGCTCTTGAGGGAGCAGGCACTGTGGCCGGACATCATCGCCGATAGCTATGTGCCCTAAATGATCGGGCAGCAGGTAGTCGCATCGCTCCATACTCCCTCCTTTCACTCTTTTCGGATTATGGATAGTAGCCGACGCCGCAAGCGATTTCGCCGATGCGCCGCACGACACTTACTTTGGTAACCGGCGTATCGCCGGCTGGTGGTGGTCTACGCGCGAGATACGTCACTTGTGTGACTACTCCCTCGGGCTGCTGTGCTGCATCGTACATCCGCTGTCCGCCCTTGTCCGACGGCGCGAAGGTACGAATGTCGCGCCCCTTAGTTTGACCGCTCATCACGATGCCATCTTTGAGACCAAAGCAGAACGGATAGATGTCGCCATCCTTGAATCCGTCGGCCCCTGTCGAGAACGACATCATTGCGGCGGCCTGATCTTTCGTTACCGCCACAACGACACGATCGAGCATTGTCCGTGCTTTTGTAGCATCGCCCGGTTCGGACCACACCGGTCGAACCATGCCTATGGCCATCAAAACACCAACTGCGAGAGCGCCTAATTCGTTCCTCATCGGGTCCTCCACTGTTACAACTTTGGGCACAGTAACAGAAAATGATACCGAGTGCGAGAAACGATCGCGAAATTGACATACCCTCCCCCGCATGCACAATGCACCGCAGAATATGCCAAACCATGGGAGAGACCGATGCGACAGACATTTTTGATTGCTTGTTGTGCGCTGAGCCTCTGCACACCCTCGGCACCAGCATCCGAATCGAATCGACTACAGAGATTCCTGGGTCTTCTCGAGGCCATCGACGACGCACCTGACTGCGCTTATGTGCAGTATTTCGTCGGACCGCACGACGATACGACGCCGACGAGCGCCTATTTCTACCCTGACACTGACCGGACGAGGTACGATATCAGAATCTTGTACCTCTCGCGCAAAAACGATCGCACACTTGTCATGCAAGGACGAGCACAGGATCGCCATCTGATCAACGGTAATCGGTGCAATCGATTTACTATCGAGCTCTCGGAATCGGGTAACGTTCTCAATGCACGTCATATGGAGTGTGACGTAGGCGGCCTCTTCGGCATGGAAGCGATTAGCGATGGGTACGGTAAGAACGAAGCGTTCCGTTCGCAATGGGAGCATATCGCAGACATCGTTCTCGAAGATGCGGCGGCTATCAAGCGCAGATGCAAGTAGCTTGGACGGCATTCAAACGCTCGACGATAGTCGAGCGTTTTTTGATACACAACCCGGTCTGTGCATAACAAAACCCCACCTTTCGGTGGGGTTTTGTTTGCTTGAATCTAGAGAGATTTACGCAATGACCTTGGTGACGACTCCGGCACCGACAGTCTTGCCTCCTTCGCGAACCGCAAAGCGGCGCTGCTCTTCGAGAGCGATCGGAGCTACGAGCTTGACCTTGAAGGTAACGGTATCGCCTGGCATAACCATTTCGACACCTTCCTTAAGGGTAACCTCGCCAGTCACGTCGGTAGTACCGATGTAGAACTGTGGCTTGTATCCGCTAAAGAATGGAGTGTGGCGACCTCCTTCTTCTTTAGACAAGATGTAGATTTCTGCCTCGAATTCGGTGTGTGGCTTTACCGATCCGGTCTTGCAGAGAACCTGTCCGCGGTGGACGTCGTCCTTCTTGGTACCGCGCAAGAGGATTCCTGCGTTGTCACCTGCCTCTCCCTGCTGGAGCGACTTGTTGAACATCTCGACGCCGGTTACGGTCGTCTTTGCGGTGTCCTGAAGACCGACAATCTCGACTTCCTCACCAACTTTCACAACTCCGCGCTCGATGCGGCCCGTAACCACGGTTCCGCGTCCTTCGATCGAGAAGATGTCTTCGATTGGCATAAGGAATGGCTTGTCGAGTTCGCGCTTTGGCTCTGGGATGTATTCGTCGAGAGCTTTCGCAAGCTCGAGAACCTTCTGAGACCACTCGCTGTTGATGTCGGTTGACTCGAGAGCCTTAAGGCCCGAACCGCGGATGATCGGCGTGTTTGCGCCGTCGAAGCCCTGCTTGTCCAAGAGTTCGCGGACCTCCTCCTCGACGAGGTCGATGAGGTCTTTGTCCTCAACCATGTCTACCTTGTTCAAGAAGACGATGATCTTTGGAACGCCGACCTGCTTAGCCAAGAGAACGTGCTCGCGTGTCTGAGGCATAACACCGTCAGTCGCCGCGATAACCAAGATTGCACCGTCCATCTGAGCGGCACCCGTGATCATGTTCTTGATATAGTCTGCGTGACCAGGAGCGTCGATGTGCGCGTAGTGGCGCTTCGGTGTCTCGTACTCGGAGTGCGAGAGCGAGATAGTAATACCACGTGCCTTCTCTTCTGGTGCGGAGTCGATAGCGTCGACACCCTTCTCGGTGGCGCCGTATCCCTGTCCAGCCGCCATGTGGAGGGTGTGGAGGATTGCCGCAGTGAGCGTAGTCTTACCGTGGTCGACGTGACCGATGGTACCGACGTTCACGTGGGGCTTTGTTCGAGCAAAATCTGCCATACGTTAAATATACTAACAACCTACTAATGAATTGCTGCCAACGCAATTTGTAACCAGGCGCCACAAATAAAAGAGTCGCCGCTGCGTGGGCACAATACTAACAAAACTGACACCTACGTCAATACTGTTGAAAACCCTGGGTCGGATATGCCCCGAAGCGGCTCTACCACGTCTCTATTTGGTGCTTTTAGCCGTTTTTGTCTCCTCAACCGAGAAGTCGCGCTCTTGGGCTTGGACCGCGAGCCCGCGGCGATACCCGGCGGCATATCGTTCAAGATTCACGAGCCAGAGCCAGCTGCCGATATCGAACGGACGCATGAGGCAGAGCAGTAAGGTAATGAACACCTGCTCTCGAAGTGGCGTTTCGCACACCGAGGTCGCTGCCGGCGAAAGCCGCTCTATGAGAAATGGGAGTGTCGCTCCTCGTACGTATGCCACCTTCCGAAAGTCGGAAAAAGAAAGGAGGCGACGGTTCATGGCAAAGGCACCAGGAACCAAAGCCATAGGACCCCTGCGCTGCACCCGGCAGGCAAGATCGACATCCTCATGATAAAAACCGACGGCGGTACTCCCTATCGGAAAGAACCCCCCTACTTCCCTGTACACGTCTGCGCGAATCGACATGCTCGCCGAATCGTACGCCACGATACCAGAAACGGTATCGTTTGAAATAATGATCGCGTCGCGATACGTAGCAACGAAACGATTGTCGGATGCGGTCGCCCTGAAATGATCGAGCCGCGTTGCCCCCTTTCTCCGCGTCAGCTGCCCACCACCGGTGCCGACTATTTCGGGATACTGTTCATACGCCTGGAGCATATTCCACAGCCAGTGCCTGGGAACGCGGCAATCACTGTCGGTGAAGAAAAGGATGTTACCTACCGCCACGGCAGCACCTGCATTTCGCGCAACGGAAGCACCTGCGTTAGGCTGATAGAGATACCGTATCGCGCGCTCAGGGTGCGCAGCGATGATGGCTTCGACAGCTTCTTTGGTCCCGTCGGTAGAGCCATCATCAACGACCACTAATTCGAAGAGTTGTGTCGGCACGCGCTCTTGCGAAAGGACCGCTTCGATAGCGACCACGAGATACTCCCTTCGGTTAAAAGTCGGAATGATCACCGAGTACCGCAATGTCGAACCGGCTCCTTGCAACACTTTTTCCAGCTGAGCGGCCGACGCTTCAAGGTCAAATTTTCGAATCTCGTGCATCGAAATACGTGCAGCATTCTTGTATCGGTAGGTGAAATATTTGAGACTCCGCATGTCAAATACTTCTCTCGGACGAAAATGTCGCAGGCGATTGACCCATTTGCCGGGGATGAGCGCCAAAGTCCATAGCAGCGCGACCCACGCGCACTCCCCGCCGATAACCGGGTTCGTCTTCCAAGTACTATAGGTACCGAGAGCGAATCTGAGACTTGGGCGCTGTACTACTTTGTATTTACTTGCCATGTAATCCATCCCTCTCCCCAGCTTGATCGTCTTCGATAGAAACGATCGGAGGGTGAATGCTTTGGTGTGCACAACCGAAAGTGGAATCGAGACGAGCGAACGTCCGGTTGCGATCATGCGTGTCTTGAGCTCCCAGTCTATGCCGCCGGTAAAGTAGATAGCCTCGTCGAAACCATTGAGAGCGCGGATGAGGTCTGTCTTGTACGACATATTCGCGGTATTGCCCGCAAGCGAACTCATTGTATTGGTCCACACTTCGCAATCATGCATACCTTGGTACGAGTACCGGTACTGGATCTCGTAAAAGCGATCGAACACGTTCTTGGGACGATCTGCTGGCGGCCAGTACCAACCCCCTACTCCTGCAGCTTCTGGATACCGCACATGCGCATCGGCATGCGTAGCGACCCATTCGGGCGGAAGGATGCAGTCGTCGTCTGTAAACAAGAGTATCTCGCCGCGCGCAATGGCCATTCCTGCATTGCGCGCCTTCCCATGTCCACCGTTTTTTTCTTGTCGCACGTACCGGGACGGGATATGCGGATACTTAGCAATAAACGTTTCGACAAATGCGCGCGTCTCGGGACCCGAACAATCGTCGACAATGATCACTTCAAAATTTTTCGCCGTCTGTACGACGAGCGACTCGAGACAGGTCTCGAGATCGTCGACCCTGTCGTAGGTCGGAACGATGACCGAATAGCGTATCGCCGGCTCCATGGCCCCCAGTATACAGCGGAGCGTTTACCGTCACTCCCAGAGAACATCACTCTCTACAAAGTCGAATTGACAACAGCATCATCGCCCCACAGAATCCACTCATGCACTCATGGTTCCCGGGGTTTTCTTTTGGAAATGACCAAACTAAGCCTGTTCTGAAAACAGCAAAAAAAGAAAATCGCACGAATTGGAGCCGCGTCATCATGAATGACGCGACAAAGCAGCTCGTCCGCGCTCTGCCTGTCGAGACACTGGAGACCGTGGAGATATCGGGAAACGCTTGGAGCGATTTTGGATTCAAGTCGTACGATTCTGTGCACTTTCCCGCCTTCGATCTCTGCAAAGACGTTTTGCCCAAGCAATACGACCTCGTCATTGCCGAACAAGTGCTCGAACACGTGTTCTGGCCATATCGTGCCGTTAAAAATGTATACGATTCGCTCAGGCCAGGGGGGTATTTTTTAGTGTCTACTCCGTTTCTCGTGCGGGTTCACAATGACCCGGTCGACTGCAGTCGCTGGACAGAACTCGGACTCAAGCATCTCTTGGCCGAGGGCGGCTTTCCGCTCGAATATATCGAGACCGGCTCATGGGGAAACCGCGCGTGCGTCGTCGATAACCTAGCCAGCTGGGTGGAGTATCGACCGGGAGAACACAGTCTCGTGAACGAACCTGAGCTCCCGTATCACGTGTGGGCGCGAGCAAAAAAAGCATGATTCACAGACTCCTCCGGTGTCGGATGCGTTACTTCGCGATTGCTGTGGGAGCACTGCTTGCACTAACGACGTCAGAGGTGCTGTTACGTATATGGTTGCCATCTCCCAATACACCCTTATCAGATGCGGTTCTCGACGTACGGGCGCGTCCCGGGGGAGAATACGACAGCCGGGGATTTCGTAATCTTAAAGCCGTCGATCAGGCAGATATAGTAGCGATTGGTGATTCGCAGACGTTCGGATACAAGGCACTTCGAATCGAATCGTGGCCTGCACAACTCGAAACCATCTCGGGGAAAGCGGTGTATCAACTGGCACATGTCGGCTGGGGACCTGCTCAATACAGAGCACTTTTGCCGACCGCCCTATCGCTCAAGCCAAAGACGGTGGTAGTAGGCTTGTACGCCGGAAACGATCTATTGGGTTCTGTTGATCAAGTATATCGATTAGCGTACTGGACGCCGTACCGTGATTCTTCGTTTGTGTATTCAACAGATATCACTGACACACTCATCGATACGAGCATCGCGCTCGACGATGGGTACGCTCCGGGTTCTTTTTGGAACAAGTTCACCAGGTTCAGACAGATAGCCCGTGGATACAGCAGGATCTTCGAGATACTCGATGCAGACTTCGCATACGCATGGTGGCAATCGCCTCTGGGAGAAACTCCTGAGGAAAGGAAAAATCGATTCGATACGCTTCTCCAGAGCCATCCGGGCCTCGGAATCCGTCTCGAGGGTATCACCGGAACGATACTTTCGCCGTCATATCGATACCCCGCAGTCGACCTCACCAACGCGACAACAAAGGAGGGATGGAGGCTCACCAAATCTTTCTTACGCGAGATGCATGACGGAACAAAGGAGGCCGGTGCACAGCTTTTGATTGTATTTATACCGACAAAGGAAATGGTCTATCTCGAATCTGCGCGAATGGCGAGTACTACCATACCCGGCTTCGAAGAGTACGAATGGGCCGAACGAAACCTCTCATCGGCGGTTACTGATTTTTGCATTACAGAAAAGATCGATTGCGTATTTCCACTTCGCGATATGGCGATTGAACTCAATAAGTCGATTCCGCTTTACGAACGCATCAACAACGGGCACCCTATAGTAGGAGGTTACCGCATCATCGCAGAAACCATCGCTCGGCACTTATAAGAAGCTCGCAGATGCTATTGGACTGATACTTGCGTCAGAAGCAGTTGGATAGCAGCTTTGGTCGCCGTAAAGCCGGCACCAGCAATGAGCACGCTCTTACCAGTCTGTACGTTCTCGACATACACCGTAGGTGTCTTGTAGACGCCCACGGTCGTCGCTTGATCCATGTTTTTCTTCACCCAGACATCGCCCTGCCCGGAATCAATGCATTTCTCGAGACGTACCGGATCGAGTCCGACCTCCTGAGCCAGCTGGGGTATCTGGGCGATATCGAACGTGTTCTCTTTGTCGATAGCGGTATAGAGCGCATCGAGGAGCGCCCAAAAACCCTCATGCCCCTTTTGCTCATACGCGCACTCGGTCGCATCTGCCTCGATGCGTGCATTGGGATGTAAGGTTACGATTGGATAGTGTCGGTACACCACCGCGACCCGTGAGCCGTACTCGTCGAGGATCTTCGGCAGAGAATAGTCATGGAAGCTGTTGCAGAACGGGCACTCGGTGTCTGAATAGAGTATGACCCTGACGTCAGCTGCTGCTTCGCCGAGTACATGGTCACGCTGATCTCCCACTCCCCCGACAGCTGACGTTCCTGTTTGTACCTTTGGTGCCTCGATGCGCATATACGAGAATGCTGCGAGAGTCGTCATGACAGCAAGTATGAGAATGGCACCCCAGAGACGCCAGGGCGCTGCCGAGGCTGGCAAAGACGATATGAGTTTTTTCATAGGAGGATCAGGTCTAGAAGTCACTCGACTTCCAGCCATAGGACATGAGGAGCTCCTTGAACTTGGGATCGATTTTTGCGAGCTTCACTATATCCTTCTTGACGTTAAGCACGTTTGCACGTTCGTTCTTGAGAAACGATAGTACCGACGACGTCTTGTAGACCTCCTTCTGATCGTAAAGCGGACTCAAGAGTGTGCGTATCTTAGCCACAGGAATCTCCCCGGGCTGGTTCGAGAGCGCGTCGGCATAGTGGTAGCGGACGTAGCCGTCGGCACCAGGGCGCGTAGCATAGGCATTGAGCGCCTTATCGAAGACTGCTTCCACCGGCCCCAAACTGCCATTACCGATGGCATTCAGCTTCCCGACGATGATTGCCTTACGCAAGAGTGCCGGCAATCCGTAGCGAGCGTATTCGCTCGGAAGATTCTGGATACGCACAAGATCTGCGTCGGCAGCGATGAGCGAGTCTCCGATTATTTTCTCGTACTCAGGCCGCTTAACCGGATCGAGCACCTTCTCTCCCTTCTCGGCCAGCGTTATTTCGTTCACGTACCAATCAGCGATGCGCAGCTCCGAGAGCGACAACGGATACAGGCGCGCAGACTCCTCGAAGAGATGCCGGTAGGTGACCTTCACATCGTCGTCGCGGAGCTTCTTGTAATAGACATCGCCCGCGAAGATACGATCAGTAATGGCATTGTCGGCATATTTATAGAACAAAAGACCCATCTCGAGAAAGGCGTATGCCCGCGTGACCGGCGAGGTTACGTCGGCCTTAGCGATTATCTCTTTGAGGGCATCGATCGACTCAAGGTACTTCCCTTCGTCGCCCGTGAGTATCGCCATTTGGAACATGATGATGCCCTGTGCGGTCGGATCGGTCGTCTCGAGTTTCGCCTTCTCGTAATACTCGCGTGCGAGAGCGAAATTTCGGTCCTTCGCGTACTGAACCGCGCGAGCGAACGAGATACTGTTCTCGAGTAAATTTTGGTACGAAAGCCCATTATGAGCATTTGCTTCAATCGGCGGCAAGTCAGAGACCTCTGGCACAGTTGCTCTTTGGTTCCAGAGGTATCCTGCATACAACAATACCCCGAGTACTATGCCGGGGACGATAATCAACACCATCTTTTTTGCCATCAAATTGGGGTTTTGTGTATCCATGCAGCTCTATGAAAAATAAGGATTGGACAGATACCGATTAATTGCAGTCGTCCCCACCTCCCCCATCACCGCAATCACCTCCCCCATCTCCTCCTCCTCCCGAAGTTCCGAACAAGGAGGCACATCCGTAACCGCTGCATGGCGCATCAGCATGAGCGATACCGGCAAACAAGGAGTTCTTAATCTCTTCTTTGCGGGTCACCGTATGACCCGATTTCTGTCCCGCGTCGTGCCACACACCCGACGCAACGACACCAGCAAGCGCAAGCGCGCTGTACGAGATTAGTTTGAGAGAACGTTTAAGGAAAGCTTCCATGTCGTAAGTATACCCGAACTACGGGTTGCTATGGCGTCGATGCAGTGCCCGTAGGTGCCACTGCCGTCCCTTCAACCGGAAGGCCATCTGCTATCCATTTCTCCATCCCGCCTCCGATACGGCGGATATTGAAGAATCCGAAATGCTGCAGATAATGGTACCCAACGCCGGAAGCGATGCCTTCGTTGCAAATAAGCACAATCTCCTTTTCCGACTTAGGGAGCGAGTGTCGCGTGTTGTAGAGGGTATGGAGCGGCATACTGATAGCGCCGGGTGCATGGGCACGATTATATGCATCTGAAGGGCGGACATCGATAAACAGGTACTGGGTCGGATCGGACGTATATTCTGCATTGAACGCGAGCGGCGTCTGGTCGAGTATCGAAGGCTCGATGATTGCGATGTTTTTGAGCGGTGTGAGGTAGATAACGGCCGCTGTCACGATAAGCGTTACGATCGAGACAACTACATATGCCGCAACGCCACGCTGATTAGGAAGCATGAGCCCAGTATACCGGGATGACTCGGTGCGATTATATGCTCGTGTGGACAACACTGCCTTATCTGAGCTGCCTAATGACATCCCGAACGGTCAACGCTATGACCGTTGCGAGCGTGCATGCGAGCACAGTCCACCAGAACACCATGGCGGCTGGAAAATACTCGAGAAGGTAGAGCTGTATCGGTCCGAGATGCGTCGGTTCGTTTCCAGCAAGTCCTCCGAGAACGTAGATCATGTCAGTATATTGGTTCATATATAGATATTCTCGACCGGATGCCCCCTCATCTCGGGAGCATCTTTCTCGGTCATAATCCATTCGTTGTGTCTGAACGGATGGTACTTGAGGATGCAGGCGTCTTGCACATCGACGATACGAAGGAAGGGTCCGCCGTTTATCGAATGGTCGAACGTCCAAGCAACATGGTCGATGCTCTCGTCCCTACTGCAGAGCGTATGTATCCGGAACCAGTAGCTGTACGGGTCGCAACGATCGCGGGCCGACGTACTCTCGTCACGAAGGTTCTCTGTCGTGCCGTCGGCGCGGTGGACGGTCGCCTGGGACACACACTGGTGATTGGATTCAAACATGTAGAGGCCGTACATATTTCCCTCAAGTGTGAGCTTCTCGTCTCCCGGGATGAGCTTCGGTACGCACTGTATGGTGAAAAGGAGCGCGATGCACAACCAACCCGCTATCGAACGCCGCGTAGAGGGAGGAGCCGTATGACGGTAGAGCGGTCCGAAGAGGATAAACATCGTAGGAAGCACGATAGTAGGGTATCGAAAACCGACGATGATGCCCGAATAGAGATGGAAGAACACGAAGAACGCCAGTACGGAGCGCTGAAGCTGCCATCGCCTCGACATAAGAAACCACGATCCGACCATCTCCATGAAGATGACCGTATTGGTAAGAAGCGGTATCGACCAGTCTGGGAACAGCGGAAGTCCTGTCTTGAGCGCCGAAAAATAGGTGCCGAGAATCCACGCTTCGTGGATCTTGGCCATGGTCGACATAACATAGAACGAGACGACCGAGAGCTTGAGAAAATACTCCTTATGCGGCAAGAACAGCAAGATCCCGGTGAAGACAAAGAGGTAGTACTCGTAATTGCCGGTCATCGCCTGCGTAAGGACGAATATCACATATGTGTGCCATAAAAATGCAGGAACGAGAACGATATGCGCCATGAGCCAATCCTTCCGGTACATGCAGTAGGCAATGAAGAGAAAGAGCCCGAAGAAGATCATGTACAAGGTGGGCTGCGAATACCCTTCGGGCAGCGTATGGAGCCACAAAAGCCTCCCGCAGCCCTGGAAATAGGGCCAGCAGAGATGCATGCCATTCTGGTACGCGTCGACGGTGGTCATAGTAGAGGAACTCCACTGTGAAAACGTGATCAGGTGCGATAGGAGTGTCGCTCCGAAAACGAACTGTAAGACGGTACTTTCTTCAAGCTCGTGTACCGAGAAGATGCGACGGTACCAGCGGATGAGTTTCTGCTCGATATCGGAATCGAAGATACGTTTGCTCAGTGCGGTCATACGCGATATTCCGCTAGTGTATCATGCGCTCTATGACATCTACCGATGCCAAAGCCGCAGCCGAACGCCTCAAATCTGCAATTATAAGCCGTGCGTTTGTTACCTCGGATACAGCAAAGATATCGCGAAAGAACGGCACAGTGCGCGACGACGGGTGGCTGTTCGATCTCCGCAAGTTCTCTCTCGACGGCGAGTCGATGAGCGATATCGCTACCCTATTCTGGGAGACACATACCGATATGGGTCCGGTCCAGATTGGAGGCCTTGAAAGCGGAGCTATACCCGTCGTTGCCGCAATCGTCGCCAGAGGATTCGATTCGGGACGCGCTGATATGAGCGGTTTTTTCGTTAGAAAATCCCGCAAGCGCGACGGGCTTATGCAGATGATCGAAGGCACGCTCGTGCCCAATCGTCCAATCATCCTGGTAGACGACCTCATGAACACCGGAGAATCGATTCTTCGCCAGGTCGAGATCCTCGAGAGGCTCGGGCATACCGTGTCGGGAGTATGGACGATACTCAGGTTTCGCGACACAGGGGCTTATGCAGGTCTCACGAGCAAAGGCATCGCGGTACGATCAGCCTTCGTGCTTGATGATTTTGCGAAAGAACTCAGGGTGAGCCCACCGAAACACGAGCACGCTCACCTACCTGGTCCTTCGTACGAGGTATTGTGGAAGTTCGCGAGCAACAACCCGAGCTACCAGCATGTCGTACCTAAATCGGATCCTGCTATCGATACAGAGCGTGTCTATATCGGATCCGACACCGGAATCCTTTGGGCCCTCAACCAAGCGGACGGATCGGTAGCTTGGTCATTCAGGTCCGGATCGAGCGCTTCGGGCAAGGGTATATTCTCTTCCCCGCTCGTGATCGGCGATACCGTCTGCTTCGGGTCATACGACGGCAATGTCTACGCGCTCGACGTCAAAACCGGAAAAAAGAAATGGGTGTATCTCGAAGCTGATTGGGTCGGCTCGTCGCCGATTGCAAATGAAGATGGGACGGTCATCTTCATTGGACTCGAGTTCGGACTCTGGAGAAAGCGCGGTGGTATCGTCGCGCTCGATGCCGCAACAGGCGCCAAACGTTGGAGCTACACCGATATGCCCTGCTACACACACGCAACACCGCTCTATCTTGCGGCTCATAACGAGGTCGCGATAGGAAGCAACGACGGGGCTGTATATCTTTTCGACGCACAGACTGGCCATCTCAAATGGAAACATCAGACTGGGAGGCCTACGGAAGCCGAACTCGATTCCGGGTTCAGCTCGTTCGACATAAAAGGATCGCTCGCATACGATCCGTCGTCCGACACACTAGTCGCAGCCAACACCCACGGCACGGTACTGTTCATCGATCGTAAAAGCGGTAGCCTCCGTGCTGGTTTCGGGGCGGAAGCAGGCTTCTTTTCGACGCCGCTTGTACATGACGGAAAAGTGTTCGTGTCGTGCCTGGACAAGAATCTCTACTGCCTCGATCCTCGTTCGGCAAAAGTGCTGTGGAAATGGGATGCGGCAGCCCGCATATTCGCCTCTCCGGTACTCATTGAAGGCAGCCTCTATATCGGCGCTAATTCCGGGAGACTAACCGAGCTCGATCCTGCAACCGGGAGCGTGCGTTCGGTATTTAGGGCAACCGAACGCATAACCAACCGTCCAGCTTACAATCCTGCGACCAAGAACTTCTTCGTATCCACTTTCGCCAACGAGCTTTATTGCATAGCGAAGTCGGATCCGCAGCCCCGTACGGGCTGATATACTTTTTTGCATGCGACGCGCATTCTCTCGCCGATCGACCTGGCTTATATTGATCACACTCTCGGTCGTGTTCTATGCACTCTCGATATGGGTACCGAATGCGCGTCTTGTCTACGCCGTAGCCACCGAGTCAGGGTCGCTTGCCGCGGCAGCTGCGATACTCGGTCCCTATTTCGTATCTTCTCTCGTCGATATCGACCTTCAGACGGCTTGGTATCCCCTTTTGTTCGCGCTTTTGCTTAGCCTTTCGAGCACGCTCACGCTCTTTTTTATACGAATGAACCGTGCACTCCCTTCGAAGATGCAATACGCAGGGTCGCTCGGGGCAGCACTTGCAGGGATGCTCGGGCTTGGCTGTGCCGCATGTGGATCGATACTTGCCTGGTCGCTTGCGGCCAACGCCGGTGGTATCGGCATCGTGACGCTCTTACCCTACCGCGGCGCCGAGATTGGCTATCTGGGTCTGGGGCTCCTTGCACTATCGGCATTTAACCTCGCGCGCGCTATAGATAAGCCGCCGGTTTGTCCTGTTTGAACATGAAAAAGACCCGAGCACTGCTCGGGTCTTTTGTGGTTACTCAGGTTCCGGCAGGATATCCGAAACATGCCTGACGGCAATTCGGCTTGTCGCCACAGCACGCAAGACAAGTTGAGCGCTGTCCGGTTGAGCAGCTGCCTGCTTGGCACGAGTCTCCGAACGATGTCAGGGCCAGCGCACCTGCGCCGGCCAAGAACAGTGCAACAATCATCGTACGAACGCTATTCATGTTCCTCTCCTTTTTTGACGAACCGGGCCCAGTATACCCGTCTGAGTATCACTTGCACAGGGCGCATACGCACCTGACAAATCAGTATTGTGCAGGATGTTTCTTCTCCATCTGTTCTAAGTTCTCATCTATCGCTTGGCGAAACGCCGCGAGACCTTCTTCTGCAATCAATGGATCATTTCCTGGATAAGCAACGAGCCAATCGTACTTGGTAACGAGTTTGACGGCCTTCTGTGCGTTGCGGGCCGTTTCGATAGCGTCGTCGTCTCGCCCAAGATCGTAGAGTGCGGTCGCCTTGTTCGAAAGCAGCCAGGCATTCTCGGGCCACTGCCCAAGACCCCAATTGAGGGCTTCGAGCGCCTGTTGTGAGAGTCCTTGCTTCATAAGGACCCACGAGTAGTCATTGATAGCGGCCCAGTTTGCTGGCGTGACAGCAAAGTACGTCTCGTAATCTTTTGCCGCTCCTTCATAGTCTTGCATATATCCCTTTACTAGGGCGCGTATGTAATACGATGCCGGCGATGGTTCCGGATTTAAGATGATTTCTTTGTCTATAAATGCCAGTGCCCGTCCGAAATCACCTTCCAAAAACGCAATCCTCGAGAGCTCGTGGCGGACGCTGGGAAAGGCGGGATCGAGTGCAAGCGCGAGCGTGAAATAGTGTTTGGCGCGCACAAGATCGTACGATTCTGATTCAGCGGCATCAAAATGGCGCTCAGCATAGGCAAATGCACGGTCGGCAGTTGGGTTGTATCGGAGCATAACCGCTTCGTGCCCGTTTACGAGCATTACGGGTCTGAGGATGAGGGCCATAGCCACCATTCCCCCCACTAACGCGACAAGTACCCTTGTATTGGTTCCTACTGGCAAGATTCCACCGAAGCGTCGGAACATTCGCATTACCACTTTGACATTCCAGGAATCACTTTTGCCTTGAATGCATTTATCTCAGCTGCAGTATTTGCCGGGACGAAGTAATTGAGGCCGGTAGCATTGGTAATACAAACATAGGTTCCGGCGGCGCCTAGTGTCGCGCCATATTCCGTCTCGCCGGTATTCGAGACGAACGCGCGTGTATTACCGGGTGCTACATATGAGTGGTAGTGATAATACATCGGCGACGACGCGCACGATGCCGGCAATATCCCGAGCCCGCGCGCAGATGCATCAAAAAAATCCGTCTCGGCAGAGGCAAGCGGGGCACGAACAGACGGTGCGAGAGCGGCAAGCGCGATCGTGCATCCCACGACGAACGCGAGTGCCACGACCGAGCGGCCGAGCTTCGTCCTCTCGCTATGCGATCGTTCGTTCATACAAGTACGGTCACTTTTTCGCCTCGAGAGCTTCTATGCGAGCCTCGAGCCGTTCTATCTGGGCCTGCTGTTCTTTGATGGCGTTAATGAGAAGTGGGGTGAGCTTTGGATAGTCGACGGACTTCATCCCCATTTCGTCGGTATGGACCGCTTCTGGCAGCTCTTTTTCTACGTCTTGTGCGATGACACCGATATCGCGCTGTCCGGCTCGTGGCCCCGTTTTCCAAACGTACGATACTCCTGAAAGATGTAAAGTCTTCGATAGAGAGTCTGCTATTGGGGCTATGCGCTCTTTGAGCCTGCGATCAGAGCTATAAAGAAACGCGGCCGCGGTAACATTTCCAACTGCAGTGACTGCGCCCGCTGCAGTAAGTAGGACCCCTCCAGCTCCAGAACAGTCGCCTGCATTGTTTCCCGCGCAGATGCTACCGTACGAATAAATAGAAGTCCCTGCAGCTATCTTCCCCGCACCAATATCGTAGTACGAGCTACCTGCACTCCCTGCCGTTCCCACGGTAAGTTTTGCAGTCGGTAGTCGTGTCCCTATAGCAACACCGCCATTATAAATATTCAACGTATCGAGATTCTCTTTTGTACCCAAGGTCAATGTTCTCTTTACCTCGGGTGAACCCCATACCAGCTCCGTCTTTATCTGCGACTCGACAAGACCCGTTGCATCATCAACAAAAGTAAGCAGGCCGTACGATTGCCACGTTGCCAAATTTGATCGTAGCCGTAGCATTTCTGTTTGCGTACCAATACTGTGACGCACTTCAAGTTTACCCACAGGACTCGTGCCAGCACCGATACCGACGTTCGAACCACTGTCGTAGATGATTGAACTACCGAGAGTTGAGGCGCCCGCGAACTTAGTGACGTAGTTTGCCGTACCCGAGCCAGTAAGTGCACCGGTACCAAACGGGGACCACGACCCTGCCGAGTTCTTGAACTCGAGGGTGCCCCCGTTGTCGCGGATGCCGTATCCTCCAGATCCTGCTGTTGCACCCCAGTTAAGATAGCTCGCTGCTTGTAATAGCGAGTTACCAAAAACCGCGAGGCCGTTGACGCCTAACGATGCGCTCTTTACCTGGTCGGTGGAGCCGACGTTTATGGGTGCCGAGACGTTACCTGCTGGTGCGGTCTGTGTTGGGCCGGTCCAGGCAAAAGCTACTGAGGCAGAAAGGAGCGTAGAAATCGCGATTGCAATCGATAGATTGAGGGGCCGCATGTACTACACATGATACGGCAGACGTCTGTTTTGCAATAACAGATAATGTGCACAAATCGGACAAACTACTTGTAGTAGAAAAGCATGGATTCATTGTCGACGATTCGCCATTCCACATACAGTCTAGTATTCTTGCCATGATGGGACAACCGTAGAAGTGCCTGCACTCACGGTGGTAGTACCCGCGGGTCCGCCACAGGTAAGAGTAAAGGTGACGGGCGACGTGATTACGCTTGATGTCCGCGTTCCGGCGGTTGCCGTCCAGGTATCGCCATTTGTTCCTGATACGATGCAGTAGTACGCGTCTTGCGTGGTCCATGTCACGGTTGTGGTCGCACCCGAATGAACAAGAACTGGATGTATGGTAAACGTACCGGTGACGACCGGGGGCGGAAGACACTGGCCCGTGCCGGCTACACACGAGTAACATGATTGGATAGTCGAGGTGTTGCATGCGTTGTCGCGATACATCTGTGTATTACCCGAGCAGTAATATCCTGCCGTCGCGGCGCAAGGATATGCGGCCGAGAAATCGAGCCAGCCGAGGTTGTCGCTTCCCCATGCGTACCCGAGAACTATCGCATCCGATTGTGTGAGTCCATAACCGGTGCCGCTCAGACTTATAAAACCATCCCAGCCTCCGCTTTGCGCCGAACCGCCCGAGACCGCCTTGAGCCAACCCATATAGCTGGTGCCCGAGACTACTGCTGTGCAGGGCGCCGACGGACAGCCGACGAGATCGGCTGCATTGGCGCTTACCCACCCGACGTTGTCGCTCCACGCATAGCCGCTCAACGTCCCGTTTGCCGCCTTCGAGAGCCCATAATTCGATGTGGCGCATGTGCCGAGATCTGAACAGTTGAGCGAAATCCATCCGATGGTATCACTCCACGCCCAGCCGGTGACTGCGGTTGCGCTCTGTGAAAGGACATCGGTAGGCTTAGCGAAGACGGCCACGACTATCATGAGAATCGCCACGACCGATGCAATCGTGGTTACGCCGTATTCTTTTATTGCTGCAGTCATAGGTTAACGAGCCTTGAGCCCCGACAGGATCTTGAGCTTCTCTTCTTCGCTCATACCTCCGGATGCCTGCGTGTCCAATCTCGGCATGGCAGGAACCGTCGTGGTAGCTTCGCGCACATCATCTATAGGTTGTGTCTGCGAAAGACTCTCCAGTATCTTGAGCTTTTCATCTCCATTCGCACTGGTTCGCGAACCGCTCTCGCTCACCGACCGCAGTACATCGGCTTTTTCTTCGATTGTCGTCGGCCGCAGCTGCAGCGATCCAGGACCTTCTGGTTGGGGGACCTGTAACCAGTACATAAGGAGCGCGAGACCACTGGCGAGTGCAAACAACGCCGCCGCCAAGAGCGCTTTCTTAAGAATCACGTCATCGCCGAGCACGGCTTGATCTGCCATATACACCGTTGATTGTATCAGCAAGCTCGCCTCTCGATGGAATGGCCTGTGCAAAAGTAAAAAGCAAGAACCGCACTTCGTGCGGTTCTTGCTTAACAACATAAACCCCCAGCGTAGCTGGGGTGTGCGTTTCAAGGCGGAGCCCTCGGTACAATCACCGGTGGTCGATATTACTAACCAACGGTGACAGAACCGACCATGAATAGACGTCTGTATAAACAGTCCCATGCGACATGGGTCTGTGACTACCACCTAGTCTGGTGTCCGAAGTACCGCGGAAAGATACTGACGGACAAGTTCATTAAACTCGAATTGAAGCGTATGTTCAAGTACATCGCGAAGTGGAAAGAGCTCTCCATCCACGCATGGCATGTAGGAGACGAACATATACACCTGTTTCTCTCAATCCCACCGAAGTACTCCGCTGCCTACATCGTGCAGGTGATGAAAGGCAAGACATCCATGTGGCTCAAGAAGAAAGCGAAAAAGCTACCTCAGGGGCCTTTTTGGGCACGGGGTTACTTCATATCCACCATCGGAACAAATGAACACCAGATTCGTAACTACATTAACAACCAACGCCACTATCAGAGAGAGCTCCCGACCTTGTTCTAGCCCTGCGGATGCAGGGCAGGAAAGAAACCACCGGCTTTGAGCCGGTGGTTGTCATTAAAGACATTTCTTTCTTTTACTTGCGCGATGCGATGACTTCGTCTGCGACGTTCTTAGGAACGACCTCGTAGTGGTCGAAGGTCATGGTGTTGTTTGCACGGCCTTCGGTCATCGAACGCAGGGTCGTCGTGTAGCCGAACATTTCTGAAAGTGGCACGAATGCCGAGATGACCTTGAGGCCTCCCGAGCGGTCGTCGATCGACTGGATCTGTCCGCGCTTCGAGTTGAAGTTACCGGTGATGTCGCCCATGAACTTGTCTGGGGTAACCACGACCACCTTCATGACCGGCTCGAGGAGTACCGGCTTCGACTGGCGAGCTGCCTCTTGGAATGCCTGCGATGCCGCGATCTTGAATGCGATTTCGGATGAGTCGACGTCGTGGTAGGAACCGTCGTAGAGCTCGACTGCAATATCGACGACCGGGTACCCCGCCTGGATGCCACGGGTCATAGCCTCGCGGATTCCCTTCTCCACTGCTGGGATGAATTCCTGCGGGATGACTCCTCCCTTGATGTTGTTGGTGAACTCGAAGTGGTCTTCGCGCTTGACGTTGTTCTTGATCTTCTCGCCCTCTACCAACGGCTCGAGGCGCTTCATCTTGATCTTGACGTGGCCATACTGTCCGCGACCTCCGGTCTGCTTGATGTACTTGTTCTCGACATCAGCAGAGCCAGTGATTGTCTCGCGGTACGCCACCTGTGGCTTGCCCAAAGTAGCTTCGACACCGAACTCGCGCTTCATGCGGTCCACCATGATCTCGAGGTGGAGCTCTCCCATGCCTGCTACGATGGTGTCGCCAGTCTCTTCGTCGCTCGAGACACGGAATGTTGGGTCTTCGTCTGAAAGCTTGTTGAGCGCCATGCCCATCTTCTCCTGATCGCCCTTGGTCTTAGGCTCGATGCGGGCGCGGAGAACCGGCTCGCGGAACTCGATCTCTTCCAAAATGATCGGCTTGTCTTCGTCGCAGATGGTGTGTCCGATCTTGGACTCCTTAACGCCGACCAATGCCGCGATTTCTCCGGTGAATACGGTCTTAATCTCTTCGCGTTTGTTTGCCTGGAGGCGGACGATGCGTCCGACGCGCTCCTTCTTGCCGGTAGTCGCGTTGTACACCGAGTTTCCCGCGGTGAACGTACCACTGTACACACGGAAGAACGAGAGCTGCCCCACGAACGGATCTACCTGCAGCTTGAAGATGAGTGCAGAGAACGGCTCTTTGTCATCAGCTGAGCGCGTAATCGCTTCGCCGGTATCGGGGTTCACTCCCTTTGCAGGAGGAAGGTCCAGTGGCGACGGAAGGTAGTCAACGACGCCGTCGAGCACCAGCTGCACGCCGCGGTTCTTGAGAGCAGATCCACAGAAGGTCGGGAAGATCTTGTTTGCGATGACTGCGCGGCGCAAGATCGCCTTGAGCTCAGGGACAGATGGCTCGGTACCCTCGAGGTAGGCACTCATGGCTGCGTCATCGGTCTCGACAATCTTCTCTACGAGCATGGCGCGATATTTCTTTGCCTCCTCTACTTTGTCTGCCGGGCAATCATAGGTCGAAACGTTCTTTCCCTTCTCTCCTTCGAACTTGAAAGCTTTCATGGTCAAAAGGTCCACCATGCCGTCGAATCCGTCTTCTTCGCCCAAAGGCAGCTGCATGCGCACAGCATCCTTAGAAAGGCGCTCCAATATCATGCCAAACGAGCGTTCGAACGATGCTCCGGTTCGGTCGAGCTTGTTTACGAAACAGAGGCGGGGGACGTTTGCGTCCTCGGCATAGCGCCAGTTCGTCTCGGTCTGAGGTTCGACGCCCGCAACACCATCAAAGACGACGACTGCTCCGTCGAGCACGCGCATTGAGCGCTGCACCTCTGAGGTGAAGTCAATGTGGCCCGGCGTGTCGATGATGTTGAAGCGGTGCTTCAAGGTGACGTCGGTTCCCATGTAGGTAGGGTTCCAGAAGCAAGTTATCGCCGCTGCAGTGATGGTGATTCCGCGCTCGCGCTCCTGTTCCATCCAGTCGGTGACGGTGTCACCCTCGTGCACCTCGCCGATCTTGTGGCTTTCGCCGGTATAAAAGAGGATGCGCTCGGACGTGGTCGTCTTGCCCGCATCGATGTGCGCGATGATACCGAAGTTTCGAACTTTCTGCAGTGGATAATCTCGTTCCATACGTAAAACAATCAATGAATAACAAATAAAGGAGCGCGGAGCTCGTTGCGAAAGAGTACCAGAAAAGCCCCAAAATGCAAAAGCGCCAGAGCTCCTTCCGCTCCCCGTAGACAGAACCCCGATATGGGTGCAGTATCGCATCTAGTACTGAGCAACTTGTCAGGAGGAAGTGATGAAAATAGTGAGTGCACTGGCCCTGTCAGGAATCTTCCTGGGTGCCACAGGCATCGCCGCAGAGCCCGCGCGAAACGTGGAAAAGCTGCTCCGAGGGATGGCTCAGCACGTCGGGAAGCGATCCGACACGATGACCCTCTCGATCAAGCACCCCGAGACGAAAGAGCCCATGGCCGTCGTCGACTATCGTCTACGCAACGGAGTCCCGGTGTTGGTCGTGACCGACCATGCGATAGTCATCCGCCAACGGGAGATCTTCGCCCCGAACGGTAGCTCCGAAATACTTCGCGAACCGATTGCCTGCACATACGTGTACACGGATATCGGCGCCACAGGATCGGGCCAGGCGATTGTCATCGACAGCTCCGGCTGCGCATCGAAAGAAAGAGAGGGTGCACCTCTTATGCTCGATGATGGGATTCGGGCGTTCTATGAGCTTCTCATCGAGGATCTCGGAGGGATTCTCGCAAGCGATGCCCCTATCTAAACACCAAAGACCGGCCATGAGGCCGGTCTTTTTCTTACATCAGAAGAAAGTATCTATTACTTCTTTTTTGCGACCTTCTTTGCCGGTGCCGCTTTTGGAGCGACAGTCATGTCGACGATCGCAGCCTTTGCTGCCATAGCACCGATTCTCTTTACGGTGCTCATGACGCTCGCTTTAGACTCGTAGGCCTCGGACATTGCGACCGGCTCGCCATTTGCAGCCAATAAGCGAAAACGAAATTTCTTTGCCTTGTCGTGGTACACCTCGAACCTTGGTCCTTTCATACAGAAAAAAGCGATTACTTACTATGCAAATAGTATACAGGCCTTCAACAAACAAACCGCCACCTCTTGCTGTTTGGCACACCGCGAAATAACGAGTACATCAGAGGGTGCTTTCGAGTGTGTTTTAACTAATGTGGAGTACTGCAAAGCAGGAATGGTCGCAGCAAAAGACACCAGGAAAAAAGTGCAGAGCTGAGGGCTGGATTCTGTTATGCGATGGGTCGTGTCATTTTTTGATGACCTCCAATCTCTCACCTGTGTTACTATTTTGAACGAAATGAGCAGAGTCCCAAAAATCATTCGTGACGTAAGTGGCCTCCTTGCACTCTCGCCGATTATTTCCGCTATTCTACTCGTTGTCGGCCAAGGAAGATCTGGGCTCTTCGATGTGTTACTACTTAGCGTAATATACGCACCGGTTTTTGCGATACTTTGGGGCATTCTATTCTTGTGGGAATACGATTGGGCGCGCGACACAAGCGTAGTTCGTATTCTAAAACTGATATGTACCTTCGTCGTATTTGGTATCTCATTCTATTTTCTCTATTTGACGGATTTTACTTTGCATCCACATAATTTTATTTCCCCAAATTTCATCCGCTAGAACGCGAGATTTGAGATACGGTGACAGGCGCGATACAAAAATGCCGCTCACAATACTAGAAGTATTGTGAGCGGCATTTTTGTATCGGCTGTATTTGCGGACGTTTAGTTTGAGATAGAGAACGAGGCGGACTGGAGTTTCAAGTACCGCGCTGGTTTGGATGCAGTGTGCGAAGCGAAGGCAGAATATTCTTGAGCAATACTTAACGTATTGTGAAAGAAATTCTGCCGCACGCGACAAAGCAATGCGCCGAACCGGCGCGGTACTTACCAGGCGAAGTGGGCGAAGGCCTTATTAGCTTCTGCCATCTTATGCGTGTTGTCGCGCTTGGCGACTGCCTCACCCTCTCCCTTGCGTGCTGCCAAGAGCTCGTTTGCAAGCTTCTCCATCATCGGCTTTCCTTTCTTGGACTGTGCAGCCTGGATGATCCAGCGATAGGCCAAAGACATCTTGCGTCCTGGGTTGACCTCGCGCGGAACCTGGTAGTTAGCACCTCCCACGCGGCGTGAGCGGACCTCTACCTGTGGCTCGACGTTGGCAAGTGCCTCGTCAAAGATGATCACCGGATCGCCTTCTTTAGCCAAAATATCGAATGCTCCGTAGACGATCTTGCGCGCAGTGTCCTTCTGGCCGCGGATCATGACGTAGTTGATGAGCTTTGCAATCTTAACCGAACCAAACTTCTCGTCTGGATCTGGCATGTTGCGGTTTTTTACTGGGCGTCGCATATAGTATGGGATTATTTCTTGGCTCCTGCCTTAGGGCGCTTAGCACCGTAGCGAGAACGGCCGCGGCGGCGCGCTTCTACTCCGGTTGCGTCGAGCTTTCCACGGACAATAGTATAGCGAACACCGATGTCCTTAACGCGACCTCCGCGCAAAAGTACGACCGAGTGCTCCTGGAGGTTATGTCCCTCGCCCGGAATGTAGGCGGTGACTTCCATGCCGTTGGTAAGGCGGACACGAGCGATCTTGCGGATAGCTGAGTTCGGCTTACGAGGGGTTTTGGTGGTCACCTTGGTGCAGACGCCGCGCTTGAACGGTGCCGGATAGAAGGTAGGGCGGTTTTCGAGCGCATTAAAGCCACGGCCAAGAGCAGTGGTCTTGGTCTTGGTGATTTTGTCGCGGCGGCGCTTCTTTACGAGCTGGTTTATGGTTGACATGTGTGTAGAAAAAATCGCGCAATCGGCGCTTTGGGATACTACTACGTAATGCTTGAGTTTGCAAGAACGGGCCCGAAACGGCTCGATAGGGCGACGGAATCAGTCGGCTTTCTGCTCTGCGAATGCTGTACCCTAGGCACTTCTGCCCACTGTGCCATCCTTCCCCACGACCATCCCGGGATGCCTCTTTTGCCACTGCTCTATGGCACGCATGATAAGGGTTGGGTGCGAGGAAAAGGTACTTTCGATCACGTCGGCGCTGGCGACTTTCCATCGAATAGATCGAACTTCGGGCTCGGACTCGAGCTTGGGCTTGAGTCGCATATTCAAGAGTATGCGGGCAACCTCGGTATTCTTCGGCGTAATGAGCGCCGCTTTACCGGCCGGTATCGCATTGATAGTGCCTCGCGGATCGCCATACATGACGAACTGCTCATTACCATTCTCGTCAGTCAACATCTCGAGATCGAATTTACTCGTGTCGAGCACGCCGGTCTCGTCAAAGAGCGATTCGCCCGTCTCTTCTTGAAACTCCCGTAAGAGCGCCGATACGGATGTCTCGGTCGCGTCCTTCATGCCGCCCGGCAGTGCCCAGCGCCATGGGTTGTCAGCGGTCACGTCCGCTCGCTCGATAAGGCACACCTTGAGGAATCCCTCGTCCTCGACAAGAAGCACTGGATCGGCTGTCTCGTTGATACCACCTTCGTAATAGAAGCCGTTGCCGCCGATTCTGCCGCTCGAAAGCATCTTTTCGACGTTCGGTACGAATGAATCGATGTCTGCCCTGTGTGCGACTCCATTTTCGACGCCCTTCAGATAATTCGGGTGATCGAAGACCATCGCGACAGGAAGGTCGGCACCCTTGCTCCCCTTCTCGCGCCACGCACTGATCTGCCCAGGTGTCATCCTGATGCGCACTTCGTATGCAGGGTAGCCAGGATACGGGGTATGGGAGCCCTTCTCGATCTCTGCGTCGATGTTCCGCACAAAACCCTCTGGTCCTATAAGCCGTTCACGGGCAGGTATGAGTGGGATGCTCTCGCGAGTCGTACTCAGTCTTTCAAAGGTGCTCATACGGTAGGTTTGGTGACCTAGATACCGGCGAGGACATGTGACGCCAGCAGCACAATACCCGAGAATGCGCCGCCAAAGATGTTCACGAGCACTATGACGATGAGAAAGCCGGTAATGGGATTGGCTTCGAGCTTTGCACGGATGTCGTCGTAGCTTTGCGCGAGGCTCGTCGGCAAGATCCCCGAGAGAATTTTGGAGCCATCCAAAGGTGGGATCGGGATGAGGTTGAATATCGCGAGCATTACATTGACGTTTATGATGATGAACATAAGAAGTATCACCTCGGCCGATACCGGGACAAACGGAGTGAGCCGTATAAAGATCGCAAAGATGATCGCAAGCAAGAAGTTGGTAGCAGGTCCTGCTGCGGCAACTAACAGTTCGCCGTACTTGCCATTAAGGTTGTAGGGGTTGTACGGGACGGGCTTTGCCCAACCAAAGAAGAACGGCGAGTGCGTAAAAGCGAACAAGGCCGGCAAGAGCACTGATCCTATTGGGTCGAGGTGGCTGATGGGATTAAGGGTGAGTCTCCCCTGCAGGCGCGCTGTCGGGTCGCCGAGCCAGTTTGCCATGTAGCCATGAGCCACCTCATGAAGGACAACCGACATAACGATAACGATAACCAGAAAGACGTCTTCGAGCTGCATCGCACAATCGTAGCACGGCGAAAACTGCCTGTCCGAGCACAAGAACTCTATACATACGCGTCAGAGGCCTCGCTATTGGCATTTTTTAGAATATAGGATATAGTTCGTGGCCTATGGCAAAGCACTGCGCAATAACCGGAAAAAAGCCCACCATGGGAGGTGGCTATTCGAACCGCACCCGTGCGACGCAGTTTAACCCTACCGGCAAGCGCATGCGCCGCGTAAACCTCCAGAAGAAGTCGGTCTTCGTCCCCGAGCTCAACAAGACCGTCACTATTGTTGTATCTGCCAAGGGTATCAAGACCATCCAGAAGAATGGTGCTTTTGCTACCCTCAAGAAAGCCGGTCTCATTTAAATAATGATGGGAAATGTGAGAGCCCTCCGTTAGGAGGGCTCTTGTTTGCGCGGGTCTTTCGCATTTATCATGCGTTTTGCCTTTACTCGCACACGAAGCTTAAATTGTGGTGCGCCTGTTTGTGGTAGTGGTTGTTTCATCAACATTTCCGTCATGGTCGTCCTAGACAGTCGCGCCAAATATTCGAGCTCCTCCGAGGCCCGGCAACGAAGCTTATCGGTTGCAAAAAGACCTTTCTTACGCCGATCGGTCGGGTGCGGACCATACGTTATATATCCATCAGCTATAACACTCGTGACTATTCTTTTGAGCGTATTAGGGTTGCTGACACCAACAAGCCTACCAACATCGGCTTGAGTAATTATTTCTTCGCCGTCGGTGATGTAAATCACCATCAGCATCTTCCCTTTGGTGACATGCTCGCGAGCTGAATGATATCCAAACCAAGGATGCTGGTAGATACTCACTATATGCTGAGCAAGAGTAAGTCTCTGATGCAGAGAGTAGTCTGCTTTCGATGACATGTCGTTCTCCTCTAAACTGTCTTGTTTGGTTGTAACATCACTAATATCTGCGAGCAACTCTGTTTTCGCGCCATAAAAGAAGAGACCCCGTCCACGCAAGCGTGAATCGGGGCCTCGAAAGAACTCAGAACATCCGACGTTCCGGGCGCATCCGCATCCTGAGGATGATGATGTGCTCGCGGATCTTCGGACGAGCGTACCCGCCGAGCGGCCGATTCATCCAATACTGGTAGGACTGGATGACGGTCGAATGACCGTTCGGTCGCCCGACGCCGCGTGCCTCCATGTGACGTTGCATGCTCGGCATGCGGTGTATGTGGTGGGGACGATCGGGCGCCATACGCAGGGTGCCGCCGGTGACGTTATGCGGGTGCACACCTTGCTGGGCCGAAGCCGGCCCGACGAAGGTGAACGATGCGAGGATGAGGCAAACGAAGGCGATGAAGTTGCGCATGGTGCGCTCCTTTTTGCTGCTTTTTAGTCTCTAGTCTTACCTGCTTGTATTATATCATACTATTGTGTATATTGCAAGAGCATACAAATGGCTTATTACCTGTTTATTTCCGAACCACCGTCTTGCCATCACTCTCAAAAACTACCCTCCCATCCTTGCATGTGTCGAGGGTAGTCACCTTAAATCGGGCCAGCGTTTGCAGGGTTATCGCATGCGGGTGCCCATATCGGTTGGTACACCCACGCGATAAAACAGCATACTGCGGGTCCACAAAGCCGATAAAATCCGGCGCTGACGAAGTTTTCGAGCCGTGATGCCCAGGCTTAAGCACGTCGCTTTTGAGCCCCTCGTGGTCGAGATACACCAAGTAGTCCTCGACAGGCTGCGTAGCATCTCCCGTAAGCAAGAACGCTGTGTCGCCGTAGGTAAGCCTTGCCACCATAGAACCGTCGTTGGTGTCCTTAAACTGCGACACATCCCGGTCGGGGTAGAGCACCGTAAGCCTTACGCCAGCGCCCAGGTCGAGCACCTCGCCGCGACGCGCCACGAGCTCGCGCGCGCCCTCGTGTGCCACCGAGAGCAACAGAGACTCTGCCGGACCGGTGTTCTTGGTGGCTCCGTTAGTAAAGATATAGTCCACCGAATAGCGCTGCAGCACGTCGACCAAGCCCGCGATGTGATCGGCATCGGGATGCGTCGCCATTACGACATCGATATGTCGGTCGTACCAGGCCATACTGCCTCCGAGCTCGCGCAATACCGAGGCATCAGGGCCTCCGTCGATGAGGACCTGCCTCCCCGTTGGGCTCTCGATGAAGATGGCGTCGCCCTGTCCCACGTTTAAAAACGAGACTACGAGCGCATGCGGACTCTCAAGCCGATAGACCTGCCACCAGATGGTTGCAGCAATGATGGCGAGGGCAAAACAGGCAAACGGAAGTGTGCGACGCGCAAACGACTCCATCCCCGCACTGTGCCAGACGGCAGGAAGATAGCAAACCCCATCCTACCCCGGTCGTTCATAGATTCGCCCCGGGGCTTGTGTATACTTGAAACGAATAACCGATTACCACATAACCAGAAACTAGTATGATTTATGCACCAAAGACATTCGAACTTCCCGCGATCGACGGCATCTCCACTCAATCGATCGAAGAGCACATCGGCCTCTATAACGGCTACGTCAAGAACTTCAATGCGATAGAAGCGGCGATCGTCGAGTACATGCAAGACTCGGCAAAGCATGCACACGCTCTTTCAGAACTCACGCGTCGCAAGTCGTTCGAGTTCGACGGCATGCGCTTGCATGAGATCTACTTTGAACAATTTACCGGCAAGCGAATGAATCCCACCGACAATTCGGTATTGGGCCACGCAATAGCCGGTCAGTACGGCACGATTGAGATGATGATCGAGCAGATGACCGCCGTGGCACTCATGCGCGGACCCGGATGGTCGATTCTTTATTGGGACCCAGAGGGCGGCCGATTCCACATCGGATTTGCCGGCGAGCAGCACCAGGGCCACTTCGCGTCGCTTCCTATCGTCATCGCGCTCGACGTTTGGGAGCATGCGTTCCTCCTCGATTACGGAGCACAGGGCAAGGCCAAGTATGTCGCTGCATTCTTCAAGGCGATCAACTGGGGCGTGCTCGAAGAGCGCTTCGCGCCCGTGCAGGCATAAGCTAGATTGCGCTCACGTGCCGCACGTAGTTCGCCTTCTGCACGAGCGAGAAATACGCCGCGATTCCGATAAGGTACGTGATAAAAACCGACCACAGCGGGAAGGCCGGTACCTGCACTGATGCAAATGGAATCCTCACGGCCCAGTCGACTACGGCGAGAATGTACGAGAGCACGAGATATGCGGGAGCACCCACGAATACCGATACCGACGGAGCGACAACCCCCGAAACGCCCGCGATAAAGGTGAGGAGCATCGAGAGCGGCACGGCAGGAACGATGAGGAGATTTACCGGAAGCGCCACGATCGATAGGATGCCGGTCTGATACAGCAAAAACGGCATGACGGTGATCTGGGTGCCGACCGTAGTAGCAAGAATGGATCGGATGCCGAATGCTTCGGTCACCGAGCCGAACCACTGCTCGAACAAGGGCGACACGTAGATGATACCGATTGTCGAGATGACCGAGAGCTGGAACCCAGGATCGTAGAGCAAGGTAAGTGGATTCCAGAGCACCATCGCAACTGCCGCGACAATGAGAGCACGCGATACGTCGTAAGTACGGTTCGTCGCATAGGCAAAAAGCGCAAGACAGGCCATCACGCCCGCACGGACTGCCGCAGCCGATCCGCCGGTAGCTATGACAAAGAGCACGATAGCAAGCGCGCCGAGTCCGGAACCCACTTTGCGCGAAAGTCGGCCGAGCATAAAAAGGACCGCGGTCGATACAATGGCGATGTTATACCCCGACAAAACGACGATATGGACGACACCTGCGGTGCGGAAGTCTTCCAAGAGCCGCCCACCCATCGCGCGCTTGTCTCCCGCAGTGATGCCAGCTGCGAGCCCTGCTTCAGGTTCAGACAGTGCCGCGGCCAAACCGTCGGTGTACGTCTGTTTTATTCTATACAAAAGCGCCCATACCGGATTCCCGTTGTTCGTGTCTATGACATGCACTTGAGCGAAAGACATCTGATACCCTATGCCGTCTTTTGCAAGAAAGTGCGGGTAGTCGAACTCGCGACCGGCGTCGCTCGCAAACGCTTGCGGTAGCTTGAGCTCTCCTTCGACCCGAACCCGGTCTCCATACGAAAAATGCTGGTAGCGCGAAGTGGCAATTTGGATCTTGGTATCGCGCGGCTGGCTTATTCGGACGACGATATGCTGCGTGTTTTCACGGACATCGGGCTCGTCGTCGATGATTCCTTCGACAGTGAGCCGCGTATCGAGAGCACGATCGAGCTCGCTTACGCGCACCGGTGCGATCATGGCCGTCCGAGCACAGACGAGGGCGAGAACTACTAACGCCCAACCTGCAATTCGTATTACCTTCGCCTTTTTCACGGCTGCACCCTAACACACAAACGGCCCCGTCAACCAGTGATCACGGGGCCGTTTGTGTGCGTAGGATTTTTAGGTCTTCGGCTTCTCGAGCTTGTCGAGACGAAGCGCTTTGTAGAACAAGAAGTAGATCACGGCAGTGACCATCACAAGATCGATGAGATTCGTCACGAAGCTGCCGACCTTTACGACACCGATGGACATGTCGCTCAGGTTGAGCCGAGACCCGAGAACGAGACCCATGAGCGGATTGAGTACGTCGTTGACGAGCGAAGTTACCGTCTTGGTAACCGCGCCACCGACCACGAATCCAATAGCGAGCCCGACGACACCGCGCTCTCGTATGAAATCGAGAAATCCTTGTACTGCCGTCTTAGGAGGCGCCGGAGGGGCGTCTTCTTTCTTTTCTTCGACTACCGCTTTTACATCATCTGCCATACCTCTATTACGCAAGAACCTGCGTGCAGTGCGCGCAGCGCTTGGCATCCATTGGGATCTCACTTCGGCACTCGCCACACTTCTTAGTGGTCGGGTCAGCCGGAACATCTGCCTTCTTCATGCGGGCCATCATGGCGTTCATCGGAGTTACGACGAAGAAGTAGATAGAGAAAGCAACGAGGAGAAACGCAATCACCGCGTTAATGAAGTCGCCGTACATGAATTGGCTGCCGTTGATAGTAAAGGCGAGACTCGAAAAATCGGGGGCCTGCACGATAGCTCCGACCAAGGGAGTAAGCAGGTCTTTTACGAGGGCAGTTACGACGGTACCGAAGGCTCCTCCAATCACCACACCGACTGCCAAATCGACAACGTTGCCGCGGAGAATAAATTGCTGGAATCCCTTGATCATAGAATGTGTTCTGGTAACGAAATAAGAGCCATTCTATCGCGGTTTGAGCCTATGTAAAAGAAACCGGCGGCACATGCGTGCCGCCGATCGAGCGTGGTAGCGAGGATTAGCCCTCGACAGCGAGTCCGTACCGGGCCCGGTCTTGGGTCGACGGAGCGTGCCCGCCGCGGCCGAGTGCTTGGCGAACGACATCGAACGAGACGGGCGTGGCGCCAGTCGTGTTCACCGATGCATTCATCGACATGGTTCTCTCCTCTTCTCGTCTGTTCAGTTCGAACGTCATTATGCAGGCGACGAGTACCTGCCTTACGAGAGTGTAAAGAAAAGCACCGGGCAGTCAAGCCCGGTGCGAGGTTCTATCCCCAGATCTCGTTGGCCGGCATCGCCTGCCCCCGCATCGAGAACGCGATCAGATTCTCGAAGGGTTCGGTATTGCCATTCTCGACCTCGATCCACTTGATGAACTGAGTTTCGACAATGCCGCACATGATGTCAGCTGTCGGACCCCTGTTCGCTTTGGTTGCACACATGTTGTGTGCCGCCAATATCGCCTGGATCTCTTTCTGTGCAGCCAAGTCTCCTGCACGATGCGCCTCGTACCGATCGATATGGATAGGATTGCATGGTCGCACGCCGAAGTACTTGCCATTGAAGTTACCGATACCGACATCGAACATCATGATGACATCGTCATTGTCTTTGATGGCACGGTGCCAGATCGCACTGCGATCCTCGAGCGTGTCTAGACACAAGAACACATAGCCCGAGAGCTTCTCTGAGCCGTTGAACCGCTTCGCATGGGTATGCGGCCGCGAGCGTGCGATTTTATTGATATGATCGGCCAAAGCATCTACCTTGAGCCGGCCGATGTCATCTTGGGTGTATCGCTGTGGCTTGATATTCACAGACTCGACATGATCGTCGTCGACCAGATGGATCTGGGCCGGGTCGATACCCATTCGTGCCAGCGCCTCGCCAATACGAGAGCCAGTCGTTCCGCAGCCAAGAATCCAGACAGCACGTCCGCGTGTGTGCCTCGGATCGAACTCAGTAATCTGCAGATCGGACGATAGTAGTATGGTCATGTATCACCTCCATTTCCTCTGTCTGCAGAGTATCGCAAAACGGGCATATGGCAACAAAAAGCACCGCGCAGCGCGCGGTGCTTGCACTACCACTCAAGTGGGGCATTAAGATACCACTTCGGTACTTTGTTTTCCGAGACGCGGTGCCAGTTGGCCATGTTCCTGGATTTCGACGGGCATTCCGCGAATCGGATGGCCGCAGCGACGAGCGTATTCGTTTCGCCCGAGACGACTGCATCTCGCATTATCTGCGAATATGTCGTACCGAGGCAGCTCACCGTCCCGCTACGCGGGATTTGCGGCGCACACATACTGAACGAGAACTGGTTTCGATCGAGATTGTGCCACTGGACGCCAATCCGTTCATCGTTATGAGGCGTGTTCGGCCTTCCTACGAGATCTATTGCAATACGGAAGCGGCCGATCTTGTACCAACGTCGCTTTCGCTGGTCTACCACGCACGAGTACAGCGTGTCGGTATAGACAACGAGGCAGGTACCATCCATCTCGCACGCGACGACCCGAGGAACCGTGAAGATTCTATCGAAAATCTTCGCGGGAGCGGTCGCAGTTTCCGATCGCCGTGCAATCAGATCAGCGTGTTGGTTTTGCCACTTGAGCCGTGCGTCTTTGAGCGCGCCGATCCTACTGCGGTCTCCTACACCGCTTTCGATCTCCCGTATGGATTGGGAGATTTGGCGCAACTTCAGCTCAATCAGGTCATGTCGCTCCACAAACAGCATCTGTCTCACGATGCTTTCTTTCGAATATCGCTCTTGCCATGCGAAGACGAACTTTTTTCTTGTCTCTTCCTTAAGCGATTCAAGTCGTGAAAGTTCGGACGGCGCATAGGTAGCGAACTCGGACGAGTCCCAAAAGGCCCGTCTGAAAAGGGTGATGAGATTCATCGCTCACTCCTTGTTGCTGACTATGTCCTGTATATCATCGGTTTCGAGCCAGCGCCACCCTTACGCACCTTTGTCCATGGCATCATTAGCCAGACGATCCGCCTCTTTGTTTTTCTCGCGCGGGATATACGTGAAACCGGCGTCCTTAAAGTGCTCTTCGATAAGGCTTCGCGCGCGAGCCCACTGCGGCTTGAGCGTTTCTTCTTTGACCCGCCAGTTGCCCATAAGCTGCTCGGCAACGAGCTTGCTATCGAGACGGAACTCGATGGTTCTTCCCGACAGCCCATAGTGCACCGCGGTCTCGAGGGCTCGAATGACCGCCTGATACTCGGCCCAGTTATTTGTGGCGTGTCCTATGAATTCCGACACTTCGGCAAGGCGCGTCTTCCCCTCGTAAATCACCGCCCCGATGCCCGACGGCCCAGGATTCCCGCGCGCACCGCCATCGGTGAATATCGTGATGTTTTCTAGCATAAAACGAGTATACAGGACTGATCTTTATAAAACCAAACGGCGCCGTGAGGCGCCGTTTGGAGAAAGAAATTGATGCTTAGATTGCGACCGATGACGCTGGCATCGGGTTCTTGAGCGACAACGTCTTATACGCATGAACGATAGCAAGGACAGAAACAGGGATTGTCACCAAGAGTCCTACCAAAAGTGCCAAGAGCCCGATCAGGTTCACGAAGATGAGTGCCACTAAGAGGATAAGGAGGTTCCAGCGCTCCCCCTTTGTCAGGCGGATGCTCTCGTTGATGGCGTCGATAGGTCCCAATCCCTTTTCCATCACCAAGTATGAAGTGAACGCGAGCATGACCATCGCGATGACGCCCGGCACGACCAAGAGAATGAATCCGACCAAAATGATGATGCTCTGCAAGAAGTACGCACCCAAAAACTTAAGAAATGGCTGTGGGTGCCAGATATCGGCAAATTGCACCGAATACACATTCTCGTGCGCCTTCAAGAATACATTCGCGATACCCATCGATACGAGCGTATTCACCAAAAAGCTCGCGACGTTACCGAAGAGGGATCCCGCTCCTTGAGCTCCAAAGATGGCAGTGATGATGGCATTAACGATGCCGCTTGCCACCATGAGGATGATGATGATTCCTATGAAGAACCAAGGGCGTCGCTCGAAGGTCGCCCAGCCGAACGAGAGCATGTCTTTGACCGCAATCGAAGTTCCTTCGTGAGAGACAGTGTCCATATGATCGAGATAAAAAGTAAGATTAAACGTTGCAGGACCCGAGAGTCCTCTGCAGTACTACAATCGTATCACCGGGAGCACCCCCTTGGACTAGTTGTTCACACTGTCCACAAGCCGGAGTCGCAGCTCGGGAGCGCGCCCGAAGGTCGATTTTTCGAGACACGCCATGATATGTGTGGATTCCCCCATCACTAAAGGAGCTGTAAACGATGCCGGGGTCGAAAAGAACGATATGGCGCGCGCTCGTCCGCCCTCCTTATCCTCGATCGTTACCTCGAGATGCTCCTTCGTCTTGCCAAACTGCCTCACATCGACGACGGTCACGTCCGAAAAGCGAAAGATCGGCTTTGCATTACCAAGCCCAAACGGCGCCAGATGTGACAGGGCGTCATAAAAATCCCAGGTTATGGCAGAAATTGCCAGATCGAGGTCGTAGGCATCCGCCATAACGACATCGGGAATGCGCGCCTTCTCGACACATGCCGAAAGAACTTCGGGTAACGTATGCACCGACTCGCCAGAAACCGAAAAACCTCCGGACATCTTATGCCCGCCGTATTCGATGAGTGCATGCTCCGCAGCCCCAAAAAGCTCGACTACGTTCACTGTTCCGTCAGAGCGGCACGAACCCTTGAGCTTGCCTTTGCCGTCGCGTCCCCACAGGCATACCGCCTTGCCGTATTCCCCAACGATAGATGTAGCAACAAGTCCCAGAAGCGCCGGTTTCCAGTCGGGATCACCCAAGACAATCATGGCTGCGTCGGCTCGGTGCTCGAGCCGCTTCTTGATTTCTTTCACTATGCTCGCGACGACTCCTTTGCGTTCTTTATTGAGACGCTCGAGCGTTTCGGCCGTCTGCTCGGCAACTGCGACGTCCTTTGTAGACAACAGAGCCAAGCCCAGCTCGGGCTTATCCATGCGCGACGCGGCGTTGACCCTCGGCGCGATAGAAAACGCAATATCGTCTTCGGTGAGATCTCGCTGCGATATGCGAAGTGCCCGGCACAGAGCAGCAATCCCCGGACGAGGCGATTTGCGCAGCACGAGCAGTCCGTAGCGCGCAAGCACGCGATTCTCGCCGATAAGTGGGACCATGTCAGCGACCGTCGCGATTGCGACCAGGTCCAAGAGCCATCGGTCCCACCCTTCGGGAATCGACATGCAGGGCAGGTACTTTATTTTCTTTCCGTGCGCGATCGCAGCTTGCACCAACTTGAATGCCGTTGCCGTTCCGCAGAGCTCGCCGAAAGGATACGGCGCGCGCTTCGGGTTGATCACCGCGACGGCATCCGGCATCCGATCCCCTATCTCGTGGTGATCGGTGACGATAGTGTCGATACCGAGTGACTTCGCGTAGGCGATTCCCTCGATCGCGACGGTGCCGACATCTACGGTAATCATGAGACTTACGTTGCGGCCCTTAAGCTCATCGAGTGCATCGGTGTGTATGCCATACCCCTCGAGATCGCGATGAGGAATGTAGATCTCGAAGTTGGCATACCCAATCTTTTTAAAAAAATCATGCATCACGGTGGCACCGGGTATGCCGTCGCAATCAAAATCAGCGTACACAGCGATACGCTCGTTCGAACGAAGCGCTCTAAAGAGTCGCTCCATCGCGACACCCATGTCGGCAAACAGGAATGGATCGTGTGTATGGATGTGGTAGTCGGGAGAAAGGAATGTCGGTACATTAGCTTCGCTCACTGAGCGTTTGGCCAAAAGCGCTTCGATAATAGGAGCAAACGCGCCGAACTGAACGGTAGACATCGAGCGATTGTATCACTTTTGGTATACTCCCTTCTATGGACACTTCACACTGTATCTTTTGTAAGCTCGTTAAAGGCGAGATTCCTTCATTTATCGTTTACGAAGACGAGCATACTATCGCTTTTTCGGATATTCATCCGGTCGCGCCCGGACACACGCTAGTGATTCCCAAAGTGCACGCTGCCAATATCTTTTCCATATCGAAAGAAAGCTGGTCTCAGGTTCAAGAGACGGTGCGTAAGGTCGCAGGTGCCTTGGAAAAAGGGATGGAATGTGACGGGATCAACCTCATGATGAACAACCGCGAACATGCGGGCCAGGTTGTCGACCACGCGCACGTTCACCTTATTCCGCGCTACAAGAACGACGGCTTAAAGCTTTGGCCGCACGGAGCATTCAACAAAGAACAGACCGAAGAAGCGGTAGAGAAGATAAAGGCCGAGCTCTAGTAGTCGCCCGACGTGCACTGGCCGTCATGCAGGTAGGTGGCACTGACGCGATTCATCTCGCATGAGTTTCCATAGGTAACCGGGGTCGCGAGCATACACTGCATGGTGCAGTACATACCGGGAGCGCAGGTGTTGAGGCAGCCCGAAGGACGTGCGCAGACCGGTTGGTAAATCGTGGCGCACGCCGTAGCACCACTCACCTGTACTGTCGTGGTCGTCTTTGTTTCTTGACCTACGATGTCGCGAACCACCATCGAGACCGTGTAGGTTCCGGGCGTTGCGTACGAATGCGAGAACGTGGTCGTCTGCGTAAATTCGCGCGCTGACAACGCAGAAGGTGCGTTTGCGGGCGTAGGTACATTTTCATCACCCCACCACACCTGATACGTAAGCTGCCCGTTCTCGGGGTCGCTCGCGCTGATAGTCCACGTACCACTCTGGTTTTGAGCAAGAACGGTAGGTCCCGAGAACGACGAGACGGTCGGTGGTTGATTATCGGTGAAGGTCGCTTTGCAATAGCGCGTCTGCGGATTCTCGCAGTACATGAGTGTACAAGCCGCCATGCCACCCGGAGATGAGCGCGAGCAGGTATTGCATCCATCGAACCACGATTTGCACTGTGCATCGCTTGCCGGATCGTACGACGGATCCTTGCACGCACCCTGGTACAGATATGCTGCATTGTCTGCCGTCATGGCGCATTTGTTGCTGTAGGTGGTCGGGATTGGATTGCACGGCGCGCGGATGCAGGTCACCTGCTTAGCTGCGCACACCGGATTGTAGTCCATGGTGCATGCGACCGGTCCGTCAGTTCCGACTTTGATGACCGTCTGCGCCACGACCTCGGTGTGGATAGCGGCCTTGCAGGTCAGCTCCATTCCCGCACATGGGTTCGTAATCATGCTCAAGGTGGCGGTATATACCCCCGTGCCCGAGTAGGTATGCGTATTCTTTCCTGGCTCTATGCATGCGTCGGCCGGAGCGAGGCAGTCTGCGGGCTTTTCCTGAACTCCGTCTCCGTAGTCGAGAATGTAGGTCACCGATGGAATCCTGAATCCGCTCAGCATCGTCGAGAACGTGACCGAAAGCGGTGCTGCGCCAGACGAAGGCGTCGCCACCAGATCGACCTTGTTCTTACACCATACGCCAAGCTTGGCACGAGTGAGTGGTCCCATGCTTCCGATGGCACTCAGTCCCTGCGTCCCCTGCCAGGTTTTAAGTGCCGCCCGGGTAAGAGACCCAAAATAGCCAGTGGCTTGTGCCGAAAGGTAGCCATTTGATTGCAAAAACTCTTGCAGGCTACGAACATCATCCCCACGGCTGCCGAGAGAAAGGTTGCGGTTAAGGTACGAGCACACGCTCCGCGAAGTATCAGGCATCATGCGTGAGGATTGGCTCGAGGAAGGATCTGCCACACGAGTCTGTGTTTGCATCTCTGATATGCGAGCCATGAGAGCTGCAACTTGGGCCTTGAGCTCGTCTATCGTCACGGCCGAGGCAGAGAGCGGGAGGACCAACGCTGAAGTGAGTGCAATTGCGGCACCGTACGTTCGCAAACGACGTGTAAATGTATGCATAAAGATGATGACGTTCTGCCTTCTAATACATTTCATCCTACCACCGCACAACAGTACGGCAGGTCGGCCCTTCTCTTCTTCATGAATTCCTAGAAATAGGTCGAACAGAACATGCCCGAGGCGCCATTGTAGCTATCGCATTGGCTCGCCGCACAGGAATAGGGTCCACCGTATGACGAGCGCGTACACGTCGAGCAATTCCCGGTCCATACGCGGCAGCGTGCTATTCCCGCAGGATCGCCCGATTGGTAGGTCCACTGTCCGCTCTGACATACTTTTATGCCGGTACAGAGGCTGCTCATGGTTCCGTCGGCACAAAAACCAGTAGCGGTCTGACCATTGGCTACCGTCGAACCGCTTGCAGTCGTACACGAGGTGACCGCTGTCGGACAACTCGCAAACGCGCACAAGGGACCGCTGCGCCCGACATACGTCCCGTCGGGACACTGACGGACTTCGGCAGTGCAGGCCGTGGCCGAACTAGCACACACGCCCGTGTACAACAGCGAGGCTCCCGCAGTATCCATGAAGCAACGGTTGGTATAGGTCGTCGGGCCGGGCGTGGCAATCATGCATGCAGGGATGGATTTACGGCACGCGGGCTCGCTCGGCTGTCCGCATACCGGAGTGTAATCGAGCGCACAGAGCGCATCGACTGCACCTACCTTAACCAAAGCCGTACTGCGTGAGATGCCCCCCGATGGGTCTTGTGCAATGAATGTGATCGCATACGCGCCTGAAACCGAATATGTGTGGGTAAATTCTGCCACCTGACCAGCCGCTACCGTCTGATCGGCGCTTACCGCAGCCCCCTGGATAGCGCGGTCGCCCCAGTCGACCGAATACGTGAGATTTGCGTTATCACTATCCTTGGCAACAAAAGACCACGTTCCGCTTTGTCCGTTTGCGATCGAAAGCGGGCCCGCGACACTCTGGATGATCGGCGGTATGTTTCCGCTGTTCGTCACAAGGTAGTACTTGCATATACCGGCAGTCCTCGTTGCGCATGTGTTTGCCGAACAAACTGCACTCGAAGCATCGTTATCGCGATGACAGATGTTGCACCCATCGCTCCACTCGATGCACCCTGAAGGCGGCATGTACGGATCATTCGGGCAACGGTATCCGGTGATGCACCCTGCCGCATCACGCTCCGCCACTGACGCGGTTCCATCTTTGCAAGCCATCGCCATGTATGTAAGAGGTTTGCATGAAACAGAAGCGGTCGTAGTACACGTATGTTCATAGATATGTCTCCAGGTGAGGTTCCCGAAGTACCCACCCCCTTCGAGCGATGCAATCAGTTTTTGGTTCAGTTGATACCGAGCGAGCGCCGATTGAGTCTGCAAACCGAAGTACCCCGTCGGAGCCGCCGAGAGGTATCCTGTGCTGACCAAGAACGACTGGAGTTTTGTGATATCGCTTCCTGAGCGCCCGCGACCAAACCCGGCACGTGCGATCGTGCAGACCGATGCTGCGCTTGACGAATCGGCGGCCGACATCCTTGTCGCCGCTCCTTGTATAGCGCGCATCTGCCGCGTGAGCGCCTCGAGGGTACTCTTGAGCTCATCGAGCGTCGCAGCAACGGAAATCGCTGGCAAACCAAGACTCATCAACATAAGCACGCCCACTATGGTTCGTTTCATATATAAACATACTACCGCACGGTGACATGCGGCACGTGTTCGAAGGAGCACCGTTAGTGGTGTGGCTGCTTGAGCGCTTCGATTCCAGGGAGCGTGCCTTGCAAGAGGTACTCGAGCATTGCTCCTCCACCCGTCGACAAGAACCAGAACTTCTTATCGAGGCCTTTGTTCTTTATCGCTGCGATAGTGTCGCCACCGCCGACTACCGTTCGTGCAGAGCTTTGCGACACTGCTTCGGCGAGCATCTCGGTCGCCACGTCGAAACCGTCTTCGTAGCGACCCATCGGTCCGTTCCATAATATGAATTTTGCTTCCATGATACGCGGCACCAGGTTTGCTATCGAATCGGGTCCTATGTCTGCGATGGTCTCGTCATCCTCGACATCTCGCGGAAGCTTGCGCTTCGACTGCTTGTCGGGTTTTGCTGCTATCACATCGGTCGGAACGATGAGACCTGGATGTGCAAGCACATCGTCCGCTGGTGGTCGGTCCCCAACCTTTGAGATCCCTACCGGGAAACCGCGTGCTTTGAAGACATCGTTGGCCAATGCTCCGCCAATAAAGACGAACCCGTATGCCTCGAGAAGCCTGCGGATGAGCGGTTCTTTGGTATCGAACTTCGCTCCACCTATGATGCAGAGCGCAGGCTTCGGAGGATTAAGAGCAACGGAGAGGTGCGTCACCTCGTCTTCGAGCAAGAGACCGGCATAACACGGCAAGAGCTTCGGTAGTGTAACTATAGAAGCATGCTCACGATGTGCAGCAGAGAACGCATCGTTGATATAAATGTCTGCAAGCGATGCAAGAGACTTCGCAAATGACATGTCATTGGCCTCTTCCCCGGGATAGCGCCGCAGGTTCTCGAGCAATATGGCGTCACCCTCTTCCATCGAGTCGACGACTGAAGTCACTGCAGCACCGAGCATATCGGGCACGAACACGAGTCCGCTCGAGTGCGCCTTCATGTATTCGTATACGGGGCGCAGCGATTCTTTGGGGTCGCGCCCGATATGCGAGATGATAATGACTTTCGCCTTATGGAGCCTGAGGTACTCGATGGTCTGCGTTACTCGCTTTATCCGAAAGTCGTCCGTCACCACGCCGTTCTCGAGCGGAACGTTTAGATCGGCACGCAATATGACACGCGTGCCATCGAGCTTGGATACCGGGAGATGCCTGATGCTCCTGAACGTATGGGTCGATCCTGTATGCACGTATGGATTGTAATATGAAACATCTGAATAGCGAACGACCTGGGCAAGCAACGATGAAGGAGCTACCGTATCGAAAGTAAGAGCTTTGTGAAGGTGGTCGCGTCGGTGCTGGCTCGGCCAACCAAAAGTCCCTGGGTGGTGCCCTCGCGCAAAACAGAGAGCGCATTGGTGTCATCTACCGATCCGCCATAGAGTATCGGCATCGCGAGCGCTGGCTTGGTATCGAATTGCTCAGCAACGACCTTTCGGATATACAAAGTCGTCTCATGAATATCGTGCGGATGCATCGGCTGTGGTGCCCCTATGGCCCACACGGGCTCGTACGCGATTATCACATCTTTGAACTGGTTTTTCGAAACATCCTTTAGGGCGACACGTACCTGCTCTTCTATAGCAGCGAAATGGGTCCCAATCTTGTCGCGCGACTTCTCTCCGACGCAGACAATTGCCTTCACTCCCAAAGAAAGTGCTCCTGCTACCTGCGTACGCACGTCGTCATTGGTCTCTCCTCTGGAGCGACATTCGGCATGTCCGATGATGGCATAGGTTGCACCCGCGTTTTTAGCCTGGATCATCGATACTTCCCCGGTGTATGACCCATGCAATTCTCCGCGCGCGTGCTGGACAGCGAATTTGATGCTTGCGCCGCGATATCCTGAGGCCAAGGTCGGCAAAAAGATAGCAGGAGGTGCGACGATCACCGTCGATCCGCGAATGCTTGCGACAACCTTCTTGGTCGCATCGAAGAGCCGCTTCGCTTCAGACAAGGTTTCCGGGTTCATCTTCCAGTTTGCCACGACAAGAGGGTTCATGAACGCTGATTGTATCACGTCGAGTATCCGAGACATGCACATGGCAAAGCCGGCATTCTGTCGCATCTTGTTACACTACTGATGTGAAAGAGACATCTGCTTATCAGGGAGCGCGCTCCGCGAAAAGAGGATTCACTCTACTTTCTTCCGTGATTGCTATTGGCATTTTTGCCATGCTTTCAATGGCAGTGTTTTCAGCATCTGCAGCGATAACTAAAAGTGCGCGCATGTATCGCGAAAAGACGACTCTTGCGGCCCTTGCTGACAAATATATCGAAATAGCGCGGAATCTTCCCTATGGACAAATAGGGACCACAAATGGAAATCCCTCCGGTGGCCTGCCGGACGAACCAAACGCGCTTTCCATAACGTATAACAATGCGCAATATCAGATTTACTACGAGGTGACCTACGTGGACGATCCAGCCGACGGCACGATAGCAAGTTCGACTGATTACGCAGCTAACGACTACAAACAGATCAAACTCGATATCCGGAATGTTCGCACCGGAGTCGTGACCCCGTTCATCACCAATGCTGTACCCAAAGGGCTCGAGAGCCTCGCCAACGGCGGCGCGCTTTCGATCAAGGTGTTCGACGCGGTGGGCCAGCCGGTACCGAACGCAACCATCCAGATAACCAACACGCTCCTGGTGCCGTCGATCAACCTCACACGAACGAGTGACGCCAACGGAAACTGGATCGAGGTCGGACTTCCCGACAGCAACAACAGCTACCATGTCACCGTAAAAAAGAACGGGTACTCGTCAGACCAGACGCTCCCCGTCACTGTTGGAAATCCAAACCCCACCAAGCCGAACGCCACGATTGCAAACGGACAGATTACGCAGATCAGCTTTTCGATAGACGCCCTCAGCTCCTTGATAGTCAACACGGTCAACGAGATCTGCGCTCCTCTGAGCGGGATTGGCGTAGAGCTTCGGGGAGCGAAGCTTGTCGGAACCCCGGCGGTCTATAAGTCTGACTACACCTATACGAGCGATGTGAACGGCCGCGTATCGTCCTCTTCTATAGAATGGGACAACTACACGCCGATCATCACCAGCGCCGGCAGCATGATCTACGGATCATCCCCTATACAGCAGATAAGTATACTTCCCAACACCAGCCAGCAATCGACGCTGATACTTGGCCCGACGACGGCCAACAGCCTCCTTGTCATAGTTAAGGACGCCGCGACTGGCAATCCTATCGAGAACGCGACGGTGGAACTCGAGCGACCGAGCACAGGATTTGATTCGATCAAGTATACGCAGGGCAGTATCTGGAATCAGCAGGATTGGAGCGGGGGAGCAGGGCAAGGAAACTTTTCGGACGCCACCGAGTATTTTTCTGATGATGGCAATCTTAGTGTGACAGGCGTCCCGACCGGCGTCCGTCTTTTGCAGTTCGCGGGTACGTATGCTGCGAGCGGATCTCTCGTCTCATCCACGTTCGATACAGGGACGGCATCCACGTCATACACAACGCTTTCGTGGTCGCCAGCATCGCAGAGCGCCTCGACGACTCTTAGATTCCAGATAGCCACGAACAACGACGACGCCACATGGAATTACCTGGGCCCTGATGGAACGAGCGCGACATACTTCACCACTCCTGGATCCACAATACATGCGACCTCGACCGGAAACCGGTATGTCCGGTACAAGGCGTATCTCTCAACGATAGACACTACGGTTTCTCCGGTATTGAGCAGTATGAGTCTCAACTATGTCTCGGGCTGCGCAGCTCCAGGACAAGCCATGTTCGCTGGAGTGACCGCAGCTTCGGACTACACGCTCACGGTGAGTATGGCCGGCTACCAGACTCAGACCATCTCGAACGCCACCATCGGAGGGTACAATACGCTCCAGGTGCTTCTTAGTCATTAAATGCGCATGCGAACATCAAACCGCGGATTCACTCTCGTCGAAATGGTCGTTACCATTTTTGTCTATACACTCCTCATCATGGGTGTCGTGACGCTCTTGCGCACCATGCTCGCCACGTCCTCGCAGCAGACGCTCGGCGGGAATTCCGTCGATCAGATCCAGAGCATTACATCAGATTTCACGAACGAGTTGCGCAACGCCGCTACCGGCAACGATGGTTCGTACCCCATCTACGAGGCGAGCACGACTGAAATAATCTTCTTCACGAACTTCGAGTCGGCCGGTAGCACGACCGCCGACCGCATCCGCTATTACCTTTCGGGAACCTCGCTCATAAAAGGACGGACCGCGCCTTCTGGTAATCCGCCAAAATACCTCTCGGCGAACGAATCGACGACGACAGTCGCGACTAAGATTATGAATGGGACATCGTCCGTTTTCTTCTATTACGACGGTAACTTCAATGGAAGCACCACACCTTTGACGCAGCCTGTTAATATTAATCAAATACGGTACGTGCAAATCAGCCTGACGCCTCAGATACAGGACCTGCGTGGAGCGACTACTACCTATTCTGCCGTAACCGGGGCGGCAGTGAGGAACCTTAAAACAAACCTGGGCAACTGATCATGAAACGAACGCACCAACGAGGAGACACTATCGTGATGCTGCTGCTTGTATCGGCGTTGTTCGTCCTGATCGTTGTCCCCTACTTCGATCTGCTTGCAAAGCAGAACCGCGTGGCGCGGACGCGTAGCGACCGCGAGCAAGCCCTCCAGATAGCGGAAGCGGGCGTAAACTACTACCAGTGGCATCTCGCACATTTCGCAGATGACTACAAAGACGGCACTACGACGCCCGGCCCGTACGTCCACACCTACATCGATCTCGATACGCAAAACGTCATTGGGTACTACAGTCTTGAGATAACGCCACCCAAAACTGGTTCGACCATCGTCACGATCAAATCGACCGGATGGACGACGAACAGCCCGAACGCCAAACGCACGGTAACAGCAAAGTATGGGATCCCGTCCTTGGCACAATATTCGTTCTTGAGCAATGACATCATCTGGATCGGTACTGGCGAAACCGTCAATGGTCAGATGCAGTCCAACAACGGAATTCGTTTCGATGGTTCAGGCAACGCTCCGATACAATCGGCGAAGTCGACATACACCTGTCCATCGTCGCAAGGCAGTCCGTGCCCCACTACCAAAAACGGTGTATGGGGAAACGCATCGCAAGCAGTAAAGAACTTCTGGCAGTTCCCTGTGCCCGCGGTGGATTTTTCGGCCCTTACATCAAACCTCGCAACCATGAAAGCGAGCGCACAGGCAGGTGGCATCTATCTGTCGCCCTCGAATGCTCAGGGGTATTCGCTCGTCTTCAATGCTGCAGGTACCGTGAGTGTATACAAAGTAACGAGCCTGCAGAACGACCCGACAGGTTGGGATGTAAACGGCACCGCACATAACGAGAGTACTGATTACCGGAATCGCTCGCTTCAGTTTACGCAGGCAATACCAGCAAATGGGATCATCTATGTCGAGGATAAGGTGTGGGTCGAAGGCACCGTCAAAGGCCGCGCGATGGTTGCAGCCGCAAAGCTCCCCTATAACGCCGCTACTGCGCCAACTATCTATGTGCCCAACAACATAGTTTATGCAGCCAAAGACGGTACAAACGTCCTTGGACTCATCGCGCAGGATGATTTCGTTGTTTCGTACGGAGCGCCGTCGACACTGGAAATCGATGCAGCTATCGTCTCACAAAATGGAAGTGCGCAGTTCTTTTATTACCCGAACACCGTTAAATCATCGATCACCGTCTACGGATCTATCATGACCTACGGACAATGGACGTGGACATGGGTAAACGGATCAAATCAGGTTGTTTCAGGATACACGAGTACCAATGGAACGTACGACAGTAATCTTTTGTACGGACCCCCGCCATCTTTTCCTCTCTCCGCATCGGGTTATCAGCAGCTCAGCTGGATCAGCAACTAATATGAAACGATACGCATTGTTCGCCGCCGTCTCTCTCATCGTGTACCTATCGAGCCCGACTATGACGTTCGCGGTGATGCGAGCGCCAACCCTGCAGCCCGAGAACGCTCTCCAACCACTACCAACGACCGTCCGCGCGAACATCTCCGGAAACGTGAACGCAACGGTCAATTCAAACGACTTCGCCCCTATCGAAGATGTGCTGCTCGAACCCGGGACTACTGATGAAACTCCTGAAGGTGTCGGCGACCCTGAACTCGCCGGCGCTCTCACGAATCCCCTTCCGCTCCAGAACAACCAGATGCCGACCGCCTCCGGCGCAATGATAGTCGCTGCACTCTCGATAGCTCTCTTGCTCATCGCTGTCTTCATCCGCTCACATAAATTTCATCCCAGTCCGCTCTAGCGTGAACTCACATAAAAGTACGGTACTGACCAATGCAGGATTTTGGTATCGACGAAGAGGTACTTTAAGCAAATACGTGCAGAACTGCGTACCCGAGATCGTTCGACAGCTGGTAGATCGGGCCAATCATCGCCATCGCAAAAAAACCGACAGCGCCGCCGATAGCGACCATGAGAAACGGTTCGATGATGGTCGACATGTCTTTCGACTTGCGCATCACTTCGGTCTCGTAAAAGTCCGCAAGCCGCCCGAGCATGGTCGATAACTGGCCAGTCTCCTCGCCAACTGCGATCATCTCTCCGACTAATGGCGGGTATAGGTTCTTGCTGCTCTCGAAGGCCTTGGAGAATGGCTCTCCCTTCTCAACGCGCTTCGATGCCATGCGCAGCACGTCCTGAAAAAAGCCATTCTGCACGACGTCGGTCGTGATCGCGATGGCACTTACCATGTCGACGCCCGACGACAAGAGTGACGAGAGCGTCCGCGCGGCGCGCGCCGCATTTGTCTCTTTTACCATCACGTGAATGATTGGGATGTGCAGTACCGCGTAGTCTGCCATGCGCTTCCCAACCTTGGTCCTGATCCCGAAGACAAATGTCCCCACGATGACCGCGACAATACTAAAGGCGAGGACGCTCCGGTTCACGAGGAAGTCGCTGAAGCCGATCATAAGCTGCGTGCTCATCGGCAAGGTTGAGTGCAATTCTTTAAAGGTGGCAGCGAGCTGCGGGACGACCGACGTCATCATCATGACACCGACGCCGCAGATAGCGACCACGATGACACACGGGTAAATGAGCGCGCCCGTTATGCTTTTTTTGAGTGCGTATGCGCGCTCCATCTGCTCGCCGACGACTGCCAAAGAACCGCTCAGGTTTCCGCTCTCTTCGCCAGCACGTACCATCGCCACGAACAGCTTCGAGAACACGCTCGGGTACTTTGCCATCGCTTCGTTGAGCGGCGATCCGTGCCGGACATCTTCGGCCACCTGCGAGAGTACCTGCTCGAGCTTCGCGTTCCCCGCCTGTCGTTGAGACACATCGAGCGCACGCCCAAGAGAGAGCCCGGATGCGAGCATCGAACCCATGTTTCGAGCGAACATCACGCGCGAGTGCTCGGGAACGCTCGAGAGCTTTCCACTCCAGTAGCTATAGCTGAACTTATCTTGGTCGTTGGATTCGGACACCGTCAGTACGCGTCCACCGTCGCGACGGATGGATTCGTATAGAGCGAACTTATCGGGCATCTCAGCGACACCTTTGTATTTATCTCCGCCTGCTTTTTCTGCGGTATATGCAAACCGAGTCATTGCGATAAGTATACGGCACCGAGAATTCTGTAGTGGCGTTTGTAGCGGACAACTCCTCGAACCCCGCGACACATCCCAATAACATCTATTTTACTCAGTGATGACGCGAAGCACCTCGGAGATCGAAGTTACCCCTTGTGCCGCCTTGAAGATTCCGTCTTCAATCATGCTGAGCATGCCTTCGTCGCGCGCCTGCTTGTTTATGACGTCGGTCGTAGCACCTTTCATAATATGCTCTTTTATGGCCGAGGAGACCGAGAGCACCTCGTAGATCCCTTGTCGGCCAGCATACCCCTCTGGGCACGTCTCGCTTTCCTTCGGTGTAAAGAACGGAAGCGATTTCCACTGCATGTCCGCCGCAACGACCTTCTCGTTCTTGAGTGCTTTGAGCACGTTGCCCAGATCCACCGTCTTCTCGAGCTGCTCCTGCTCGGCACGTGACAAGGGTGCGGTCTCTTTGTCCGCACAGAGCTTACGCACGAGGCGTTGCCCCACGATGACGCGCAAGGTCGATACTATTAGAAAGGGTTCTACGCCCATGTCGAGCAATCGCGCTATAGCGCCTGCCGCCGAGTTGGTGTGGAGTGTCGAGAGCACCAAGTGTCCGGTCAAAGCCGCGTTGATAGCCAAGGTAGCCGTCTCTTTGTCGCGGATCTCTCCTACCATGATGATGTCCGGGTCTTGGCGCACCAAGGAGCGCAGTCCGTTTGCAAAGGTAAATCCTATCTCGGGGCGCACCTGCGTCTGATTCACACGCGTCATCTGATACTCGATCGGGTCTTCGATGGTCGAAATGTTAACCTCGGGGGTGTTTACGATATCAAGAAGAGTATAGAGTGTCGTCGATTTTCCGGCGCCGGTCGGTCCGCACGAGAGAATGAGACCGGTGGTCTTTCGTGTCGACTCGTGCAAGGCCTCGAGCGCTGCCCCGTGGAATCCAAGACCCTCGAGCGTGAAGCCCGATACGCTCTCACGCAAGAGGCGCATGACAATCTTCTCCCCGTAATAGGTCGGGAGGATCGAGACTCGGAAGCTTACCTTCTCGCCCAGACTCTCGGTCGCAAAGCGTCCGTCTTGCGGCAAACGCTTCTCGTCAAGGCGCAGATTCGCGAGCACCTTTATGCGAGCCACGATCGCGGCTGCGGCGGCCAGGGGCAGTACCATCGCGTCGTGCAAGATGCCGTCGATCCGGTATCGAAGGATGAGCGTATCCTCTTGTGGCTCAATATGGATATCGGACGTGTTCTGTGCAATCGCATGGCGCAACAGCGTATCTACTATACGTACTGCCGAGCCGTCGTCTGCTATCTTCTTCATGTCGAGCTCGTTGGAGCCTATGGCGGAAAGCGACGCGGTCTCGCGCTTGATGACTTCGCCGAGATTGTCTTTGAGTGAAGCCTGGTACTGCTTGAGCGCGGCTTTTACCGACATCTCATCGGTGAGCCGCGGCAAGATCTTCAGGTGCGTCTTCTTCTTGATGAAGTCGATCGCCGCGAGGTCGTCGGTATTGAGCATCGCCACTTCGAGTTCGTCGGCGTGCTGGCTGTACGCGATAATGTTGTTGCGCCGTGCGACTGGCTCGGGGATGAGACTCAGAGTCTCGTACGGGATCTTAGTACCCTTCAGAGACAGAAACGGTATGCCGAGGATGTATGCGTACGTGCGACGCAGCTCGTCTTGACCTATGTCGCCGTTGGCGACCAAGATCTCTCCGATCGAGCGCTTCCCCGCCTGCGCTTCACGCGTCGCCTTTTCGAAAGCGGCCTTGTTAACGAGACCCGCATCCAGAAGGAACTCGCGAAGGTGTGCGTCAGATATGTACATAGGTTGTTTTGGATAGTCCCGTGGCGGGACAAACCGAGAAAGCGATGCATCTGCATCGTCATGCGCCCTCACAGTATACCGTATTCCTTGCGCTCGTTTGCAAACTCCTATATAAAAAAGAAAGGCAATACAGGGAACACACTCATGCCACACTTGGACGCGAGCGAGTTTTCCATCGACGAAATCGCACGCATAAATTTTTCGGGCTGGGGCGCGTATCTTTTCGACGTCTCGGGTCTGCACAGGGGCGAAGTGGTGTCTCTCGAAAAGAGACATGGCACCCTTCACTTCAAGGTGCGGAACAACCGGCTCGAGACCTTCGACGCTGCAAGCGGCGCCTGGCTCAATCTGAAGACAGGCTGCTATAGCATCGACGTCTTTCAGTGGAAGTTCTTCGTGCGCAAGCTCGAAGACACGTACCGCTTTAAGATTGAACAGGTCGGGCAGCTGTGGCTCGTGCCGACACACATACAGTTCGAGGTACCCGGATGGCTCATCGCCAATCCGCTCTCGCCACACCTCGTCCGACGCGAAAAGGCAGCGTGACACAGACAGACAACGGGCCCCGAGAGTATCTCGGGGCCCGTCTTTCGGTTCTAGTCGACATCCTTGCTCGCGATAGTGACCGCGTGCAGGATGAGCTCCTCGTCAGAATTCGACAGCCTCTTGAAGAGCCTGCGGTCGACGATAGGAAGCTTCTTAAATACGGCCACTGCAGCAGCGAGATTCTGATCTCGCGACGGCATCGGCGGTTCAGGCTTTGCGTCTGCAGCAGGCGGTTCTTTACGGAACTTTCGTACCATGACACCCTCCTCTGGCTAGCCAGACTATACGCTATACCCCATGGGCTCGATGTCAATCGCAGCTGGTGCACGACGCGGCCAGAACCGCTTGCATTCTTTTTTGCATTTGATATAATACTCTTGAAGCTGAATACAGCGGTGTATCCAGTCCGGCAGTAGCCGGGCCTTTTTTATAAAGGACTGAACACGTAATTACTAAAACATTATTAAAAAATCATATTTATGGCCCTTTTTGACCTCAAAGCCCTTAACGTCGCTCTCGACGAGCTCGAGCAGGAGCGCGGTATTTCCCGCTCTTCTGTCATCGACGCTATCGCAACCGCGATGGCAGCTGCGTATCGCCGCGAATACGGCAAGCGTGGACAGATCATCCGCGCGACATTCAACCCCGAGACCGGCGACATGGAGTTTCAACAGGCGAAGATCGTCGTCGATGCTTCGTTGGTACGCATGGAAGACGAGGAAGCGACCGGCGAGGACGACCACCGCTCTCGCTACAACCCCGAACAGCACATCATGATCGAGGATGCGCGCCGCATACGCAAAGACATCAACCTCGACGAAGAGATCACCTTCCCATTGGAAACCAAGGACGAGTTCGGACGCATCGCGGCCCAAGCTGCCAAGCAGGTCATCATACAGAAGCTCCGCGAAGCAGAGCGCGTATCTATAGTGAAGGAATTTGGTGCTCGCGAGGGAGACATCGTTACCGGCCACGTCCAGCGCTTCGAACGCGGCAACCTGTATGTCGATTTGGGTCGTGCCACCGGCATCCTCCCCTACGACGAGCAGATCCCAGGCGAGCGCTATCGCCAGGGCGAGCGCATCCGCGCACTCCTCTTCCGCGTCGACGAAGGCGTCCGCGGTACCTTCCTCAAACTCTCACGCTCACACCCTAAGTTCTTGGTAGAACTCTTTACTGCAGAAGTTCCCGAGCTCCAGAACAAGGTAGTCGAGGTCAAGGCAGTGGTCCGCGAGCCGGGATCGCGCGCAAAGATCGCAGTGGTCAGCCATGATTCGCATATCGACCCTGTCGGATCGTTGGTTGGTCAGCGCGGCGTGCGCGTGGCAGTAGTCACCGGTGAATTGGGCGGCGAGAAGATCGACGTCGTCGAGTGGTCCGAGAACGCAGCACACTTTGTCGAAGAGTCTCTCAAGCCCGCACAGGTCATCAGCACGCAGCTCGTCGAAGACGAGGGACGCGCGATCGTGCAGGTTGCCGAAGACCAGCAGTCCTTGGCAATAGGTCGCGGCGGACAGAACGTCCGCTTGGCCGCGCGCCTCACTGGATGGAAGATCGACATTCGCTCAATTGGCGGCCAAGAGGTCGCAGAGTCTGACGGCAAAGAAGTCGAGGTGACCGCTACCCCGACACACACTTCTAAGGACGAAATCGCAAAAGAGGCGTCCGAGGATATAGCAACACCTGCAGATGAGGCGGTCGACATGGTCGACCCCGAGAACCAGGATCGTGATGTTGCTGACAAGAAAGTCGCGGATCAGACCGAATAACAGGCCCGATAGTCTCATACCATACAGCCCCGCACCTTCCGTGCGGGGCTGTATGGTATGCAATGCAATTGCGCTCTCTTTTTGCTACACTCCATCTATCACTAACAAATAACAAGCACCTATGGCCAACATTGATCACGCTCCCTCGAAATTCATGCTCAACCTCCTGCACGTCCTCCCGGCATTTGCCGACGAGAAGAAAGGCGTACTCAACGGTCTCGTCGAAATCAATGCAAACTCTATCAACAAGTACGAGTTCATCACCGAGAGCGGCCAGCTCAAGCTCGACCGCGTCGGCTACTCATCCTTGGCCTACCCTGTCGCCTACGGACTCGTTCCGCAAACATGGGACCAAGACAACGACATGCTCGACTTTGTCATCGCTAACGTCACCGAGCCCCTCGTACCGGGATCGTTGGCAGAAGTGCGCATCATCGGCGTCATGAAGTTCGAGGACGGCGGCGAACGCGACGACAAGATCATCACAGTCTTGTCCGACGACAAGCGTATGGAGCACATCACCTCGTACAAAGATCTCGGACCCCACTGGGAGAAAGAGGCGCAGCACTACTTCGAGCACTACAAAGACCTCAAGAAGCCCGGCACCTGTAAGGTTCTTGGATTCTTCGATACTGCCGAGGCGATAACGATCGTCAAAGAGTGCGAAGAACGCTACGAGAAGGAGTACAAGCCCAAGTTCGCCTAACGACCGCTGTCATCTTCACGGTTTACTGCACGCACTGCCGCTTTACCTCGGCAGTGCGTGATAGTATGTGCGTACTTATCACTATTCGAACACTCTCATGCGTATCGTCCCTCTCGTAACCGGCCTTGCACTCATTACGTCGCTCGCCGCTCCTGCGTTCGCTCTTGCAACCGAAGGAAGCGTCGAGGCCGAAGCCACGGTCCAAACAACCGAAGGAAAGCCCGCACCCGGACAACCGCGCCCGCTCCTCAGGAAGATCGAGGGACTCCGTGCAGAGAACCGTCTCGAGACCGCGACGACAACCCGAGCACTGATGCGTGACTCTCGCGAAACCGAACGGCAAGAGCACTCGGCTACGTCGACAGAGAAGCGAAGCTTCGTGAAGGAAGCGCGCGAGACCATGATCGACCGTCTTAAGGAGCATCGTACCGAGATCAAGGGTCGTCTCAAGGCCGAAGCAGCCAACGGACTCAACCGCGTCATCGAGGTATTTTCTTCGATGCTCTCGAACCTCAGCTCGATAGATGCACGCATCGACGCGCATATCCAGACGCTCGAGTCGAAAGGTGCTACCGACACAGCTCCCGCCAAGGACGCATCGCAAAAAGCAAAGGACGCAATCAGTGTTGCGACCAAGGCGATCGACGACGCACACGCGAGCATGCTCGTTGCCGCTTCGTCTACCGACCCTAAAGCGCACCTCCCCGAGATGAAGACCGCGGTCAAAGCAGCGCAAGATGCAGTCCGTGCCGCGCGCTCATCGATAGAAACCGCCATAAAGAGCCTGCGCGCACTCAAAATAGAGTCGAGCGCCTCTCTAGACGCTACTAGTTCTCATTAATTCGATCTAACCTATTTGTATGGATCCAGTACAAAACCCAGCTCCGGTGAACACGATGCCTCCTATCAACGCTTCGCTTGGCGGTACGCAGACGACTACAGTCGCCGTCGCTTCTAAGAAATCATATGGTCCGATCATCGGAGCTGTGATAATCGTCGCCGTGTTGGTATTCGGTGCACTCTATTTCTGGGGCGAGAGTATCAACAAGAATCAGGCCGAAGAACTTCCACTTATCCTCGGCAACGATCCCGCGCACCCCACCGTCACGCAGACGGTTCCTGCAGGAGCATCCACCGACAGCGTCGATCAGATCGAGGCCGACCTTAATGCCGCAAGCACCGACAGCATGAGTGCGAGCGTCGATGCCTCGCTCAAGCAGGCCGAGGGCAGCATGTAAGCGGTCAGCTATGCTTTTTTGAAAGCCACGTCCCGCACTGGCGAGACGTGGCTTTCGTGTTACAGTGTCCACTCATGAACAACTGCACAAACATCACAAAGACCCCCAAGCCCGAGACGTCCGAGGTAGAACTGACCGCGGCCATTCCTGTCGAGGCTGTTGCCAAGTACCGAACCCAGGCGCTCAAAGAACTAGGCAAGGACGCCAAGCTCGCCGGATTTCGACCAGGGCATATCCCCGAGAACGTGTTGGTCCAGCATATCGGCGAGGCTGCGGTCATGCGCGAAACGGCAAACGCTGCAATCGGCGAGGAGATCCCCCTCTTACTTGCGACCGAAAAGATTCCGGCCATCGCCACACCACAGGTGACCATCACCAAGCTCGCCCCCGGGAACCCTATCGAATTTACGGCACTCATCCAGGTACTCCCGACAGTGACCCTCCCCGACTACAAGAAGATTGCCAAGAAACTCAATGCAAAGGCCATTGAGGTTACCGTCAGCGATGAAGAAGTATCGGATACCATGCTCCACCTTCGCCGCGAGCGAGCGCGCATCGAAAAGATTGAGGCCGGTATCGACCCCGCACAGGCCCAAGAAGAGATTACGGCACTTAAGCCCGAGGACCTCCCCGAGCTCGACGATGCGTTCGTGAAGACATTGGGTGCTGATGACGCACAGACATTTGCCACGAAACTGCGCGAGAACATCAAGAACGAGAAGACAATGAAAGAGCGTGAGAAGCGCCGTATCGAGATCGTCGACGAAGTCATCAAAGACTCAAAGATCGCACTGCCGAAGATTCTCGTCGAACAAGAGACCGATGCTATCGAAGGCCGCTTTAGCCAGGACCTCTCTCGCATGGGCGCAACGCTTGAGGCGTACCTCAAGCACTCAAAGAAATCACGCGAAGATTTGCGCGAAGAATGGAAAGAGGCAGCAGAAAAACGCGCTCGCATGCACCTTGCCTTGCGCGAGATAGCTGACAAAGAAGATATCTTTCCCAACCCGCTCGACGTCGAGGGCGAAATGGGCCATATACAAGAGCATCACCCCGACGCCAACATGGAATCGGCCAAGGCGTACGTCGAGACGACGTTGCGCATCGAAGCCGTCTTCAAGTGGCTCGAAGAACAGAAGTAAAAAGAAACGCCCTGTCCAAGACAGGGCGTTTTAGATACAGGATATAGGGATAAGGATTCCGCCGTGGAATGTCGCGCTCCACAGCACGGCTCCGTCCTTTTCGAGCGACTCTTTACCCGAGAATTCTGCGTAGTCGTGTCCGGCCTCGCAGGTATAACGATAGCCGTCGATAGTACACGACGGTCCGCGCGGATAGAACCGCGCCAGACGCCGACCCTCGCGAACGCGTCGCTTAGAGGTACGCATGAGGATGTTCTCGATCTGGTCTGCAAGCATCTCGTTTCCGACGACGCTGTCGGCGAACGCACCGCGCAGATCAAGTCGCCATACCGGCGCAATCTCACGCATCGGAAATGGCAGACTCAGCTGTACAGCACATGACGCCTTCCAGAAGCCAGATACGTAGATATCCCATTGTGAGAGTATCTGGTCTTCATCGTCACCAGTTACGGCGAACGAAAGATGGTGATTGGCACTGCCGGTCGGTCGCATGAAGCGATCTCCTGTTGTCGCCTCGCCGCTGAACACATTCGGATTCATTTCAAATGGTCGAAGCGAGTGGATGGTCGTGTGGAACGGACACAGCAGCTCGTCGAGGATGCGTGACTGCGCTTCTTTGTTTGTGATCCAATGAGAATTCACAGGAATCTCCTATTTTTATTGCCCGAGATACGATACCACAAAATTATTTATTTACAAACGCAAACAAGCCCGACCCTATCATCTGCGCATCGTATCCCGCTACCAAAGTCGGCGAACTCGAAACCGCAGCAGTGCTTACTGCCGTGCGCGTATTGAGCTGGACATTCTCGACTATCGCAAAGATACCGAGCCACAGAACCATAATGACCCCAAGGAGCAGCTTGTCCGTTTGTTGCAGCGCGTTCATACGGGTTGTTACACCCTCCCACCATACTTTATTTCAATGACAATCTCGTGAAGCGCGTCGTACGACTACTCAGCTCCGTACACCGACCTCAATATGTCGAGACTCTTGTTGGAGTCGGTAAGCAAACGTACGTTCTTGGCTTCGATTGCACGTAAGGCTGCAATACCGAGCGCGTCGTCAGGACACTGCGCCTCGTACAGCTGTCGCAAGGCAGCGAAATCTTTTATAAAACAGTTTCCGCCGGCGCCGCGCGCGCCGTCATGCACCGGATCCATGTGCGACGTCCCAATCCGCGGATCGGCACTGACTGCGTCCTTTATGTCGTCCCACGTGACTCCGAGGGAGCTCGCAAGATCGTGCATCTGATTAACAAATACCACCTTCTCGTACAAGAACGCGTTGCTCGCGTACTTTACTAATTCTGCGGCGCGCGACGGAACGATTGATGTGTATGGTGCGTGTGGAAGGATGCTCATCACGAGCTCTGCCGCCTCTCGGTGTCGATCTGAAAGGTCGCTGACACCGACGATGTTCCTGTCGGGATTGCGTGCATCGTCGGCCGCACTTACCTGCCGTAAAAACTCAGGCGAAAAGAGGACGATGCGATCGGGGTATTGTTTTTGTATCGACTCGGTAGTACCCGGAAGCATGGTCGATTTGATCACCACGATCTTTCCGACGCCGACCAGCTGCACTACATCGCGAACAATCGAGTCGTCGAATCCGGTCGGCGTCGTTGGCGTCCATACCGCGATGAAGACGATATCGCACTCTTTGATTTTGTCTTTGTTGTGAACGAACGGTTCGTCGAGCGAGTAGCGGACGACGGAGTGTCCGAGTGATTCTATCGCGTCGGCGGTGTTCTTGCCTACCCAGCCCTGGCCGATAAAGCCGATAGTAGGCGTAGGTCGGTTCTGCGTTGGTTGAGACATTTACAGAAAGTACCATACTTCATGCATCCGTGCACAAAAAAGAGCGCGACCACACGGTCGCGCTCATTCTACTTCGGCATCTCGGATCGCAAGAGCTCGATCATGTCGCGAATCTGGATACCGAACAGCGGACGCTTTTGGTACGGGACGTAGTTGTCTCCATAGTGTTCGTCTTTAAAGTCGGCGCCCAGGAAGTTACGCGGCATAGCATACCGCGGGATCACGTGCATATGTCCGTGTCCGCCGTGCTCATGAAAGAGATTGCCCAACCACGCATAGTTCATGTGGTCTGGCTTCCACACGACATGAAGCGCCTGCTCGTATTCCTTAAGGATTCGGGTGAGCTCGAGCGACTCGTACGGAGCGAGGTCCGAGAACCGCTGCATGCCACCCTCGCGCGCAAGCCACACGACCGCCCGACCCAGATACGGACCCGGATTGTCGTGTAACAAGAGCGTCCAGTACTCATATTCTTTAATGATTGATTTCTGGTACTTTGGCTCGATAGTATGTCGAGACATGGCTGTTTCTCCGTAGTGTCAGATGCTGCTCCCTTAGGTATATCAGATGTGAAACATGGCGTAAACACTCGCTCTTTTTGTGCCACAGAGGACCCTGCGGTGCAAAACAAAAAATCCCGCGACCACCACAGTCGCGGGATGTGACAGGGGCAGCAGTGCCGCCCCTGTCGTAACCTCTCATTTTTCTATCCACCACCACTTGTTTGGTGGTATGTTCATCGACAGCCGTGTAACAGACGGGATGTCGATGAACAGTTCGAGCGCCCCGTTGGCTAACCATGCCAACTGGGCGTCGGGAACCAAAGACGGATCTACGACCTGTCCGGCTCCCACAAGCTCGCGCATCGATACCGACATATGCAAAGCCCATGCATCAAGCACGGACTCGGCAATCTCTACATCGTCGAGCGAAACCAAGTCACCGGGATTGTGCATACTTACTGCACCAACCCGATTAACTTTCGTGCTTGCTCGACCCAAGCATCGCCAACAACTCTGCCGCTCGCGCGAATCTGCGAGTCGAGGGCTGATGCCTGTTCGACATCAAGCGCGGCAATTTGCCAGAAGTGAAAGACTCCAGCATCGTTAAGTCGCTGTTCGATTCTTTCATTGATACCCGCAATCATTTTCAGATCGTCGGGTTCGCCCCGCGGCGTATCGAGTCCTGGATAGATCACGCGCAGTGGCGCAACATACTCGGGAATGCTAGCCTCTGCGCGCGGCAAGAGTATGTGCTCGAGCACGCGGCGCACACCGTGCACCGATAAGAACCGAGACAGCTGTTTAACTGTCGCCGACTTCTTTTCCGGAAACTCGCGCGACCGAAAGTCTTCGGTTCCTGGCACGCAGTTACCCGCAGCCAGAGAATCCGCAACCGTCACCTCGACGTCCGCGAACTGCTCGCATAGAGCGCGAAAAATCTTTTCGCGCTCTTCTTGTTGGTGTGCAAAGAGCTTCATACGGGCACGATCGGCGCGTTCGCGTAGCTCTTTGTTGCGCGCACCCTCTTCGAGTTGCCGCGCAAGTGCTGCAATTACATCGCGAGCGCCTCTGAAGATCTGGAACGAAACCTCTGGCGAAAGATTGACTTCGAAGTCGTACCACGCGCTATCGATTTCGAACCGTCCGACACCGACGTACGCGCCATCACGCTCTTGTATATACAAGTTTGGGGCAAGGGCATGTACGTTTGACGGAACGAACTCGCACATGAGTTCAAGATTCCACGCCTCTGTCTTGTATCGGCAGACGCCACGTGTGATCTTGAACAGACCGTTCGGAAAACGGTATAAGCCCAGTCGTTTCCAAAACTGTTCATCACCTTCCGGCTTCACATCTTCTGGATTGCTCCAGCCGATTGTCGCCATGTTGAGGTGCTCGATGAGCCGACGCGCGTTTGCAAATCGGCCTCCATTGTAGCCCTCGACGACATTGACGGTCGCAGAGTGTTCCTTTACCCCAGACAACGTATTCTTGTGATACGTCGTCTTGAATACGCGAGGGGTTGCTTCGATTTGTCCGCACAAGAACCGCCCCAGATCTTCTTCGCAGCAAAATGTGATTGCATCGTACCGATCCCTGAGAACGACCGGCCATCCGCTCGTGTCTCCAGTACGGTACGAGAACGGTACGTACACTTCGTACGCGCCCACATTCGGAGCAAATTCCTTGTCTTTCGAAAAAGCGATCCACGGACTCCCGACATCTATACGATAGCCGTAGAGCTTCTTCAGTGTCGGCTTGGCCGGAATCCATCCGGCGCCGCTGGCGCCTGACTGCGATTGGTAGTACTGCTTACCGCCGAAACGGGAATGAAAGTCATCCGGATCGGCTGGCAAGTCGGTCCGTCCAAAGTTCTTGCTACCTTTGTACGGAATAATGTTGTTCGACGAGATATCGAACAACATGTCGATGCTCCCACCGCCGTAACCCAGTTCGATGCGCGATGCATTCTGATGCTTTACCATTTCCTTGTCTCCTTTTCGCTTCTTCTCTCTTTGAACCGACAAAGTATCATCGGTTCAAGAAGAGACCCGACTAAACCAAGTCGGGTCAACGCAACGAGTTGGTGGGCACCGTGATGCACACCATAACCAATACTCGCCCTTCACGGAGGGCGTTGTGCTAAGCCGTCTCACCCGTGGGGGTGGTGGACTCTTCGCGCTGAAGAATCCACATGTCGCCCGCGAAGGCGACATAGACACGGGTCTGCCCGAAGGCAGACCCGAGAGAGGAGGCCAAGTTATTGAGGAATTCTTCGATGGCCTCGCGGCTCATCGAGGAGTTGTAGAGGGGATTGACCTCCCCCTCGTACCGGGCAACGGGCTCGTGCCCGCCGTCTGCCTTGCCCGGCCCTTCGGGCCAGGCGTAGACGACTTCGCTGGCCGTCACAGTGCCAGTGAGGTACGGCCGCCCAGAAGCGGCCAACCCC
>CAZYLZ010000001.1:78626-168164 GCA_964648335.1 uncultured Candidatus Saccharibacteria bacterium | reverse complement strand
TTTCCTTGCCCGTCGGGTGTATGTTCGCGAGCCTCATCCAGAGCTTGCCTGCGATCGGTCCGTGGAACAAAAATCCTAAGACAAATGCGGTGACTGCCGAGAGTAACACTGCGACGAAATTAATGGGAAGCATGAAAAGGTAGGCTAAATACCGGTTTATAACGGCTGATCCCACAATGCTAGCACAAAAGTCTCTTCCTTTGGCGCTATCCCGAGAATGACTTATTCGCATTTTCGACGTATACTCTGACCGATTGGGACCTTGTAACAGTGCCCAAAAATGACCGAAATTGGAGGCGTCGCATAGTGGTCTAGTGCACCACCCTGGAAAGGTGGCATATCGCAAGGTATCGAGAGTTCGAATCTCTCCGCCTCCGCCATGACAACTAAGTATCGGGGACGACCCACTGTCCTATGAGAGTGGAGCGACCCAGATGCCTGAGTTGAAACAAAAAAGAGCGACTAATGTCGCTCTTTTTTGTTTAGTGATTCTAACTAACTTTAATTTGGAAATTATACATTCCCATTCCACATACTCCTTGCACTTTTTCACCTGACTTTGGAGTGCCCAAATCAATCACTTCTTCTCCTGTTGGCTGTAGTATTTTTTGGAATCCTACGGAGCGAACAACAAGGGAGGCAGAGCAATCATATGTGCCGTCAGTCTTCACCACTAGCTTGGTTGGAATACCGCCTTGAATTTGCGTAACGCGCGGAGAGTAACCACCTTTTGCGGTTACGGTCACATACTGTACTCCATCTCTGATTTCAACATTCTGTGATTGTGCGACTTCGCTTGTATTAGTTGAAGCAGATCTGTCAGATATGAAATAGAGCGTTCCTCCGATGAGTACGAGACTAACGATAATGGATATGATTGTGTTTTTTTGCATAGAGTTAACTAATAAGATTATATGTTAAATAAAGGTTCAATAATTCCGAGCCCCGCAAGTCCTGCCAGAAGTGCAAAGACCCCAAGACCAATCACCAAGACACCTGCTGACTTGAAGAATAGTGGCGCGTGTTTTGATTGAGCAAACGAAGCAGAACCAAACGATAGAAGGGCGAGCATTGGAAGCGTCCCGAGAACAAACGCTCCCATAATCAAGAGTCCAGAGATAAATGAACCACTCGAAAGTGCCGCGACTTGCATTGCCTGAGTAAATCCACATGGCAAAAAGAACGTCCCAGCACCAATAAGAAAGGGTGCAAATGTTTTGTGTTCTACTTTACGGAAAAAACTGAAGACCCCAGATGGTAGAGCAATCATATTCTTCTCAAAAACCCCGACGAGATTGAGACCAAGAATTACCATCACTGTTGAGGCAATTATTCCCAGTATCGCAGTGAAGGTAAAACTAATACCAATTGCGCTGCCGATAGCGCCGAGCACACCGCCAAGCACAGCAAAACTTATAATGCGACCTCCGTGAAAAAGCATCATTGGTTTTACGTCACTTATTTTGTCCTGAGACACTGTCGCAGAAAGAGAAAGAACAAGTCCTCCAACAACTGCAAGACAGCTCGAAACTGATGCTACAAGACCAATAATAAAACTTGTCAGCGGTGTTACTGTTCCTCCTAGCCCAAAGTTTAGAATTCCTGATTTTTGCACAATGAAAAATAGGGCAAGAAATGCAAGTCCGATAGGAAGTGCCTGCCATATAACCCCATTATCTTTTTTCTCCTTAGCCTTCTTCTCAACCGAAAGACTGTACCCATTATGTTTTATTTTTTCAGTCAGAATTTCAGCAAGTTTGTGCTGACTTTCAGCTAAGGTGGTCTCGACCAATACAGTTTCTTTCTTCAAATCAACATTGGTATTACTGATACCAATTTGCTCATTCAAGGTATCTTCGATGAAGATTTTGCACGATGGACAATGTGTACCAGAAACGTGGAATGTAAGGGTTTTTGTGTTCATAAAGCTTATTTGTACCACTGGGCGTACCAACCCTGCATTTGCTGTATCTCTTTTGATTGCGAAGTCGTGATGTTCTTAGCTAATTGGATCATTTCTGGTCGGCTAGTTCCTGCTTCAAGCATTTGTACCATCATAAGAGCAAGTTGATGATGAGGAATCATGGCTTCAAGAAATGCTCTATCAAAATCAGTAGCGCTTTCGAGATTTGTCATATCTTCCTGTCCACCCATATGCATTCCATTTTGTGACATCATTCCTCCACCCATCATCCCAGTACTTACTTTTGGGACGTCCTTTCCAAACCAATCCTTATACCAAACACCCATGTCTTGAATTTCTTTTGTCTGACTTTCAATTATCGCAGTAGCTAGAGTCTTAATCTCAGTACGCTTTGATTTTTCAAGTGCTAACTTTGCCATTGCAACTGCTCCATCATGATGAGGAATCATCTGCTCAATAAAATGCCTGTCAATATTATTTGCCATCTGAGTATTTCCATTGGCTCCCTGATTGGAAGCTGGATTAGTTCTCCAACCCATCATTCCAAAACTGCCGTTCCTATTAGGGAATACTGCTGACGTAAAAAATATCGCTAAAATTAAACCAATTATTATTCCACCTATTCCAAATACAATTTTGTTGTTCATATTATTATTCATAGTTATTTTTTATAATTGCTTCGCTTTAATTCTCAGTGAGTTTGAAACCACTGAGACACTTGATAATGCCATCGCCAATCCTGCGAATACTGGGTTCAAAAGCCAGCCAAAAATTGGGTAGAATAATCCAGCAGCTAGTGGAATGCCAATAATGTTGTAAATGAATGCCCAGAAGAGATTTTGCTTTATACCTCGCATCGTCATTTTGGAAAGCTTGATTGCCTTTACCAACTTTGAAATGTCTCCACCAAGAAGCGTGATGCCTGCGGACTCTATTGCTACGTCTGTTCCAGTTCCCATGGCAATACCGACATCCGCTTGAGCAAGTGCAGGAGCATCATTTACACCGTCTCCAGCCATAGCAACAATCTTTCCTTGTGCCTGTAACTCTTTTATTTTTTGTAATTTATCCTGCGGTAGCACATGAGCGACGACCTCATCAATCCCTACCAATGAGGCAATATGCTTGGCGGCTTTTTCATCATCACCTGTCAGCATAATCACTTTTATTCCGAGCTTATGAAGGTCAGTGATGGCTTGCTTCGACTCGTTTTTAATTTCATCAGCAACCATTACAAACCCTAAAACCTTTTCCTTTGTTCCAAGGATTACTGGAGTTTTACCTTGAGCGGTAAACTGCTCAATTTTGGAATGGTCAAAAGCTACACCGAGTTCCGTAAAGAGTTTTGCGTTCCCAGCATAATATTCAACTCCTTTAATTATTCCTTTGAGTCCTTTTCCTTGAATTCCTTCAAACTCAGAAACGGTATCAATAGGTAACTCCTTTTCTTGTGCATAATTTATAATGGCGTGAGCAATCGGATGTTCTGATTTCTTCTCGAGTGAAGCAAGAATTGATACAAACTTTTTTTCGTCGAGCCCTGAGAAAGGCTCAATATTAACGAGAGTCGGTTTTCCGATAGTGATAGTGCCTGTTTTATCAACGATGACCGTGTCTGCTTTGTGGAGCTTTTCAAGTGTCGCGGCGTCTTTGATAAGTATTCCTTCTTTTGCTCCTTTACCAACCCCCACGATAATTGCAGTCGGTGTAGCGAGCCCCAACGCACACGGACACGCTATGACAAGAACTCCAACAAAGGAGACGAGTCCAAACGAAAGTGCTTGTGAAAATCCGAGTGTACTCGTACCCAAAAGTAACCACACACCCAGTGTCACAAAAGCAATAACTAAAGTAATGGGAACAAAAACACTAGAAATCTTATCGGCAAGAGCTTGAATGGGGGCACGGCTACCTTGAGCGTCCTCCACCATCTTGATTATTTGAGCGAGCAAAGTTTCTGAACCGACTTTAGTTGCTTTGAATGTAAACGCCCCTGTGGTATTTATGGTTCCAGAAACAACGCTGTCTCCAACTTTTTTCTGAGCAGGCATTGGCTCACCAGTCACCATTGATTCATCAACAAATGACGACCCTTCTGTAATAACTCCATCGACAGGAATCTTTGCGCCTGGCTTCACGACAATGAGGTCACCGTGCTTTACATCATTAACAGAGATTTCTATTTCTTTTCCATCACGGATAACCAGTGCTGTTTTAGCCTGAAGATTGAGAAGTTTTTCAATGGCATCACCAGTCTTTATTTTTGAGCGTGCTTCAAGATATTTTCCGAGTGCAATAAAGGTAATAACAACGATGGTCACATCATAGTAGGTATGCTCAACATTTATAAACGGCTTTAAAACATCTTCAAACGCAGTAACAATAAAGCTGTATAGAAAAGCGGCCACGGTACCAATACCGATGAGTGTATCCATATTTGCTTTGCCATATCGCAGAAAGCGGTAGAAACCAAGAAGATACGACTTACCGACTACAAATAACGTATACGTTGCAAAAATTGGGAGGAGATGGTGAAAAAATTCTTTGAGCGTGTAGCTCATATTGGGAACTGCATTGTATTGAGCTAAAATATCCCAGCTCATCACAAAAATGCTGAAAATCGCGAGAGGTATCGCAGATATAACTTTAGATTTCATATCAGCTACTTCTGCCAACTTTTCATTCTTTGACTGATTCAATCCTAAATGCGCGGCGTGTTCATTTTCCGACATACCCATTTCATTTGCAGTCGTTGGGACCTCAAGGGAGTACCCGAGTGGCTCAATATGTTTGGAAAGGTCGTGAGGGTTTGTTTTCGATGAGTCAAAAGTAACCTTTGCTTTTTCCGTTCCATAATTTACTTCAACAGAATGTACACCCTCTACTTTCTTGAAAGTCTTCTCTATGACAGAGGAGCAAGAGGCGCAATGCATTCCTTTTACTTTGTAGGTTTGTGTATGCATATTATTTTCTCTTGAGTTTATACACTTTGATAATCTCCGCTTTCGCCTTAGCGGTCTGCCCAGTTTTCATTTGGTGATGCACGCAGTGGTCCAAGTGATTTTCAAGCAACAAGTCTTCGACATTAGATAGCCCTTGCTTCACAGCTGAGGTTTGAGTAATCACATCAATGCAGTAAGTGTCATTTTCAACCATCTTTTGAAGACCACGTACTTGTCCCTCAAGCAACTTGAGGCGACGAACAACTTTTGCCTTATTTTTATCGTCCATGTATTTCATATAACCCATTATACCCCCTAGGGGGTATAGAGTCAAATGCAGTTGCTGTGGATTAGACTAACTATTCAGCAATCATCGTTATCTTTTTGTCCTTATAGTTCAGTCGGCTTCGCAAGTTCCCGAGCAGTTCTCGCTTGTCCGACGTGCTTCCTTCTTTGAGTAGGTACTTCGCATATTGCCTGATGTTCACGTCGTCCTCTTCCACTAGTGAGTTACCGCTTCTGCCGTTTACTATTTTCTGCAGTTTGTTGAATCTTCGTATCTCATCTTCAAGCTTCTGTCTCATGCCGAGCTCGTTGATGTTTACTATGTCCATAATCTTGAGCAGCTCATCGATAAGCTCTTCTTCGCGTATGTATTTGTTTTTGCAATTCCTATCTCTCGCACGACTGCATCCGTAGTAAATATAGTGCGCGGATGTTCCATCTTTGAGTGGTTTCCATTTCTCCTCGGCTGATATACCGCTCTGACAATATCCGCAAGTAAATAGTTTGGTGAAGGCGAATTCTTTGTTCTCTCTGACTATCTTGTCTCGCTTCAGTTGCGCCTGAGCTTTCTCGAACAGCTCTTGAGTGATAAGTGGCGTATGTTTTCCTTGATACCAGTTACCACTTTCTCTCGGGTACTCGAATGGTCCGTAATAAAAAGGGTTGTCGATAATACGATATACACCACTTAAGGTTAGTGGCTTGTTTCCTCGTGTATGAAAGTTCAGTTCAAACTTCAGCCAGTTGTATATCTTTCTTCCCGAGTAATGTTCGTATGCAATTTTCTCGAATATCTTTTTAACTATTGGTGCTCGTGCAGTATCGACTGCAATCTGGCACTTCTTATCCATCAGCTTTTGATTCAGGTATCCGAGCGGTGCTACTCCAGGCCACAATCCCATCTCCACTCGCGTTCGCAGTCCACGTTTTACGTTTATGCCTCGGTTGTCGTTTTCTAGTTTTGCCTGACTTCCGAGGATCATCAGGAGGAATTTCTCACTCGGACTATTTGTAAACCGCTGACCGAAGGTGCGTATCTCTATAAGTAGCTTTGCATCCATCAAGTCCACTATCTTTCCAAGGTCACCAGCATTTCTACTGATACGGTCTGGTGCCCACGTCAGTATTCCTGTGAATTTTCCTTGTCGTATCTCCTCGATAATCTCATTGAAGACGGGGCGTTGTCCTGTCTCTTTTGCTGAGTGTGATTCTCTCTTGATTTCGACTATCTCAAGACCCTCGCGTTCAGCGAGTTGAATCATCTCTTTAATCTGACTATCTATTGAGAGGACTTGTCGTTCCTCACTTTCAGTCGACTTTCTCGCATAGAGGCAGTATTTGACTATGGGTGCTGGCTCAGCCTGCCTCACGCCGAGGTTCACCCTTGATGTTGTTATGTTTTCCATACAACACAAGGAATGACGCAACCCTCCCTAGGAGTCCAGAGCGTCCCGAGATCCTCGAGGTAGATAACTAAAGTGTGTCAGGACGCTTACGTTTCCTCAAAATATCGTTGATGTTTGCGCCATTCTTCACAGGTCGCTTTGGTTCTGTTTGTGGCATTGGGTCTGATTGTTCTTGGACATCTTCTTCCTCGCGTTTACGTTCTTCTTCAGCACGTAGCTCATTCAACCTTTCCTCCTCCTCTTTTTCTTTCTGCTTCCTGTATTCCTCTGGAGTCGTGTCATATGATTTCAGAATATTGGCGAAACCAATATTGATGAGGGCTTTAACCATGGCTTTCTTTTCCTCAGTGATTTCTTCTTCTGCAACCACATGCTCGTGAATAATTCTTTCGTTGTACGAATCATGATGATTCTTCAACCAGAAAATAATTGCGGTGTTGTTACCGTTCTGTATATTCTGGATAAGCTTGGACTCCGCCATGTCGTTGATAAAGAATGTACCAGAGGCAATCGCCTCGTCTGCTTCTTTGGCGAACTCTTTATCATCCTTCCGCCACGCATAGTACGTTGAACGACCGACACCTGATTTTTCACAGGCGACCTGCACTATCGGATACTTTGGAAGCTGTTCGAGGAATGCCTGTTTCTGTTCCTTGGTCTTTACCGCTAGAGTCTCCAATCGCTTCTCCGTTTTGTTTTTCTTTGGAGAAGACATAGAAGTAGTTAGTTAATCTTCTTTGCCTTCTTACCAGTGTGTTTCTCCCAACGATTCTTTATCACTTCCGCATACACTGGCGACTTCTCCATGATTCGGCAATTACGTCCGAGCTTGAGCGATGCAATGAGGGTACTTCCCGAACCGCCGAATGGCTCCAATACCAAATCACCACGCTTTGTCAGTACCTTGATGTACGGAATCAAAAGTTCCAATGGTTTGGTGCCGAAGATGATGCCTTGTCCTGATGATTTTTCATCAGCCGCGATGTGGTCGATGAAATCAGTCGGCTGATACTTTTTACCCTTTTCGTATCCCTCCCACGTTGGTTTCCCTGATGTGGCATAAAGCGCATTCTCGTACTCGTTCTGGAACAGTGAGTCTTCTTCATCAAGATTGAGACCTTTACCTTCGCTTGAACCAACCAGTGCAATATCCTGCTTGTTGAAGAATTTGTACTTAGCTGAAAACCCTTGTACACGATTTGGTACATGCCACGTAATGGTGTTGCGATACTTCCAGTGTTTCTCCAATGCGTTCCAGATAGTTCGGAGATTCTTTGGATGCTCAAATATAATGATGCTAAAATCATCCTTCTGTACCTTCGCTACACCAGCCATCCAAAGTTCCGTGAAGTTATCTGGCAATACATCTGTGCCAAGATACTTGCGATTCTTCTTCAATCCGAATCCTTCGGTCACTCCGTCTTTCTGCTTAGTCTTGCCACGGAGGTAATCCAAAATATATGGAGGATCGGTCATCACCATATCCGCTTTCGCTCCTTCCATTAACTTGAGCATGTCTGCCTCTATGGTGCTGTCACCACACATGAGGATGGAACCGTCGATTTCGTAGCGGTCGCCGTTCTGCACTTTGATGTCTTTGATATCGAGCTTATCGAGTTCCTTCTTGAGGTCGAACTGCTCAGGCGTCGGGTCAATCGCAAAGATGTTGTCGAGCTCTTCTGTACTAAAGCCGACACTACCTAGAAACTCCTCGCCAAAATCTTTGAGTAATGCGAAGTCGAACTCACCAAGGTTCTTGTTGAGTCTCACATTCAATTCTTTTTCCTTTTCAATATCAGGAATGTTCACATAGACGACAGGCATCTCAGTGAAGCCGAGCTCTTTCGCCACTGCCAATCTAAAATGACCACCGATGACAGTGTTCATGCGCTCGGGACATGAGTTGCACAAGATAGGGTCTACCAACCCGAACTTAGTAATCGATTCTTTCAGCGCACTCGTCTGCGCTTCGTTCCACTTGCGTGGGTTGTATGTACTCGGGTTGAGAGAACCAACGGGCACATACACTACTTTCATATTGTTCATAGTTATGTGTATTAATTTTCATAATTCAATTTTGTTCTCCGTTAGTTCTCAAATAGTTAAATAAAAAACGGTGCGCCTGTGGCGACTCAAGATTTACAATCGACCAATCTTAAGTCACTCAATTAGCTTCACCGTTAGTATCTTCTTTCGAAGTATTTTAAGTTTAGAACAAATAGTTTTTGTTCTGCAAGTCGTGCTTTGCAAAGACGGTAAATTAGAAAAATGATGACAGGGTTTTCGTTGAACGTCTTCAAAGAATCGCCTGCAAACAACGTCAAAAGACCACTGTGGATATCTTTTTTGAGACTTTACTTTTTCCCGAATGTAAGCAAGGAATGGAAGAGCAGAGTAAAATCTGCTAAAATACCTTTACAACTGAATAAGTCGTCGACCTAACCCCTTTGGAATCTCCAAAGGATATGGTCGCAAAACCCGCTAGAGATCAAAGGACTCCCAGTCAGAGTCGCTCTAGCGGGTCACGTCGGGAAACCGATGTGGGTGAGGCCGAAAGGTTTCATCGCAATGGCTGGGAGCCTTTTGATTACCTGAAGGTTCTCGGCTTGCACAAACCCGCTAGAGTGCAATGCAAAAACCTAATCCTTCTCAAGAAGGTTCTCTTGAGTTTCTACAACCATACAAAGTTGATGGCGAATTATTTTCGCTTTCTTCTGGTGACCAAGTTTTAATACAGAAATATTTTCTCCACTTCAATGAGTGGAAAGGTGCACCAATACCAAACACTTATAACAATAAACCAGTCATCGATTGGAACGGCGAGCCTGTATTTGCGGAGCTCGCCGTTTTACGTTTGTTCCAGTCCCACGGCTGGGAGGGAGTGTGGGTAGATTCATATCGCAGGAAATATCGCATCGGACTACCAGATGTTGCGGAGCCGATAGAACTTTCATCGAAACAGCAAAAACTCATTGAATCCATTAAAGCCAAGACTGGTCGCTCAGGTGGATGCTGGGACGTGTTCGTGTGGAAAGATAACCAGTTACTTTTCATTGAGCTGAAGCGTCAGAAAAAAGATGCGATACAGGATTCACAAAGATTGTGGTTGGAGAAATCTCTGGAGTCAGGACTAAAAATGGAAAGTTTCGCATTCTTGGAGTGGGTCATATAGGGCAAAGCTCTTTCTTTTTGACCAGATACATTGTAAACTAATGGTAAGTTAGCTTTATGTCCATAAATCACGATAAAAAACTATCCGCACTTCCTGATATCCTGACGCTCCAGCAGGCTTGTGATGTATTGAACTGTCATCCAAACACACTTCGTAGTTGGGACAACAAAGGTCTGCTAAAAGCGATGCGGTTTGGGACACGCAAAGACCGTCGATACCGCAAGGAAGATATTGTTAAGTTTTTGAATAAAAGCAAATGACATGGCAACCAAATCTTTAAAATCGAAGGAACTCAAGCAAATGAGAATGAAAAAGATAGATTTTCATATTCACACGATCCCAGTAAATGGCAAAGACGCGCATTTTGAATTTAGTCTATCCAAATTTCAAGAATATGCAGATACACTTTCAATAGACGCTGTTGCTGTAACAAATCACAATTTATTTGATCTAGATCAGTTTAAGGGAATAGTAGGAACTCTGAAAAATGTGAGTGTGTTTCCAGGGATCGAAATAGATTTTGAAGATGGTCACTTGCTACTCATTGGTGAAAATGACAACCTCGATGACTTTAGTAAAAAGTGTGAGTCTGTGAAAAATGAATTTGATAGTGGCAACAAAATAACAACAGATAAGCTCAAAGAGATTTTCGTAGATTTGGGTGCATATTTACTGATACCTCATTACGATAAGAAACCTAAAGTTCGCCAAAATGCAATTGATGTACTAAAAGACCATATCTTTTCTGGAGAAGTTCAGAGTCCGAAGAAGTTTAATCGTATAGTAAAGGAAACAGGTTCACTCGCACCAGTTGTATTTAGTGATGCGAGAATCAGCACTGATCTCAATCCTGAAAAACACCAAGGCAAACATACGTTTGTTAATACAAACTCTGATCCAATTACTCTTAGCGCAATTAAAGCCGCCCTGAGAGATAAAAATAAAGTCTTTTTATCCATTACGGGGAACCATGGTTTTTTCCAGGTTTTCAATAATGGTCAAGTATTATCAAGTGGCCTGAACATTATTGTTGGTGGCAGGTCTTCTGGTAAAACGTATCTTTTGAATAAATTGAGGGATATTTTTGATACCGAGGAAAAATCTATTAAATATATTGAGCAGTTTGATTTGATAAGAGACGACGAGAAGAAATTCAATAAGCGTGTGGAGAAGGACAAAAGTGCAGTCCGAGAAGAGTATCTAAAAGAGTTTCGTAGCGTCGTGGACGATATAATCGAAATAGATCGAAGAGCAACTAGTCACAAATTAGGAAAATATATTGAGACATTGTTAGATTATGCATCAAGCGAGAAACTCCAAGATGAATTTTCTAGAGCAGTTCTATTTAAAGAAACCAAATACCAGATCAGGCACAATCAAGAGAAAGAATTAGAACGCTTACTCAAGGCGGTCTGGTTGATATTAAAAAGTGTCACATACAAAAACACAGTCAATAAATATGTTACATCTGAGGAGCTACAAAATCTATTTGATGATCTAACAAAACAATATAAACAAATATTGGAGGTACGCCTAAAGAAAGAGTGGATAAATGAGTTGGTCAGTGAAACAAGAAAACAACTTGAGAACAAGACTTCCAGTCCCAAAATTGATGATGGCGATATAGATTTTTACCAAGTAAAGTTAGAGCGAGAGCGCACGAGAAGATTTAATGCTATTGCGAATGCGATAAAACAGGAATCTGAGATTAGAGAGACAGAAGTATTTGGCAAATTCAAAATCCGAGCAGTTGCTAGTCCATACACAGGGGCACAAGGTCTGCACGATGAATCTGGGAAGCAGGTGTCTTTTACCGCTGCATTCAGTAAGTATGCCTCTCCCATTCTTTTCCTTGAAGAGTTAAAAAATATGGAAGGTCTTGAGAAAAGTGAATTGTATAGATACTTTTGTAAAGTTACTTATCAGGTATTGAACGAGTACGATAAAAAGGTATCTGGTGGAGAGATGGCTGAATTTAATTTACTTAGAGTTTTGCAGGATGCGCGTCAATACGACATGTTGTTAGTAGATGAGCCAGAATCTTCTTTTGACAACTTATTTCTAAAGAAAAACGTCAATAAGGAAATAAAGGACATTTCAAAAGAAATGCCAGTCATTGTTGTAACGCATAACAATACGGTAGGTATGCTTATGGAGCCTGATTATGTGTTATACACGCAAAGACAAATTATTAATGGAAAAGACGAATACAGAGTTTTTTCTGGGTCGCCAGGAGATAAAGAATTCAAAACAGCAGACGGTAGTGAATCGATAGGTAGTTACGATACTCTATTGGATACATTGGAGGCCGGTCAAGAGGCCTACAAAACCAGAAAGGGTCTATATGAAAGTTTTAAGAAATGATATGAAATACTTAAAGATTGAAAACAATAAGGGTTTTTACTGGGACGGAAATACGTACCAAGAGATAGATAAAATCAACAAAGATGGTCTACTCGCGTTATTAAATGCGGCAGAAACAGAAGATTTTGAGTTGGACGCTTACGACGAAAGTCTTGTGGGCAATAAGGCTCATCAAGTAATTTACGAGAACATACATTCAAAATTCACTCAATTTTTGAGTGATAAAAGTCAATTCAAAACCGAAGTTGATAGTTTATATAAAGACGCGATTGTAAAATACTCTGCCGATGTTAAAAATGAAGAGCTTACTGATGTCGAGGTTGAGGTGAGTGACGAAGAGGAGAGAGATATTCCTTTTTAATCTGCATATATAGAAAAGTATCTAGGTGGTCAAAGGTGTAAATACCTCCACGGTCACACAAGACACTTTCTCAATCCTTTTTATAGTGTCTATCGTGTCTATTGAGACCGACCCACATGCCTCAAATCCGCTAGTGTTAAAGTTCCTCAAAAACCCTTACAATGATTGGTAGGCACGGGCACTTAACCCGAATGCACCGCCAAAAAAAGAGCACCGGAGGTGTGCGAAAGCATACCTCTTAGAGCGCTGTAGTGGCCTGATGTTGAATTAATAGCCTCTCGAGCACTATAATCACCTCGTGGCTAGGAAGAACAAAAAGAAAAATAAAGGCCCGCGCGATCAGCACTTTGTGCCGCGTTGCTACTTGTCGGAATTCACCGACCCTAGTACCCCGGCTGGCCAAGAGCCGTACTTGTGGGTATTCGATAAGGACGGCAAAAACTCTCACAAGCGAGCACCTAAAAACATTTTTACCGAAACGCATCTCTACACGTTCGAGTTCAATGGAGAGAAAGACTTCACTATCGAGCGAAGCCTCTCCACTATCGAATCAAAATATGCGTACGTCTTTAGACACAAGATCAAGCAAAAAAAGCCGCTTACTGAAATGGAGCATGCCTATCTCTGTGCGTTCGTTGCGGCGCAGATGGTGCGCACTCCGCGATTTAAGCAAAATCAGGAGAACTTCATCCAGCAACTCATCGACCACGGCACACAGATGGCGCGCACGCGCGGCGTCGACGACTCACCGCAGGTGCGTCAATGGATCGAATACAAAAAAGACGCGCACAAAATCCAAATGGTGGATAGTATTCCGTATATCGCCAACATCCTAATGCAGATGAGCGTAGCGTTCCTGTGCATTAAAGACCCAAACAAACATTGGTTCATTACCTCCGATGACCCGTGCGTTTTTTTCAACCCCGATCTGCAGTGGCAGAGGTTCTACGGCCCTGGCTTTGGGCAGCAAAATGTGCAGTTGACACTCGCTCTTAGTCCGGAAATTACCGTTATGTTTACGTGGGCCAACTTTCGCGGGTACTCATACGTGAGCAATGGCAATGTCGAGAGCATGCTCAATCGCATGACGCGTTCTCACGCAACCAAAGAGTTCATTTCGCCGCATCCGGAGAAAAAATGGATATGGTTTAGTCGAGTGCCCCTCGACCCACTTTTCCTATGGAAAATTGTCAAAAACGAGACCCGGATTTTTGCGTATAAGCTCCGCGACTGGTGGCGATATCGAAAAATGTATGGACGATAACTTCAAAAACACCGTAAAAAGCATCACTGATTCCGGCATGTCACCGGATGAGAAGGTTAACGCCATGAACGAACTTATTTCTGGACTTAACTCGCTGCGTCACGGAGCAGAGATTCGACATGCGACAGAAGTCGGAGCAGTTATTGCGGATAAAGCAGGCCGACCTGAGATGGCTGCGCAGTTTTGTCTCATGCGAGCTAAGGCGGAGATTGCGGAAGCCGGGATGCACATCGGGGAAATGAAGAACATAACGATGGCTATCGACTGGTTTGAATTTGGTCTTGAGACAGAGATGAAGCGGCACAAGGAACTTGATACAAAGCTCCAGACAACATGGCGCAATACACAGGCCATCATTGATATGGGTTACAAGCTCATCAACAAGAAACCGTACGTGGGCGCTGTGGCCTACTGCCACCGCACAGCGGGCGAAATCTACGGTCAGTATTATTTACAGTTAAAGCTGCATTACTTTGTGCCGGGTCGTCCATGGCGTGCCCGCAGCGGCAACCTCCGGCTTTCTCGATGGCTCGGTATGGATGACCTATTCATTATGACCAAGAAGTCTCGCACGCATTTACGGAAGGTTAGGAAAGACTGTCTCAAATCTCTGCATCAAGCCATTGGGCTGTTTCGGCGCGAAGTGGCGTACGCATATGTCGTAGAGACTTATTTCGACCTTTCCCTAGAACACCACTCGTTCAACGATCCCATCCGTAGCAAAATCTACTTGTGGCGGGGCTGGCTCTTAATGAAATGGCATAAGTTAAGCGAGCCGCGACTACAAAAGAACTTCGATTCACTGAGGGGGTTACCACTGATTGGTAGTGACAGAACTGACGACGTGACTAGTCAGCTACGTACAAAACCGGGGTAAGGAGTGTGCACGGGTCTACCCCCCTCACGATAGGCTGTATGTGGCTAGGTTGGCTATACTGCTGAGTAGTAGTAATGTGAAAGACTATGGCGTGGGACGACGGCTTAAACACAGGAACATCAGCGCATAGCATTGCAGGGTCAACTCACAGGCGCATTCGAGTCTTGGCTGGCCCCGGTACTGGCAAATCCTTCGCAATGAAGCGTCGCGTCGCGCGCATACTTGAGGTTGAGGGTATCAATCCTGCACGTGTTTTAGCCGTAACCTTCACTCGAGTTGCTGCTGAAGATATCCAGCGTGAACTTCTATCTCTAGGGGTGGCTGGTGCCGATCGCTTGAAAGCGAAGACGCTCCATAGCCTGGCGATGTCTATACTCATGCGTAACCATGTCCTCACTGCGTTGGGCCGCGTACCGAGACCACTCAACAAATACGAGATGGAGCCACTGTTGGCAGATTTAAGTATTACGCATGGCAATAAACGCGAACGCAAACGTCTCATAAAAGCGTATGCTGCGGCGTGGGCGCGTTTGCAAACTCAAGAACCCGGGTACACTCGCTCTCCGGCCGAGCAGTCGTTTGTGGACGACCTGGTAACCTGGCTTCGTTTTCATAAAGCGATGCTCGTCGATGAGTTAATACCGCATCTTTACCAGTACTTGCGAGATAATCCCGACGCTCCGGAAAGAAACGAATTTAGCCACCTACTGGTGGATGAATACCAAGACCTGAACCGTGCCGAGCAGGACGCTCTGCATTTTCTTGGCGAGAATGGCTCGCTCTGCGTTATTGGCGACGACGATCAATCTATTTATAGCTTCAAGCACGCGCATCCCGGAGGTATTCGTGATTGGAGTACTGTACATACTGCGGACGACCATGCGATCGAAGAGTGTCGAAGATGTCCGACCACTGTCGTGCGAATGGCGAATGCTCTCATTGCGCGCAATACTGATCGAATTGCGGGTCGTCTCATGACAGAGAGGGCAGAAAATGGCGCTGGTGAAGTTGTGATACGACAATATAGAAGCGCCACAGAAGAAACGGAGGCAGTTGCCGAAAAAATATCGGCGTTGGTAGCGAGCGGTGTCGCACCTAGTGATATCATCGTACTCACGCAACGTGAAGCGTTTGCAACGCCCATCTTCAATCATTTAAGAGGTCTAAATATCCCTACGAAGTCTTATTACGCTGAGTCGAGCCTCGACACGCTCGCGGCACAGGAACGCTTCGCGAGCCTGAAGCTGCTATTGGACAATGAGGATAGAATTGCTTTGCGTTGGCTGCTTGGCTACGGAGCGACGGACTGGAGGACGAATGCGTATCGACGGCTTATGAATCATGTAAGGGCAAATCACACGTCGCCATGGCAGGCTCTAAGTGCCATGGCGACAGGCACTCTTAACATTCCGTATGCCGGAGCGCTCGTGACCCGGTTCAATGTAATTAAAACAGAAATAGATTCTCTGCGGGCCGCGGCCGACCTAGGTCAATTCATTTCTCAATGGCTGCCCGAAAACCCGCAGACCGCGCTTCTCGGTGAAGCGGTCGCTCAAACCAAAGAAAGTCTGGAAACGCCTCAAGAACTTTATGAGGCCTTGTACGAAGCTATTACCCATCCAGAGGTGCCATCGGCTGTCTCAGAAGTGAGAATCATGAGTTTGCATAAAAGTAAGGGGTTGAGCGCACCGTTTGTGTTCATCGTCGGATGCGTTGAGGGTCTCTTTCCTGCAACGGCCAATCCCGATTTAACCAACGATGAACAGGCAGCAAAGCTTGAAGAGGACCGACGCTTGTTTTATGTGGGTATCACTCGAGTCAAAGCCGATCCGCCGGCTGGTAGGGTTGGCTACTTGGCACTCACACATGCGCGTACCATGCCCGCCGTTGAGGCGTACGGCAGCCAAATTACACCATCTCAAACAGTAGGCGGAACTGCGTATTTGCAGTCGACTCGTTTCATTGCGGAAATGGCCCCTCACACTCCGGCGGCTCAGACAAATACTCCTCTTTAAATTATACTTTTTGGTTTATTGTCACTATCCCTTTCATGGGAGTAATGGTTTCAGGTACCGTTTTAACGACCCTCACTCGCTAGAACTAAACTATTAGCTCACCGGGCATGTACTCTTCCCCATCATCGCATAAAAGCCGCACCACGAGAATGCCGCTGCGAAGAGGGCGAAGCCCGAGAAAAGATACGGATGGGGCTCCAGGTGGTGGTTACGACGATTAAAAATACCGCCGATTCATCAGAATCGGCGGTGTTGCATTAGTGCTTAGACACAGCAGGTGGGTCAAAGAGCTTGCCTTCGCCAGTTAGGCCGGCTTTCAACAATTCTTCCAACGTTACAGATTGGGTCGTGCCTCTCAAAAAAACGAGTGCCTCGCCAAAGACCTTGTCCATCACCTGCACCGTCTCTGGCGCAAGAGTCGGTACCACCTGCGAGAACGTAGCGAGCCATATTGCGGCTCCGTCTACACCCCGACGCGTCCCAACCAAGACGTCGGGGCATAGCGCTGCAAGAACCGAGTTGAAAGAGTCGGGGTCTTGATCACGCTGCGCACCTAACCGCTTGCGCATACTAAAGTTGTACGACATCGCGGTGCCGTTCTCCTTTTCGGCAAACCGGAGCAGATCGACGAACTGCGCCATGTTGGGGCACGCCGCCTGTTCGTACCAAGCCTTCAGCCGGGCAAACTCTTCGTCCTTGGTTAGCGGTGCTTTAGGGTTTTGGTAGCCAAATACCGCTAGTACTTCTGGCCACGTGCCGTCGGCAAGCTGCTTGCGAGCACTTTCGGCCACGCGCTTTTGACGCTCGTCGTTACTGGGCGTATCCATTCGAGTCTCCTGTACAGATGGTTAGATTCGTTGTGAGTCCCCCGAGAGAGTACCCAATCTAGGCAAAAACAGCAAGGCAAAAAAAATACCCACCAAGGCTTGGCCTCGGTGGGTATTGTTCGTGCTACTGTCTCTCGCGCTTTTCGAGGAGCTCCAAGAGCTCGCGGGTCTCTTCGATCTTGGCTCTCAGTTCGGCCGGCGGAAACATCTTCTGTGCCCACTCGGTATGGAACTCGAGCTTCGACATGAAGGCTTCTTGCCCGCGCAATACCTCGATGGGCTTCTTGCCCCACTCTCGGGCCAGGCCAAAGATGACATGCTGGATCCACGCCACGCTCATAGACTGGCTCAGGTCTGCGTCGCGGATGATCAAGGACGAGAGATCGAGCTCGTGCGACGGCACCGTGTGCGGATACTCCGTCGCACCGATAAGACGCACGATATATGCCATCCTATGGCGGTCTTCAGGCTGCACATGCGCCCTAAAGCCTTCTATCGCACGCCGGATGTTGAGAGCATCGTTCCCCGACATGCCCGAGTGATCAAAGTCGTGAAAGAGCGCAGCTATTAGAAGATCGCGGCGCTTTCTCATACTCAGCTCGTGCTGGTAGAACCGGCAGGCTTCGTGGCACAGCCACGTCACATGCAGCATGTGCCGGAAGTTGTGATACGGAAGGTCGAGATTCTTCGCGTCGTAAAACAGCGCCCGAAAATACTCGACAAGGTTTCCGCTATAGAGTTGCTCGTCATTGCGCACTAAGGCAGGGATGCCTCCGCGCGTCTTGGTGAGTACGGTCATGCGTCACTCCTTTGCTAACCGAGACCAACAATGCAATAGTCTAAGTTGATTGTCAACGAGTCGCAAAAGGTTCCTCGAGGGTGGTCGAAGTCTCGCTCTTGAGCACGAGGCCTTTGCGAGCCAAGACACGCTCGATAGCTGCCGGAAAGACATAGCGCCAGCTAAAGCGTGGCAAAGTTACTCCTGCCTCACGCATGTGGTTAACAAGGTTGTTGGTACAGTTGTTTGTGAACAGATTGTAAAACTCGGGCTGGCTCGCCATCGTGTTGGTGCGCCTCAGTGCTCCGACAAAGAGCTTTTTGAGTGACTCGTGCGAGACAAGGAGCTTTATCTTGTAGGTCTTGTACTTCCATATGTGCGTGCGCAGATTCACGACGTCGCGCTCGTCTGCCCAGACGTACATGATCTCGTAATACCGCGGCAAAAGCGCAAAAATTGGCCTAAAGTGCTGCCGAGCCTTCTTGCGTATCTCGATCGAAAGGGCGATTGCGCGATCGTGCTTGAAGTTGAAGAGCAAGAACGTGTGCGCAGCGCCGGGCGGACCGAAGGGTGCAACCATAAAACTCACCGACTCGATGTCGTCGAGTACGAACGCTGTATCGTAATATCGCAGGTCGTAGTCCTCTCCGGTGCGATACGCGATGTTACGGACATTCTTGATACGTACGGTTTCTCCCTCGGCAAAGTCGGCGCTTGGCAACAATACCTGGTCGCGCGACCATGCGCGCATGTTTGACGGGCGTCGCAGCACCAGAAATAGCGCCAAAAGCGCTGCGAGGGTAAGTGCCACAATCTCGTAGGCAGGCATGGTCTAACGCATCGCATGAAGCGCTGCTATGCGATCTTCAATCGGAGGGTGCGTGGAAAAGAGCCGCGCGACAAATCGGCCGGCCGGATGTGCCCCGAAAGGATTTGATATGAAGAGATGCGCCGTCGCGGAACTGGCTCGCTGCATAGGTGCCCCGTACGAGCCGATCTTGGCGAGCGCCATGGCAAGTCCGTCCGGATAGCGTGTCAAAAGCGCACCCGAAGTATCAGCCAAGAATTCGCGTCGTCGCGAGATAGCGAGCTGCATAAGTTGCGCTGCGATTGGAGCTACGATAACAGCGACAATGACCCCCACCAATGCAAGCGGATTCTTGTTGTCGCTATCGCGACCCCCAAAAAACGACATGCGCATAAAGACATCTGACAAAGCAGCAATGAACCCGACGAGCACCACTGCTACCGTCATCACCAGAATGTCCCGGTTCCCAACGTGCGCGAGCTCGTGCGCTATAACACCTTCGAGCTCGGGCTTGGTGAGCATTCCCAAGAGTCCTGTGGTAACAGCCAGGGCTGCGTGTTCTTTGTCGCGTCCCGTAGCAAACGCGTTCGGCGCAGGATCCTCTATCACATAGACACGCGGCATCGGCAGCCCTGCGGTAATCGAGAGATTCTCGACGATGCGATAGAGTTCGGGATACTCGTCACGTGTTGTTGCCTTGGCCCCTGCCGACGCTATAGCTACCTTGTCCGAGTTCCAGTATGCAAAGATATTGGTCCCAAGCGAAAGGGCAATCGCGATGTACAGGATACCCGGATTGCCATAGTAACTACTGACCGCGTAGCCGACAGCGATCACGATAGCCAGGAATGCGCTCATCAGAGCCCACGTCTTGCGGACATTCGTCGATTGGAGAGTATAAAGGGTTGCCATAAATAGGTGGGTTAGAATGTAACTATACTCAATTGGCCGCCGCTTACAATGTTTTAGCGACCGAGGAGCTCATTGAGCTTCTGACTGGCTTCTTTCAAAGGAAGCGGGCCCCGCTGATGGTAGACTACTTCTCCTCCCGGATCGATGAAGATGGTCTCGGGCATCGCGTATCCGCCGATACTCTTATACAAAGCATCCTCCGGATCGAGCAAGAATACTATACCGTCCGTTCCTGCGATCTTTCTGGAGAATTCTTGTGCTACCGGTCCAGGCTCTCCTCGATTGACCGCGACCGTATTCACGTCCTCGCCAAAGATACTCTTGAGCTTGGCCAGGTTCGCTATCTCGTCCGAGCAGTACGGACACCACGAGGCCCACATGAACACCACCAAGGGTTTCTTCTTGAAGTCGGCGAAGCGCACGTCGTTGCCTGCGTAATCCTGAAATACCAGGGCATATTCCTTCTTGATGGTCTCGACCGGTTTCTTGTTTCGGTTTACGAAAAGCACGACACACGTCGCTACTACCAAGATACCTGCCATGGCGGCGACACCGATATACAACATCTTCTGGTTGGGCATATGGGTAGTATGACACGGCTAACCCGTCCAGTTAAAGAGAAGGATACTCACGTCGGCCAGGTTTATCCGCCCATCTTCGTTGATGTCGGCGTCCCCCTCGGTCTCTCCCCATGCCGAGAGCAGTATCGAGAAGTCGACGAGATTGACCTTGCCATCTTTATTGATGTCAGAACGGTTCGAGAGATCTCCGCTTGCCTGCTCTCCGACTCCGAGCGATATCGGTTTGCTGTATTCGCTTTCGCTGTCATTCACATGCGTGGCGCGAGCCTTTATGAAATAGGTCCCCCGCTGCGTGTCCAGCGCAGGTATGGTGAAGGTCCACGACCCGGACGAGGGGCGTGTCGTGCTCGCGACATAGGTCTTGGTCACTGGTATCTCGTTCGATTTACTCTTAGCGATGAGCATGATCTCGATGGTACTCCCCGGTACCGCCTCGCCCGCAAGACGGGCGTCCTCGCCAGGGTTTATCGTGTCGTCGAGGAGCGAGATCGTCGGGGAGAGCACGATATCTGAGATGTAGTTGTTCGTCGCTGCAGAGACATCGAGCGTTTCTGAATGTGGCGCGGTCTTCCTGCCCTGCGGGTCCATCGCATATGCAGTAAACGTATACGTGCCGCGCTCGAGGCTGTCGGCCTTAGCGCTAAAGCTTCCGTCGGATTGCGCCTGTGTCTCTTTGATCTGCTTGCTATCCATAAGTACGTAAACGGTGCTCAGAGGCGGCGCCCAGCCCGATACCGTGACGGTCGAGCGATACAAAAGATCGCTTCCGTCAGGAAACGGCCCCACGCCGCCATGTCCCGACGATCCTATGGGAGCGGTGCTGCCTTCCACGCCCGGTGTCGGAATAGTCTCGGTCGGTCGCAAGTTAAATGTAATCTCGTAGTCGTCGGTGTTTTCTGCACCTTGGAGACTGAAGCAACGGACGTAGTATGTGTACGAGGTACCGTCTTGGTGTCCGGTGATCACTTTGTAAAAAGACAAGTTACCCGACATGGCATTGAACGTTCCCGTCATCGCGGAATAGATCGTGTTGGGCGTGGTCGAATACCGGCAGGTAGCGCGCTGATCTGTCTGGAGAGATATCTCGATACTACTCGAGCGCGATGGGATAGATCCAGATGGAAGCCCTGCAAAGCGAAGCGGAGCGACAGCCTCGGGACGGATAAGGATCGTGACTTGGCGCACAATCGCTACCATGGCGCTCGCACTGTCCATCGGAGCATCGCTCTGATCGAGGGTATCGATGCGTATTCGGTAGGATGCAGGTGTCGACGGATTCGTTATCGAATGGATTCCCTGTGCTTGTGAGACCGCGTTGGTACCCAGAAGGATCATGATTCTGTCACCTTGTTGTATGCCGGCTCCAGACGAGAGCTTTATATTGATAGAACCGGAGGTACCCGAGACGATAGTGACTCCGTCGGTGGTGACATCGGCGACCGTATCGATAGTACGGTCCACGTACGAGCCCGTCGAGTTTACGAGGAAATCGACATCGTTTACATCGAAATCCGCCGGAATAGTGAACCCGCCCGCCTGGGGAGTGATGACGATAGTGCCAGAAGCCGGTATCGCATGCGTCGCAGTGAAGCGAATGGTGTGCGTTGTGGTCGTTGCCGACGGCATCGAGGTCGATATGAGATCGGTAACGAATGTAAGGGTACCGCCTTGCACGACAGCAGGCATGAGAAAAAAAAGAAACGAGAAGAGTACTGCGAACTTATGCATGATTACCGGACGCATACGCGTCGTCGATCATAATTATATAGTACGTGCTGGCTCTGGCATTACTGTCGTCGGCGCAAATCGAGCGAAAGATACGGTGCAGACGCTGGGACCCCTTGTCTCCCCCTCTTCCAGTCAAAAAAGAAGTTGATCGCGACGAGTATAAAAAGGGCGATACTGACCAGAAGGCTGTAGACCGCAAATGTATCGTGGCCAGCCGGGTTCGATGGCATCGACCCGCGCATCGTGAGTCGGTTCTCGCGAGCGACAAGCTCTGCCTCTTTCGCGCTCAGCTGCTCGGCCGCAGTGTTGTACGGATTAGGAGGGACGCCAGCACTCATCGAGACTGTCGCGCTTGCAACAGTCTCCAAGGCGAGCGAACTTAACCTGTCGAGCGGTGTCGAATAAAGAGCGTACGCAAGCAAAGTCACGGCCACTATCAGGGCGCCTTTGCTCACTGTCGACCTGATAGTACCGCTGTTCATACCGTTGCCAATGTACCTCTAAGCGAACATGAGGAAGAGCACGAAGATGAAGAGTGCCGTAAAGAATACGATCCCGACGATAGTAAAGAGGAGCCGCGACGCCGACCGCTGATACCCCTTATTGTACGAGCCTACGGCCTGATTCTTAGGAGACACGCCCATCTGCCGAAGCTTACGCATGATGTACGAACGAATGAGGAAGAACAACACGAGTGCGACACCCAAGACCGAACCGAGGATTATCATAATTGGCTTGAATGGCAGCACCCAGAATGACGTCGTTCCCGATATGGTCTTGCGCGCCTCGTCACCGTATACCAGACTCACGACCGCCTGATAACGGCCGAAGGCGAAGTCCTCGTATGCCCAGTCATTGGTGTAGACCCGCTCCTGCGTCGGAAAGACCGAAGCGCCACTGTCGTTAACGCGCATCGTTGCGATCTTTTTGCCGAACATATTCGTCACTTCGATGAGTCCGAGGGGTCGAACCAATACGTTTCCGAGGTTTTCTACCTTAGAATGGAACGCAACAGTAGGCTCTCCATAAATAAGTTTGTCGGTAGAGAATTCCCGCAGTCGCGCTTCCTCCGCGATGTCACCGGCAATCCTGATACTTACGATCGATCCGACTTTCATACCCACAGCAGCGCCGGTTGCTTGTTCTTTTGGAGGGCGTGCATCAAGAAACACGCCGCCGTAGTGAGATCCGGGCCCGGCACCCGCCGGCACATGGACCGTAAACGGAATAGTCTTCGCTTCCCCAGCAGCGAGCTGTATCGAAGATTGCGGCAGTGCTATCCAGGTACTCAGCGAATATTGCGTCACCTGGTCGTCGCTCGAGAATACCGGTATCCCCTGCTCATCGACACTCTTGATGTCTTGGGCGCTCAGGTAGAACGTCTTAGCGACGGGTGCGATATTTGTGACCGTGAGAGTAAATTGAAAGGTATCTCCGGGCTTCGCCTTATCCTCGACTATTGCCGGCTTGATCTGGACGCCCTCAGTAGCCTGTGCACTTGCAATCAATGGGATCAGGAACAGTCCGCTCGCCAAGAACAGTGCGCCAAAAACGGCTGAAGTGAAGCGATGTTGCATAGTGCTTTTGTCTATAAAATGTCTCTTCATACTAGCATACCTAGGGGCTCTCGGCATTAAGACAAAAGCCGTCCAGTGGACGGCTTTTGCTTGACTAGGCCACTAGAATATCGGTGTCGCAACGTAGGTTAGGGTGTTGGTGTAGTCGTTACCTGCTTCCTGCAAGGATCCGATCTCGACTTTGTAAGCAACTCGTGTCCGTCCTTTGTTGGCTGTCGTCCCATCGGCAGGACCCGTATGATAGAAGACCTCGCGTGGCGCATCGATATTACCGGCATAGAGCGCGACTCCGAAGGAGTCTCCATCGCTCAGTGTCGCATCTTCGGTAGTGACGCCGATGTGACCGTATGTATTTTCCGAATCGAGCGTACTGGCCGGTGACTGCCATGCCACTGGCACGGATGTGGTAGCACCGTCGATGAAGAGGTCGATGTCTGCACCGGTTTGCGATGTAAGGTTTTGATCTTCGACGACGGTCACAGTAAAGCCGTTGCGTGCGTTTGTCGCCACCGAGAGAGTTTGTGCGGCTACCTTAGGAACTCCCGGCAAGAGTGTACCGAATGGGATCGATGTAGCGGTGGTCGTGGTCGCGGTATTGGTTGCATCGCCGTTGACGGCCAGGTTTTCTGCGACGCTCGATACCGTGAAGGTGAAGATGGTGTCCACCGATGCGGTAACGACGACGTTGTCGAGGATGGCGATGCGCGTGTCGCCTCGGTCACGAATAGCAGATCCGTCGTTCGTCGTGACGAGTCGGATGACGTAAGACGATGCTACTCCCGGGCTCGTGATGCGCGTGTTATTGATCTTGAACGTTATGGCGCCGGCTGTAACAGCGTCACCCGTACAGACGGTAAGAGTGATCTTGTCGCCGGTTGCCGAGACAGTAGCTTCATTACCACCTCCGCCACATGCTGCGACGATATCGATACCCGATTCGTTCGTAAAATCAGCAGCCACGAGTCCTGCTATCGTGAACAGCGCTCCGGTTGGATCGAAATCGATTTCTATGGTGTCGTCGGCATCGAGTGACGCCGTCGTCGTGAATCTGAAGTAGTGGTCGGTGGCAACTCCCAAATCGGAGTTCGTGATGGTGTCACTGAAAGACGTTATCGCGGCTGCTCGTGCGAATGGAATGAGCGAAGGGAATCCCGTTGCCCACATGAGCGTAGTCAGGACGAGAAGTGCCGAGATCTTCGCTGGGACTCCGGCGAGGAAAGAGGTGCGGCTCATTGCAAGATTCATAAGTGGTCGTGAATAACGTTGATTAACTTTCTTCTAAATGACTACGTTGGAATATGTTGGTATCTATCAATCGCTAGTGCCACTAATGAGGAGGGACGCACATCACTCCTTACAAGACAAGTATAGTAGAGTATGGTGAAAATCACTCTGACCGGTGTGGATAACGGCGTATTTTATCTTTGATTCCCTTGGTTTTATACACATACGCACTACTTCACTCCCTATTCATCATTTGCGTGAATCCACATCTGGATCCTCATCGTGAGTGACTACTCCGGTTATCTGGTAGGTGCGGTTCGGCGTAAGCACGCGATGGAAATAGCCCCAGACGACGAGTGATGCGACCATCAAGAGGACTACGAATCCTACGAAGGCCTTGTATTCGACTATGAATTCCAAGAGGGTCATCGTCTCGGTCTCTTCGGGGGCTTCTTCGACGTAGCGAGGCACTCGCACGTCGGTCTTTGCACTTTTAAGTAGCGCCACCGAAACCGGTCGCGGATGCCGCTGCTCCTCGCGAATACCGACCTTACGAAGGTCTATGATTCCCTCTCTGATCGGTTCCATGAGCGTTTCTATGACGCGTGGAGACGGACGTGACTCGCGTACCGGCCCTCGTTGCAGGCTCATGGCCTGCTCGATAGCAAGCGCACGGCGGATATAGCGTCGTACGAACAAGAGAATCAGTATGACGAAGATGACTACGAGACCAAGCGCAATAGACACCGGTACGACCGGAATGACCCAGAAGTAGTTCGTGGCGGATATGTTTTGCTTATTATCTTCGCCAAAAGCGAGCGTCACAACAGCGCTATAGCGGCCGATTTCAAAAGGATTAGCCTCGCCGTCCCATGAGAACTCGAACTTGCGGATGCTTTTGGGCAGAACGTTTCCGAAATTGTTGTTCTGGTTAATCTCGACCATGCCGCGCGGCTTGCCCCACATGTTGTAGATCACGATATTTCCCTGCGGTTTGAGGTGGGTGTTGCCCGTATTCTCGAAGCGCAGCATAAAATCGGCTTTCGGAGAATCATAGAGCTGTTGCTCCGTTCTGAACTCGCGGATCCGACCACTCTCGTTAATCTCACCTTTTACCTTTACGAAAAGGAGTGACGAGACAAAGCTCGAGACCTTCACTTGTGCGCCCTTCTCAGTATCCGGCGGGGGCTCTGTACCGACAAGTATCGCTGCGTAGTGTCCGCCCGGCTCAGCGTTTTCAGGGATACGAATCGAGAACGGGACCGTGCCACTCTGCCCAGCCTTCACGAAGACGGGCTCGGGCGAAAGGGTAAGCCAGCTCGCGAGCGAAAATGTCTGTCTCGTAGGATCGTTTACTTCATTGAGAAGCGGGATGAATTTCGATTGCCCCCCTTCGCCGCGGGCTTCGAAGTCCGCCAGTGTCGTGTAGTAGGTGACATCGTACGGATTGCTATTGACTATCTTTATCGAACTCGCCCAGAACTCTCCAGGACCGATCGTCAACTGGAATAGTGGCGGTGTCACCGAAACCGAAAGAGCTGTCTCGGTCTGTGCTCCCGCACCATGTGGCGACAGAAACACCAGTGTGGAAAGAAGTGCTACTGCAACTAGTCTGGAGGGCACTCTCGTCATAGTATTCGGGCTCATCGCCGCTTTAGATTTATCACGTGTCCGTCGGTCGGTTCGATGTCTTTCGAGCGGTCCATGCTGCGAATCTTCTTAAGATCGATCACCGTGCCCTGATTCGCTTCATCGAAGGACGCGCGGCGCGGCGCGGCATCACCAGCAGCAGGAGAGCCGCCGCGCTCTGCCGATGCAGGAATCTCGGCGCGGACTGACGTATCTTCAGTCTGAATGCGTGCCGCTTCGGGATTGCGCGCTTTTCGCTTAAACAAGGACATAACAAAGGTAAACGGCCACAAGACACCACGGAGTACCGACATGACCCCTCGTTTGACGAGGCCCTCGCGTGGAGCGTCGACAGGAGCATCTGAAACGGCAGAGACAGGCCGTGCTATGTCGGCAGACATCCGCGGCACCGCAGCTGCAAGCGGTGCTGCCTCGACGAGGCCTGGACGCCTGCGGAGCGATATCTTGCCGTGGAAATAGAATACGAAAATCGTTATGAGAATGATGCCGATGATGAACGCCGCAAGAATCTGTTTCCACGGTATTATCCAGAAGAACACTGTGTCTTGGAGCGTCCCTTTCTCGTCAGATCCGTAGCGCACACTCAAAAGCGCCTTGAACTTTCCATACCCTTTAGCCGCAGTCCAGACCGACGCGAATTGTGTCATCTGTGCGGGCGACACCGACTTCCCTTCCTTATTTATCTCCAGGGTCGCTACTTCTGACCCTTTGCGGTCGTAAATGACAATCTCTCCTGCAGGAGCGAGCGTCTGATTACCAATGTTCTCGAACTGGTAGCTCAGACGTACGTCATCTCCGGCAAAATAAACATTCTCGGTCGTGAACTTATTCAACTGCAAAAGCTCTTTGAGGTCGGCCTGAAGCTCGAGATTGACCGTGACAGTCGCCAGGGGTGGCTTCGCTTCTGCGACTTCGCGCGTATTGCCCTCACCGAAGGTTATATACGCATGATACATGTCCGGCGTCGCATTGAGGTTGGCTCGGATCACGAAGGGGACGACTTTCTCTTCGCCGGGACCGAGCTCGATTACGCCTCGGGAAAGCTCGATCCAGTTGGCAAGCGATGCAGATCGCTCAGTGCTATCTTGTGCCTGTACGAATCCCGTCGCCCCCGTCTCTGATACGACATCCTTGACGATCGGATACACGGTCAGCTTGCGGCTGCTCGTGTTCTTGATCGTGATCTCCTTCTTAAGGATGTCTCGCGCCTTAGCCTTCTCGTCCATGACCGCCGGTGTGGCAGTCATGTCGGTCGCGGCGTACGCCGGCAGCGGTGCATGAGAGAAGACCATCACTGCCAAAAAGAACGGGGCCACGAGTCGCGCGAACATAGGTTGTATTTTACGGGGCATACAGGTAATCGGTTAAGCACTTATGCACACTAGAAGACAGGAACGATGATGTACATGATGCTGCTCGCATAAGCGCCGGCATCTTGGCTCGTACGTGCGAGTACACGGACCACGACATCGGTCTGCTTCGAGACCGCTGGCACCGCGCTGAATCCGATCTCTTGCGGTGTGTTCGAGAAACTCGCGAATGTATCGTCGGCGGAGAATCGCGTCGACCCGCCCGAGAGCACGTCTTCGCCCGTATGATAGCCGTAACACCCGGCGGCGTTCGTGTCGCACGCGGTCGACCATCCCAAGGGCGTACTATCGGTACCCGTCACCGGAGCAATCTCGGCTCCGGTCTGATCGATGAGCCCCTGATCGGCAAGAGCATAGACCTGGTATCCCTGATTCGCGTTCGTCGTTACGGTCAGCCGCTGCGCAGCAGCTGTCGGCGAGCCGAACGGCAAGGTACCGAACGGGATCGACGTCGGAGTCGTGGTGACACCGGTCGTCTGTCCCTCGGTCACCGTTCCCGAATCGAGACCGTCGACGGTAAATGTGAGTGACGATCCGCCCGTCGAGAGACTCGGATACGTCGATGACGCCGCCACCGATGAGCTCGCGGCGACATCGAAAAGCCTAAAAAAATACACAGTATTGATAGCAGCGCCGGACTGGGTGATCGTAAACTCGTATTCGCTCGATGCGCTCTTCTTGTGCGTGTAGAGCGATGTCGAGGTGCCGTATTCGTTATGCGTGCCACAACCGTCGCCGACGCTCGCTACGCACGAATCAGGATCGGTAAGGACAGAGGTAGTGACGATCGCGTTGTCGACTCCGGCACCGTCTGCATAGCACCATTGTGAGGAGCCGTTACAGACCGTCTGCTCGGACACGAAGATTCCGCCCGAAGAAAAATCAGACGATGTCGAATACTGGAGGCGGAACTTTTGTCCGCTCGAACCGATATCGGCAATCTCGTGCACCGTGATGCGCAGCTTGGTAACGTCCTGCTCGCCCATATCGCTCGGCGCGACGTTTTCTGACGCAAGCGCGGCGGTTGGTGTCTCGTTCGTCTCGTCAGAAAACCACTGCCAGTTACCCGATCGCGGCGTAAAAGTCTCGAAATAGGCATAGCCCATCGTTATGGCGTAACTCGTGCTCGTAGATTCGCCCGTCACCGACTGCCCTCCGCTCTGGACCGACGAGAAGCTGGTCGACGAGGCTGACCCGCCAAAATTGTTCGTTACGGGATCCTTTGCCTTGAAATTAGTACTCGAAAAGCTGTCGGCAAAGACGGCAGATACGGGCGACATAACCCATACGAGCATCAGAAAGACGCTGAGAACCTTCTGTGTGTTGGAGGTCGCACGCATGCATCTTACTGTGCGTCGAGGGTGATAGGCGCTACCTCGATGATCTTATTTTCTGAGGGGCTGTAGAGGATCGCGCGACGAGCTTTAGGGTACATGAGCACCATGTCGCCGACATGGGCATTCTTGAAGAATAGCTGGTCCTTGAGAGGATTGAGGTCTGAGACGGTTGCGACAGTAGGCTTCTCTTCGGTCGGCAAGAGCATGAGTTCACCCACCTTGTCGACGAGCGAAGTGATCTCGGCCGCGCTTATCTCGGCGGTTCCCTGCTTGAAGGCCGACGGACGAGTAAACCAGAAGATGCCACCGATGACGGCCACAATCGTTATGAGCGAGAGCGCGACAAGCAGGTACGGCGGCTTGCGCTTCTTTCGCGGAGGTTGCGGTGCTGCAGGGCGCTCGAGTATGCGTCCGTGGTCGGGCGCTTCGTCCTGTGAGTTCTTGAGATGAATGACCATTGATTCGCGTTGCATACGGTAGTGTTTCTAAATTCTTAATTGGTCTTTGATCCTATAATCGACTGCACTACCCGGGACGAATCCTTGAGGTTCTCCCAGAAGAGGATGCTCGACTTCGGTATGTAGATTGTGTCCTCTGGCCCGTGGAGCTCTCCGCCGAGCTTTATAAGATTGAGGCCTGTGCCCGAGTCCTTCTGATTCTCGAGATCGGAGGCCGTACGAAGGTAGTACACATCGGACAGGGTCACATAGTTGGCATCGAGATCTTGGAGCCGTCCGAAGTAGACCTGGTTGTTAGAGAGGAAGACTGCCTGAAACTTGTTCGCGGGAGGTGTAGGAAACGCCGATCCAAAGTCGATGCCTGTTGCGAGCACAAAGACTCCTCCCGCGAGCACGCCCACGACCCAGAAGATCAGGCTCTTGAATCCGTTTTCTAGAATAAAGTCGATCATGATGCGTTACTGATTATTGTTAATGGATATCTCGGTAAGTCCGGTGATAGGCGTCCATGCACCGCGCTCTCCTTGCTGGCCGATGAGCAGGTAGTACGTGCCGTCTTTGAGACCGAACGGCAACTCGGAAATCGAGTACGAGTACGCGCCGGCGACACACGGGTATGCGCGATTTACGATGTACGAGCTTGGGTCGTCTGCATAGTCGTTCTGGTTCTTGAAGAGGAGTACGACGAAGTAGGCATCGCTGCACGAGCCAGACACATGCATGACTCCGTTTGCGTTGTCTACCGTCGACGAAAGCGGCGCCGACACCGCTTCTTCGCGGATCACTTTCCCTTCGGCGTTCTCTACTTTGCGCTTCGTAGGGATCTGCCGGCCCGTGAGAGCGAAGGCAAAGTCGGGCGAAGGAGTGAGTTCTTCGGTATCGAGGACGATAGGTTCGGGAACAGGCTCGGGCACCGGCACTGGATCGGCAACGGTCTCCTCGACAACCGGCACCGACTGGATGTCCGGCGTCACCACATCCAACACGGCGTCGGGTACTGGTATTGAGGGTTCGGTGGTGGTCGCCTCGACGACTACCACCGGCGTTGTTGTCGCCTCCGTAGATGTCGCATCAACGATTGGCACAATCGTTGCGTCAGACTCCGTCGAGGTCGCAGTCTCGGGGTTGGTCGTAGTCTCAAGCGTTACCCCCGAGGTACCGTCTTGGACATTAAACGTCTCTTGGACGGTTTCGGTGGTTGCCTCAGCAACAGTGCCTGGCTCTATAGGAACACTTTGCACATCGCCAGCAGGATCTGCCGGTGGCGTCTCGATCGGGGGCGTTGGAGCCGGTTCGACAGGCACCGGTACGACTGGTACTGCCGCAGGAATCTCGGCGGCTACAGCATCAGGCACCGCTTGCGCGAACGCCGTCTGAAACGACCCCATTGATAGGATGACCGAGAGTGTGACTATGCGAGCGATAAACTTTTTCATACGGTGCGAATTATTGCTAAAGAATACCATTTTTTATTGGTCGCTCTCGAGGTACCAGCCACCGAAATCGAAGGTGGCGATGGCAGCAGCTACGTTTACCATCCAGAACTGTGGTGCTAAATAAGTTGTATTGGCCGGAATGTTGGTTGAAAGCGTCGTACTGGCTAACTCTGCACCCGTCGCAAGGTTCTTCACGCGATAACTTATGACAGTGTCATTTGGTTTAGAGAAAAGAATAAGCTCATAGAGACTGGTGTTATCAACGGGAAAACTAGCACCAAGGTTATAGACTGTCGGCGCAGTACCGGACACGTTGTGCACAAAACTCCAGTTGCCTGTGTTGGCATTAATTGCCATGCCCACACGACCTATTCCAGTGCCGGTGACCAAAGGATCGAGGTTGGCAGGTGCTGCCACCGAATCCGAAAGACCGACGAACACGCGATTACCTGCCGGAGTTACCGAAGTGCCAAATCGTATCGTATAGAAGAAGCCGCCGATATTCGAAGAATTCCCGCGCGTAACCTGCAACGTGCTCTGGCGGTGTGAGGTTATGGTATTGAGGGTCGTACCTGTGCTGAATGTTGCGCGACGTGTCGATGTCAGTAAGCTTGCGGTGGTAGGCGTTGGGTTTGCTGCGGTTGTCACAACGTTGGTAAAGGTAGAGCCTAATCCGCCGACGAATGTAGTCGCAGTTGTGCCTCCTGCCGGCATCATCATAGAAACGCGATTGAATCCGAGGTTCGCCTGAAATGGAGTATCGACTCCGCTTGGGCCGATCCATTTGGGCATGATGCGTCCGGCAATATTTTTCGCATATATATTGAGCTGTCCCGCAGCAGGCGCCGCCGGGTCAGTAGTCGTGGCCAACTCTAGAACACCTTTGCTGCTGACAGCGAACATTGGCGCTCCGGTACTCGACGCGATAGTAAAGAGATCGGTCGTCTGCGATGACGATGATGCAGTGATAGTGAGGCCGTTGTTGGCCATGCTCCAGTTAAAGTTCGAAGACGCGGTAAACGATCCATCGACGTTCTTGAACTGCACGTCTCCTGTCGAGCTCGCTGCCAAGCCGCCGCAGCTCCTCCAGGTCGTTCCGCTAAAGCAGCGATAATCGCTCGTATTCGAGTTGTAATACTGCGCACCATCGACTCCTGTCGGATCTCCTGCCGTATTCTTGGTGTCGAGCACGAACAAAACGGGCGTAGCACCGCCGGTACCGATCTTGACGCGGGTATTCAGCGTATCAATGCCGAGTATCTGCGGTGTGGTGGTGCCGCCCAAGGTAAGGCCGGCAGTCGAACTAAGATTTGATTTGATGACTAGCGCGTTTGTCGAAGTCGACTGTATGGTCTGCGCAAATTGCGTCACGGATTCGAACAAAGTTGTTGATGCATTTGCAAAGGTCTGCAATCCCGTCCAGACATTCGCATTAGTGAGGTTGAGTGCAAGCGTAGATCCCGAGATTTGGAGGGACGATCCTATAGTGGTCGTCGCCACCGCGCCGCTTCCGTTACCGGTGAGCAAGGTACCAGCCTGAATAGTGGCCCAACCAGTGCCGCCACGCGCCACCGATAATATGCCGTTCCAGATGGTGGTGAACGTATGCACGTTAGCGAGCGACGTGATCGTGAGACCAATATTGGTGTCTGTCGAGGTCGCAAACGTCTGAGATGCGCCGTTCTGCAATTGTCCTGCAGCACCCAAGTTTGCGATTCCAGTACCGGCACCCGCGTCTGTTCCACAGCTAAACTGCGCTGTCGCTGTATCCCACAAAAGCTTATCGGTAGCATTTGCACAGGCACTGAGCCCTGCCCCTCGTAGCGCAGAAGAGATATAGAGTGTCGTAGTCGTGGCCTGCGTTGTCGTCGCGTTTCGAGCAGTAAAGTTTTGGAGAGTTGTTGATCCGGTTACGAGTAAATTCGAGGTCGTTGCCGCAGCCAATGTCGTGTTCCCAGTTACGGCGAGTGTCCCCGCCACCGCCACGTTACCTGCCGAGTCGATGGTGGTGGTGGCGGTCGATCCGAACGACGCCTTAGTAAGGACGGAGACAAAGGTGGTCGACGCGTTGGTGAAAGTCTGGAGACCGGTCCAGATGTTCGGATTCGAGAGATTGAGACCAAGAGACGAGCCCGAGATCTGGAGCGAGGATCCGATCGTGGTGGTAGCCACCTTGCCCGAGCCATTGCCGGTAAGGAGTGTTCCGGCGACAAGGTTGTCCCATCCGGTTCCGCCGTTTGCTACCTGGAGGATGCCGGTGATGTCGGTGGTGAGGTCTGCCAACGACGTCGATACGGCGCCTGCGGTCGCTTTGAGGATGCCCGAAAGATTACCGAGCGAGAAGTTAGAAGCAAATAAATTTGTAGAGGACGCCACGGTCGCGAAGAGCGATGTGGTAGTCGCGTTTGTCGTGGTTGCACGGGTGATGATGCTGTTGGACGAATAGAGATCAGTCGTAGACGCCGTGTTCGCAAACAAGGAAGTGGTAGTTGCATTCGTGGTGGTCGATCGCGTGATAGTGCCGTTGGATGCAAAGAGATTTGTGGTCGATGCGGTGTTGGCGAACAACGTCGTCGAAGTGGCGTTGGTCGTGGTCGAGTTCTGTCCAGTGAAGTTCTGCAAAGTAGTCGATGCGGTTACCAGAAGGTTCGTGGTAGTTGCCTGTCCGAGAAGCGTGATACCGGCGACGTTCAAGTTCCCCGCCACCGCCACGTTACCTGCCGAGTCGATGGTGGTGGTGGCGGTCGATCCGAACGACGCCTTAGTAAGGACGGAGACAAAGGTGGTCGACGCGTTGGTGAAAGTCTGGAGACCGGTCCAGATGTTCGGATTCGAGAGATTGAGACCAAGAGACGAGCCCGAGATCTGGAGCGAGGATCCGATCGTGGTGGTAGCCACCTTGCCCGAGCCATTGCCGGTAAGGAGTGTTCCGGCGACAAGGTTGTCCCATCCGGTTCCGCCGTTTGCTACCTGGAGGATGCCGGTGATGTCGGTGGTGAGGTCTACTAAAGATGCAGAGACGAGACCCGCAGTTGCTTTGAGGATCCCGGTAAGACCACCCAAGGTAAAGTTTGATGTAAAAAGGTTTGTCGACGATGCCGTCGTGGCAAACGTATTGGTCGAGGTTGCATTAGATGTGGTCGAATTTCCCGCTGTAAAGTTTTGGAGTGTCGTGGACCCAGTGACCGACAAGGTACCTGTTGCAGTCAGGTGCGACGCTGTCACCCGTCCGTTTATGAATGCGTCGCCCGAGACACCCAAGGCGGCGGCCGGAGTGGTCGAACCGACTCCCACGCGACCGTTTACACTGTCTATATATAGTATCGACGAGCCCGTGACCGCCTGCCCAGCAGCGTTATAGTAAGCAACCTGACCGGTCGATCCGGAATTTACGCTGCCGTTTCCGAGTGCAACGTTAGTGGCCGTGTATTCATAGATGACTATGCAACCAGTACCGCCGCCTCCTGCCGCACCACCGGCGCCACCGCCACCGCCACCGCAGGTACCACCCACTGCGCCATTACCCGTGGTCTGATTTCCTCCAAGGCCGCCGTTACCGCCGCGAGGCGCGGAACCACCGTTACCTTGTTGGTTTGCCATCGTCGTATCGCCCAGACCACCCGGTTCTCCTGCCAGGTTAATATCGCCTCCAGAGCCGACCCCGCCGGCTCCTCCCGCGCCTTCGCCACCATTTGCACGGACGCCGCCTGCACCGCCAGTCGAGGTGGCGTATCCACCGAAGTTTGAGGTACCGCCAGTACTGCCGGTCGCGCTCGTTGTCGTTGCACCGCCGGCACCAACAAGCGCCTGGATCGAAGTAGTTCCGACCAACGTGGTCGCCGTGTACGTCTTTGATGCATAACCGCCTGCGCCGCCGCCGCCGGTACCGTCTCCGGTACCGTCTCCGTCTCCTCCTCCTCCACCACCACCCCACACTTCGACCACTGCATACACGAGGTTTGACGGGACCGTCCACTGTTGCGTTGTCGTGTAATTGCGCACCGCAGTCAATACAACATTAGTTCCTGGTTGCGCGTTTCCGAGACAGGTCCCGTTCACTGCAAAACACCCGGCTGTGAGATTGAATCCACCCGAGGCAGAAGATGTCGCAGCACCCGTAAGGTTGAGTGCGGTTGCCTGGATACCACCAGCAAAGGTAGATGTTGCGTTCGTTTCGCCACGGATTGTGGTCGTCGCTGTTCGACCAACCGAAAGATAGTCATTGGCAGATACCGCAGTAGAAGACGCGTTAGTGAGCGCGACTTGCGAAGAGAGCGTGACATTTCCATTGGCATAGGTAAGGCCGTTCGAGAACGTGGTCGTCGCGACCCACGTCGGCACGCCGTTCAAGAACGCGAGCATCTGGCCTGCGCTGCCCTGTGTCGTAGTAGCCAAGCTACCCGATCCATTTCCATACAAGAGCGATCCCGCCTGCACCGCTGCCCAGCCGGTGCCTCCGTTTGCCACCTGCAAGATGCCCGTGACATCGGTCGCCAGATTCACGAGCGCGGTCGACACCGTACCCGCAGTTGCCTTGAGTATTCCCGTGAGGTTGCCAAGTGAGAAGTTCGAAGCGAAAAGATTAGTCGACGAAGCAGTAGTTGCGAAACTGGTCGTTGTTGTCGCGTTTGTGGTAGTCGAGCGAACGATAGTGCCGTTCGATACGAAGAGATTTGTCGTAGATGCCGTTACGGCATACAGGTTCGTAGTGGTCGCATTGTTACCCGAAAAATTCTGCAACGTCGTCGAGCCGGATACGATGAGGCCGTTGGCTGCAAACACCCCAGTCGCCGTCGCATTCCCGACGAACAAACGCGTGGCAAAAGCGCTCGTCGACGAAGCAATCGAGGCGAACAACGATGTCGAGGTCGCATTAGTTACAGTGGCGTTTGCGGCAGTCACGTTACCGGTCACGGTGAGATTTCCATCGACCGTCGACGATGCTTGGGAGACAAAGCCGCTCGGGAGACGCACCGTGACCGAGGTGGTCGGTGCGAGGTAGCCCGATGCGTCGATCTCGAATGACTTGCCGTAGAGGCTGCCCGTGAGGTAGTCGACGCCGGCGATCGCCGGGATGACGGAGCCGTTTGCATCGGTCTTGAGGATGGCGGCAGGCACCGAGGTGATGGCAAAGGATGTGGTGGTCGCCTTGCCCAAGGTCGTGTTGCCATTGAACACATTCGCTCCGGTGAAGGTGTTGTTCGAGTAGGTCTTGGCGATAGTCGATGATGCGTCGGCAAAGTACATGGCCGACGTGGTCGAGAACGCGGCTCCCTGGTTCTGCGACAAGAAGTACTGTGAGGAGGTGGTAGAGAAGAAGTTACTCACGAGCTTCCAGGCATCTGCCGAGGTGGTTGAGAAGAAATTGTTTTGGGTCTTCCAGTAGTCAGTTGACGTTGTTGAGTAGAAGTAGCCCTTGTTGAACGTGTCGAGGTAGGTCAAGACACGGGCGTTCTGGTAGTAGAGGTTTGTGCCTTCGGTGATGTCGGTAGTAGAGAGGCCGAGCGAGGATGTTGCGAGCTGCTGGTAGCCGCCGCCTGCGTAGTTGCCCAGGAGGATGCCAGCTGCTGCAGGAGCCGAGATGCCAGTACCGCCGTTTGAAGCGGTGAGTGCCGAGCCGAGCGAGAGATTCGCGATGTAGGCGCTGCCGGTGGTGGTCGCATTCGTCGTGGTTGCGTTCACTGCCGAAACGTTCTGGAGCGTCGTGGAGCCGCTTACCGAGAGGTTGGCTGCAGCGAACTGGCCGGTCGAGGTGGCGTTGCCAGTGATGAGGCGGGTGAAGAAGGCGTTGGTCGAAGATGCGACGGATGCAAAAAGGCTCGTTGTCGTCGCGTTAGTCATGGTCGCGTTTCCAGCAGCAAGCGATCCCGTGACAGTGAGATTTCCATCGACCGTCGACGATGCCTGCGAGACGAATCCATTCGGGAGTCGAACAACAATGGACGACGTCGGGGCCAGGAACCCGTCGGCTCCAATCTCGAATGTCTGCCCGAAGGTCGATGCGTTCGCCGCAGCATAATCAACTCCCGGGATCGCCGGCACGAACGAACCATTGGCATTGGCTTTGACGAGCGCAGAGCTGATGCCGGTGACAGCGAATGACGATGATGTTGCCTTACCCAAGGTAGTATCGCCATTGAACACATTCGCTCCGGTGAAGGTGTTGTTCGAGTAGGTCTTGGCGATAGTCGATGATGCGTCGGCAAAGTACATGGCCGAGGTCGTAGAGAAGAAATTGTTCTGGGTTTTCCAGTAGTCGGTCGAAGTCGTCGAGAAGAAGTTATTGACCAGTTTCCAGGCATCGACAGACGTAGTCGAGAAGAAGTTGTTCTGAGTCTTCCAATAATCGGCAGAGGTACTAGCAAAGAAGTAGCCCTTGTCGAGGGTGTTGAGGTACGAGAGCACGCGTGCGTTCTGGTAGTAGAGGTTTGTGCCTTCGGTGATATTCGTCGTCGTCAATCCCAAAGACGATGTCGCTACCTGCATATAGCCGTCTCCAGCGTAGTTGCCTACCAGTACACCTGCTGCAGTCGGGGTCGATATATTGGTACCTCCGTTTAACACCGGCAAGGTGCCCGTCACTTCGCTCGTAAGATTGACGAGCGCCGTCGATACGAGACCGCCAGTGGCCTTTAAGACTCCATTCAAGTTACCGACCGAGAGCGCACCGACGAATGCGCGGGTCGAAGACGCATAGGTCGATGAGATGTTCGTGGTGGATGCGTTGGCAGCAGAGAGTTTTCCTGAGATTAGGAGCGAATACGTACTCGAGGCGAGGCTCACTTCCCCGGTCGATGTTGCAAGGCTCCAGTAGCCCGATGTCCCGCCAGTCGTTCCGCCGTAGCTATCGAGTACGATCGCCGCATCGACGTACTTCGGCATCACGAGGACCTTGATGGTTCCGTTACCCGGGCCCGAGTACGACTCGAGCGCCTGGCCCAGCGCGTATCCCGACTTAGTAAGTTTTACACCCAAGCCTGGAGTCGTCGTCGCAGCGATGAGGTCTCCGGCGTTAATAGAACCGTTCTCTGCGCTCACGGTGGTCTGGATGACGCCGGCAAACCCAACGACGTATGCGTTTGGCTGACCTTCGAGGTTTGCATTGCCAACGAATGCCGGATTGTCAGAGATAACGCCGATGAGCGACTGACCAGCTACCGCCTTCTGGTACTGTCCGCTCGAGTTGAGCGAAACAAGGTCTCCGACATCGGCCGACGAATTGAGCTGCATGTACTCAGCGAAGTCTGCGGCGCCCGATGTTTGCGTGATACCGGTGCCAGCAGTAGAGAGGCGTAAGCTTCCGACACCCGCTCCTCCGGTATCTGATCCATTTGCCATACCCGAGACATACTCGATGAAGCGGGGGCATGTCGTGCCCGAAGTGCATGCCGTCCCGAACGGCGTGCGGATGTTGAGACGCAAGACGTTCGTTCCCGAGCTCAAGGTGTTGTTGGTGTTCGTGACGGAGAGGACTGCGGTACCGGTAGCCGATGTTGCAGCCGTCGTAGACCCAACTATCGAAACCTTATACGAAGGGTTTGTAGTACCCACTCCAACTGCTCCAGAGAAAGTCGACGTGCCGGTAGATGAAGTCGCGACCACAGTTCCAGTAATAAACCGTCCGTAGGCGGTGGTAGATGCTAGCGTCGCACTGGTAGAAGCTATGAGATCGCCAATTCTGCCGTTGAAGGCATAAAGGATTGAAGAGAAAAACGACGAGGATGTCGCATTCGTCATTGTAGCGTTGGCTCCTGCAAAATCTTGGAGCGTTGTCGATCCCGAGACAATGAGACCGTTCGATGCAAATACGCCGGTAGAAGTTCCGTTTCCGATAAAGAGCTTAGTTGCAAAAGCACTCGTTGAAGACGCGATAGATGCGAACAAAGAGGTTGTCGTAGCGTTTGTCGCCGTAGCATTGCTTGTTGTGATGCCCCCGGCGAACGTCGAAGACGCAGATACGATAACGCCGATCGTGGTAGTAGGTACGAGAACGCCGTTTACAACATTCCAATCCTTGAAGACGCTCGATATGTAGTCGGTACCCGCAATAGCGGTGGCAACCAGTCCATTCGTCGACTTGAGAAGGCCATTTAGGTTTCCGATGGAGAGATTCGAGGTGAACAAATTCGTACTTGATGCAGTTGTGGAATAAAAGGTGGTGGTGGTTGCATTCGTACCTGTCGCATTGCCGGTGATGAGCACATTTCCAGATAAGGTGGTCGAAGCGAAGCGCCCGTCAGTGATTGATGGTGCAGTGCCGAAGACAAGAGAGCCGGATCCTGTCTCGTCGGTGATGAGCGCGGCAAGTTTTGCCGAGGTATCCAAGGAAGTAGATGACACCTTGTCGTTGAACACGTTCCAGTCGGAAGATGCGAGGAAGCCGCTCGTAGCGCCATTAGCCTGGGTGATGGTGAGGGTGTTGCCGAAGAACGAGAGCGGCCCCGAGAAGGACGTCGCGCTGATTGATCCGTTTGCATTGGTGCCCAAGAGGCCATTTGTGATGCCGGTGATGGCAAGGGCACTTGTCGTTCCCTGCCCCCCGGCGAAAGTGAGGTTCGAGGCGAAGAGATTAGTCGTCGATGCGGTGGTCGCGAAAAGGTTTGTCGTAGTTGCTGCGGTGATGGTGGCGTTGGTGCCAAAGATGTTGGCAATAGTGCCGGAGGTCGCTGCCAAGACGCCCGCAAAGAACGACGTCGAAGTGGCGTTAGTGGTCGTCGCATTCTGTGCGGTGACATTCTGAAGCGTGGTAGAACCCGTCACAGCGAGATTTGCTGCAGCGAATGCACCAGTGGCCGTGGCGTTACCAGTGACGAATCGGGTAAAGAAGGCGTTTGTTGAAGATGCAACGGAAGCAAAGAATGAAGTCGAAGTCGCATGAGTTACAGTGGCATTCCCTGCCGTGAGATTCCCCGTCACCGTGAGATTTCCATCAACCGTCGACGATGCCTGCGACACGAATCCCGATGGAAGGCGCACGGTGACCGAGGTGGTCGGAGCGAGGTAGCCTGATGCGTCGATCTCGAAGGTCTTGCCGAATGTCGATGCATTTGCAGCCGCGTAGTCGACACCGGCAACCGCTGGCACGACAGAACCATCTGCGTTCGTCTTAAGAAGAGAAGATGTCACGCCTGTTACAGCCAATGATGCAGTCGTTGCGTTCGTGAGCGTCGTATCGCCATTGAATACGTTCACTCCGGTGAACGTATTGTTCGAGTAGGTCTTGGCAATAGTCGAGGACGCATCGGCAAAGTACGTGGCCGAGGTCGTCGAGAACGCGCTACCCCGGTTTTGCGAGAGGAAGTAGTCTGATGAGGTCGTCGAAAAGAAGCTGTTCTGTGACTTCCAATAATCCGCCGAGGTCGTGGAGTAGAAGTTGGTCTGCGACTTCCAGAAGTCAACGGACGAAGTAGAGAAGAAGTTACTCTGGGACTTCCAGTAGTCGGCGGAGGTCGTCGAATAGAAATCATTCTGTGATTTCCAGAAATCAGCCGAGGTCGTCGAATAGAAATAACCTTTGTCGAACGAGTCGAGGTACGTGAGCACGCGGGCGTTCTGATAATACAGATTCGAGCCTTCGGCGACGTTCGTGGTGAGCAGACCCAAGGACGATGTCGCGATCTGCATGTACCCGGTACCCGAGTAATCACCAAGTACGATAGCACCTGCTGTCGGTGAAGTGATGCCGGTGCCGCCGCGATTCACTGCAAGCGTCCCAGTCGTGTCAGTGAGTGCGATAGCGAGGGTCGATGTCGCAACGAGCGAATATCCTGATGCTGCGTTGCCAACAAGCAGCTGTCCGTACGCCGGCGCAGTAGAGACTCCCGTACCTCCGTATGCCACACCAATGGATGAGGTAGCTGACACGACGCCGTTGTTTGCCTGCAAGGGACCGTTCAATGAACCAACCGTAAGACCTCCATTGAGCGTAGTGAGGCCCGAGAAGACGTTCGCAGAAAATGTCTTCGGAATCGTCGTCGATGCATCGATGAACGAATTAACTCTTGCGTCCTGGTAGTACAGGTTAGATCCCTCCTGGACATCGGTGGTACGGATACCCAAGGACGACGTCGCAATCTGCTGGTACGCACCGCCCACGTACGAGCCGATGAGGATTCCCCCAGCCGAAGGATTAGCGATTCCGGTACCTCCGCCGAGCGCCGAGAGAGTACCCGTTACCGACGGCGTGAACGTATGCACATTCCCACTTGAAGTGATTGTGATAGCAGCGGTCAAGCCGTTTGTCACGGTCGTGGATGTTGCAAAGGTCTGCGTCGCTCCGGTCTGTGCTTGTCCGGCAGCACCGAGTGATGTAACCGCCGAGACAAGATAGTCGGATCCTGGAACCGCAGGAACGACCGAACCGTTGGCATCCGTCTTCAACAGCGTGTTGGTTACCGACGTTATCGCAAACGATGTCGACGTCGCCTTGGCGAGCGTGGTGTTGCCAGAAACATCAAGTGTACCCGCGACGTCGACGTTGCCGGCCGAATCGATAGTGGTGGTTGCCGTCGCTCCGAAGAATGCCTTTCCTGCAGAAAAGATGCTCGACGACGCGTTTGCAAATTGCTGCAAACCAGTCCAGATATTTGCGTTAGAAAGATTGAGTCCGACAATGGCATTACCGCCTGTCGGGTCAACGACAAGTGTGTTGTCCGCATTGGCCGTGATTGAGTTGACCCCGCCAACACAGACGCCGCCAATCGAGAAACAGCCTGCGGCGATATCGAAGCCGCTCGCTGCAGTCGAGGTAGCACCTGCTCCCGTCAGGTTAAGAAACGGAGTTGCGATAGATCCGGAGAACGTAGACGTCGAGTTGGTCCCAAGTACATTCAAGAATCCTTGGATGGTCGACGTGCCGGAGGTCGTACCCTGGATGGTCGTAGTCGAGAGGCCGCCGATCAACAGATTCGTAAAGCTCGAAAGACCCGATGCGGTAACCGAACCTGTGAGTGTGAGATTGCCAGCCGATGTCAGCTTGTTGCCGGCATTGAAAAACCGAATGTCTCCTGATACGCTGCCACCTCCCTGCAGGGTAAGTGCGTTCGTCGAGGTCGCATTGATGAACGGGTTAGATGCAGCGAGGATGAGATTTCCGGCGCTCAAAACCGGGATCTGATTTCCCGTAGCCTGCTGCGCCGGTGTAAAGCCTCCGACCGTCGCGGCATTAACGGCATAGCCGGATGCGAAAATACGCTGACGTGGCGAGAGGTTCTCGAATGTCTCAGCACCATCGCCGACAGCACACGTAGCACCAACCTTTGCAGCAACCTCGACATTCAAGTACACAGCGTCGTTGTCCTGGAAATTGTAGTCGAGCACGTCGCCACCCTGATCCGTGTCTCCGACACCGACCGAGTAGATACCTTGCTTCACAGGAACTGTCATGATCGACGGAGCGACCGACGGCCAGACTTGCGAACCGGAACCCACGGAAGCGTCATCGAACAGCGAGAATTTGAAACAGTAATCGGTACCCGCACCGCCAAGGAGGCTACCGTTAGCATCCATGAGACGTCCCTGATTGTTGATGATGCGTGGCACTCCGACTGCAGCGTATGCCGGGAGCGGGAGGACGAGTACCGGCGAGAGGAGCGTCGAAGATAGTGCGAGTACGGCAAAAAGATCCTGCCACCGCAAGAGGGCGCGAAAAATCGCACGTGAGGGTTTAGATGCTCTGTGCATGCTCTAGTTTCTCCTGGTACTGCTTCTCGATGTGGTGATCGATGCTGACCGACAGTACGTAGCCCAGAAAAAGCAAGAACACCGCCATAAGACCGATAACCGCCTTGGTGAAAACCCCGAAGATCGCGACCAATCGCTCAATCGAAAACATCTTTTCGAACAGGCTGCCCGTGGACCCGACAGAAGACCTCCGTCCCTTCTGTGTGTATTCGAGGACTGCCTCGCGCGTCGTCATCCATGCAACATTGGCGAATACCTGCTGCCCGGGTAACTTTCCACTGCGAATCAGTTGCCCAATGTAGTCCGAACTATAGCCAGACATTTCTGCCGCTTCTTTGAGCGTTATGAGGTTTGGATTTTCCTTGATCATGCCTTTTTCTTGATGGTCGAGATTTGTCATTTTTTTAATCTCGACCCCCGAGATTTGTTGTATTTATTATATATTCTGTCCACAGGACGGTTTTTACTGGATGTGGACAACAAACACAGCGGTGTATACTTTATTGTAAGCAAAACCCAACGCGCCAATCCATGTCGAAGACCACCAGACCTACATGATCACCAAGCGTAAACGAACCATTGCTCTCGTCGCCGTCATCTTGGTTCTGGTTCTTGGCTGGGGACTGATGTGGTACCAATCGCACTCCAGGGACGAAGATCCCGATTTAGCCTTGTTTCTAGCCAAAATTACTCAGATTGATTCGTACAGCCAGCATGTAGAAACAGACATGGTCTTTCCAGACCGACATTTGAAAGTCAAAGGACAATACCTGGTAGACCGCAGAACAGAGCGCTATTCTACCTTTTCGACGACCACGATCGTCTTACCAGACAGTGGGGCGCCTGTCCCCCACGACTTTACGCTCGGCAATATTGCCATTGGCAAGGATGTGTATAATCGCATCTATACTCGAAGTCCGGTCCTCGTAAATACGATACCGAGCAGCGACGAATGGCGTCACTTTACAGCAGATACAATACCGGTCGCATTCAAGAATATAGCTATACCAGGACCTCTTTTGGATAACCTGCTTTTGTTCTCAAACAATGGAAGATTCCTCACTTTGGTCACTTCAGAAGCCCTCCCCGCGAGCGCAAGCTCAACGGCAACCCATCACTTTGTATTCAAACTCTCAGGCGAGTCCCCACCTCATGATGCCGGCACCTTGCGTGCACTCATCTCCCGGATCGGCCCCGGTGGATCCGTCGAAGCCTGGTCGAGTACGGACGGGATGCCGATCCTCTTACATTTTTCTAACGATACATACAATTCGACTACGACGATCTCTAACACTGCGACACCCTTGTTTATAGAAGCACCGATCAAGAGCATTGGATGGTAAGATTGACCAATGATACAGGCTCCTAAGCCGAGCAACCCGGCAGGCCGACAAAAGTGGCACATCGGCATCATCTCCGTTCTTCTTCTCGCGGCTGTTTTCACAATAACGCTTTCACAGACGGATATCATAGGGCTTTTGGCTTCGAGCGCGTCGTCCACTCTCGAAGCCCCTGCGCGGGTCTATTTTGTACCCGAAAGCCCGCGTCAGCTCCTCGTGGGCGACACGATGAACGTCGACCTTCGCGTCACAGCGAAAGTTCCTATCAACGCCTTCGGCGCTCGAATACTCTTCCCTTCAGATATCATTGAGGTCATTGGAATCAGTAAAGAAAAATCATTTCTCGATCTGTGGACCGAGGATACTGAGATAGATGAGAAAGCGCATGCGGTACGCTTTAGTGGCGGATCGACCCGCCCCGGCGGAGTTGAAGGCGAAGAGACGGCTCTGACTATCAAAATAAAGGCAATCAACCCTGGCCGTGGCGCATTAGTCTTAAGCGACGTACTCGTCTATCCGAATGACGGATCAGGCATCTCGATGGAACACGACGAAGAGCCGCTTGTGGTCGAGACGCGACCACAAGAGACCGCCGGCGGCAGTAGCGCAATAGCAACAACCGGGAACCCCGATCTCAATCTCGACGGCAAGGTCACCCTCGTCGACATTTCGATTCTCGCATTCAAGATGCTCGGACCGTATGATATCCGCTACGATCTCGACGGTAACGGCAAGCTCGGCCTCTCGGATCTCTCTATCCTGTTCACGAAACGAGAATAACGCTGACGCTACACGAATCGTGAGCGTCGCAAGACGGCGATAGCAACAAGTCCCACAAAAACAAGACCCGCCATGACTAGGCCTGCGCCCGTTCCGACATTTCCGAGCGCGATTGCGCTTGCGGCGACCTGATTCGATATGATGCTAAACGATACTTCCATCGAATGCTCGCCTCTCTCTCCGGTATCGTTTTCTATCTCGGCCCACAGGCGATACGTGCCCTCTTGCATGCGCTCGTCCGAAGCATAGACAAACGAACCGTCTGATGCGGCGCGTGTCTCGCCGATGACCTCAGGCTCCAAGTTGCGGACGTATACGACGAGGACCTTACTGTCCGGCATCGCGGTGCCTTTGACGATAAGCCGCTCGCCTAAGATAGGTGCCACCGGGTAGTCCCAGATTGAGGGCGCTACAACTGTCGATGCGCCAAGTACCGAAGGAGTGGCTCCTAAGGTACTTGGCGCCTCAGGTATCGGCGCAGCCACGACTGGACGCGCTGCTATCGGCGCGATAGCAGCCTCGGAAACGTAGGAGGCCGGTATCAGCTCCGCGAGGATATTCGACCCACGGGCATCTGACGCCAGAAGAGCCCCAGAAATGATGCGGAGCGCCCCGCTGCCGGCGGTCTTAGGTACCAGCGTTATGGAAAGCAACTTTTGAGCAGCGCCATCAAAACGGTTAGGAGCAAGTCCTGAGAATCTGACCACGCCGAGATCGTTCGAGAATTCCGGATTCGTCGCCCAAGATCCGAGCACGGAACCCTCTGTGGAAATGCTCTCGACGTATACTTGACTCGGATCGAAAGAAATCTCGGCCTCCGCGGCAAACGACGGCTGTCCGCCAGTGTCCGCCAGAATATCGAATGTGACAGATTCTCCGACCACACTGCGCACAGTCTCGGGGACTATCTTGAGCGATGCTCCGACTGCAAACAGAGGCGTCGGTCCCATAACGACGCAGGCAAGCAGCAGGTATATGGCGAGCCAGTGACGGCCGTTGCTCATAGCGATGCCGCGGCCTCTTCTTCCTTCTTCCGCTCGATATACAGATGTGTCATGGCGAGAATGCCAAAGATGACGAACAGGACTATGAGCGAGAGTAGGCTCGGTGCAATATCGGCCGTCATAGGGGTCGAAAGGGCGTCGTTTGGCACATACTCAGCAATGCGCTCGTTCCCCGCCTTATCCACGGCCCGGATCCTGAGCGATTGAGATGCTGGCCCTTTCAGCACATACGGACTCTCTATGCGGCTCCAGCCGCCGTCTTCGTAGATATCATAGTGGTCGAGCCCGCTCTGTTTATCTATCGTCGAGAACACGGCAAAGCGCTTCCCACCGAGGACTCCTTTTTCGGATTGTACCTGGATGATGAATGGGTCCGGCGGAGTTTTATCCTCGGCTACCAAATCGGTCCACTCGCTCGACGGCTGCACCCGCGAGGTGCCGATCGAGAATGTTGCTTGGCCGGATTTCGGCAAGATCTTCGTCCCGAGTCCATCGTTGAGATACGCTTCCGACTCAGGCCCCGTCGCTATGGATACCGTTTTAGCTTTGGTGCCGATCACGCTAAATACGACCTTCCCGAGAATGTCGGTAGGGGCCGGGTCGCCGGTGATCCTTCCGCAATAGCCGCCTGGTATCCCGCCAGCGAAAATGACCTTACCGGAATCGGCATCAAGTACCGGTTCATCGATCCACAGGCTGAAAATCGAGTCGCCCTTACTGAAGTCGACTGCCCGGAGCGTCTCTTTCGGATAGTCGAGTGTGACCTGTGCCGCGTTGAGGCATTCGCCACCTGCATCGACGCGGACTGCCACGATGAACGTATCGCCGGTTCCGTATGATCCCTCAACTGGATCAAGCACGAATGAGGCTGCGCTCACAGAGAGTGGCATGAGCGTGCTCAACAAAGTAGAGACGATGAATACATTTCGCATAGTCGTAAGCATAGTATACCGCGTACTCAGACCTGTTAGCCGGTCCAAGCGAAGAGCATGATACTGAAGTCGGCAAGATTCACCTTGGTGTCGCTATTGAAGTCACTGCGATCGTTGTCGGTCCCCCATGAGGTCAGGAATATAGAGAAGTCGATGAGGTTGACCTTGCCGTCGAGGTTCAAGTCAGGTGATTTGCCCGCAGGAGGCTCCCCTTCACCGACGAAGAAACTTAGCGAACGTCCGTACCCGCTCTTGCTGCCGTCTGGGAGCTGAAACATGGATTTGACGCTGTGGAATCCGTTGGACAGCGATGCTGTGTCTACCTGGAGCGCCCACTTGCCGCTACCATCGGCGGTCGATGAGAGAGCACTCTTGTCGCCGGGGATTATCGGAGAGGAGACCTTGGCCGAAGGCACTGTGTAGCCCGAGAGAGTAACGAGCCCACCGGGCTTGATCTGCTTGCTACTCGCCGCGATAGTCGGTGGCAGATAAATGTTCGCGAGTGTGGTGACGGCGCTTTGCACGACTTCGAATACCATTGATGTGGTTATTGAATCGACCCCGGCAGCATCGCGCGACCAGAAACTGAAGGTAGCAGTCCCCGGAGTTATCGCGGTCGTCGTGAACAGGAAATCTGCATTCGAGTCTGCAGTAACCGTACCTACCGCCTTGCCGTCAAGGAGAATGTTCACGGTACTGTTTGCGTATGCCTTCCCCCGCAGCACTACCTTGGTCTGCCGCTCCGACGGGATGGAACCGGGAGATGCCCCAGGTACGAACGGCGTACTCCCGACCGACGGCGAGCCTCCGGCTCCACCCGTAGGTGGCGGTGGCGGTTCTGTCGCGCAGGTCGCATCACAAAGGTCTCCCGAAGTGTTATTGCCGTCATCGCACTGTTCCCCGAAGCGAACCTGGAGTGTGTGATCTCCGCAATAGGGTCCGAACGTCTCGCACCCCGGTTCGCACGTACGCAAAGTCGTTGACGAAGCGTAGCCCCCGATATTGAACGGCCGTCCGGCATCGCAGACTTCTCCGACACCGACGAGACCATCGCCGCAGATTGTGATGATGGCAGATGTGGGAACGTCATTTGCCTGTGTCAGAGACACACCCCACATGAGCACGGCAGCCGCGATCATAAGACCGACAAGCAGCACAAGTGTCGCATTGAGGCGCGTCTCGTGAAGGAGCTCGCGGAAATGACGGTTATCGGAAAGCATGCGTCGTTCGCGGGCGTCGGCGATTCTTTCGACGGATGATGACCGCAATTATGAGACCTACGAGAAGTGCGAATGGCACTCCGAGCACGACCAATACCTTGAGCTTGTCGGCGATCGAGAGCCCTTCGAATCCGTAACCTTCGTATCCTGGAACTGCGCCGAACACCGCGATCGAAATATTCGCGACGTTTTGCTGCGCGACCTTCTCGCCATTGAAAATGGTGTATTTCGCCGCGTAGCGCCCGGCTGGTAATCGAGTAGGCAGCTCGGCCACGATTTCCTTTATGCCGAACGGTGCTATCCGCTCGATCCTATTGGTGTTTTCGGTCGATTCCAACAGCGTCTCCTGCTCAGCATCAAAGATGTCGAACTTGACCTTCGTTGGACCGTACTCGGTGTTACCTGTGTTCTCGATGGTCATGAAAAACCTAATCTTCGCCGGGAAGAACAGTCCGAAGCGAGTATGGCCCTCTTCGAGATCGACGAGGCGGATGCGCCTGACTTCGAAATCATAGATCTTGTCCACGACCTTCATATCGACGTCAATCTGCGCTCCCAGCGCGATAGAGACTCCGCCACCTGCTGGTGCGTTATCCGCAGCAGAGGTTCTGATTCTGATGGCACCTTTGTATTGCTTGTACTCCGCATCCTTAGGAACCGTAACCGTCACGACGATCGGCACTTGTCTCTCTCCTTTCGGCAGCGTGAATTCCTTACCCTTGTCAATCGAAATCCAGCTCTCGGCGCCCGGAATGTTCAAAGTGATGATCGCCTTCAGGTCCTCGTTCGGGTCTGAGCGCACCAGCGTTATCTCCTGTTTATACTGAGTTCCGCGAGTGAGTCGATCATTATTGACATAGGGAGGTGTGATACCGAAACCGGCGTACGCATGTCCCGGGAATAGCGACACCACGACAGCAACGATCGCCAAAACAGGCGCGTAACGCAAAATACCGAGCCGTTGCATGGCCGACTTCATGACCATAATTCTAGCACGTGAGACCCTCGTTTTTTGCCGTTTGAGCACGCAAACACTGCGTATCTTGCGCAATGGCCCGAGTACCGTCGGGATACCTCACCCGATGAATGAAAGGCGGTGGGCTGTTTGTAGGTAAAAGAATGCATGTACTGCGAACGTTTTCACCGCAATGCATGCTCCAAAAGCATCTCTACCAGTTGGCAGGATCGCTCTTTATCGCAGTGATGGTGTTTTGACCCGAATAGTTACCTGCCAACGTTATGGCACTCGGGATGTTGATACCCCACCAAGTGTTCCTGGTCTGTGGTGAGCTCGTAGCAATGGTCTTAGGAACATTTATGAGGAGGAGCGACGGCGATGTTGAGCCCGTAAGGGTGTTTCCTGCCGCATACGCGACAGAGGATGTCGCGAACTTCTGATTACTGACCGGAATCTTCGTTGCCGCATTAACTCCGCCGATGTCACATGAGTCTGCCGTCGTCCAGGTGGTACACATGGTGTCTCCGTAGAGATCTTCGTCCAGTCCGACGTTGCCGTATGCGAGAAGGTCGGTCGTCGTGGCGAGCGGGTCATTCTGCTGACCCGGCTCCAATGCCCCGAAGCTGATCGAGGTCGAAGAGACATCGAACGCCAGGAAGCTCGAAAGCTCGTTGCCGGTCGTCGACTCCGTAAGCGTACTTGTTGCGTAGTTATTGTCGTAGGCCTGGACTGAAGCGAGCCAGTTATCTGCCGTGTATTGGGTCGATGCGTCAGTCGGGTCTGCGTTATACCAAAGGGTGTGGGTACATGTCCATGTTGCGCTCACGTCCGATGCCCCGCTACACGATGCGACATCTTGGGTGCAGCTTATCGGAAACAGCGAAGATTGAGCCGTATAGCAACTGTTGGAATTATAGTCACCAGAAACCATGCAGGCAGCCTGCGTCACGCTCGAGCGATAGACGTTTATCGTGGTTGTGCCGATCTCGCGCGTACTCGATGCGTTCAGGCAGCTATTGTTGTCGGTCACCTCGAACTGGACTTTGAATCCGGTCGTCGATGCGTGTGGTGTGAGCAGGGTCAGGTTACCTGAGTTATCGGTATCCACGAGACTGATCGTCGCAGCCGTCACCGCTGGCGTCGCGTTCGATACGTAGTAGGCCGAGTTGAATCCCTGCTGCGAAGAGGTCGCAGTACGGCCCTTAAAGTCTATAACGTACACGAACGCAGAATACTGCTTGTCTTGCGTGGGAATCGCGATAGTGGTCGAGGCTTGGGGATTGTTCAACGCATAGTAAGTAGTCGAGGCCCATGAACCGCCAGCCCCGCAGTCAGAGCCAGTAAAGTCTGCTGCCTTGCATACGAATAGCGCGAGCGTGTCGGCGCCGCGGATAGCGTCAGTGTCCGAGGCCACCGTCGTCCATGTTATAGGGATGCCTGGCAAGACCGGTCCGTTATTGCTTACCGAGATGAAGGTTGGGGGATGGTTTATGACAAACGGCGAGGCCGTAGCGCCGCTTCCCTGCTTGAATGTCGCATTGCAGCGCGCCAAGGACGCGTTTGCATCGCAGACCCATGCATACCAATGGTTTGCCTCGGCATTGAAGGGGAAGGTCTCTTTAGTCGAGGTAGACGCCGTCGCTTGCGCACCGCTGGTGGTCGTCGCCGATCGCGCCCATTGATTTGAAATGCCGCCGTTGCATGCCGGAGGAGCATTGGAAGACGCCGTCGGAGTCCCTGAGGTCTTACAGATGAGCAGGAAGTAGTTATCGTTGTTCGAGTCTGTCGCGGTTCCCACGAAGCTCAGTACTGAACCCGAGTTTGTTGGAGTCGTTGTTGAAGACTCAGTGCTTTCCTCGGCATCGACAGTCCAGACTGGCGGCGTGTTTAGTACCGTGACAGAAGTTGTGACGTCGTCGGCGCTAACGGTCGAGACATTCACGTCAAAGAAGGCGAATGACCCGATGAAAACAGCGATAGTCGCTCCTACAACTGTAAAAAGCGTCACCTTGCCCGCAGTAGGATTATCGGGCAGCCCGAACGTGCGTCTGACATAGTCTTTGCAAAGGTAAAACGCGTGCGATGCTTTCGACATACTAGTAAGGAAATAGTAGCATTTTTAGGACCTCCTCAGTCTAAAATTGTGGATAAGGTGGATAAGTTTCCAGCAAAATGGCTCCCGGATATGACCACACCACGATTATTTGTACCTGATAGCGTCGAGCGGGTTGATCTTCGCCGCACGACGTGCTGGAAACAGTCCCGTCAAGAAACCGACGGCAGCCGAGAACGACGCGATGAACACTAGAAACGGCATCGGGTATGCAAAGATGCGCACCGACTCTCCGCCGAATTTACTTGCCGCAACACTGACGACTCCATTTAATCCGAACCCTATCCCCACCCCGATGAGTATTCCTACGACCCCTCCCAAAAACCCTACGATGATCGACTCGGCGACGAACAGAATCACGATATCGGTCGAGGATGCGCCGATAGTTCGCATGACGCCGATTTCCGCAGTGCGTTCGAGGAGCGTAACCGTCATCGTGTTGAACATACCGATTGCAGAAACCGTCAGTGCGATACCCCCGAACACAGCCAGGACGAACTGGATTCCCTGGAAGATCTTGTTCGCCTGCTCGACCGTCTTCGAAAGAGCCGTCACGGTAAATCCTTTCGCAAGGATTGCGTTCTGTACCTCGGCAAGGTTATCACTCTTTAGGACGCGCACTTGGGTACGCTCGTAGTGAGGAATTTTGAAATGAGACTGGAACTCGTCCATTGTCATGATGGCCACCAAGGACGATACGTCGCCGCTCACACCTTTTATCGTGTATTGTTTCGTAAGGTTTATCTCCGTCGATTCTTCGGTACCTTCGATCGGGACGAATACTCGGAAGCTGATCTTCTTGCCGAGGGCCTGTTCGGGCTTCTCGACACCGAACAGCTTGAGCATGGCCGACGAGATGATGACATTATCGCGATCGTCGATCGCGGTCGCATCGGAAAAGAGCTCTCCTGCCTCAGCCTTGCCTCCGGTATACAGGAAGTACGAGGGCTTCATACCCTGCAAGAATGCATTACCGGTAAGGCCTTCGTAGGTCACCAAGGTAGGGAAGCTCGCCATAGGCGAGACATCTTTAACCAACGGGTCTGTAGCAAAGTCATCGATAGTCTTCTGGTCGAGCTTCACCACCAATGATGGCGGATTAGCCACGTTCAAGCTCAAGAGAGTCTCACCGAAGACGATGCGCTCGAGAATGATGCTCTGAAGTCCGAAGCCAAGACCCACAAGAGCCACGACAGCACCGGTTCCGACACCCATGCCGAGGATAGTGAGCCACGTTCGAGACGGGTTCGTCTTGAACATACGAGTCGAGAGCATTGCGATGTCTTTTGCTTTCATACGTTTAGGTGTGCGCTCCGAGGAGCTCGTTAGCAAGAATGATATACCCACCTTGCGCGATCAGCTTCTCGAGATACCGTGCAGTGCGGTGTGCAACAAGTTCTGGGTAATTGGCTCCACCGAGCTCGAACGGGAGCGCGAGTATCTCTTCGAATTCGCTTCCGTTGGTGATGCCCCCGACGCGGTCGGCAACCGCATCATGGAGGATCTTGAGCTGCTGCGGCGTCGAAACCGTTCCTGTCTCCTCGAGAATATAGGTAAGGATCCGGTCAATGAACTTGCGCTGGTGCAAGAACATGGTGTCATTTTTTACCTCTTCGCGATACTGGTGCACGTCTTTCGACTGTCTCACGATAGCAAACACCTTTTTCGTGATATCTCTACTCTCTTCGCTCACGATACCGACGCCGCCCTCGCGCATGCCCTTCTGGAGGTATTCGTTAAACATAGCTTCATCGAAAGCGCCGCGGAGCACCTGCAATATCCCCTTTTCCAACCGTTCGAGCTGTGCGAATCCAATGGTCTGCGTCGCGTAATTAACCAGGCTCTTCACCTTGAGTTCGATCGGCTCGGCATATGGGTAGAGTCGGTTCAAGAGCTCGATCTCGGTCACGATCGTCTCGCCCGGCTTCATGTGCAATATCTGATCCTTCTCTGGATTCACGACGATGCGTCGGAGCGCTCCATCGCGCATATAAAATACCCGGTGCGCGTACGGAAGGTACTTCGCGTCGTGTGTGACAAGCACCACGGTCTTGCGGTCTTTCTCGTTGATCTCCTTGAACGAGTCCATGACGTGCTCTGCAGAGATGGAGTCGAGGTTACCGACCGGCTCATCGGCGAGAAGGATTTCCGGATCGTTCACCAATGCGCGCGCAACCGCCACACGCTGCTGCTGTCCACCGGACATATTCGTCGGAAGCTTGTCCTCGAGACGTTCCGGGATGCCGAAACGACGCAAAAGCTCGGACGCGCGCGCATTACGCTCAGCGACCGACTTTCCGAGGAAAATCATCGGCAAAGCGACATTATCGAGCACCGATATCGAAGAGATGAGGTTGAACTGCTGGTACACGATCCCGATGGTCGACTGCTGATATTCATTCATCTCGGCGGGAGTGTAGGCGTAGATGTCTTCGCCTTTCACGTACATATGCCCCTTTTCGGGTGGGATGCCCCCGAGCATCGTATAGAGCAAGGTCGACTTGCCGCAACCCGACGGACCGAAGAGGATGATGTATTCGCGCGGATAAATCTCGGCATTGACGTTATTGAGCGCGTTGAATTCATTCGCCTTACCTTTGTTGTAAGTGATGATCATCCCTGCCGCTTGTACTGCTGTTTTTGCCATATTATCCTTTGATGTTCTTGAGCCAGCCGAATGTTCCTTGGAAGTTTTCGAGGATGATATCGATGATGCTCTTCTCTTTCACCGGAGTGATAAGCACGTAATCTTCGGATCGCGCCTCGTTATCTGCTTCGTCATGACAGAGCATCCAAAACTTATACACGGTTGCAGGAGCAAATCCGACGATAACCTGTGTATGCGAGGTAAGCGGGTTTGATTCGAGCGGCAAGACGTCGCCCTGCTCTCCCGCAGCAAGCACGAGTCCCTGCGTGTAATGAACCTGACAGAAGGAGGGCTCGTCTGTCTCCCACGAAATGATCGTCTGTATCTTTACGTCTTCGCTCGGAAAGAGCGTCGATTCGTTGTTGACCTTAGCGATGGCCGGCGGGACGATATCGCGTACGGTGAGAAACGTCAGCGGCTTGCTCGCGACTTCGTTTCCCGCCTCGTTGGTCGAGGTAATGACTACTGAATAGCGAGTTCCAAAATCGAGTCCCGATAACTGAATGCTATGGTTCGTCAAAAACACCGGATTACCTGCAGATTTGGTGACTTTGGAACGTAGGTTCGTATACTCGACCACACCCTTCGAAAGTACGCCGCCAGTGGCCCAGCTCACGGTCGCCGCGGTCTCTTGGATCCGGCTTATGGTCGGGTTGATGATCTGCGGCAAGGTCGCATTGGTCTTAAAAGTGTTGTCTTCGGACTCTCCGGTCATTCCCGCAGAGTCTTCCGATGAAACCTTGTAATGATACAAGGTTGACGGGCTCAACCCCACGAGGGTAATTGTGTGCTTCATGGTCGAGTCGTTCGGGTCGCCTTGTGCTGTCGGGTACGGGTTCGCGGCAGCCGGATCAAACTCCGCATCCTTGGCAAAATACACCATAGAGCTCGCGTTGCGGTCGGTCGTCCAAATAATGTCCGCATGGTCGTTGGCGGCTATCACCTTCGGCTCACCCTGAATCGACGGTGGCCTGATGACATCGCTCGCGACCTTCTGCACCTCTTCGATCACTTCTTTGAGCGCCTCGGGATCCTTGATCTTTTCTATCTCGGTCACCGCCTTCTTTGCCGTTTTCTTGTCGTTACTCTTGGTCGTAAACTGATACCCTGCCGTCGCACTCTTATTACCCTGCGCGTCAGTGGAAATGACGCGAAAATAATACGTTGTAGCGGGGTCGAGCCTGTCGACCACTATGGAATGCTCTTTCTTGTCAAAGAGTGGATCACGCTCAATGCCCACGCGCGGATCTATGCCGAAATTAACGGTCGCATCGGTCGAAATATCGGTGTTCCAATTTATGGTCGCCGATCCGTCATCAACGCCGGTTATCTTCACATCTGAGATTTCGGCGGCGAGCGCGACAGAAGTCTGGAACGCTGCGGCGAACGCCATAGAGAACGCGAATATAGAGAGCGGATATCGGAAGGAATGCACGCTCATACGGTTAGCCGCGTGTTAAAACACTAAAACACATAGTGGAATTGTATCATCCCCCGTTACCCAGATATCCAGTACTAGAAACAATCTATCGCCGAGCGCGCTTCAGAGTCCACAACATGATAAAGAAAGCACCGAGGACGACGAGTGCGATGTCGATCGAATCGAAATAGTAGTAGGCGGTAGGCCGTGTGCATGAGAGGTAGTCGGCTGTGTTGCCGTCGCAGAACTTACCGGCGTCGAAACCGAGGAGTCCAACGAAGAACGCGAGTGCACCAAAGAAGAGGTCGAACTCACGCCACATGATAGCCACATTCCTGACCGAAGAATCCAAGAGATTATCGAAGGCGACCACGGCGGTGTGCCAAATGCGGGAGAAAAGGCCTGGGCGCGTTCGGCGCGGCACCGGTGGTACTGGCGGTATCTGTTCATCCATATCGGATAAGTTTACCACAACGTCCGCCCTGCAATCCACGCTTCATAGAGGTCATCTGCCAGCCATCTCGTTCTGTATCTTATAGTTGATGCTCTCGAGATCAGTGTACAGGTTCGCTCGGCGGTCAAATTCAGCCTCCAGTTCGGGGATCCTCGCGTTGAGCTCCTTAATATGATCCTGAGTCAGCGCTCCTCCATCCCGCTCGATACGGTCGAAGATCTGCGAGATGTAGTAGTTGGTCTTGTACGAGAGCCCGCGGATGTCCGCAATCATGTTGCTCTTCGTTCGTGAGAGTTCGACCACTTTCGCCGCTCCAGGTCGAGCATAGAGGTTCCCCAATCCGCGCGACGTCGAGTCGAGAAGCTTGATTGAACTCGACGATACGTCACCGCTGTCTCCGATAGCATCAATCTGTCGTGCTGATTCGACGAGTAATTCCCTGCCGCGCCGTACTTTTTCCATCCGCTCGTCCGGAGTCATGGCCTTGCCAAGAACTTCGGCAAGCACCTGATTGAGCTCGATACGGAGCGGATTGCTGTTAGAACCGACCAGAAACGCCGCATCCGAATATGTCTTCCCCGATCGGTCGTAGTCGGCATATACGTTCGAAAGCTCGGTATTCGAACGGAGAAACAAGTACGCGAGCACAGCAGCCGCAATGAGAAGTAGGATCGCAGGCATGGTCACGAGTCGTGCTACTGATGAGACACGTGACTGTGGTTGTGTTTGTTGGTTCATATGGTTATGGCGATGTTGCTAAGAACGTATTAGTACCGCTATGAAGCTCGGCGCTCGTGCCGTTCGGGATGTTAAGACCCCAGTACAGATCGTCTGTGATAGGCGTCGAAGTCGACGTCGGCTTCGGAAGATCGACGACGACCGGTGTTGCGCCGCCAGTCAGGAACTGGCAGACCGCGCAGCTTCCGTACGCGAACGTCGTAGTCGCATACTTGATCTCACCCACTGCGATGGTTCCCTGCGTTCCGGCCAGATCGGTTCCGGCGACCGAGATGTTGATGTTCGTGTTACCTGTGTTCTGGATAGTCGTCGTCGCATTCACATTCTCCGTCGTCGATCCGACCGAGAGAGAGCCGAAGTCGATATTCGCCGTATTCACGGTAAGGCCGTAAAGGGTCAGGAGATCGACCGATACCGATGACGAAGTCGCCGTATTGCCCTCGAGGTCGGTAATCCACAATTCCGAGAGCCAGCTCTCTGCAGAATAGGAGCTGCCTACGTCGGTTGGATCGGCGATGTACTGAACGTTCGCATTGCACGTAAGCGTGCACGAAGCTCCAGAGCAGCCAGAATACGAGCAGGATGATGTACCGAGACGGTAGCACGAGTTTGCGTCGGCGCTGCAGATCGATCCGACGCCCGAACGATAGACAGTCGAGGAAGCGAGACTCAGGTCGGCGTAGCCGTTCTGATCGGTCACGGTCGCGGTGACCGCGATGGTGGTCGATGCTCCTTCGGTGAGGGCGATATCCGCATCGTTATTGAGCTTATGGTTCGAGATGATCGGAACGTAGATCATGTCGAGTTCTGCGACGTGCGTGTAGTTATCAAGGTCGCTGCCGCCATTGGACGCCCTGAAGCAGTAGGTATTGTCCGTGGCATTTGCTGTCATCTGGAAGTTGTACTCAACTTCGGTAGCACCTGCTGCCGAGACCGTGGAGCTTGCGGTCTGGTTTGACGGCTCTTCAATCACCGACCCGGCATTGAAGGTAGCTGATGCGGGATACGTAAGGAGACCCGCGGTCACATCGCCGCTTGCATAATTGGTGGTCGATGCCATGCACGCGGCGGACGATCCACACCCGCCGGCGTGCGTAGGTACGTCGTTGTAGTTTACATACGGGACCGATTCGCAGTTAAGCGCCGAGGCTTTCGGTGCGTATTGCAGTCGGAAGAGGCGACCGAAGACAGCGCTCGCGGTGTTCTGAATCGAGAAACGAAGGCGTAGGTTATTTCCGTAGCTGCGGGTGGTGTACGCCGTGTCCTCCGCAGCATACCAGGTAGCGCCGCCATACGTCTGTTCGACGCCGAACTTATAGCTCGGATCCGTAGCGACGTACTGCTTGACGGTATACGTGTCCCATCCGCCGTACATGAACCAATAGCTGAAGCCGACACCGCCGCTCGACCACGTTGAGTCGCTTGCCGTGGCGGTCGCGAAGAGCGCACCAGAGCTGTTATAGACGTTTACGTTTATCGCGTTAGTGGTGAGCCAATCGACCTTCACCTGATACCAGCCGGTCGCCCAGCTCAGGGTCGTCGAAGCGAGCACTGTACCACCTTCGTCGTTCGATGTGACGTTTTTCGAGATCGACACCTTGTCAGATGGGTCCTGATCGAGACAAACCGCATAGTTCGACCCGGATCCTTGGACACCAAAGAGTGTACATGGCTCGTCGGGAATCGCGTTGTCGACATACTGATAGAAGCTCACAGTATCGCCGCGTGCCGACAAGGATCCCGTCCGATAGATACCGCCGGTAGTTCTCTGGTCGAAGTTTGATCCTGCATCGAGTCCGTAGGTACCGTCATGATTGAAGCTCGTGCTCGTCGTGAACATGGTCGTATTGCCTGAGTACTCAGTGATGTTGTTGTCTTCGAAGTCGTCGAAGAACTTGAACGTATTCGTGCCACTCGACGCGGTAGTCGTCGAGTTGTTGCCGTAGTACATATACACGACAGCGGAGCCCGATGCCGGCAGTGACGGGACCTTGACCCAGAGAGTTGAAGACGCCGATGCAGTCGATGACTCGATCCAATAGCGCAAGGTCGTCGTGCCGCTTGAATCGGTGAACCGCAGGTCGTCGAAATCGCTCTGCATATCGCCGTCGTAGTTAACGATGAGCTTGACCGGTAGGTTCGTGTATGCGGTCGCTACGTTGTTGGTGATGCCAATCTTCTGGCGTTTGGAGAACGTAAGATCGTACCAGTCCGAATTCGGAGCTCCTTCTCCGCCGTCGTCAGCTCGCCAGCGGTAGTGATCCTGGCTTACGAGAAGACAGGTACTGTCGTCCCACCGGATTTTTCCACAGGCATCTCCGCCGTCGTTGTCATAATTCTCGCCCGCGTAGTTTCCGTAGTGACCGGTAAATGTCCATGCGTTTATCGGCGTGCCGGTTCGCGTCACGTTGTAACCGCTGGCGATTCCGGTCGAGGTGGCGAAACGGACATTACTTACGGAGAGGCTCGCATTTGCGTCGATTGCCGCTGCGGCGATCGTCATCATGGTGCCTCCATTGGTGTAGAGCTCGTAATCGCCGTTGGAGAGCGAGGTGATTGCCGGAGATCCCGAGATAGAAAGGCCGTTCGTGTCGGTATTTTGGATTCTATAGTAGCTAGCGTCGATGGTGCCGCCAGAAACCGCAAAGCTGTAGGTACCAGTAGATCCGGTCGTGCGGACCGTCGTCGTCGCTCCAACCGCTCCGGTCATGTTGAGGGTTCCGCCCGAGAAGGCCAGGGTAGAGCTGGTAGCGACGTTTACGGTGACAGCACGAGAAGAACCACCAAGCGCGGTGCCGTCGAAGTCGGTAGCATACGTCCAGTATTCGGTACCTGACGTCCGGACATACTCTCCATAGATTGCCAAACTACCGTCGACCGCAGCGTGGTCTTGCGAGTAGAGAGAGCCGGTCGAGTTGACGCTGGTCGTTGCAGCAGACGAATTCCACATGCGAACGTCGGTGTTCCCACCTATTAATAGCGTGCCGTATACCTCAGCTGGAGCCGTTTTCGTATTTATTGAATAGGTCGAAGCCGAATTCAAGTAGAGGGTCGAGTTCGTGAATGTGGTATTCGCTCCGCCTACCGAATTCGTGAAGGCACCGGACACTCCGAGCGACACGCCTGGTGAGAGTGTGAAGTTGGATGCATTGAGTATGGATGTGTTATTGGTCGAGGTCGCATTTCCCGTGATGGTCCATCCTCCGGTCGCAGAGTCGAATACGAGGTTGTAGAACGAAGAGGAGCTCGGCGTGACGGTCTTTCCAGTCGCGGTCGCCGCAAATCGGACCGTTCCGGTTCCTGGCGTGAATGCCCCGCCGGTCGAATCGTACGAACCTAAGACTGCGAGCGTTCCCGCAGGAAGTGTGAGTGTACCGCTTGAGATAGTTACGGTGTTCGTTGTCGTCGCGTTCGTGTCGCTCCATGTCCAAGCACCGCCCGATCCGTTTACGACGAGGTTGTAGAGATTCGACGATCCGGTCTGCAGGATCTTACCGACCGCTACGGCAGTGAGCTTGAGTGTTCCGCTGCTGTTGGTATACGTGCCAGCATTTTGGAACGAGCCGCCCACTGCCAGGACCCCTGTCGGCGCGGTGACGCTTCCGTTGGTTATCGTGAAATTGTTCGAAGACGTCGCGTTCGTGTCGGTCATGGTCCATGCGCCCCCGACGCCATTGAAGGCAAGGGTGTAGAACGGATTGTTTGTTCCTGCTTTGACGGTCTTTCCAGAGGCCGTCGAGCTCATGACGACCGCGCCATTGTTATGCATGAAGGTTCCGCCGTTGTTCTGGAACGAACCGCCTACGGTTGTGGTCGCCGTCGGCAAGGTGACGGTACCGGTCGTGATTGTGAAGTCGTTCGACGTGGTCGCGGTCGAGTTCGAGAACGCCCAGTTTCCACCCGAGCCGTTGAACACGAGGTTGTAGAAGCTCGAGCCGTTCGGCGTGATTGTCTTGCCGGTAGTCGTAGCAGTAAAGGTAAAGGTCGTACTTGCCGCTTGGAGACTTGCACCAGTACCTACCGTCAGATTTCCGCCAATCGTGTGCGACTGCGTTCCCGAAGAAGAGAAGACCGCGTTATTGAATAGCTGGAGCGATCCGTCCCAGACATTTCCGGATCCGCCGGATTGCAGGGTGATGTCGCCTGCCGGTGCGAATGTCTTACCCGTCCAGACGATGAGTTTGGTATCCGGTTCGACTACCAGTGTGTCCGATCCGGCATCGGTCGCGTTAAATGGTATGTCCGAGTCGCTGTCGTGGTCGAATATGGCCATGTCAGCGATGGTAAGCGGCGCAGTATCTTCGTGGCGGACGATGACGCGATTCTCATAGATGTCCATGCCTGAGATACTAACGCTCGGATCGGTACTGATATTGGCACCGCGACGTCCGCCGTTCGTATCGAGGTACACAGTAAGGTTGTCACCCGGGTTATACGACACATTCGAAATCGTGTAGGCGCCTGTCAAGCTATTGCACGATCCGGTATAGCTGCCTGCGGCCTCGACCATGAGATGCACTACCTGCGTCGAGTTGTCGCATACAGTACTTACTGTCGACCCTTCGTCTGAATAAACGGTACCTGCGATGACGATGTTGCCGTCACTGTCGTCCCAGCGCACATAGCCCGGATTCCCTCCCGGATCGTCGTCATACGACTCTCCGCCGAGGGCGCCGTAGTGCAGGTTGAACTTCCAGAACGATCCGGTTGTGCCAGTCACCTTCACGTTCGATCCCGAGGTGATTCCTGTCGAGGTCGCGAATTTGTTTCCGAGCATAATCTTGAGCGGGTTCGTCGTTATGACGCTTCCGGCGACTGTCATCGTCGTGCCGCCATTGACCCCGAGCAAGAAGTCTCCGCGCGACAAAGAGGTGATAGTGGGAGAACCAGTGAGGTTGAGGCCATTAGCATCGGTGTCTCTCAAGACGTAGTAACTCGCATTCAAGGTGCCTCCTGAGACACCGAACGAGTAATTGCCTGTGCTTTGTACTTGGATGGTCGTCGAAGCAGTGGGGGCACCGATGATGTCGAGCACGCCCGCCGTCATCGATATCGAAGAGCTCGTGGCCACGCGCACGTTCACCTGGCGCGATGAGCCGCCGAGCGATGTTCCATCGAAGTCGGTGGCATAGCTCCAGTAGTCCGATCCCGAACTACGTATGTACTCGCCCCAGATATAGAGGCTTCCGTCGACCGCAGCGTGGTCTTGCGAGTAAAGAGAGCCGGTCGCGTTGACGCTGGTCGTTGCAGCCGACGAGTTCCACATGCGGATATCGGTATTGGCACCTACTACTAGTGTGCCGTACACCTCGGTCGCGGCCGTCTTAGTATTCAGAGAGTAGCTCGTGCCCGAGTTGAGGAAGAGCGTCGAGGTCGCCCAGGTCGTGCTCGAGCCTCCCACGGAATTCGTGAACGTACCCAAGACCGCCAAGGATACATTCGGCGAAACGGTAAAGCTGGTGGCGTTGGTGAGAGTTGTGTTGTTGGTCGAAGTCGCGTTGCCGTTTATCGTCCAGCCTCCGGATGGACCATCGATGGTCAGATTGTAGAACGAGGACGATCCTGGTGTGATGGTCTTGCCTACCGCACTTCCATTGAAGCGAACCGTGTTGCTCGAGTGCGTGAAAACACCCGAGTTCGTCCAGCTGCCACCGACATCGAAGGCGCCGACATTCGATGCGATGAGTGTAGAGCTCGAACCGATAGTAACGTCTCCGGTGATCGAAAGCGATGGATCGTTCGTGTCGGCAGTCACTGTCACCGGATTGGCCCCGCCGATCGTCAAGTTGGTGGCGGAGAGCGTTCCGCCCAAGAGTGTGAAGGTTGGCGTGCCTGCGGCAGCAGGAGCAAGCGTCAATGCCGCATAGGTCGTCGCCTTCACCGAAGTCGAGGTGGTCGCCGTGTAGTAGAACGGCGCGGTCTGCACGGTGAACAGACCGTTGACTATGAACGGCGTCCCGCCCTTACTAAGTACCCAGTCCGATGATCCTGCTTGGAGCGCTTCGTTTGTCGCGACGGTGAGTACATTACTTATGGTAGTCGTACCGGCACCGCTTTTAGTTATCGTGCCCGATCCGGACCCGTTGCCAGCTATCAGGTTGAAGAACTGCCAGGCTGTTCCATTGCCGAAACTGCCCGTTCCTTCGAGCCGGACCGTGCCCCCGGTCATGGCGACGGTGCCCGAGCCCGAGATGCCTCCCGTCGAGACCTTGATGTCGCTCGTACCCGAGATCGTTCCAGCAGTTATCGTAAGTGCGTGCGATATGGTCGTGGTCGATGTCGTCGCGCTTACGAAGTTCCAGTTGGCGCCCGACCCGTTGAATGTCGCATCATGGAACGTAATCGGCTGTGCGGTATAGATCGACTTTCCGGTGGTTGTCGCGGTAAATGTGAAAGTGGTTGAGGCGGTAGTGAACGTCGAGCTTCCCGAGACGACCAGGTTACCGCCGATCGAATGTGATTCGGTCGTGGATGCAGCATACACGGAGCTCGTCGCGACGAAGAGGCGCGCATCGCGGTTCGTTCCTGATCCGCCGCTCGTCAAGGTGACATTGCCGCCCGGTGCGAAGGTCTTTCCGGTGAGGACATAGAGCTCATTGTCGGGCTCGAGCACCAGAGCGTCCGGCGATCCTGTCGTAGCAGTGTAGGCAATGTCGGAGTCGTCGCTCGAATCGTAGAGCGCAAGATTCGCAATGGTAAGCGCAGAGGATCCTTCGTGTCGGACGACGAGGGCATTCTGATAGAGGTCGAGGCCGGTAAGATTGATGCTTGGAGTCCGCGTTACGGTCGCGGCACGCGTGCCGCCATTGGTATCGAGAAATACCGTGAATACCGCATCCCCGCTAAACTGCACCGCAGGCATCAAGTACGCCCCTGATCCAGAAGCACAGCTTGCCGTGTAGCTTGCAGCACCGCTTACGACAAGCTTCACCACTGGTGTCGATCCGTCGCACAGCGGATTCGTCGCATGAGTGACGCCTTCGTCCGTATAGACGGTACCTGCCACCGATATCGTGAAGCCCGAGTCGTCCCAGTGTATGTGACCAGGGTCCCCTCCTGGATCATTGTCGTAGCTCTCCCCGGCAAAGTTGCCGTAGTGGCTGCGGAACCACCAATACGACGACGGCGTTCCTGTTTCGGTCACGTTGAAGCCCGCCGTGATTCCGGTTGTGGTCGCGAATCGGACTCTCTGGAATTCCGCGAGCGGATTAGCGTCGATGACAGTGCTTGCCACCGTGATCAAAGAACCGCTGTTAGTCGAGAGCTCGAAGTCGCCATCGGCAAGCGAAGTCACTGTCGGCGTGCCCGACAGGGAGAGACCGCTTGCATCCGTGTTTTGCACGCGGTAGAAACTCGCATTCAAGCTTCCACCAGAGACTGCAAAGCCGTAGGTTCCTGTAGAGCCGCTTGTACGGACCGTCGTGGTCGCTCCCGCAGCTCCCACTATATTGAGTGCACCTCCCGAGAAGGTCATCGTGGAACTTGTCGCAACACGTACCGTAACCTGGCGTGACGACCCTCCGAGCGCGACTCCGTCGAAATCCGTCGCATAGCTCCAATAGTCCGTCCCGCTCGAACGTACGTAGGTACCATAGATCGACAGTGAACCATCGACTGCGTTGTTGTCCTGCGAGTAGACCGAGGCGCCGGTAAGCGTCGTCGTCGTGCCTGCATCCGAATTCCATGAACGGATATTAGTGTTGGTGCCCACCAAGAGGGTGCCATATACGTCTCCGCCGGTCGTTTTTGTATTTAGAGAGTAGCTCGTACCCGAATTGAGGTAGAGTGTCGACCCGGTCCAGGTGGTATTGGCGCCGCCGACCGCGTTGGTGAATCCTCCTTTCACCTCGAGCGATCTGCCCGACGAGAGAGTCAAGGACGATGCGTTCGTGATCGTCGTCGATGCCGTCGTAGTTGCATTCCCGGTAATGGTCCATCCGCCGCTTGTACTGTCAAACACCAGGTTCGCGAATGATGAGGTACCCGGCGCAATCGTCTTGCCTGCAGCGGTCGCGAAGAAGCGGACCGTACCGGATGCGTGATTAAACGTGCCGGCGGCAGAGTCGAAAGAACCGCCGACGGCGAGCGTGCTCGAAGCGAGTGATGGATATCCGTTCAGTATTGTGACCGATCCGGTCGTGGTCGCGAACGTATCGACGAAAGACCACGCGCCCCCGACACCATCGAAGGTGATGTTCGAGGCATTCTGACCGTTGAGTCGTATCGTCTTTGAACTTGCTGCCGTAAATTTGAGCGTGCCGCTGTTGTGTGTGAAGGTACCGCCATTTCTCGCAAACGACCCCCCGATAGCCAAAGTTCCCGATGGCGCTGTCAGTGTACCCGCAAGGAGGAAGGTGTTGCGCGACGTCGTTGCGTTGGCATCGACGAACGTCCACGATCCCGATCCGTTAAAGGTGAGATCGTAGAAGCTCGAGGCACCCGGACGCACCGTTTTCGCTCCCGAAGCAGTCAGGAGGACTACGCCGTTGTTGTGCATGAATGTGCCGCCGTTGGTATCGAAGCTGCCGGCAACGGTCGTTGTGCCGGTCGGCATCGCCACCGTTCCGGTCGAGATGGTGAAGTTGTTGTCGACGCCAAGATTCGCGCCGGTAAACGCCCAGTTTCCTGCGACGCCGTTAAATGTGAGGTTGTAGAAGTTCGACGAGCCCTGCGTGATCGTCCGTCCCGCCGTGGTCGACACGAAGTTGACCGTTCCCGTCTGTGCCGTAAAGATATTGTTGTTTATCCAATTGCCGACCACGTCTATTGAGAAGCTCGTTCCAGCCGTCAAAATATCGTCGGATCCTATTGTGATGTTCGTGGCCCTTACGCCTGAGCCGAGCGCGATCGTCTTTGCGGACCCGTCGATCATAACTTCACCTAAGTCCTGCTTCGCGACCGTATTATCGGTCCAGGTGTTCGACCCAGAGCCCATGAAGGTGGTCGTACCAGTCCCCTTCGTAAAGGCACCACTTGCGCCGAACGAGAGATTGCTCGAGAGCATGATCGCACGGTTACTCTGCGCAAGTGTTCCAAAGTTCACCGAAACGGTGCTCGATGCGAGCAGGTCGCTCGACAAGGTCCAGGTAGCGGTTCCCGACGTCTGCCCGAAGGTGACGGCGTAGAAAGTACTCGTCGCGGCCGAGATCGAATCAACCGTTTCCGAGGTGCTCGTCGCGGTAAAGACTACCGTCGAAGTGTTGGCCGTGAATATCGAGTTGTTCTTCCAGGAGCCCGAAATGAAGAACGAGTTGCCGTCGGCGACGAGCGTTCCGTCGATCTGCAGGTTGCGGGCCGTCACGTTTCCACTCGAAGAACTGTCCGGCCGGTATGTGGTTCCCGACTGCACGAGGAGCCGAGAGTTGAAGCAGCCGGTTATGGAGCAGAGGTTCAGGTCGTTTCCGGCATCTACGTCGTAGAAGATATCTTCGTCGCCAGAAACCGTGTTGTCGAAGATACCGATATCTGTGTTGGTAAGTGTCGGGTTATCGGCCGATCCGAGCGTCAGATGCCGTTCGTAAAGCTTGAGGCCGGTCATGTCGCCGACACCGTCATACTTCGTGATCGCGACGGCCTCGTTGGCATCGTTGGCGCCGTTAATGAATACGGTGATGATATCCCCAGTGAAAGCCGTGACGTTCGGTATATCGAACGTGCCTCCCGAGATCGTCGCCGTCTTCCCTGCTTGGATCGCGCCATTGACCGCGACCTGCGCAGTGCCGCTCGTGACGTTTGTCGTCTGGTCGAACTGCTTGGCAGTACCGGTCACGTGCACACCCTCCGACCACGCCAAGGTCCAATCATTCAGGGTAGGACAGTTCACACCGGCGCAGGCGAGGTTAGCCTTGAGTCGCAGTGTGCCGTACGTCGTGTAATTGAGGTTCGAGATATCGACGGGCGAAGTCGTGGTACCGGTAGAGTTTCCCGAAAGGTCGGCATCAGGAATAAGCGCCCACGACGAGGTCGAGGTAAGGTATTCGACTTGCAGATTGAAGGTACTCAATCCGGGTGTCGATTTGCTGTACGAGATCGATCCCCACTTCGGACCGAGACCACTCGTGAAAACGATCGGCGTGGATGCCACATTTCCAGAAACCACTTCGGGATACTTACGAGCGACAATGTCGATCGGTATCGTTGCAGGTACGACGGTAGTTATCGAGTTGGCGTCCAGGACCTCCAGTGCCGACCATGTCGTCCCGTTCCAATATGAGAAGTCGTATTCGGTATCGGCGTCGTTGTATGCGGCCACAAGGATGTTGCCATCATCAGTTCTCACCGATCTGACTTCCCATGAGTCCGGCAAGGTCGACAGAGCAAACGGTCCAGTAAGTGACGCGCCGTCCCAGACCACATAGTTACCAATAGTTGTGTTTGTGTATGGTCCTATGATGTATCCGTCCCGACCCGCCGTCGTCTCGAATTCGCACGACTGGGGACGGCCGTTCAAGCTGTTGCCTAAGGTCTCGAACTCCTGGAATGCAAGAAAGGTGGAGCCGTCCCATCGTGATATGCCGATATCGCTATCGATGTCGATGTAGCACATGACCATGTTGTCAGATCCGGTATCGCGCTTGATGCGTCCTCCGGCAAAGTCGTTCCCGATCGCGCGCGTCGAAGTAGCCGACCATGCACTCCCGTTCCATGTGGTCCATGCAAAGTCGTTGTTGACACCGTCCGAGACTGCAACGACAGCTTGGTCTCCCGATTCTTCGTATTCGACAGCGATACCTTCGTCGTTCACGGTCACCTGCGATCCGATGAATCGCGGGTTACCCCACGATGAGCCATTCCAGACTAGCGCTTCGTAGTCGACCGTCCCAGTCGTCTGGTCGCGCACGACCAAGATTATCTCGTCCGAAATCGGGTCTGCAGCGAGCTTGACCCACTGGCAGTTTGTTGCGATGGCAAGCGTGATACTCGAGGTGGCACTCCACGCGGATCCGTTCCAAGTACGGTACACCGCTTGCGTACCGCTGCACGACACTACCATTGCGTCGCCCGAGATCGTTTCGTAGGTGACATCCACACCGCGCTGCGTGAGTCCTGTGACAGCGGGAACCATATTCACCTTGTTTCCAGCTGCATCGGTAGTTCCATTGACGATCTGCACGTTCACGCCGCCGGTCGCTCCTTGAGTCGCTATCGCATACTCGTCACGAGTCGGTGCTGCTGCTGCTTCTACGAAACGGATCGTGTCACCCACCGAGACACCGCTGAGCTTAGAGCCCCACGAGATACCGTTCCAAAACTTGAAACGAGGTGTCTGCACCGTCGTCTCAGCATACGCCACCATCGCTTCTCGGTTCGTCGCAGCGATTCGTGCCGTACCGCTGTTTGCTTCAGTGTCGTTCAAGGTATCGGTGTCAAACTGCTCGGTCGTGCTCTGGAACCATGTCGAAACGATGACGGCAGTGTCAACGGTGAGGCTATATGCGTCTGACCACGGCGACCACGCGTTTCCTCCCGACGGGTCACGTGCACGGGCACGCCACCAGTAGGTGTTTCCGTTCGTCAAGGGACTCGCGAATGGCAGGGTGTATTTTGTGGTACTCCCGCTTGCAAACGGCGATATATCGGAAGAGGATGCGAAATTCTCGAAACCGGTATCGATGTCCGACGAGCGCGTGGTCGACGACGTGAACAAGGGGCTCGACGAATATGAGAATTGATAGATAAGGTCATTATTCTCCGGATCAGTCGACGAGAATTTGAAGTAGGGCGTCGTGGTCGAGACCTTCTCGTTATCGAACGGCGCGGTCAACGTCGGTTGCGGTACTCCAATACCCCACTTGATGGTCCAGTCCTGCAAGCGCGGCGTGCCGCCGACGTTCGTCATGTCGGCTCTCACGCGGATCTGGTTGTACGCCGTCGGACTCACGCCCAAGAGTGAAACCGGTGAGGTGTCGTAACCAGAGGCGTTGCCCGCGAGATCCGAGTCGGGGATGAGCGCCCATGAAGTCCCGTCAAAGTACTCGATATGGTATTTGATGTCGCCGACACTCTCGTCGTCGGTCCACGAAAGCTCGCCCCAAGCGTTGCCCATATTCTTCCAGTCGTAGTCGATGAGCGTGCCCGTCGTCGTAGCGTTTACCAAGGGCGGCGTAATGACGACGTCGTTGGTAGAGGTTGCTTCGGAATCTTCGAGTGTGTCGTTAGCAAACTGATAGAGCGTTGTCTCTTTCCAGGTTGTGATGATGATCGAAGTATCGATAGTCAGCGAGCGCACGTCTGACCACGCGCTCCATTCGTTTGATTTATTTCGATCCTTCGCGCGCACGCGCCAGTAATAGGTGACGCCGTCGGTGAGTGCAGTGGCTGGGATGAACCGTATCATCTGGCCCGAGTTGAACGGGTCCTTGTCGGCTGGCGTGACTATGTTATTGAAATCGTTGAGGTTCGATTGCGAGTTGCGATCGAGGTTAATAGACCCGAACGCGGAATCGTCGTCGATCTGTACCTGATAGGTAATGTCATCCGACTCGGGGTCCTCGGCTGCAAAGTCGAACCATGGTGTCGTAGAGGACGCCACCTGGTTATCGAACGGTACGTCCTGCAAAGGTGCCGCAGGAGAATTATTAGTGATCAGGGTCGGGTAGTTGTCGTACTGATCGAGCACTTCGCCTCCCGACGTAATCATGCGGAAACAGTAGGCCTCGGAGCTTGATGCGTTGTGCTGTAGCACCCAATCCCATTCACCTTCATTCCCGACGGAAATCGAGTTCGGATTCAACACCGTATCGTTCTCTTCCTCGTACGACTCTCCTACGTCTGCGGTAAGCAACAGAGGCGTTGTAAGTGTGGTTCCGTCTGTAAGTGACGTGTTGTCGACACCGCGCCATTTCGCCGTCGTCGATCCAATCGCGCCTACATCCATCCAACTCGTCGCGCTCGAGCACGTCGAGCTTTGCGCATACTGCAATCTGAAGAGCTGATCGCTTGTACCGAGCGCGACGTTTGCTGCAGATATCCCCACACGCAGGCGCAAGATGTCGTTGGGTATCGGCGACGACAACCCGCTGATCGATGCGTCTTCGACGGCATCAGTCGTCGTTCCTGCCGGCCACGGATCGCTCGGGTTATAGGTGGTTGTCGCGTTTACGTACCAACGGAAGTGCGTCTGGGTCAGGTATGGTTGTCGCTCCCAGGTTACGGTCCAGTCATCGAGCGCCGGCTGCGATAGGTTTCCGGTGCTCAAGGTCGACTTGAGACAGATGCGGTTATAGGTCGAGGTCGAGAGACCCGAGAGATTCAAGGGACTCGAGCTTACATCGAATCCAGTACTGTTTCCCGGCAAAGTGCCGTCAGGCACTAAGGTAGAACAAGTGCCGGCCGATTCGTACATCACCTGCATCTTCACGTCGGTTCCGGACGGTTCGGTCGTGTGCCAGATGACGTCGCCCCACGACGAGCGCCCCGGCACCGAGTCAAAATCGATGGTACCGCTCGTGATCGAGCCCGATCCTGCGCGATATATCTTCGCCGCCATGTCGATCGGTTGCAAGAACGGTGTGACGGTCACCGATTGGACCGTCTCGACCGTCTGGAGCGCCGACCACGAAGCACCGTTCCATGACGAAACGTCATAGCGTCCATCGGCGTCGTTCTGGAACATCGAGAGTATGATCCCGTCACCCGTGCGCACACTCCCCACCGTCCAGGAGTCTTGCGCGGTACTGAGGCTCGCCTCTGCGGTCCAGCTCGCGCCATCATAGTATTGGTAGCGGCCATTGGTAGTATCAGAATACGAAAGCATGAGATACCCATCACGCCCCGCGGTCGTCTCGTAGGCGCAGTCTTCGGGGCGTCCGTCGAAGCCATTACTTGCAGTCTCGCGTTCGTTGGTAGCGGCTGCAAAGGCACCCCATGCGTTACCATCCCACTCAACAACTCCGGTATCGGAATCGTTATCGATATAGCAGAGCGACAGCTTGTCGCTGCCGACATCAGCACGGAGCCGACCCCACTCGAAGTCGTCGCCGAGTGCTTTGGTCGTGTTCACGCCCCACGACGAACCGTCCCAGGTATTCCACAGGAATCCCGAGGTGTTGCCGTTGGATGTGAGCACCATCGCCTGATTTCCCGACTCCTCGTACTGTATCGCGATACCTTCGTGAATGACGTCCGTCATCGATCCCATCACCTTCGAGTTCCCCCACGAGGATCCGTTCCACACTTGGGCCTCATATGCCGCGCCGGTATCGCGTTCGATGAGCATGATCTCATCGGAGATAGGGTCGGATGCAAGCTGAATATATTCGCAATTGTTCGCACTTGTGATATCGATAGTACCCCCGAACGTCCATGATGTGCCGTTCCAGACGTAATAGGCCGGGTCGGCGTCGCCATCGCAATAGACGGCAATGGCGTCGCCCGATTGCGACTCGTATGCCACATCGACGCCTCTCCGGAGAGAGTTCGAAGCACCCGTCGTTACTTCCCAAAGGTTACCCCAAGTACCGGCACCACCGTCATACACCTGCACGTTGATGTCGTTGACGTCATCGAGCGTCGCAAGCACATATTCGTTGCGCGTCGGAGCGGCCTTGGTCACCACCCATCGTATAGTTCCGCCGACGCTCTGTGCCGAAAGTTCACTTCCCCACGATGTTCCGTTCCAAAGGCGATATCGCGGCGTCTGGACGGTACCCTCGCCGTAGGCGATAAGCGCCTCTGTCGGCGCATTGAGTGCGAGCCGAGCGCTATTGGAACCGAATGTTTCAACACTCGATTTCGTATCAGAATCGAACTGTCCATCTTCGGTCTGATACCACTGCGACGGTGCAGTATTGGCGACATAGGTGAAGCTCGTCGTCGTCGCCCACGATCCCCAGGTACCCCCGCCGCCGCTCTCTTTGGCACGCACGCGCCAATAGTACGTAGTGCCGGAAACGAGCGGCGTCTGTATCGCGAATTGTATCTTTTCGGCCTCGTTGAAGGGCGAGGTATTGGAAGGTGTGACGGTGTTTGAGAAGCAGTTCGGCGAGCAGCCGGTCTCGACGTCCGATGTCCGGTCACCAAGAGGCGACGTATTCAGATCGGAATCATCGTCCCACTGGAACTGATAGACGAGCGTATCGCTGCCGTCTGGATCGCTTGCAGTGAACGTGAAGGTTGGTGTAGAGGTACCGGTCTTTTCGCTATCGAACAGGACGTCGTGCAATGTCGGACCATTTGGCGCTGCACCGCCCACGCGCTTGGCGAAGACCGCTGTACGATACGGCGGAAGATTCGAATCGACCGACGTGAACGTGACGTTCACGGCGTGTGTATGTGCGGCCGTCGCTACGTTCGTCGTCGCAGGAGTAGAGTCTCGCGCGATGGTAGCGCTTGGCGCACCCGATGTGATCCCGGTGATGTTAGTGTGCGTATGCGTACTTGCGCCGCCAGTTGCACCATACGTTGTCGATGCGAGTGGAAACTTGTTGGCATACGTTTCCGAAGAACTCGAGACCGTCGTCCATCCTGCCGAAGGGTCGCCGCTCCACATGGCGATCATCGCGTTCGTCGGAGACGACGTTGCTGTGATCTTTCCAAAAATAGTCTCGACGTACGGAGGGGTGTTGCTGATACTCACCGTGGTTGTGCTCACGGAGTGCGTATGGGCGGCAGCTGCTACTGTAACGCTGGTTCCTGGGTTACGTATGTTGGCCGTCGTTGCAGCTGCGCCCGTGTTGCCGCTGATCGCGTGTGTATGTGTATTTGAGCCGGCCGCGACCCCTGCCGTGCTGGTGCTTTCCGATCGGACGAACGCCCCGTCCTGTGCCGCGTAACGGGTCCACCCGCTTGGAACAGCTGCGTCAAACATCGCGATCGCACCCGCTGGTATGGAAGTTGGCTCGCCGACTGTATTCGATTGGATTATGGCGAGCTGGCGATAGACCGGAAGGTTGCTTGCAGCGGCAATGGTCGGCGTGTACGTATGCGTGTGTGCTACTACCGGCGTTGCCTGATTGTTTGTGTCTACCCCCTGCGATCCAGCCGATGCGATGACAGCGCCGGTTGCCGTCGGCGTATGTGTCGCAGCACCGCCGTTAGTACCTGCGGTTGACGAACCCATGACGAATCGTTGGTAAAACGAATCGGTCACAAAACACGATACGCACGTCCAGCCCGTCGGGATGTACGGCTGATCCCAGTACAAGAGCATATTGCCGGTAGCATCGGAAGCGAGCTTCCACTGTTTTCCTTCGGAAAACGGGATTCCCGCGGAAGCGCGGATCTCGGCAGGTCCCACCGCATACAGATACGGTGAAATGTCAGGTGCATCGTAGATATACCGGAAATGCGCCGTCTCGCCTTCCTTGAGTTTCAAAGGCCACGCAAGATTCTTCGCCGAGCCGTACATGCGAATCTCGGCACCATCACGGTCGAGCACTTCGAAGTCGGATGGTACAGATTCGATGAACTCTCCTTCAAAGTCCATCGCGACCGTGACGTTTATGTCCATCGAATAGCTCGAGACTGGATAGATACGCGTTGCGCCCTTGCGCGAGATCACGAACGGGGATTTCTCTTCTACCTTAAACGAATCGGTCGTGCGATGAACGACGGTGCCGTCTGCATCGTATTCGGCCAGATCGATTCCATACACGCCGGTCTGGGCAACGGTCGTCGTCGCGAGGTAGTCGGCGACGTCGACGACGTTATTCTTCGCACAGAGCCCTGATCGTTGCACCGGTATATCGCTCAAGGCTCCATCCGGCGCGAGCACAGACAGGACAAGATCAGCATCGCAGATGGTGTCACCACGATCGTCGAGTGCTGCCATCATGAGATTCACCTGGTCGCCAGGTTGGTATGCGGACTTGTCAGTATTGATCGCGAGCACGCCCCAGTAGAAATCCGCCGTATCGGTGTAGGTCTGCGACCCCTCCTTGATTGCAATCTCGATCGAATACTTTCCCGGACGGAAGGCGCGCGGATGCTCAGTGAGCGACAATGTCCATTCGCCATCTTTGCCATACTGGATTTCTGCAGGGACATCTTCGATCTCTCCACTTTCGTGTCGCACCTGTGCCGTTGCTTTGAACGTATTGCGTCGGGCCAAGGTGAGTATCGAGCGCATGAAGAAATTTCGCTGTGACGTGAACTTGAACTTGAACTCGGGCAGCTCGTCTCCGTCAAACGTCTTACGTCCCGAAAGTTGCTCGTTTACATGGGACTGCAGTGCAGCTACCCCTGTTGCCTGCGCACCTTCAAGAGAAGATTCTGCCTTGAGCATAGTCATGTCGAGGTCTCCGTAGCCCGATACGCCTTGCGCCACGAGCTTGAAAGGGTGCTTGCCGTCATCGGTACCCGAGAGCGACACACGGAAATAGACCGTTTGCCCAGGGAGGATCTCGACCAGGCTCTTCGTCACGGTCTGTGCCTTGAAAGCGCCGGCACCTGTGGAGAACCTGTTCGTCGCCGTTTCGTCGCGAGTTAGCTCGATAGGAACCCACGCGTTCTTGTAATCAGTGGTCTTCTCCGACGAGACGACGACGTTGTTTACCTGGCAGTTCTCTCGCGTCTCGCTGAGCCATGAACACTGCTTGGAGTCGGAACTGGTCGCACAGTCGTAGGTGATCCCGCCTGATCCTTTCGTCCACCCGCCTTCGCAAAAGTAGGTTACATCATCGTAGAGCGGGACTTCGGTGACTTCTGGGACGTTGCGCAAGAACTGCGCGATTTCCTTCACACTGCCACCGTTCTCGGCAAATGCCGTATACAGATCGAACAAATCTGTATCGCTCTTTGTGTTCGTGATACTTACGTAGGCTACCGAATCGACGCCATCCCCAACATCGTAGGTATCCTTGTCGGCGCGGATCACGAGTCCGGTATCGTCAAGCGAATCGACGAACGGGAACAGGATGTCCTTGCCGTCCGGCGAGAGCATCTGGCTCGACTTGTCTTCCGGTTCTGTCAGTTCGAACGCGACATTTGCCGGCGCGTCGCTCGATACATCCTCCGCATCTTTCGGGACAAGTCCTTGGACGCGATCTTTGTAACTGACACTCACCCAGGCACTGTCGAGATAGATCTCGGCAGGGGCGGTGTTGTTGGTTCCGCGGTCGTATTCGACTACTACGCGGACATCAGAGAGATCCCTCCACGCACCGACTTCTTCGAGTTCACTCGTGAAGTACCCGCCATTCGATTCGTTCGAGATCTCCTTGTTGAGATAGATCTCGCCGGCAGGATGCCACTTTCCATCATGGTAGTACCGCACAAGCAGACGGTCATCGATATGCTCGTTCTCGCGTATGAAGCTCGCAAACGAGAAATTCAACTCGGCTTTCTGGAATCGCTGGTCCAAGAGTTTGCCCTCGACGCCGAAGCCCGAAAGCTCAATCGTGTGACAATCCTTGCCAAGATTGGTACATACCGCGACGTCGGGAATATCCTGTACCGCAACGGCAGGCGTACTGGCCGCGGTCGTGGTCGGCAATGTCTCTACGGCGCTCGACGAGGCATGGTCGCTCGATTCCTCGCCATCGCTCGTCGTAGCGTATGCCGTCGGTATGACGAACGAGAACGCATGTGACGCTCCGGACACGACACTCGCAAGAATGGATTTGCGAGCGACATCGATACGCGTCGTCGGCTCGGGCGCAGGCTCGGTTGTCGGTGCTGGCGCAGGTACGTCAGTCGGAGCAGGAACGACGACCTCAGGTATAGGAATGTCAATCGGAAATTGATCTGAGCCGGCAGACGATGCAGGCTCGGTGGAAACGTCGATTGAGGGTTCTGGCTCGACAGCTGGAGCCGGATCTGGAAGCACTGTCTCTACTTCCGGCGTAGTGGTCGGGACTTCTGCAGAAGCTGGTTCGACAACAGGCGCCACGGTCTGCGAATCGACAGTCGCAGGTGTGCTAGTCGGCAAGACCGGAGTCTCGGCCGGCGTCGGGACCGGCACAATCGGAGCTGGCGGCGGCGATGAACCGATCGAGATCCACGCCGAGTTGCCACGAGAGAAGTTTTGCAATGGACCGACAGCAGATACCTCCTGCGCAAAGACCGCATCCTGATTGTTCCATCCCTTTGCCGATACCTGAGTCGGGAAAATGTGAACCGTCTGTTCCGAGCGGTATGCAGAAACGTATCCGCTCGTAGTCCGGACGATATACGCGACTGCGGTTAGTACGAGCACTAAAACGAGTGCTCGTTGCAGGTTTTTCGCGTTAAAAATTTTGATCATGAGTACTCAAAAACCACGCATGCGTGCGTGCTTCGCCGCGCATATCGCTCGGCTTCACAATTTTATCATTTTTCCCTATAAAATAAGGCTTTTATGCACAACTGGGGGTAAGAAAAAGGGCCGCGGAACGGCCTTTTTTTATGGTCTCGTATACTGCTCCCTAAGGCTGTCAAAAACGAACAGATACGACCCCCGTAGTCCCCTGTCGATTACTTGCCGCGGACGACGTTTTTAAGCTCTTCTATCGAGGTATCGATAAGACCCTCGGAAATCTCGAGAACTTCTTTGAGATCTTCGAGGAACTCACGCTCAGTGGGCGTTAATTGTGGCTTCGGGTCAAGGTCGTTTACCATGACTTCGAATTCTTCGCGCATCGCCGAAAATATACGATCGTTCACGTCGCGCATCTTGAGAACATGATGCAAAATAATCGATTTCTCTGCCTGATTCTGCTGGTTGGCATATCGATTCCAGGTGATGAGTCCACCGATCGCGAAAGCAAACAGGATCGCGAGTACCCGCTCTATGGTCCACCCAGATTGCACTGGTGCAGCTTCCGGCTCAGAGCCCTTAGGCTTCGGCTTGGTGACCGCAGGAATATCGAGCTCTTTCTTGAACTCGCGTACGTTCCCTGCCTTGTCGTATGCCTTTACCGTCACCACTTGCTTGCCGCCGTCTTGCGGCGGGATTGGGTAGACGCCGCCGCTCAAGTCTTGCGCCTTCAAGGACGCTATATTGGTATCACCGAGGAAGATCTCGTATTTATTCATGCCCGACAGCTCGTCTTTCGTCTCGAATGCAAACTTCGGCGCTGTGCCGTCGGCAGGCACGTTTATTGTTACCTCGAACTCGAGAGGCGGTGCTGTATCGACGCGGATCTTGCGTTTCGAGGTCTCGCCCCAGCCGTTCTCATTTCGAAATTGCACAAAAAAGTATGAATCTCCGTCCTTGACGTTCAAGATCTTGAGACTGGCCGGAGCTCCCGGCTGCAAGGTGGTTGGCAAGAAGTCCTCTTGGTCGGAAATGCCGGTGCGCACCCCGGTTATGTCAGAACTCAGCTTCCACAAGAACTCGGCCGTGCTCGTCCCGTAGTACTCTTCTTCTTTCGGGTGTGTCGAAGAGGTGATGATAGGTGCGAGCGGCGTAGCACCACCACCAGAGGACACCGGCTCGGCAGCGGTTTCTTTGGGCGCCTCTTTTGCTTCCGTTACCGTATACGTGGCCTCGCCTCCTTTTTTGTAAACGTCGGTCCCTTTGCCGTCTGCTGCTAGCACCGATCCAGATTTAAATGAGACTTTCGCACTTCCCGTCTTGAGCGGCCTGAACGTGATCGTAAGGACTTTTTTCTTGGAACCAAACGACGTCGGTGATCCTCCGCTGTACTTTATCGATCCGTCCGCATTAGAGAACGTCGGGTCAGAGGTCCACAGCGAGAATCCCGAACCTTCCTTGGAGACGCTCGCCACGTAGAGGACGCTTTTGTCGAACGTGATCTCACCGTCAGAGGCGTTCACCGTCTCGCCTGCTGCTGGTTCGACGACGACGTTTACCGAGAAACTCTTATCTTGCGGAAACGATCCGGTCGCCGGATCGAAATTGAGATCAGCAGCCAGTGCCGCATGCGGCATCACGAGCAAAAATACGCTCGCGATTGCGGCGCTAAAAAGCCCTCGATGTCGGTGCATGTGTACATCGTAGCCGGTTACGGCGTTTTTTAAAAAGATTTAATGTGTAAAAGAAAGAGTTTTTACCTATCTGAAATTCACATGGCTCGAGATCTGAAGAATTGGATGCAGTTCAAGGCGACCGAGCGACAGATGTTGAGGCGTACTTTGAGTACGACGAAACGTATGTCGCGAAGGACAACGCAGAAATGCGCCGATTCTGCTGATCTAGTTTTGCAAAACGACCTACACTGGGGTGACATCAATGCGAACCCCCTTATCTTTCGATTCTTTGAGTGGCAACAAAAGCATAAGCACTCCCTCGCGCATCTTTGCCTGTGTCTTTGCTGCATCTACCTCTGCTGGCAATATGATCTGTCGATAAAACTTTCCCCACGAGCACTCTTCGAGTATGTGCTCTTTGGTCTCGGTTCCCGGATATTGAAAGTATTCGCCGTTAGGGCGTGTGCGCTGGCCTTTTATGGTGACGATATCGCCGTCTCCTTCAATGTGCACACCATAATCGTGAACGCTCGCGCCGCCAATCTGCGCGTAGATGAGGATTGCGCTCTGCGTCTGGAAGATATCTACCTTAAGCTGCTCGACAGGACCCGCAGCTTCATCAGGTCCTTTGTTTTGAACGGCTATCTGCGTCTTCTTAGCGTCATCAGGAGTGCTTGGAAGCACTTCCTTTTTCTTGAGCCTGTCTAAGAATCCTGTTGACATAGTGATACAGAACGACTGTTCGCTTGATTATACTCCTTTGACAGTTTTATGAGCCGTCGCGCGTGTGGATAGCATCACAAAAACGTGTTCATGATGTTCATAGATGAAGCGGGTACTCACCCGGCAATAGCTGCACCTTATTGAGCGGCAGCAAACGCGCGAACGCGCGACCCATAATGAATTTTTTCGGCAGCGGTCCCCAAACACGCGAATCTGCGCTCGCCTTCCGGTTATCTCCGAGCACGAAATACTCGTCGCGATCGAGTTTCGTCACCGCAGACTCCTTCTTTTTCACATCGGGTCCGAGATACGGCTCGCTCAGCACATGCCTGCTTCCGTCGCGCTCAATCACGGTCACGATGCCGTCGGTGACATCGACCGACTCGCCCGGAAGCCCGATCACGCGTTTTATAAAGTAGGTATCCGGGTCGAGTGGATATCGAAAGATGATCACGTCACCGCGTGCAGGTGCATGTGTGCGATACGTCATTTGGTCGATTACCAAATATTCATTTTGCTTAAACGTAGGGTCCATTGAGGCGCCCGAGACGATGAACGGTTGCGCGACGAACATCCGTATCGGCGTTATAACCACAAGCGAGACCACGATGTACTTGATGATATCTACGAAGGCATCCTTGCGAGAGCGTCGGGCCTTTACCGGGATCTTTTCAAGAGTGCGGGCATCGAACATACAACCTATCTAGTATACAGGCAGCCCCGGCGCTATATACTTACGACATGTCAGAAAAACCGCCAGGGGACAGAAAGGAAGGAATCGTCGAACGATTGAGGCGTTTCGCGGCTGATACGAACGAGTCTGTGTATCCTGGGGCCAAACCGATAGATGAGACGCCGCTTGATGATGCAATCAACCGTAGTGCAAGGAATCTTGCGCTCGCAGGAACCATCGCAGCAAACGTGCTCACATTTCCATCAATGGCAGGTGCTGAAACCCGTAATCGATCGCAGCACGAGCTATCACAAGACCAGCGAAACCTCGATCGACTCTTCGCCAAAATCGATCAATCGCCATCCATCGGGCTCGAAAAAAAGAATATAGACACCGCCCTCCTGACCGAAGAGGACAGAAAGTGCCTAGCAGAAAACGTCTACCACGAAGCGCGCGGCGAGCCCGAAGAAGGGCGCTTTGCGGTCATGTTTACGACGCTTTCGCGTATGCTCAGTCCCACCAAAGAATTTCCTAAGTCTGTCTGCGGCGTGGTGTACCAACCATGGCAGTTCTCGTGGACGATGGACGCGGGGCTCAGGGCAGCACCGAGAAACGAGATGCAGTATGCAAAGATCATGCAGGAGGTCGCGAGCATAACTAACGGCACCAATGCCTCTGAAGCGGCAATACTTGCCGGTATGAAGGCAGGACTCCCCGCAGGCGCTTTATACTATAAACAAGCAGGGTTTAAAGGGTCACCCAAAGTCCAGGCATTCTTCGGCAGCCTCAAATCAATTGGCGTCATCGGACATCACGAATACTTCGTAAAGATAGATAAAAAATAAGAGTCCCCGGCTCTTGATAGCCGGGGAATGTGATATTCAGTCAAACAGGTAGTCACCGACGCGAAAGGCGCCTTTCTTGGCTGTCTTTGCTGCGCGAATCTCTTCGATCCGTGCCTGGGACAGATTGAAATGCTGCACCATCTCATCGAGTGTATCGAGAATGTCCCCGATCTCTTCTTCCATTTCTGCAAACGGCGCTTTTCGCAACTCTTCTGCCTCCTCACAAGCCTTTCGACGCAACGCCCATCCTTTTTGCTCCCGTGTCATGACTACGTGCGGTGGTCGTTTTCCCGTCTCTTTCTCGATAATGTCGACAATGTTGTCGCGCACGAGCTTGCCGGGTTTTAGTGGCTGCATTGCTATATCTCCTCCATTTCTGTGCTATCGCGCACTATAGCAGGACGGCAGTCGCTACGCAGCACCGCCCCCACCACCTCCTCCGCCTCCTCCCGCTCCACCACCGCCTCCTGCTCCGCCACCTCCGCCTCCACCGGCACTAGCAAACGACGACGAGAAACTCGCACTAAAAGCCGAAGAAAATGCAGGGGCAGAAAAACCACTCGATGTATCAGACCCAGCCACAAAGCTGCCTGCATGTACGCCGCTTGAATACCATCCCGGTGGCGGCATCGATATGCTCTTGAACGCGTTACCCCATTCTTTTTCGACCCCGAGGATGATTGCATACGGCAAGAATCTCTCAAATATCTCGGGCGTGAGATTCTGCAATCGATACCGTTCGGCGGTTTGAAGATAGTGCTTAAATCCGAGCCATTCTTCTTTTAAGATTGCCCCGTGCTCGTTAAGTCGCAACCGTATCAAACGTACGTATACAACGATAATTATTGATACGCACAGCGATATGACGAGCCAAATAGCGCCTTGGTTATCGGCGCCGATCACCATAAGCCATACCCAAAGCGTCGGTAGTCCGACGAACACCCCAATAGCGGCGATTATTTCAAGCGCGGATAACCGCTTTTTTTCGAAATCTTTAAGATACGTAGCCGGATGCCAGACAGGTCCTACCTCATACGCGGCTGTATCCTTTTCGACATCGGCATGGAACACTTTTTTGACCTCCTGCATAGCCTTATACATCGTGTCTGACGTCGACTGTTTCATAAGAGCTGTCGAGAACTTCTCTCGATCATCAAAGAGCGCGCGTATAAACGTCTGTTCGTACGGACGGAGATCTGCCGTAGACTTGCTCGTAGGCGTAACGGTATATTCTTTAGAAGACGAGAAAAATCGTGCCCACCACCCGATACCTGGCGGATCTTCCGAAATCATCAGGTAGCCGCGCACTGCGAGATCGACCACGGTCGCTGACCAGCCTTTGTCGGTTACGGAGCCCTTTACGAGCATCTCGGCCTCTGCAGGTAGTAGATGCTGCGGGGGTTCGTATTGTGCGACGATGGTTCCTCGCCCATGAACCCGTCGTCGATACATAAGTTCGTAGACACCGGCATATACGAACGACATGAGCAAGAGTACCAATGCAACCAGATACAGGCTGTAAAAACGCAGAGCGTCCATATAGTATTGTTTCTGGTCAACGACACCTTTCTGCCATCCCACGGCTATCGTGAGCTTTGCTTTGGGCACTACACCGTCGGTCTTAAAGACGAAGGTGCTCAGATTAGGACGCTCGAGCGTGTACTGTTTTTCGGGCTCGGCATAAAAACTCGTCTGCGGTGCGGTATCTGCCTCAGGAAGGACGACGGTCGCCGAAACACTATCGACCGGTACATCGTAGTCGGTAAACAGGTTCCAATAGAGCTCATCGTGATCGTTATAAAATCCGAGTGCACCGTGCGCCGTGTAGCTGATGGTCCAGTTATGCACCGTGTCGGATAAGTCGTAATACCACTCGATGTTGGTGGAGCCGTTTTCTCTGAAATACGTGTACTTTCCGTATCCAGCAGGATCTCCGTTTGCATAGCGACTCTTCGAGTACACGAGCTTTTCGCCCGTTACATCATCGACCATCGTGACATCAGTGATGCCGTCGATCTTCTCGTGCGGGATGCTGCGCCAGCCAAGATGGTACGCACCGACAAACTCGTGGGTGAGTCGCTCGTCCACGTGCACCGTGGTATCGCGATTAACGGTCGCAGTGATGTCGATATTCGTGTAGTGATACGAGCGATCAGTTTGAGCATACGCAGGATGGGCTATCAATGCGGTCAGAAATACGGTCGCAAATGTTAGCCTTAGAAAGAGTGTATACATGCGTTTTCGAGTATCAGAAAAATCGGATGCAGTTAGAGGCGCACAAGTGAGATATTCGGAGACATACATTGAGTATGGTGACGACTATCTCACGCAGTGCAACGAAGAAATGCGCCGATTTTGCTGATACTGGTCTAGAATTGCACCTTTACCGGCTGCTTCGCCGCCTGTTCGTTTTCGGCAAGTGCAAAGAAGTCTCCGCCCTTGAAGCCGAACATGCTACCAATGAGGTTCGAGGGAAACGACTGCAGAGCGCTGTTCAAATCACGTACGACACCGTTATAGAAGCGGCGCGCCGCCTGGATCTTGTTCTCGGTATCAGAAAGCTCGTCCTGGAGCTTGCCGAAGTTCTCGTTGGCTTTGAGGTTAGGATAGTTCTCGGCAACTGCAAAGAGCGACTTGAGCGCGCCGCTTAGCATGTCTTGCGTCTTGCCCTGGTCCTCGACGGTGGTCGCGTTCATGGCACGCGTGCGCATCTCGGTCACCTTCTCGAGCGTTCCGGCTTCGTGCTGCATGTATCCCTTTACGGTCTCGACGAGGTTCGGTATAAGATCGAAGCGGCGCTTCATCTGAACCTCGATGTCGGACCATGCCTCCTTCATTTGGTTAGCAAGCCGTACGAAACGATTGTACGAAGCAATGACCCAGACCGCGATAGCTGCGGCAACTACTATGATGATGGTGAACGCGCTCATAATTGTTTGAAATTAGATTGGCGAATATGACTTCATAGTAGCATAATCGACTCTTTTTCTAGTACCAAAACAGCCGCGCACGAGAGTGCACGGCTGTTTGCATTTGTAAGCGATTAAATCGGATGTAGTGCGAGGCGCGCAAGAGACAGATTTGGAGACGTACTTTGGGTACGGCGACGAATGTGTCTTGCAGCGAAACGATGCAATACGCCGATTTTATCGTCTTACCCTAGTAGTCCATGCCCATACCACCCCCCATACCTGCCCCTCCACCCGCCGGAGCGGATTTCTCTTCCGGCTCGTCAGCGACAACCGCGTCGGTCGTAAGGAAGACCGCGGCAGCAGATGCTGCGTTGGTAAGCGCCATGCGCGTGACCTTGACCGGGTCGATGATGCCGGCCTTGAACATGTCGGGGAGCGCCTCGCGCGTCTTCGCGTTAAAGCCCATGCCGCCCTCGACAACCTTGGTCACCAAGATTGCGCTGTCGACGCCAACATCGTGCGTGGTGTTGCGAATGATCTCTTGCAAGGGTGCCAAGCACGAGTTGATGACGGTCGCGTACCCTGCCTTGAACGCCTCGCCGCGGTTGGCGTGCGATTTGTCCTGGAGCTTCTTGCTCAGCCCCGCGCCCAAGCGCACCAACGCAGTGCCGCCGCCCGGAACGATACCCTCGGCTATTGCTGCCTTGGTCGCATTGACTGCGTCTTCGATCTTGTCTTTAAGATATTTCATCTCGGTCTCGGTTGCGGCACCGACGCGGATGACCGCGACACCGCCAGCGAGCTTGGCGATGCGCTCACCCAACTTCTCTTTGTCAAACTTGGACGTCGTATTCTCGAGCTGTGCCTTGAGCTGTCGTACGCGAGCTTCGATATCGCTCTTCTTTCCCTTTCCGCCGATTATAGTTGTCGAGTCCTTTGTCGCGACGACGCGGTTGGCCTTGCCGAGCACGTCGAGCTCGACTGCCTCGAGCTTTACGCCCAAGTCTTCGGAAACGACGGTGGCGCCGATGGTCGCCGCAATGTCTTGGAGCATCTCTTTCTTCCTATCGCCATATCCCGGTGCCTTAACCGCAAGCACACTAAAGGCGCCGCGGAGCTTGTTGACCACGAGCGTCGTGAGTGCCTCTCCGTCGACATCGTCGGCGATGATGACTAGCTCTTTCTTGCCGCTCTGTGCGAGCTTTTCCAAAAGCGGAAGGATCTCTTTGACGGTCGAGATCTTTTTGTCGGTGACGAGGACCGATGCATCGCGCATCACGGCCTCCATGCGCTCGGCGTTGGTGATCATGTATGCCGAAACGTATCCCTTATCAAATTCCATTCCCTCGACGACCTCAGACTCGATACCGAACGAGTGCGACTCTTCTACCGTCACGACACCGTCTTGTCCCACCATCTCGATCACGCGCGCTATCTCGGCCCCGAGCTCTGTCGACTCGGACGAAATCGTCGCGACCTGCTCGATCTCGGCCTTCGACTTGATCGGCTTCGACATGTCCTGCAAGAGCTTAACGGCATCATGAGACGCTGCCATCATGCCCTCGCGCACATCCGTCGGATTAGCACCCAACGAGATTCGTTTGAGTCCATCGTTGACCATCGCCTGAAAGAGGACGATCGATGTGGTGGTGCCGTCGCCGACCGCGTCGTTGGTCTTAGACGCGACCTCCTTTACGATCTCGGCGCCCATGTTCTCGATGTTATCCTTGAGCGTGATCTCTTTTGCTATAGAGACACCGTCGTTGGTGATGGTCGGTCCGCCCCAACTTTTGCCCAATGCGACATTTCGTCCGCGGGGGCCGAGCGTAAGCTTGACAGTGTCGGCGACCTTGTCGATGCCGACCTTGAGCTTTGCACGTGCGTCTTCGGTATAGATGATTCTTTTAGCCATGGTAGTTAGTGTTATGAGTAAGAAATAGCATTTGCAAACGAACGCTGTCCGGTTACTCGATTATCGCGAGAATGTCGGATTCGTTCACTAAGTAGTGCTTCACCTCGTCGATCTCGATCTCGTTGTCCCAGCCCTGGCGATACAAGACCTTGTCGCCTATTTCGAGTGCGATCTCGATACGCTTGCCCTCTTCGAGGCGACCTGGTCCTACCGCTATAACCTTCCCTTCCTTCGATTCTTTCTTCTGTGCAGAATCAGGGATGATGATGCCACTCGGCGATTTGGTGGCGTCGGCATCGACGGGGCGTATGAGCACGCGGTCTCCCAGCGGGAGGACTTTTGCCGTCTTCGTTTCTTTTTTTGCCATAGTGTGAACAGGTTATTTTTTAAAAGGTCTGGTAAAAGATTTGTATCTGAGCACAATAACAGACTCCAGTGCCCAAAGCGCGTGCATTATAGTAAAAATCGTGGCGTGGTGTCCAGAATTGCAAATAAAGTTTTTTATGGTATGAATTAATCCAGTATAGAAACGAACGATACGGAGAGACACAATGGCTACAGCAGCCGCCCTATCACCGCTTTACGGGTACTATGCTAAGACGCTTCGGCCAGGGCTTTCGAAAATTTTCACTGTCATCTTACTGGTCGGATCAGCAGCTATCGCCTACCTCGCAGGCGAAGCAGGAATGGTGCTTACCAACGAGACCGGCAGCGAAGTGTTGAAGATCTCTACCATCCTAGTCTCACTCATCGGCGTCTTACTCGGAGTCCCTGTCGCCGTCGACACAGAGATACGGTATAGCCGCTGGGTCGCCTCGTGTGCTGTCGCGTTGGTGCTGCTGTCGTGCGCGATCCTCTACGTCAATCGCATAATCGAGTATCGTCCCGGCGAAATTCGCGTAACGGACGAGCGGGTCATCATGAGGCCGGGAGACGTCGTGACGCGCACGGTCTGGAAACAGAAAACATTCGTCGTGAAGACGAAGCATGTCCCATCCACTTATAAGAGGATGCTTAAGACGGATATGCGCGGTGTTGCGTCGGAGCTCACCTATTCTGTAGCTCTGAGCGAGCACGACAGCCTCCGGGCGATCGTGCAAGAGATGCTCGACAAGACGCCGACTCTGGCGCGCGATATCCCAGCAACAATCGGCGACTACATCGCGAGCATTACCGGCCCGGCGGTGCAGCAGCTCGCCATCGAAAAAGGTACTGGTGCGGTCGGTCAGTGGATCACGCATCCCGACCCCCGTTTCGCCCCTATCCAGATCAGAGAAATGCGCACCTCGGTTCGCTAATCGCAGTTCATCCGCCGTACCCCACAGGTACGGCGGTTTTGTTGTAAATATACGGAAATATGGTATAGATTACTTAGCGTAAACCCAAAAGAACTCGGAGGCCTCATGTTAGTCGCAGCTCAATCGCCGATCTATGATCGGTATACAAACTATGTACGACCCATCTGCAGTCGCATTGCATGGCTCTTCGTCATCTGCATCGCTATCTACGGCGGCTTCAAGGCGGGTGTCGTTGCATATACACAAAGTATAGAAACGGGTGACGGGCCGCTGCTTATCGTCTTTCTCCTCATGTTCAGTACCGGAATCTGTGCCCTCCTATGCCTGATCCCGCGAGAGATACAATTTGGAGGGATACTACTGGTCATTGCCGCGGCAGTGGTGTCATGGGCCGTCGTTCTTATCACGATCCATACAGATGAACCCTATCTGTACTATTCTAATCGCGAAATCCGAGTAACCACCAATCGACATCTGTTGGCCGAAGGCGAACGAGTCGAGCGCGGGTTTTGGACACCGCTGAGCAGACGTGTGATCTCAAGCAATAAACAGGAAGAGTCGCGATTCGAAACCGTCGAGCTCGTAACAGCGGATAGCAATCAGTTACTGTCGATTCGCTTCAGATTCACTTTGCGCAGCATTGCAAAGCTCAGAAAGCCCGTCCAGGACCTGTTGGCGAAGACGGATTTTGAAACCAAGTATGCACGTATCGTGATCGAACAGTTACTGAAGGAAGAAGCGATCGCTGCAGCCAAAAAACATGTCTTGGTACACGGAAGCAAGGCGCTTGGCATCATACCGCTGGCCGAAGGCGTCTTCCTGGAAAGCATCATCATCGACAGTATCACCAACATCATCGGTTAATTTGCGCATCCGCCGTACCCCACAGGTACGGCGGATTTCTTGTAAATATACGGAAATATGGTATAAGTTTTTCAGATCAGAACCAAAGGAGACACCTATGTCTGCATATGTCAGTACGCCTTCGTACGCACTGTACAATAGTCATATACGACCGGCACTCTCGGTAATCGCCCATCTAACGATGTCGCTCGCAGGGTTCATTGCAATCGCGCTCGCGCTTAAGTGGGCGGCAGTCCAGAACATCGAAACGGCAGACGCCGAACTAGCGATGATTTTCGTCGTCGTGGGCCTCGCTAGCGCGATGCTGGTAGTCATGAACTGGCTCGAGGGCACTGACGAATCGTGGCCACTGACGACTTACCCCGTTGCCGGAGCGCTCTTGAGTTGGAGTATCGTGGGGATTTGCCTCTTGATCCGCGATCCGCTGCTTCACTACGACCGGAACGAAATCAGGGTACTCACGAGTCGACAGGTGCTTGGTGTCGGCGAGTCCGTCAATCGAGGAGTACTAACTCCGCTCAGCTACCTGATCGATGCAAAGAAGTTCCAGGGACCCATTACCATCGAGGTTCCCAACGAAAAACGGCTTCGGCTCTCGGTCCGATACGGAGTCGACTTTAAACCGGATCGCGGACTGGTCGATCTCTTGCAGAAAGTGCTCGACAAAAGCACGCCTCCTGCAAGCGAAGTCGCACAGCGTGCAAGCGCAGAACTCGCGACAGCGACTGCATCGCTCATTGCCGACTTCGTACGTGCCGAAGGCATCAACGCAGTCGGGCGTGATATACCGCATACAATCAGCTATCTGGGCCGAGTGCGGATCGATGAGATCACCATTCGCCCCTAGCCTCCCCGCCGTACCCACAGGTACGGCGGTTTTCTTGTAAATACTAAAAAACGTGATATAAACCAACGAGCTGAATCGACAAACAAATGGAGTCTCATATGTCCCTACCGGTAACTACGCGACCATATCGGTTCTATCAAGAAATTGTCGGTCCTGCCTGTGGGCTTATTGCATGGATCGCAATTGTCATCGGTTCGGTTTGGGCGATCTACGTCGCGAATGAAATTGTAATTACCGCCACCAGAGAAGGCACGAACGCGTTACTGATGGTATCGATGATTTTCTTGAGCTGCGGCATCGCCACCTGTGCGTTAGTGTATGGAGTCGAAGAAGATCCAAGTGCTGCCGCCGTTATTTTAGCGTGTGCAGCGGTCCTCATGTGGATTGTGGTCGGTCTCCATATATGGTTGCGCTCACCGGTGGTCTCGTACTCCCGGTACGAGGTGCGTGTCACGCACGATCGTAAGGTGATGACACCGGGACAGTCTGTACCACGCGGTATCAGGAATGCGCAAAGCGAGGCTGTCTCGTTTGCACGGATGACAGATAGCTTCAAAACCAGAGTCTTGTTGGAAGACAACACGGTGGACGCTACCATTATCTACACCGCAAAGCTCGTATTGAGTACCGACAAGCACACACTGGTACAACAGCTGCTCGATAAAAATCCTGATCTACGTGTAAGCGATGTCGATCTCGCGATCCCTCAGGCCACCGAAAGGCTTGCACAAGGGTATGTGGAGAGGTTCGTACGGTCAGAAAACATCAAGGCGGTAGGACAAAGAGTCCCCAATACTCCCGAACAACTCGCGATGCTTCGGGTCGACAAACTCGAACTCGTAAAATACGGACCATGATCCGCCCAACCCGCAGAGGGATTCCCCTCTGCGGTTTTTTATGGCCCGCTCTTTACACGTACACGTTTTTAGTGGTATAACCCCTATCAGATTGGGCATCCGCCCTTTCTGTACATTGAAAAGGAGACGAAGTATGCGAGCTTCAAATCTTGCGTATCTTGCCGAGGCAATCGGCCCGGCGGTCGAGCGAGAGATCGCAAACCCGCACGTACCGAAGTCGGTCATCGACCGGGCGAAAGCCCAGTCGATCAAGGTGATCGCCGGCATCCCGTCGCCCGACCCTGCCGCCGAGTCGAAGATCATCGACGAAGCCAAGGAAGAGCGCCGGAAGGTCGCAATGCGGTACCGGCACGATGCCGACATCCTGGCAAGCACGCTCGCGAAGCACGACATCGGCTACCTGGCCATCACGCCGACGGTCGCCTGGAACAATCTCTGCCTACAGGCAGAGATCTACCGGGTCAACCCCGACAACAATGGGCAGGTGCTGGTCTCGAAGAAGCCCCTGCAAGGCATCGAAGAACGTGCGGTCGCCATCATCGGCAGCCGTCCGCTCAAAGGCCTGGCTATCGGCGCCCTGCTGTCCGGTGCGAGCACTACAGCTCTCATGCTGTACCTCGCCGCGCCGATCGCTCTGGTCGCTCTCGGCGGCACGATCGCTCTCGTCGTCGGTGGCTATGCCACTTCCGAATGGACCGACTACCGCAATGTCGACCACGGCTACGTGCGCCCCGAGGTCCTCGCCAAAGTCGAGCGTAAGCTCCTCGAGGCAGACCTCGCCGACCACAAGACCTCGCTCGAGAAGCTCTGGCCCGACTACCAGGAACCCACAACCGGCGTCAGGGTCGGTATCGAGTTGCCACCGGCCCCGGCCGACGTCCAGGAGAACCTGGTCAAGGCTCACCGAGCAGGTCTGACGGTATCGCTCGCGACGGTCGCAGACGCAGTCGCGTTCTCGACCAACCCCGTCGATGCACTTCTCAAGACCCGCGAGCACCGCTACGGCGAACTCAAGCGTTCGGCCGATCTTGCCCGCGAAGCCAAGCGCATCGAGCGCGAACGCATGCGTGCCTTGCGCGCCGACCCGATCGCGACCGTGTCCTATGGAAGCGCCACGGCGATCATCGCCCAGTACGGCGGTGACTTCCCGGCCGAGCGCGATCTCATCGACCG
>CAZYLZ010000001.1:26666-78526 GCA_964648335.1 uncultured Candidatus Saccharibacteria bacterium | reverse complement strand
TGCTATAGTCGGCTCTTCATCCGATTATTGACCCTCCCAGGCCCTCGTGCTAGCATCTTCATACATGGCAACGCTAAGTCTTTATCTGCCCTACCTTCAGGTAGTCATCTCGGCGCTTCTTATGGGAGCGATACTTTTGCAGCGCACAGGGGCGACCCTGGGCGGCGCATTCGGCGCTGACAACTTCAGCTCGGGTTTTCATACCCGCCGCGGCCTCGAGAAGACCCTCTTTAGGGCAACCATCGCACTTGGTATCCTGTTCGCATTCTCGGCTCTTGCCACTTTGTTCATCTAACCAAATCCCCCACGCCCTGAGCGTGGTGCGGTATTCATATGGATCAACCAGATATAATCGCGTCACCGAGTACGTCCCCACGTACGCTTTTTTCATCGCAACCAGATTCTACGCTCACTAAATCTCGCCGGGTACGTGGTATCCGCCGCCTCGAAGAGCTCTTGGTTTCGTTCACTCCGTTCGAACGCCTTCTCCTGTATGTACTCTCGGTCATACTCGCCGTGAGTGCCTTTACCATGCTCGCCGAACTCAATAAGAGCATCATGGTGTCGGTCCCTGCTCATTCGGGGTCGTTCTCCGAAGGTATCGTCGGGACGCCGCGTTTCTCTAACCCGCTATTAGCAATATCAGACGCAGATCGCGACGTGACCTCACTCGTGTACTCGGGCCTGTTGCGCGCCGACGCCGACGGCAACTTCATTCCCGACCTCGCCGAGTCGTACACCGTCTCGGACGACGGCAAGACATACACGTTCAAGATCCGACGGAACGCGGTCTTTCACGATGGCAAGCCGCTCACCTCTGCCGATGTCGTCTATACCGTCGAAGCCGCGCAGAATCCGAGCGTAAAGAGTCCCAAGCGTGCGGACTGGGAAGGTGTCGAGGTTTCGGCACCGGACGCACAGACCGTCGTCTTTATGCTGTCTCACGCATATTCGCCGTTTCTCGAGAACACGACGCTCGGCATCCTTCCCAAACATCTCTGGCAGAACGTCACCCCCGAGGAGTTCTCGTTCCACAAGCTCAATACCGATCCTATCGGAAGCGGCCCGTACGAGGTCGTGCGTACCACCGCAGACTCCACGGGTGCGCCGTCGGTCTTCTATCTCGCGGCGTTTGATCGCTTTACTTTGGGCTACCCGTACATAAGCTCCATCAAACTCTCGTTCTTCCCCAACAGCACGGCACTCCTCAAGGCATACAAAGCCGGTACCATCGAAGCGGTCGCGGGACTTGAGCCTTCGCAGCTAACACAGATAGACCCTGACGCTCAAGTACTGAGCGCTCCCTTGCCACGCGTGTTCGCCATCTTCTTCAACCAGTCGCAGGCGCCGGTGTTTACCGACGCATCGGTACGCAAAGCACTTAACGTCGCGATCAACAAGAAAGAGATCATTGCGAAAGCACTCGGCGGCTACGGCAAGCCGATTGACGGACCTATCCCGCCTGGTGTTCTCAATTCTGATAAGCTCGCCGCCGAGGAACCGGCAGAAGATCCGATTGCGAACGCGAAGTCCATTCTCGAGAAGGGCGGATGGACATTTGACGAGTCGGTGCACACGTGGACCAAGAAGACTGGCAAGAAGACCGAACAGTTGACCTTCGCAATCTCGACTGCCGACACACCGGAACTCAAGGACACCGCAGAAGCCGTCGCATCGGCTTGGCGCGCCTTGGGTGCGAATGTTACGGTGCACGTCTTCTCGACGAGCGATCTCAACACCTCGGCGATCCGTCCGCGCGACTATGACGCGCTTCTCTTTGGCGAGATAGTCGGACGCTCCCTTGATCTCTTTGCGTTCTGGCATTCGAGCCAACGCATAGACCCGGGGCTCAACCTCGCTCTCTACGCAAACTCAAAGGCCGACACTCTCCTCACCGAGGCTCGCGCCTTGGTTGACCGTAGGCAACGCGAAGAAGATTACGTAAGCTTTGCAAAAATCGTACAAGGAGACAATCCGGCGATTTTCCTGTATGCTCCAGACTTCATCTATGTGCTACCGAAGTCGGTGCACGGCACGATGCTAGGGGCCCTCACTACACCGGCAGAGAGATTCCTTAATGTGTACCAGTGGTATACCGAGACCGAGCAGGTCTGGCACCTCTTTACGCAAGACACTGCGACAGAGTAATAATCATTATTTGTAACAACGTTTTATGTTCCCAGATCAGTCAGATAATTCAGGAGCCTCACCCGCTCGATCAGACAACGCCGGCTCGGCAGACAGCTCCGCACAGGGTCGCGGTCCGTCCAACGGACGCCCCAAAGAAGGCTCAAGCGGTCGCAACTTCCGCAGAGGTGGATTCAACCGCGGACGTGGTCGCGGCGGCTTTAGCGGCTCGGGTAACGCGGGTCGCGGCGAGCGTTCAGGCACTCCCGGATCGGCTCCGACCGGAGGCGGACGCGGAGGTTCGTCTCGCCCGTCGCATGGCGGCGGTCGTGGAGGCGGCGGAGGCGGACGCGGAGGATCGCGCCGTCCTGCGCGCCGACCCAATACTCCTGGCATCCCCTCGATGGCACCTCGCACTCCAAGCGGTCCCGAGATTCCGCCACCGACCCCAGGTACCGTCCGTATAATCCCCTTGGGAGGCGTAGAAGAGATCGGACGCAACATGACCGTCGTCGAATACGGCGACGACATCATCGTCATCGACTGTGGTATCCAATTTCAAGAAGACGATACACCGGGAATCGATTTCATCTTGCCTAACACGCAGTACCTCGAAGAACGCCGCCACAAGGTGCGCGGACTCGTGATCACCCACGGTCACTTGGACCACATCGGAGGTATCCCATACATTCTAGATCGTATCGGGAACCCGCCGGTCTATACGCGCAAGCTCACGAGCATGATGATTAAGAAGCGCCAAGAGGAATTTGCGTATCTTCCTAAGATCGATATCCGCGAAGTCGAGAGCACCGACACCGTGAAGCTCGGTCACTTGCAGGTACGGTTCTTCGGCGTCACGCACACCGTTCCGGACTCAATGGGCATCATTATCGATACGCCGCACGGAGCAGTCGTCTGCACCGGAGACATCAAGCTCGACCACGTCGACGGCGATCCTACCGACCAGGAGAAGAAAGAATTTGCGATCTTCAAGAATGAGAAGGTCCTTTTCTTGATGATGGACTCGACAAACGTCGACCGTCCGGGCTTCTCAATCCCTGAGCACATCGTCTTCAATACGCTCGAGCAGATCATAACCAGCACCAATACCCGTCTCATCATCTCGGCCTTCGCATCGCATCTCGAGCGTCTCATGCACATAGTCAGGGTCGCCGAACGCGCGCACAGAAAGATCGTGATCGAGGGCCGCTCCATGAAGGCGAACATCGAGATCGTGCGTCAGCTCGGACTCTTGAAGCACCGCGACGATACCATTATCTCGGCCGAGCAGATGGGCGACTACCCGCCCGAGAAGATCATCATCCTCGCAACCGGCGCGCAGGGCGACGAGTTCGCGGCGCTTGCTCGCATCGCTAACAAGACACACAAGTCGGTACGCCTCGTACCCGAGGACACCGTTGTGTTCTCGTCGTCGGTCATCCCGGGCAACGAGCGCGCGGTACAGAAGCTCATGGACAATCTTTCACGCCAGGGCGCTACCATCATCACCTATCAAACCTCCGACGTTCACGCATCGGGCCATGGAAATCGTGGAGAGGCAGCGTGGATTCACACGCAGATAAAGCCGAAGTTCTTCATGCCGCAGCACGGATACCACTTCAAGCTCCGCTTGCACGCAGACCTCGCAGTCGAGCTCGGCATGGACCCCAAGAACATCATCATCCCCGACAACTCGTCGATCATCGAGATCGAGAACGGCGAGACTATCATCAAGCGCAAGATGAAGGCGCCATCTGAACTTCGCATCGTCGAGGGCCAGAGTGTCGGCGAGCTCTCCGAGGTCGTCATGCGCGACCGTAAGACCTTGGCACAGGACGGCTTCTGCGTGGTCGTCGCCACCTTGGACCGTCGCACCGGCAAGCTCCACAAGTCCGCCGATATCATCTCTCGCGGATTCGTGTATCTGCGCGAGAACAAAGACCTCATGGACCAGACGCGCCTCTTGGTCCACAAGACAGTCCAAGACGAGATGCGCCGACCGAAAGAGGTAGACATAGACCAACTTAAATCGCACCTCGAAGAGACCGTCTCGCACTTCTTACTCCAAAAGACCCACAAACGCCCGATCGTCATCCCGGTGATCGTGAGCGTATAGCCAACGCAGTAACCCAAAAGAAAAGACCGCATCACAGCGGTCTTTTCTTGTTTATTGACTATTCTTTAATTTGTATTAAAATGTATTTAGATAAACGGAGGGATTCACATGAATGATCCGGTAACCATCCTCGGAATCGCATTCCGGTCCGGCCACCACTACTGGCACTTCAAAGTCAGTACTGCAGTGTTAGGGCTTACTCTATTTCTCGCAGTGCTCTCGCACTTCGAAAAGCGGCGAGGCAACAACTCGTTTCCACTCACCGGAATTGCCCTCTGCTGGGGCTCGATGTATGCCTTCCTTTCGATGGAAGCGTACCGCGTAACCCAAGGCGGTACCATCAATGGACCCATGTGGTCGCGGGACTGCATATGGTTCAATGGCTTGTTGGCCATCGTGTACTTGGGTATCGCCATCATCAACCGTCGCATACCAGCACAAGCCAGAACCCGCGCCAGGACCTAAGACCCTCGCCCAGACCGACCCTTCCCGGGTCGGTCTTTTTTTGTGGAAACTCGCCGACGAGGTCACGGTATACTTATCCAGTGTCTACCCGGATAGTCCGCGAGGAGCGTGCGGTCAATGCGCTCAATTTCTTTTCTAACCTCCAGTACGCGCTCATCGTGTACTTTATTCCGGTATTCCTGGTCTCGCGTGGCGTGGGCGAAAACTCTATCGGCCTCGTCTTCTCGGCTGCGTCACTAGTAAGCATGATCCTGCTTCTGGTAGGCCCAGGAATCTTACGCCTAGTCGGCAACTACCACTTCTTTACGACTCTTACGGCGCTCATGGCGGTCGCACTCCTCGTGATCGGCCCCTTCCAGAGTCCTGCCATAGCAATTACTTGCTTTATCGCCATAACGGTAGCCTGGGCACTTACAATGCTCTCGCTCGACGAGTTCTTACAGGTAGAAACGAAAGAGACCGAGAACACCGGTTTCGTCCGTGCTGTCTTCATCACGATGGCCAACATCGCGTTCGTGATAGCACCTATCGTCGCTGGGCACCTCACCGAGAATGAGGACTTCACCTCGCTTTTCATCGTAGCGGCACTCATATCGGCCCCTATGCTTCTCATCTCGGGCATGGGCCTCGCCCACTTCAAGGATGTTCGGTACCGATCGTTCAGTATTGTCGGGATGTGGAAGATCCTCCGCGAACGCGCAGTCATCCGGAGCGCCCTCTTCCAGAAATTCCTGCTTTACGTCTTTTACGGCATTATCGAGGTGTACGTCATCGTCTATCTGCACGACCACCTCGACTTCTCGCTCCCCGACATCGGCGCTATGCTCTCATTGGCGCTCATCGCGTTCATACTGGTCGAGATCCCTGCAGGGTATCTAGCCGACACACGGATAGGCGAGCGCGACATACTCATCTGTGGGTTCATCGTACTCGCCGTTACGACCATCGGCATGGGACTCATAGGACACGCAGGCTTTGCCGCATGGACGGCGCTCATGTTCATGACGCGCGTCGGCGCGGCGTTAGTCGAGATCGGCGGCGAGAGCTACTTCTTCAAGCAGGTGCGTGCGCAAGACAGCGACGAAGTCGGACTGTACCGTGCCGTCGCACAGCTGGGCCTTATCGTCGGCCCTCTTATCGGAAGTCTCGTGCTTTTGGTCGCTCACATCGAGATAATCTTCGTCGTGATCGGCATGATCATGTTTGCCGGACTTCCATCCACCCTGAAGCTCTTCAAGGTACGGTAATCTACGCCACTTTCCACTCCCCATCCTCGCGGACAAGCATCTTGTCTTTGGTAAGACCAAAGAGCGCGGCGTGTATGCGCGCTATCTCGATTCCGGTGGCCGTACAAAGCTCTTTCTCTGTCGCGGTCGCATGCGTATGCAGGTACATGAGTATCGCGCCACGGGCTTGCCGCATCGATCCCTCGAACTTTGCCTGCCTGGTATGGTGCTTGCTCCGGCGTGACGGATTTCCATACACCTGCTTCAGGAGCACTCCATAATCCATCAGTGCCCAGTACCACCGACGCGGATCATCCCGGTCAATCGCCGCTTCGATGATCGGCATGAGCCGCGCATCTGAGACATTTCTTCCTTTCGGAAAGAAGTGATGCAAAAAGACGGATCGGATATTTGTTTCTATAAAGGCATGTGGTTGGTTAAAGGCGAACGTCGCGATGGCACGAGCGGTGTATGCGCCGATTCCGGGCAATGATTCGAGTATCATCACATCCTGCGGGACCTTACCCTTGTGACGCTCGACAACAGCTTGTGCGGCAAGCTGCAAAAATCTACCGCGGCGGTTGTAGCCGAGCCCGCTCCAGACCTTGAGAACGTCTGACAACGAGGCGCCTGCAAGGTCTTCGATGGTTGGATATGCAGCCAGGAATTCGCGGTATTTCACGAGTACACGCGACACCTGCGTCTGCTGCAACATCACTTCTGAAACCAGTATCTTGTACGGATCCCTCGTTTTTCTCCATGGCAGATCGTGCCGTCCCGTTTTTTCGTAGTAGTCGAGCACTACATGGCGAAAGTCACGTATCGCCTGTGCGTCCGGTTTCATTTCTCGAGCTCGGGCCAGCGCGCACGGACGCTCTTTTGCAAGAGCGCAAACCACTTACCGTACCCATCAGCGGACGGATGCAGCATGTCCGGTGCGTAGTTCTTAGCTTCGTCGTCGCCAAATATGTTCCCCTCGGCGTAGATGTCGACATACACCGCAGAGTGCTTTACCGCCTCGGCAATAAACAGCTCGCGCAGCATTCGTGTCCGGTAGGTATAGAGCCACGCCATAGGGTATGGCCACAGGGGCGCGTCTCCCACGTCGCCTGCGGTTAAAAACGCAATCTTGTCAGACTTTTTTGCGAGTGCCGAGAGAATGCTATCGAGGTTACGGTCGGCCTGACTCAAGCTCAGAAGTCTTATGATGTCATTTGCACCAATCTGTATTACGACGAGATCATACCGCTCACTGTCGGATTGCGCCATCTGCCCTGAAAGATCCGCAGTGACCGCTCCGCTTTTTGCGTAGTTATCGACATTGGCATTGAGCCACGCGGCGATACGCCCGGCCACGGTGCTCTCAGGCACACTACCGACTCCAGCAGCGGTGCTGTCACCCAAAACGAGGACTCGCTTGCTCCGGGCGGGTTCGTCGATCGAAAACGGTACCGCGACCTCGACGAGCGGTTTGCTCTTTTGTGCGAATGAATACAGTCTGAGGGACGCGTACCCAAAGTACGCAAGACCAACGAGCACAATCAGTAAAAAGAGCTTCATATCAGAGATCATAGATCACATCCTTACGTTCGACTACGATCTTCCATCCCATGCGCTTAGCGTACTTAAAGAGCCGGGCGTTCGGATTGAAACAAATAGGCCGCGCCACAGCCTCGAGAAACGGTATATCACTTTCGGTATCGCCGACACCGATCGAATGTGCGAGCGTAAGCCCTTCTTTTTCGACGGCCCGCTTAAGGACCGCAGCTTTGTTGCGGATGAGATGCTCGTCTATAACGACGCCGGTAAAACGATCCGAAGGACCGAGCTCGTAGACCATGCCGTAGGCCTTGTCGAAGCCTATGCGTGGGCAAAACTTGTCGAGGATCGTCTTTGGGGAATGCGATATGGCCAAGAGATAATACCCCTTGGCCTTGAGGTCCTTGATGAGGTCGCGCGTAAACCGGTACGTCTGCTTCCACTGCAGATCGACCACTTCTTCGGCAATGTCGGCAAACTCACCATATCCGACACCTTTTATTTCTCTGGAAAACGCCTCGACCATGGCACCGATATACGAATCGTAATCGCCTTCGCGTTCGAGCCATTTTTTGTGCTGACGCTCGTACGATCCACGCAACGTCGGAGGAAATATACCTTCCCGGATGAGAGCCTCGGTAAGCTGAATGAAGAGGCTTGAACGGAATATAGTGCCATCGACATCAAATACCGCCACTCTTCGGGGTGACTCAGGGCGTGCTCGCTGCTTATCCATAGCCGTATGCTACATCCACGTGCAGCACTTGGCCAACCAACGAAAACGAGGTACTGTGCGACTAGCCATACAGGAGGAGCCATGTCGAACTTTGTCCGACTGCCCAATGGCGTCATGGTCTTGCACCACACGCTTTGGACACATGTACGCAATGCCAAACGCACGCTCGACCTCGACTACTGCGGCAGACAACTGTTGTGTTTTTTGCCGCCGGACGAACGCAAAGCGCTTTCTGACTGGGCTACAAGGCAGGCAAGAGCCGATCAAGGCAAGGATTATCATATCTGGGCCGTGATACCGCTCCTCTACTCTGCCGATCATCGGAAAAAACTCGACCCTTCGCACGACGCACAGTATCTGTTCTATCAGATCCAACGCAAGCAAAGCGCACAGGGCATCTTGTTCTGACTACGTCACCAATCAAACCCCGAAGTTCGGGGTTTTTTCTTGCTGGGGTCTGACAGTATCGACCTTAGGCCAACGAAAAAACATCGCTTTAAGCGATGTTTTTTAAGAACCCACGGTTCTTAACGCTCGCAGACTCGCTGATCTCCTACACGGGAAAACTTCTAAAAAGCGCCTTGATTGCTTTTTAGTCCCTCCCCTTTCCAGCATCGCTGCGTGGCCAGCGATGCGCTGCTTCGGGCCACAGCTTGGTAAGCCCGTGCACTGTGCAGTCATGCTTTATGGCGGTACAGACATAGCGGCCATAGAGCACCCATCCGTTATTCACGTACTTCCAATCTTTTTTCGGAACGAGCGCCATGAGCTCGCGCTCCATAGCATCGGCCGATTTTGCATGCGAAATATCAAACTTGCGTGCAAAGCGCTTTACGTGGGTGTCGATAGCGATACCGTCCCACTCGTCAAACAGCTCGCCACGAACTACGTTAGCGGTCTTGCGCGCAACCCCCTTGAGAGTCAGGAGATCCGGGATCGCTCTGGGTACCTTCCCGGCAAAATTATTGATGAGGATGTTGGCAGTCTCGATCATGTGCATCGCTTTGTTGTTAGGAAAGCTGATTGAAGAGATATCGCGCCGCAGATCTGCAAGTTTAGCGCTTGCAAACGCCTCGAGCGTCGGATACTTCTTGAAAAGAGCGGGTGTTACCATGTTCACCCGCTTGTCAGTGCACTGGGCGCTCAACATGACGGCATATAACAGCTCGTAGTCTTTCGTGTAGGAAAGCTCCGTTTTGGGCTCGCCGTAGGTCTTTTTGAGGTAGCGTACGATGCGCTGCATCCGTTCTCGCTTGCGCACATCGACCGTCATACTACAAGTCTATGCTGCCGGCGTATCTTCAGACTGTGTCTTCGTCACAACCGAGCGGACGTTGTTCATAGCTTCGGTAAGCTCGCTGAGTATGCGATCTATCTCGGACTTCGGTGTTTTGGACGAAGCGAGCGAGAGAGCCTCCATGCGAAGTTTTTCCATAGCGATGACCGGCGCCATGACAGCATCTGCAGTGGATTGCAGATTGACCAAATTCGCCACATTACCGCGCAGGATAGCGGCCTGGCTGATAGCGGTAGTCAATTCGTCGATTACTTCCGCACGTCCAGCCTCGTGTTCAGGATTATCGTTATGATGTTTTCGTTCAAATGACATGTTTATTGCACTAGTATAGGCATCGAATAACTTGCGTCTCTCTCGGGGTCTCCCGACGGATTATCTTTCTTGAGTACCAGCATCGCAGGTCCATGGAAATCTTTGACGATAATTGATGCCTTAAATGGTACCGGACGTGTCGTCATCCAATCTCCTTGTGCCTGTGCCGGTGTCTGTGTCACGACTTTGCCGTTCATGTCTTGCACTTCTATAGGAAAGCTCGCTTCAAAGTACCACCCCTTTGCAACCCCAGTAACATCAAACTGCACTGGTACGAGCGAGCCTGTTGCAGGGGAGGCTACCGATATGTCGGATGCGGTGGCGTTTACGTATTTCTCTTGCGATACGGTAGGAGTCGTAGTCGCGTTATACACCACGTCGGGAGGTGTCGTATCGTTGCGTCCGATAAGCCAAAAGCCGCCTGCTATAGCAAGCACCACGACCAAAAGAGTGAGGAATGGCTTCATCCACCTTATTTTCGCACCCTGGGGCAAAAAAACAACTTGTAGAAACCGAGATCTATGGGTTTGCCTGCTTCTTGCTCCGGTATGCCTCTTTCAAAAGTGCCTCATACCGCTCCTGCACTTTCTCGAGCTTTGGGTTTATGACGATCTGGCAATAAGCGGCGTCTTGGTTTCGCTCGTAGTAATCCTTGTGGTAGCCCTCGGCCGGCCAAAAGGTACCCAATGGCACGACTTCGGTGATTGCCTTCCCTCCTGGTGCGTCGTTGAGCTCCGCGACAAACTTCTCGGCCTCGGCCTTTTGCTCTTCGGTCGTATAAAAGACGGCAGAACGGTATTGTGTGCCGACGTCGGCACCTTGGCGGTTGAGCTGGGTCGGGTCGTGCGACGCGAAGAAGATAGTGAGAAGATCACGATACGTCACTTCTTTCGGGTCGTAGTCGACCTTTATAACTTCGGCATGCCCCGTAGTGCCTGTGCATACCTGTTCGTAGATCGGATGATCGACTGCGCCGCCGGTGTACCCAGGGGCAACCGCCGAGACGCCCCTGAGCATCTTATACACCGCCTCGGTACACCAAAAACACCCGCCACCAAAGACTGCTGTTTCCATTGCGACAGTATACCCCACCATATTCGTCGACGATTAAAAACAGCGGCACCGACGTGCCGCTGTTAGAACTTAATACAAAATCGGCTCTTGTTTTGGCTTTCCGATTTTGGTCGGAAACGGGATCCCGATATGGGCCAGATGTTTCTTTACATCCCTCAGTGCATGCAGGTGATGCAGACCAAAGGTGTCGATGTTTGCCCCTTGCCACGCGGCAATCGCATCGTCACCTGCAAAGAGCCGCGCGCCGACGCGTCCCGTATACCGTCCATAATTCTGCATCTTCTCACGGCGCGCGTCAGTGGGTACGAGATGAAATGAGAGTGGCAAATGGTCTTTACTCCATCCGACGTTCACATACAGTCCCATCTCAGACCATGAGAGGTACGCATGCCCTGACGTCACCAGAGAGACGCTCTTTTTAGAAAGGTCGACGACCAACTTCTCGGAATCTAAGATACCGACGAAGATATCACAAACCTGCCGAACGCGCGTCTCCCACCCTCGGCCAAAGACATGGCGTATGCGCTCATCTTCTATCCTGTCGACGACATGGACTACGTATTCGCCGACATGTCCACGCAGAGATTCTTCGGCCGCACGATAGGCGCTGACGAAGTACTCGTACTCATCTGTCTTTCTTGTCACAATCAGAAGATCGTATATTGCGTCACCACTTGATTCGCCCGCAAGTATCCTGTCCCTGATCACATCGTGCGTGTCAGCGCATCGTTTACGCGCCAGTGCACGGTCTTCTTTTGCCTGAGCAAATGCTGCCTCGGCCTCTGAGCGCTTGTCATCTGCTTCTTGCAGGAGCTCTCGTATCGAAGTAGCCATCGGTAACCTCCTCTGTAGCAATCTTTCCGCACCGTATCACAAAGTACAGAATCAATCGAGCACGCTACACCTGGAACATGCCACTTTTGTAGATCACCTTCTCGGTACCATCGCTCATGTGCGCCACCACGGTGCGCGGAGCCGTCGAAATTATGTCGGTATGTACCGATGAGTCGTTGTAGCCAAGCCGCTCCCAATCTGCCTTCTTCATCTTTGTCGGATCTCCGACGAATGTCTCGTGGTAGCAGTTGCCGAGTGCCATGTGCGTGTTACCATGCGCGCCGCCCATGTTCTCGTCGAATAGGGTTTCGGCCATAAAACGCGTTATTCGCGAATGTCGTTTGTCGGTAAGCGAGTATTCGCCGAGCCTGTCGGCTCCTTCGGTTGCGATCATCGCCTTGAGTACCTTTTCGTTCTTGGTTGCTTTACTCTTTACTACCCTTCCGTCCTCGAACCAAAGTTCGATTCCTTCTATCAGGTTGCCGTAGCGATAGAGCGGTTGATTGAACCTAATCCACCCATTGGTGCCGCGCCAGTCGGGCGAGGTAAAAATCTCGAAGCTCGGCATATTGCGTCCGGTGCCGCAGACCCAGCGCCGCTTCTCGCCCGGCGTTATGTACAAATCGGCATCGGGCCCAAAGATATGGAGCTTATCGATCTTGGGTGTGAGAAGGTTGAGCTTGTCGCGGATGGCGTAGATCTCTTTGTAGATGCGGCGCCACTCCTTTTTCGGATCAGCCTTGTCCAAGTAACATGCCTTGATTATCTGATCCCAATACTGCTTTTCGGTGAGGCCCGCTTCCTTCGCCATCGCCGGGGTGCCGTACAGGCAGAGCGTCCAGGTGAACTTGCCGTTATTCTCTTTCTCGTTGCGCCACTGCATGAACTGCCGCATCGCTTTGCCACGCTGCATGATCTTGCTCGGATCTACGCCCTTGAGCTCGTGCGGATTCGTCGTGGAGATCAGGTAGATAGAATGATCCATCTCGTCGATGACCCCCTTCATGTACTTTGCCGGAAAGTGTTCGAGCTGATGATTCCCCGCAAGTTCATAGAATGTTCGATTGATGTCCTCTGGCACGTACTGGGGCAGCACATGTCCGCCCGCCTTGAGAATCGCGTCGCGTACAGCAACGAACAAGGGCTTGGCCGACTCGCCAGCAGTAAGTCGCACTACGTCCCCTTTCTGTATGCCTTTCTCGCCGCCGGCGGCAAAGTTGACCATGAGGTCGGCGTACTTTTCTAATATTTTTTTGCTCGGTGTGTATGTCATGTATCGAGCCTACCGCATCGACCAGGCGTCCACAAGTTGCACAGCCTCTGTATCGGGCGTAAGGTGGCTACAGGTAACCAGAAAGAGAGGCCGAGATGAGATTCGCGATCATCGCGTCAGCGACCGTGTTGCTGACGACTGCCGGACCTGTTTCTGCACATGAGATCGCCGGTATGAACTACACGCCGTACAAAATGCCAGACGGAGTAACCAGCTGTTGTAATGACCAAGACTGCAGTCCCGTAAGTGACTTTGTCGAGACAACCGATGCGGGAAAGCCCGTGGTCCGTTTGCAAATCGAAGGAAAATGGATAACCGTCGACAGAAAGAAAGTCGTCGCCGAAGATGCTAACGACGGACGAGCACACTGGTGTGGAAAGATGGACCACGGCGGGTACAAAAAATCGCAGCCAGTAACATACTGCATCATTTTGCCCCCACGCGGCACCTAACCTATACGCAACACTCGCGGGTGTTGCGTATTTTAATTTCCGTATTGCAATCCATAATCGATAGTGCGTATTTCGGCGGCTATGTATACTGCGCCCACGCAGAGCACACTCCCCTGCGCTTATCATTTCTCAGATACGACTATGCAGAAATTTGCATCCGTTTCGACAGGAATCGTACTCTTAGCAACACTTGGCGCCTTCGCAGCAACCGCAGCAGCCGCCACAAAGGCCATGGACCTCCCTTGCGTCCAGAAGGCCGTCGATGTGCGTGAGTCGGCTACACAGGCAGCCTTTGCCGCTTTTAGCTCGGCGCAGACCAAAGCCCTTACCGACCGCGCTGCCGCGCTCCATAACTCGTGGGGCCAAGAGAATGCCTCGGCACGACGCTCGGCCCGCACCGCCTCGTGGAATGTGTACAAAGCAGCAAACAAGGACGCGATGGATACGCTCCACGCAGCCAAGCGCGCTGCATGGACGGCGTTCGGTAGCGCATCACTTGCCTGCGGTGTCGAGGTGGTAGAAAAGGCGACCCCCGAGAACGCCGGCTCTCTTGGCCTCTAATTCCCTCCCACAAACAAAAACTCCCCGAACGGGGAGTTTTTGTTTGTTGTGGTGATTCAAGACATCCCGAGCGAGAGATTCCGAGGCGTACTTTGAGTACGATGAGGAATGTGTCGCGAAGGGTAACGCTGAAGCGCGCTGATTTTAGAAGTTCTAAACGAAGGTCAAAGCCTTGCCGCGCTTGTCGCCGCGACCAGTTCGGCCGATTCGGTGCACATAGTCCTCGTAGGTATTTGGCACATCGAAGTTGATCACGTGCGAGATGTCGTTGATATCAAGGCCGCGTGCTGCGACGTCGGTAGCGACAAGCACGTTGACACGGCTGGTCTTGAACGCTGCAAGTGCGCGCTCGCGCTGCGATTGGCTCTTGTTGCCGTGGATCGACGCGCTCTTGATGCCGCGTCGCTCGAGCTCGAGCGAAAGCTTCTCGGCTCCGTGCTTGGTGCGCGAGAATACGAGTACCTTATTGAAGTCGGGCTTCACGAGCATGTCGGTCAAGATGTCGATCTTGTTTCCGCCGCGGACGTTTACGACGTCCTGCTCGATGTTCTTCGAAGTCTCGCGGGTCTTGACCGAGATCGAGACCGGATTCTTGAGAAACTGGTGTGTAAGCTTTGCGATCTCGCCGGCCATGGTAGCCGAGAAGAAGAGCGTCTGACGGTTTTCGGGCATGAGCGACATGAGGTAACGCATGTCATGGACGAATCCCATGTCGAGCATGCGATCAGCCTCGTCGAGCACGATGGTGCCGCATGACTTGAGCGAGAGCTTGCGCTGCTCGATCAGGTCCTTCAGGCGTCCTGGAGTGCCGATGACGAACTGCGGTCCGCGGCGGAGCATGTCGATCTGACGACCGATAGAGGCACCACCGACGCAGACTGCTGCGCCCATGTTGAGTCCGCGAGCAAAGCCACGGAACTCGTCCTCGATCTGTGTCGCGAGCTCGCGCGTCGGGACAACGATGAGGATGTTCTCGTTAGGATTAAGGAGTACTTTGTTGATGAGTGGAATCAAGAATGCCGCAGTCTTGCCGGTACCCGTGTTAGCGATACCGATGACATCCTGGCCCAAAAGGGCGTGCGGGATGGTACGGTCCTGGATAGGGGTCGGGGTGGTGTAGCCCTTCTTGATGATGTTCTGCTTCAGGCTCTCCTCGATCTTGAAATCGGTGAACTGATGCTCGATGACATACTCGACTGCCTTCTCTTCGACGATCGCGTTAGTCTTGTTTATAAAACGAGCGATGTCGATGTTGGCACCCTGGAATCCGCGACCGCCTCCGCGGTTGCCTCCTCCACGATTACCTCCGCCAAAGCGGTTACCGCCTCCACCATTGCCAAACCCGCGTCCACCCGAGCGGTGTCCGCCTCCAAACGATGGGCGACCATGGCCGCCACGCGATGAACTTCGTCCACCGCTAAAATCTTTCTTATACATATTCTTTTTATTGTTACAGACCTGAGAAATCAGATGCAACTAACGTTGTATCGATTCTTGAAAGTCTTGCTATTCAAGCGGTATCTTTCGACGGAATACCGTGTAGTGCTCGTGGTTAATCAACGAAGTCACTAGGCTTCCTGCCGCTTGAACACTTAGGAGAGATGCCTAAACGCGAACGATTCAGATGGGCCTTAACGAGGATAATACACCAGTCCGGCTCAAATGTCAATGAGCACTTTTATGGCTCAATATATAGAAAAGCTGGCGACTCGTGTCGCCAGCAAAGCACCATAAGTGCGTCCGTCACGCGCTCGGCGGCGTGTGCGGCAGATCGTCGTCGGGATGCCTCCCGGATAGATAGGAGCAGGATGAGCACATGCAGTCGAGCTCATGCCCTTCTGTCTCGGCCGCTATGGCCTCGACAGCCTCTAACCACGCAAGATCTCTGTAGATCTCATACGCCTCGTCGAGATCTACATCAAGACCTTCTGCGTCGTACTGCACGAGCTCCTTGTAGAGCGCGAGAGCCTCGGCAGCAGTGCGCGGACCATTAGTCATGCCATCCTCCAATACATCGTGGGCCTGATTGCCCGTTGATGTGTAGAGATTTCAGTACTTAATGCACTGGCGGATTGGCGCTCCGTCTATTATACAACGTATTGCAATTTTATCAAATCTCGACTTCGTGTATCAATACAAAAACCCCGCGTGCTGCGCACGCGGGGTCAAAAGATCTATTCGACGGGAGTTTACGGCAAACAGGCCGAGAAGGTACCCTTTACACGAGGCTCATCGGTCCGGTAGGTGTCCCACCCCCACGAGCCGCTCTCGTGATCGAGATAGAGCACATAATACTGTTCGTACTCCGGCTGATAGAAGACCGTAGCATCGAAACAGACATACTTGGTGCGCCACTCCCTGGGTATCTTGGTCGTATCATTCCAATACCACCAGAATGCCCGCGCACCGAGCTGGCGCTTCCCCTTCAAAGACTGGCATCCTTCAAGCAAAGTGGGATCTATTCTTTCTCCCTCAGTATTTACAAGAACCGTAGTCGTCGGATCCCAATCGTCAGGAAGGTGCTCATCGTCACGAAAGACTATCCAGTCCTTTTGAAAGAAAAGATCTCTTACAATCCCACTATGAGGTAGTCCGAGACTCGCAACTCGTTCACCTGAGCTTGATTGACTGCGCCGAGACGGGACACTGAACTTCCCTTCGATGACGAGCTGAAGCGCTTGCTGCAGCTGATTCGGATCAAACGGGTACCCGGCCGGTTGCCGGAGCTGCCGCTTGATCTCGTTGAGCTGCCCGTCAATGTCGTAGTACTGTTCGCCTGCGACCTTTGTGGCCATGACGACTCTCCTTGTTCCATGAGCATCGGCAGGATACCGAGCTGCAATAGTTAAAACATAATTTTTATAATATTGCAAGTAGTGATACTCTTATTTGATGTATCTCATCAAGCAAAACGCGCTCTATATATCGTTTTTTGTCGCCCTCTCGGCGCTCTTCTTTAGTCTCTACGCGCAGTATGTGCTCCTGCTCGAGCCCTGTGTTCTCTGCTGGTGGCAGCGCATCGGTATTTACCCCTTGGTACCCATCCTCGCAGTTGGCATCATCCGCCGCGACCCAAATGTTTCGTGGTATGGGCTCCCCTTAGTGGTAGTCGGCTTCTTGGCGGCCTTGTACCAGACGCTCTTGTACTTCAAGGTCCTTGCCGAGGCCTATGCCCCATGTTCGGTGGGCGTTTCGTGCACCCAAGCGCTCCCCACTTACTTCGGCTTTGTAAACCTGGTGACAATGTCTCTCGGGGGCTTTATACTCATCGGCATCCTCTTAGTACTTACATTAAAGACTAACCAATCACACGCATGACCCGAGAAACAACTATCATCGCTGGACTCTTCATCCTCTTTGCCGCCGCCTTCGGAGTAATGGTGTACATGGCCGGAGGGTCAGGCGCAGCAACTCCAGCTAAGGTCGTCGACATGACGACCCTTGTGGCCGCCAACAGCCATACCGAAGGATCTGTCACTGCTAAAGTTAAGATCGTCGAGTTCGGCGACTTCCAGTGCCCGGCTTGTGGACAGGCATACCCGATTTTGAAGCAGGTTATGGCAAGCTACGCCACCAACACCGATGTCGCCCTCGTCTTTAGGCACTTCCCGCTCCCGCAGCATCAGAACGCTCGTATTGCAGCAGAGGCGGTAGAGGCGGCAGGTGCACAGGACAAGTTCTGGCCGATGTTCGACCAGCTCTACACGCACCAGGCCGAGTGGGCAGAAGTAGCAGATCCGCTTCCAAAGTTCAAAGAATTCGCAACGACGATAGGACTCGAGCTTCCCACCTTCGAGAAGGCACTCAAGGAGCATACGTACGCAAAGCTCGTCGACGACGATGCACAAGCCGCTGCAGGACTTGCCCTCAACCACACGCCGACTATCTTCATAAACTCGAACGAGGTCTTGAACGCCGACATCAACGTCGCATCGCTCAAGGCAAAGATTGACGCAGAACTCGCAAAATAACCCTTCGAATTACAAAAAAGCCTGACGGATGTCAGGCTTTTTTGTTTATCTTCTCAGCGAGCAACATCGATACGTATCCAAGCAGTCCGAGCTGGATCGTCGGTGTGAGACCGGTACCAAGTACTGGAAGCACGGGCATAAGCGCATTGTATGCCCATCGACCACTCCCAAGCGCCCACCACTCGATTCCAATAGCAACGAAAATGCCTGCCGGAATAATGACCCACGTTCGCGACTTTAGCGGCGGCACGAGATAGATACAGAGCGCCATGGGCGTTATAAAAATTGCATCCATAAGAGTTGCGTGCAAAAGGATGGACTCGGTTATCGGGCCGTTTTTATAGTTGTCGTACAAAAAGACGTGTGCGTTTTCCCAGATAAGGTTAAGAAAAAAGGACACTACAAAAATAAGTACGAGGGATTTCCCATACCGTGCAACAAGCATCATAGGTGCATTATAGCCCCTTCCTCTTTCTAAGAGGAAGGCGGGCAAAGGAGTTGGTTGGTTTTGAATTCAAATACAAAACCAACTCCACCTTTTGAAACTGAATGGCCATAGTTTCAAATCCTCTTAAAAAGAGGGGGACTGCACAATACAAAAGACTCCTTTAATTATCGCTTTGCGCGGGCGCGCTCGGTCTCGGTGAGGTGCTGCTTGCGCAAGCGGACCGAAAGCGGCGTGATCTCGAGGTATTCGTCTTCCATCATGACCTCGAGTCCGCGCTCAATCGAGAGCTCGTATGCTGGTACCAACGTAATAGCGTCGTCGTTGCCCGAAGAACGGACGTTGGTGAGCTGCTTGCCCTTGGTTGGGTTAACCGGCATCTCTTCGCCCTTACTTGTGTTACCAATGACCATACCCTCGTAGATCTCGACAGCAGGGCCGATATAGATCTGTCCGCGGTCCTGAAGGTTCCAGAGTGAGAAGCCCGTTGTCTTGCCGTTGGCCATAGAGACCATCGCGCCGGACGCACGCTTGCGTATCTCGCCGGTAAACTTCTTGAATGCAATGAAGCGCGACGACATGATGCCCTCGCCTTTCGTGTCGACCACGAACTGGTTGCGGTAGCCTAAGAGGCCGCGTGTAGGTCCCTCGAAGGTAAGACGCACCGAGGTTCCATCATGGCTCGGTACCAAGTTTTGTAGTACCGCTCCACGCAATCCCAAACGCTCAATGATCGCGCCCTGGTACTCGCCCGGTGTATCGACGATGATTTCCTCGAACGGCTCGGTCTTGACCCCGTTTTCTTCGTGAATAATCACCTGCGGCTGCGAGACCTGCATCTCGTATCCTTCGCGGCGCATGTTCTCGAGCAATATAGAAATGTGAAGCTCACCACGGCCATAGACCTTGAACTGGTTTCCTCCGCCGCCCTCGGGCTCAAAGTCGACCTTGAGTCCGACGTTGATCTCGAGTTCGCGCTCGAGACGCTCGCGCAGCTGGCGTGAGGTCACGAACTTCCCTTCGCGTCCGGCAAACGGTGAGTTGTTAACGAGGAAATTGAGCGAGATGGTCGGTTCGTCGATAGCGATCGCCGGCAATGGCGCCACGTCGGCAGATGAGGTGATGGTCTCGCCGATGTAGATGTCTGGTAGCCCTGCGACCATGACGATGTCTCCCGACGACGCGCTCTCTACCTCGACTTTCTGCGTACCTTTGAACGAGAATACTTTTATGATCTTGCCTTGGCGTGTATCGCCACTGGGCTTCTTTACGAAAACGCTCTGTCCGGGCTTGATAGTCCCTTCGTAGATGCGTCCAACGGCCATGCGGCCCAAGAAGTTGTCGTACCCGAGGTTGAACGGCTGGAGTTTGAGAGGCGCGTCTGCTGCACCGGTAGCGGCGTTGGGAACCTTCTCGAGAATGACGTCGAGAAGCGGCATGAGGTCTTTGGAGTCGTCGGTAAGCTTGCGCTTGGCGATTCCCTGGCGGCCTATTGCATAGACGATAGGAAAATCGGCCTGCTCGTCCGAGGCTCCGAGCTCCAAGAAAAGCTCCAAGACCTGCTCTTCACATTTTGCAGGGTCTGCTGCCGGCTTGTCGATCTTGTTTATGACGACGATCGGCTTCAATCCTAGTTCTAGCGACTTCTTGAGCACGAAGCGGGTCTGCGGCATCGGACCCTCCTGGGCGTCGACAACCAGCAAGACCGAGTCTATCGAACGCAAGACGCGCTCGACCTCGGATCCGAAGTCGGCGTGGCCTGGGGTGTCGACGATGTTGATCTTGGTGTCTTTGTAGAACGTAGAGGTGTTTTTGGCATAAATAGTGATGCCGCGCTCCTGCTCGAGCGCGTTTGAGTCCATCGAGACTCCCTCCTCGACCATTCCGGTCTGGCGCATCAAAGCATCGGTAAGAGTAGTCTTACCGTGGTCAACGTGCGCGATAATTGCGATGTTGCGAATTTCCATAAGAAAATAAAAAGCCCGAACGGGCGTGGATACAATACAGGAAATCGGTCGATTAGTCAAAGTATCTCTACCTGACTATCATCGCGCATCGTTTCGTGATTAACTGTCGCCAGCACTTAAGATACGTGCCACAAACCCAGCCACAGGAGCAAGCCATGATCAGCACAGCACGCAAGCTCGCATTGCAGCGCGTACGTTCGGAAGATTTGGCTGCATACGATAAACGAGTGTCGGATTACGAATCCGAGATCAACGAAGCTTTTTCGCGAATCGAGTCGGCTAAGATGAAGAGTGAGAAGTCCGTGACGATCGTGTTTGCAAGCGCACAAGAATTCGAAAAAGCCAGGCGCGTCAAGGAGGCCCTCGAATCGATCTCTTATACGTGCAGCGACATCAATTCGAAGGAAGGCGCATGGGTCAACGGAAGCGGGCACGAAAAGTTTTTAGCATTAGAAGTTTCGTGGTCCTGACGATCACTCATCGCTGCCTCACTTTTGACCCGCGCAATCGAATACGCCCCGCATGCTGCGGGGCGTTTTTATACGATACGGGCGTTTTTGGTATGAAGGACACGCTGCGGATAGGCAAAATGAACATTCGCCTGAGCGAAGCGATCGGTGATTATGTAGCGGACGTCCGAGAGGATGTTCTCGGTCTGAAACAGCTCACGCAGCCAGAAACGCAGCTCAAAGGTGTATCCGTTCTCGCCGAAGTCCTTGATGATAACGGTCGGTTCAGGTGTGCGCTCTACCTTTTCGCAGGCAAGCGCTGCGGTCATGAGGAGTTCGCGCACCTTCTCGACCGGACAGTCATAGCCGACGGTTGCGGTGATGCGGAATCGTGCGACTCCGCGGTTAGATGCTAGGTCATTGAGTACCGTCGTCATGAATTTAGAGTTAGGAATGACGATCAGCACATTGTCGATCGTAACGAGCTGAGTGGTGCGGATACCAATTCGGTTAATGCGACCAGAAAACTCTGCTGTCTTTATAACATCACCAAGATTGATGTTGCGATCAAGAAGGAGTATCACGCCCGAAACGAGGTCAAGGAATAGCTGTTGCAGGCCGAAGCCGAGTCCGACCAACAGTGCCGCTGAACCCACGAACAGGTAGGTAAGCGAAATGCCGGAGGTCTGCAGTGCAATAAGTATCGCGGCCACGAAGAGCACATATGCCGCCAGCTGCAAGAGCGTCACTCCCTGCTCGCGGCGCAGGATCCCGCGCTTGGTCTGTACGGCGACGAGCACCTTGAGGGCATAATAGACGCCGCCAGCGCACAGAAATACCGCCAAGAATATGCCCACAGAGGCGATAGTGAGTGTGATGTGTTGTGTCTGGATTATCGGAAACTGAAACAGGCTAGGCATGAGCCATAGTACACCCAACTCGCATGACTATTCAATGTTTAAAGGGGTGACAACAAAACGCCCCGACAGGGGCGTTTTGTTGTCACCGAGAGAAACTAACCTACATGCAGGTCTTGCAGTCTTTCTTGTGCGTCACTGCGATGTAAATTCCCGAAAGTCCAACGAGTACGTAGACAAGCCGCGAGAGCACGGCATCCATCCCACCGAAGAGCATACCGATATCCCATCCGAGTACCCCGACTAAGAGCCAATTGAGTGCTCCTACGATGACGAGGATGAACGCGACCATGTGCAGTGCTTTCATGTTGATGTTTGAGTTAACGATTCTAGCTCGACCTTTCGATAAGTATAGTCCCGTACCGTCGCGTGCGTACACGAGACTGTGTACAGTACTATTCCACGACCGACATGCCATCATCTTCGACCAGACCCAGCTTTACGAGCCGTGCATGTATCGAGCCAGGCTGTCTGCCCATTGCGCGACTCAGATCCTTCATATTTTCGCTCCGAGAGAACTCCTCACGAAGTTTCTCGTCATCCTCTTTCTTCCACGGCCGGTAGGCGTTGGGATGCTTTTCGCGGAGCTTCTCGAGCTTGGCCTGCCAGGCGGGGTTACCTACTTTCGTCGGTCTCTCAACAGCGACCGTCTTTTGGTTTTTAGAGGTTTTTGCTTCGAGCGTGCCACCCATAGACCGAATGAAGTTGGCATGGAGTCTCGCCAATTCTTCGGCGCTCATCGACTCGAAGGCGCGTGCCGCTTCTTCGGATGTCGCGCGCAGTATCTCGTCGTGCGTCGCCACATGCGGGTGAACCTCGAGCGCGCGGGCGTTGAGCCCCAAGAGGACGAGTCCGGCGAGTGTTCGTACGCGCGAGAGTGCGACATATCCCTGACCATACTCAAACGCTCGAGAGAGATCGATAACCGCCTCATCCATGCTCATGCCCTGACTCTTATGGACGGTGATGGCCCAGGCAAGGCGCAGCGGCACCTGCGAAATCTTGGCCAACACCTTTCCTCCGTCTTCTACCGTCCAATCCATAGGCACCGCCGTGATCTTCTCTCCGCTTCGCGTCTCGACAACAGGGTATCCCGAATCTTTATCAAAACTGTCGATGACGCCGAGCGTCCCGTTAACGTACCCCGCTTCGAAATTGTTCTTGGTGAACAGTACCTTAGCTCCCTCCTTGAGCTCGAGCTCCTCTGGCGACAAGCAGCCGCGCTTGAGGCCATCGACAAGTGCCGACCCGCCTTGGTGGCGCATGCTAAAGGTATGCGGCTTTCCGTGGAGCTTGCGCAGCTCTTCGAGATTGATGCGGTCGACATCGAGATTGTGCGTATAGAGCTTGGTCGCATCGGTCTCTTCGTCGTAGACATCCACTCTGCGAGAAGTGAGGTGCGCGAGCAGATCTTCTTCCATCTCGCCGCGGCGGATAGCAGTTAGTACCGACAAGAATGTCGTGTCCTCTTGGCGATGCTGCTCTGAAAGGTAACAAACGATAGGGTTGGCGCGCTTCCATGCGGCCGATTCGAAGCAGAATTGCGAGAGTTCCTCTCCTGCGCGCGAGATAGGCGGTAGCTGGAAGAAATCGCCGACGAACACCACCTGCAAGCCGCCGAACGGCTCGTTGGCCCGACGAATGGTACGACAGATGAGCTCGACCATCGAGAGCACCTGCCCGTCGAGCATCGATATCTCGTCGATGACGAGCACTTTTGCGTCGCTGATTCGCTTTACCAAATGCTCCTTCTGGCTCAGTACCTCGAGATCAAACTCGTTGAGGTACTTCTTGATGCCGACGCCGCTCCAGCTGTGTATCGTCATGCCGCCGATGTGCGTTGCCGCGATGCCGGTAGACGCGGTTATAGACGGTTCGATCGAATGCGAACGGAGGTATGCCGTGAACCGGTTGACCGTGTGTGATTTGCCCGACCCCGCCTCGCCGGTAAGAAAGACATTTGCTCCGGTCTTGAGAATAGTGAGCGCTTCCTCTTGCTTCATCAAGGAACTATACCGCAAACAGCCGGAAGCCCATATTGTGAGCCCTCATTTGCATGTCGTAACCTCAGCGAGACCCTTTCTTGCCCCGAACCTGCTTTTTTGCTTTCTTCGCAATCCGGACGACCGCGCCCCGAACCGTACGTATTGATTTCGAGCTCTTCGACGACCGCGTCTTCGCGGTACCCTTCTTTAGGAGCCTACTTCCTCCCGATGCGACCTCGTCGCGGAGCCATTCCCAATTGTCCTTGAGCTCGCCAGCCGCCCGGCTCAGGTCGTTCTTGTCGAGACCGCGGATACGTGCGTACATCTGCGTTGCACCGTCTACGATTGCCAGATAGTCCGCCTGTTCTATGTCTTGAATCTTGCGAGCCTGCCTGACAACATCGCTCTTGAGTTCGCGTGCCCATCGTGCGGCGACCGAGCGATGCTTCGTAGCGCCATCGCTCGCGAAATAGTAGTAGCCAGCCGCTGCAGCGGTCGCGGCACCCGCAAGCAGTCCCGCGCCGATCTCAATCTTGGTGTTCTGTTTCATAGTTGTTTCTTGAATCTTCATAAAAGGGTCGGTTAATGGATACCTCACGGCTGTCGACGCTCGCTAATCGGCGACAGGCCTTGGCTTTTTCTTGCGAGTGCGTGTAAAGAGTCCGAACACAATCGTCGCAGCCATCCCGAGCCGCTCTCGTAAACGGGCGATATCCTTCTTTACGATATCTGCTTCGATTTCGAGCATGGACGCCGCCTTCTCGAGATGACCCAGAATCTTCCAAATCTTGTACGCGATGAGCGAAGCCGCAATCGTCATCACGAAAACACTCACGGTCGCCACGAAGAAAAAGACATCCATCCGCAAAAAGGCATCCATGTACTTGATGCAGTATGGACGCCACACATGAAGACTTATTGAAGACTCGGCTCGCTATCCTTTCTTGTATACCGCTGCCATCCATCGGACTACCATGTCATCCCAGTTTGTTATGCTCTCGCGCTTAAAATCGAACCATACGCGATAAAAATCTTTTCGCACTATCGTCCGCAGCCCTCCCGTCTCGGGGTCTTGCATGTATATGTACGTATCGTCGAGACCAACGACTATCGAGTAGTGTCCGTCGGGCATTTCGCCATCGGCTCGGTCTAGCCGTCCGGGCGTAAACCAATCCACAACTACCGGCACTTTTTTATCGAGCCACTCCTTAATATCATCAAAGGTCGCATACTCCTTAACTGCGGCTTCGAGGCCGAAACTAGGGAGTGCGTTTACGAACGTCTCATCATCGACGCCGAGCTCCGGTGTATGGTGGAGTGCTTCGAAAAAATCGATATCTCGCTTTTCTTTACCAGGCAGATCCCAGTACATAAGAAGCATCTTGAGGGTTGCGGGAGCACATGCGCCCACATGAAGCGTTTCTTGAAAGGGTTGTACGGCAAGCAGTTCCATAGCCGCTAGTATAGCAAAAAACTCCGGACACTGGGTCCGGAGTCATTCATGCAGTGGTCTGCATGGATACAATCTTGTGCCGCAGGTATTCGGCATGCACATCCGCGACAAGCCCAGCGCAGAGCTTGTTGAGGAGCAGTGCTTTTACCAGCCGCTGCTCAACCGTGCAGTCCGAAAACCGAGAGATCGGCTGGGTCACATGCCGTTCAAACTCCGGACTCTGTGCAAACATAGGAAGGTAGAGATCTTGCACGAGCGAACGCGTCAGTGACGCAGAAAACTCCTGATAGTCCCGAGGCGATTTCGCGGCGCGAGCGATATCGGTGATGATGGTCTGGACTAGCGCGGACCGTTTATATTCGCGTTCTTCCTCGATACTGGACATCGTTGATTCCTTTCTCCTGCAGTACTTCCCGAGACACTCTGCTCCTGTGTGGCATCTCTGTCAAACAAAAAAACGCCGGCCTCAGAGACCGGCGCTTTTTACTTGAATTAGAGATTGATGACTCCACCTGCTGTTCCAGCGCCAGTGGTCGTCGCATCAATCGGCTTGAGTCCGCCCGTTGGCTTTATCCCGCCGATGATTGAAACGGCGCCCGAGGCGTCGACGTCGAGTTTCGCGGCCTGATCGAGCTCGAAGTTTGCCTTGACCGAGCCGTCGATATCGGTGCCCATCGTGGCATCGAAGTCCTTGTTACCGCCAGTGACTGTAACAAGACCCTGCGCATCCACGCCACCGATTGCATTACTCGTTGAGGTGACTTGCAAGACCGGCACAAAGACGTACTCGCTCTTTGCTGTCGTATGGAGCGATTTGTCAGCAAGGAAGTCGAGTGTGACGGCGGTCACCTCATTCGCGTTTATCTTTACTCCCGCCTCAAGATCGATGGTCGACGTTATAGCAGTCGCCTTCTTCTTAGCCCCTGCCTTAGTCGCAACAGTGATGTCGCCCAAGGAAACGCGGACCTTAGAGTATGTGTCGGGCGTCACGGGAGCCGCAGCGAATACGCGTGTCTCATTCTTTGCCTTGAGCGACAACAGGTCGTACGAGTTGGCGTTCGCTGGCAACGCTATCCAGCCCTGCGTTGCGCTGTAGATCTCGACTTTCGATATACCCATCGATACCTCGCTCACGTTCTGGATCGCGCCGGTTGCATCGGTAATACCGATGACGATAGCGCCCTGTACGGGTGCAACAGGTGCCGTGGTTGTCGCAGCGGAAGCAGTCTGTGACGCAGACGGTGTCTTACTGCTCGTGATGTACCACGCCCCTACTCCTGCGAGCAAGGCTACGGCGACGATTGCAGCTATTATTTTTCCCATAGTTATTGTAAGAATTGTTTAGTAGAACGCTAAGTATACCTTCGAGCGAAGTCGTGTAAAGACGAGCTTCACGTTACTGCCTGAGCCCCATGCCGGTACGGATGAGGTACCAGTTTACGCCGACTAACGCCGCGATGAGAACACCGAGAACCCCGAGCGACAGCGAAATCGGCACATCGGCGGCGCCTAAGAATCCGTAACGGAATCCGTTTATGAGGTAGAAGAGTGGATTGAGATGAGTGAGGTTCTGCCACCATTCAGGAAGCGATCGTACCGAATAGAATACGCCGCCGAGGTAGACAAGTGGAGTTAGCACGAACGTAGGTACGATATTGATGCCGTCGATGGACTTGGCATAGATGCCGTTGACGAGGCCTGCGAGCGCAAAGACAAACGATGTGAGGAGCGCGAAGAGGAAAATGATGCCGATATTCGCGATAGCCAGGTGCATGCCGGTAAAAAAGACTGACACGAGCATGACCAAGGTACCAATGAGCATGCCACGCACGACTCCTCCGCCAATGAAGCCGGCGATCATGACCCACGGCGGCGTTGGTGAGACCAAGATCTCGTCGATCGAGCGCGCGAAGAATTTGGACGAGAAGAACGTGAACGAGGTGTTCGAGTAGGCGTTGGTGACGATGGCAAGCATGACGAGTCCAGGGACCACGAAGGTCATGTAGTCGACACCCTGCACCTGCCCTATACGCGATCCGAGTACAGTTCCGAATACCAAGAAATAGAGGACCGATGTGATGACCGACGGCAAGAATGTCTGCACCCAGATGCGGAACATGCGCACGATATCCTTGCGCAGCATCGTATAAAAGGATATCCAGAGTCCGTAGTTATTCATATGCTTTATTTCGCCTCTTCGGCTTTCTTATCGCTCACGAGGCTGATAAAGACTTCTTCGAGTCGGCCTGCCTTGTAACCACCTTCTTGTACCGCGCCGCCTCCCATGGCAAGAATCTCTTCCATCGTGCCGTTGGCCACGATCTCGCCTTTATTGATAATGGCAACATGCTTGCACAGCTGCTCGGCCTCTTCGAGATAGTGTGTTGTTAGGAGGATGGTGAGACCACTCCTGGTGAGACCACGGAGATAATCCCACATGCCGCGGCGCAGCTCGACGTCGACGCCTGCCGTCGGCTCGTCGAGCACGAGGAATTTCGGTTGGTGCACGAGTGCACGTGCGATCATGAGACGTCGCTTCATACCACCAGAGAGCGTCATCGCGCGCTGGTTCATCTTTTCGCCGAGCCCCAAATCTTCGAGCAGCTTCTTGGCGCGTGGGATAGCGATAGCGCGCGGGACGCCGTAATAGCCGGCCTGGTTTACCACGATATCAATTGGTTTCTCGAACGGGTTGAAGTTGATCTCTTGACCCACGAGGCCTATCTGCGCCTTGGCTAGCTCGGGCTCTTTGTCGATGTCGTGCCCGAAGACCGACACGGTTCCTTCGGTCTTGTTAACGAGTCCCGTGGAAATACCGATGATTGTTGTCTTGCCGGCGCCATTGGGACCCAAGAGCGCAAAAAAGTCGCCGACCGGCACATCCAAAGACGCCCCTTTGAGGGCGATGGTGCCGGTTGCATACGTCTTCTTGAGCCCTTTTATAGAAAGTGCGAGTTCGTTCATGCGGAGCATTGTAGCATGTTGAGCATGCGTATTTGCGCGATACGTGAGTTGATTGTCATTAACACGTATTTGTGCTATAAACCTGCAGCCGTCGATCATATCGATCGACCTATGTGGAGGTACAAAATGAAGCGATTTCTAGGACTTGCAGCTCTCGCTGCTCTCTGTGCCCTGCCCCAAACGGCCTTCGCCGGCCCTCGCTTCGACATCGAGATGTCGTGCGACGGTCAGCTGGTCAAAAGCACGAGCGCAAAGCCGGCAGAGGCACTCACACAGGCGCTTTCGTCGGCGAGCAAGAAAAAGGCGGTACTCAACCGGTGCGTCCTTACCAAGCTCGCGTTCGTCGAGAACGACGGGAGCGAGTACGAGACGCCCCAACTGCCTATCGAGCACGTCGCCCGCTGGGGCGCGATCAGCATCGCGCAGCAAAGCAACAACCTGCCGGCCTATTCGCATCGCTGGCGCGAGCGCAACAAGGACGTTGCCACGCAGAACGCGCACAAATCGTGCGTGAACCGCGCTGCCGAAAAGCACAAAGGCAGCTGCATCACCTATGCCGGCCAGGGCGGCTACATCGTCGGCGTCCGGTGCCACCCGCCCGGATCCATCGGCAGCGGTACCGTCGGCATCGGGCATAGCGACATCCTCGCGACCGCCTTCGATCAGGCACTCAAGGTCGCAGCCACGACCACCAGCGCGAACTGCTCCGTCGTCACCTTGCTTGCGTCCGACAAAGGACCCATCGAAGGAACGGAATAACCCGCACGAAAACAGGGCCACTCATGTGGCCCTGTTCTTTTTTTCTTGGATGGCTCGATTTACGCGAGCGGCTTCAAAGAAAGCGCCGCGATGTCAGCCTTACCCAACGGCACGCCCTTCATGCGCAAGATGTCGTACGCAGTGACACAGTGGAACATAAAGTTTGGTACAAGATACTCGGTCGCGTAGTCGAATCCGGTCATATACATGCCGGGGAAGTATTTGATCGTGACCTGCGCGTCCTCGTGGCCGTCAACTTCCGAAGGAGTCACGGCGTTTAGTATCTCGATGGTCTTTGCGATGCGGGTCTTGAGGTCGGCAAACGAAGCCTCGTTATCTTCCATCGAGATCGGGTCGGCGTTGTTGAGGCGCGCCGCGAATGCCTTGGCATTGTCGCACGCGACCTGGATCTGCTTGGTAAAGGTGAACATATCGGGGGCGAGGCGCGCCTCCAAGAGCTCGCTCTCGGGCATGCCGCGCTCTGCTGCAAATGCGACAGCCTTGTCCAAGATGCCCGACATCTTAGTGAGCGTCTTTAAAAAGCCAGGAACGGTTACCGAATACAACGAAGTCTGCATGGTGGTTATGCGCTACTTGATAGATAGAACGTGCAGTATACCGCATCGTTCGTTGTGTGAGCTAGTCTTCCGAGCGGCCGCTACGCGAATCTCTGTTGCCCGAATGCGAATCGTCGCGGCTCGATCCGGAGTCCGAAGACGAATCGTCGTCCTCGTCGTCGTCGTTTGAATGCGATCCTTCCTGTTTCTTCTCGATGAGGCCGCGGATATCGGGTGCCAGGTCGCGCAGGCGTGCCTCGTCGCGTGCCATGCGCTCAGCATTCTTGAAGAGCGCGTACGCCTCGGCGAACTTACCTTCCGAGAACTTCTTGTTTCCCTGATCGAGGAGTTTTTGTGCCTCTGACGCTTCTGCTGGTGCCGAAGCACTCATGGTCATGGCGGTCGCCATCATGAGGGTCGGTGCGGCTTTTGCACTTCGTGCAACATCGGCAGCGGGTGCTCCACCTATCGCAAGCATCGCTGCGTCGCGCGCTGATCGGGCGCTTGCTTCGGCGTCGGTTTTGGTAGCCTTTGCCACCTTCGCCTTCTCGGCGCGGATCGTCTTGCGCGAGGTGTCGTCTATCCTACTTTTTACGTCACGTGCGATATCGGCGACGAGCGGCATCGAGGTCGAGCTCGAGGTAGCGGCGATGCCCACAAACCGTCCGAACGAGTCGTCGAGCTTTTGCTCGAACGAGTCGCGCATAAGGGATGCGTTTGATCCGCGTCCCTTAGACGAGAGCGAGTCGATCTGCCTATTAGCACGCGAGACGTCGTCGGCGATGCGTGCGCGGACGGTGGCATTGGTCGACGCATCGAGTGCTCCCGTCTGCGCCAGCTGCTCGGCTTCGTCGAGGCGGGTGAGCGCATGCTTGAGGCTCACTTCGGCACTCGCCTCGGGCGTTACGGCCAGGAGCGATTCGACGCGCTCGTTGATTCCCACTTTTATGGGATAGAGAGTCTGACCGGGTAAGGAACCGGATGCTGCGTAGCTCGATCCGAGTATGGCAAAAAGGGCAACAAACGAGACAGACGCGGTGCGCGTTGCAAAGAGTATCCAGTGCGATATCGGCGAGACGATCGGACCCCTTGCCGGATGTGCGTTCATGTGCGCCATCAAAATGCGTCGCATGCGCGCCTTCTCACTCGCCGTCAAAGAGACTTTCTTAAAGTCCGCGACTGCTTTATTAAATTGTGGGTTTATGTCATTGGTTTCCATATAATTCTTTGAGCTTCTTGAGCCCTCGGTGCACATGCACCGCAATCGTGTTCTCTGCCTCGCCGGTCGCGTCGGAAATCTCGCGCAACGAGAAGTTCTCGACGTAGCGCATGTAGACGGCGTCGCGGTACGGATGTTCGAGCTTGTTTACGAGCTCGAGCGCGTAGCGCCCGTCTATCTTATCGAACATGCTGGACCTCTCATCCACCCCCGGGTCGAATCCCTCGTCCTGCATCTGGTCCAAAGACACCGCCTTCTTCTTGCGGTAGTGGTCTATCACCAGATGATTGAGCGTCTTGTACAGAAAAGCTTTGAGGTTATCGACTTCGTTTCCGCGGGCCATATATTCCCAGGTCTTCATAAAACACTCTTGGACGAGGTCCCTCGAGAGCTCGCGGTCACTTACCTTGAATATGCCGTATCGAAATAAGGCATCGGCGTGCTCCTCGTGAGCCTTGAGAAATGTCGATTGTAGGTCCTCCATTGAGTATGACGGGGCCCCGAGGCCCCTATTACAAAAGGATAGCCTAAAACCAGCCCCTTTGCGAGCGGACACCCGAGCTCTCGCCCTTCATCGTTTTCCCAGGTTTGGCGGGCATACTGGCCCTATGTTCCCCTTTACCTCGAGCACGCAAACGCACGTTGTCGGAGTCGTCACGGCATCGGTCGCCGGCCTCTATATAGCACTCGTCTTTCCCCTCGTCATGGTCATCGTCCGCTAAGCGCGGCTACTGACCCATGTACCCGGCGTCGATGCCCGGTACTACCGCTGCCTGCCCATACGCCTTTCCGAGCGAGAACCCAACCGCAAAGATGGCGAGACCAAGCACGATGGCCGCAATTTGTGAGTACCAGGTGACCTTCCTAGGCTCGATAGTCATGCCGCAAGTATACCGCGAGCGCGCATGCCAAGAACGTACTCGCAAGAGCCACGAGCCATCCGGCAAAGAGTATCTGGGTGAGTTCTGCGGTGCGGTCCTCGGATTCGCGTAGCGACCGTCCAACAACCACATACCCGCTGTCGTTAGGGATAGCTGCGACCACGAGTGCCTGCCTTACTCCTGCCTCGGGCTGCCAGGTGACACGGCTCTCGCCGGTGGCTTTTGCAGCGGCAAGCATACCTGCAGGAAATACTGGAGGTGCGTCGTGCAACACGCCCGTGCCGACAATCGGCTTTTCGGCTTGGTCGTAAAAGAGAATATAGGCAGCTAGGGAGCGTTCGATGGGGATTTTGCCTTCGGGGATGAGCTTAGAAGGTTCGTTACCTGCCGCGACCAAGCTCGCAAAATCTTCGGCAAGCTGCACCTGCGGATCGTTGGCACTTGTGCGATACGACTGCTGCACAGCAACATAGACCAAGCCCGAGACGAGTGTGACGGCGACTAAAAACGGGAGCCACGAGATAAAGGTGCGTACGAAGAGTGTGTTCATAGGGTGATAGTACCGGTCGATAGCCGTGAGTCAACGCGAGGCTATCAGATAGCGCTTTGCCACTCTAGTATCGCCGGAAACGGATACGCGAGCATAACAATATTAAGAAGCAGGTTGTCGTGAATGAGGTACCCAACGACGAGCTCCATGGCGAGCAAGAGTGCGATAGTGACGGCGGTCGGCAGCTTTCGTGCCAAGAAAAATCCGACGATCATCATGACGGTGTCAGAGACCGAGTTGAGCACGCTGTCGCCGTAGTACATAAGCGAGATCGTTGCAGCACGATAGCGCTCTATTATGATTGGTGAGTTCTCGAGTATCTCCCACCCTGCCTCGACGCCGATGGCAAGGACAAGCCGCTGAGCAAACGACATCTTTGGAAACACCAGATACAAGAGCCAGTAAAAGATAAATCCGTGGATAATGTGCGAAAAGCTGTACCAGTCCGAAAGGTGCTGCGAGTTGCCCGAGCTTTGCACCACGCCTTCCCACAGCTTTATGGTGCCGCATTCGCAGATGGCTACGCGCCCCAGATACAGCAGTATCGCCGCTTGAACAAGCACCAAGAGCCCGGCCACGAGGTACCAGCTGCGAGAGCTCATCGTGATTGGGTTTTGCATGCTTAGTTGGTGTGACAGAGGGTCTTGAGCGCGAGCACGTCTGCCTCGCTTGCCTTCTCTGCTGTGCCTTGGTTCAAATAGTACATGATGGCCTTGGAGTCGTTTACGTGCTCGAGCCCGAGCGCGTGGCCAAACTCGTGCGCCAAGACGCGCACCAGCTTTTCGTAGTTGTCGTACTGGTAGATGGTTATCCGCACACCTTTCAGATCGCTCTCGTAGAGCCCAGCGTCGAACTCTTTGTCTTGCGAGGCACCAATTGCGTTGTACTTTCCTGCGTCTTGGTTAAACTCGCCGGCGAGACGCTTGATATCTACCACCATGACGTTTATCGCATCTACTTGAGCATTGATACTCGTTTGCATCTGGGCCAGTGCTGCACGGTCTTGGTCGAGCGCCGTTTTTTGCCGCGCAAGAATTTCGAAGTCGCTCTTGGGCGCACCGCCGCGACGGTTCCAATACTCGACCTGCTTCTGATACGCCTCGGCCTTTGCCTCGTACGCATCTTGCTTTGTCGCAAAGGCGACCTTTGCCGCAGAGTACGCGTCGTACAGAACATCGTACTTTTCTTGCTTTTGCTCTAAGAGCGCTTTGTCGCCCTTGAGCTCGCGGTCGACGGCGCTCAGCTTTTGCGTCGTTGCTTGGCGCGAGTCGTACTGCAAACGTACCTCGAGCGAGCCAGAAGGATCGTACTCGAACAAATTTTTGCCAAGCGGTTTTTCCCAGATGGCCTCGGCCGTCTTGAGCGCCTTGGTAAAGTCGGCCTGCGAGATACCGAAGCGCGGGTCGACCTCTTTAATAGAGTAGCGGATGGGTACCGAGCACGGGAAGAAATGCTGGTAGGCCTGCTCGGCGCGGGTTTGGACCGGTATGCCAAAGTACCAAGCAAGCGCCCAAAAGAGCACCAAGGTTACCCCCACTTCGACGATGATGCGTCCGAATGTCCTCATACCCATATTATAGCCGGGGTGGCGGGAGACGGATATGTTTTTTTGTTACCTGATTTGAGTCTTCTTTTACGTATCGATTCGGAGACCTACCTCGTCAGATAAATCATATGTATTTGACATATGTAGATATATATGTTAACATGCACATTAGACTGCGCTAACAGCGTTAGCACTTTGAGTTTCAGCAAAAAACAGGAGACTTCCATGACACTTACCGAACTGCTGCGGGTTGGCGACGAAGTCGTCTTCAAGGTCGACGCGGAACGACGCGCGTGGACGGACACATACAAGGATGTCCCCGATGGCACCAAGGGTGTTGTCTGTGGCTTCTACGACGCCGTCATCTACGAACCCCGCATACCGGTTCTCGTACATCAACCCGGCGTCTATCACTGCAAGGGTTCTGTGTCTGTCTGGCTCGCGGACGGCCGCATCGTTCCCGGCGACTGGTCGATCGAAATGGTCGACAAGGTTGAAGAGAAACGGCGAGACGCGACGATGCGCGACAACCACGGCATCTTCCAGACCGAACGCGTCCGCCTCGGCGACTTGCCTGCTACTAAGTTCTGGGAACAGGACAAGGTGCGCGTGCGCTTTCCGCAGGACGGCAGCGAAGAAGAGATGACTATCTGCCAGATCGACTACTACCACATGCACGAGCGTCGAGACGACGGATCGCCATGGCCCTTTTACAAGGTCGAACATCCGAAGGGCTGGAGTACGAGTGCCGAGGAAACGTGGATTACTTTCGTCGACCACGGCAACGTGTGGAAGTACTACAACCACCAGCCGCTTTCGTTCGCCGGCATAAAGGAAGAAGCCGAATTCTTCCAGCTGGTCGGTCAGACCGAGGAGTTGCGCAATCCCGCCAATGACATCTACAGCTGGACGGCGGAGGAAGTGCTCGCAGCCATCACGAATGGTACCGCTCACGGATTCTCTGTGAGCAGCGGCTTCTTCGGCTCTGGTCCGCACATCGGCGCCAAACGCTTCAAGGATGAGGCGCTCGGCAAGCGCGTCGCAAAGGCAACCCTCGAGGGATGTGCCGTCGCAGCCTGATTTCTGAAACTAGACTCAAGGGCGCCCACGGTTCATCCGTCGGGCGCCCTTTTCTTTTGCATGTTCATAGTGTTTGGGGTCAGACCCCACAAAGTGTCAAGTGGTATCGTGTAATTTTGAGCCTGACTCGATACCGTACTTACCGGGAAAAGATAAAGTCCGACTCGCGTCGGACTTTTGCTTATCCTTCATATTCCCTCATATCCAAGCATCGCAAGATCATCAACGCGAAACAGAAAGCTTGGATGATTCCTAAATACGCGAAGACTCCTACCGATCAGCCTCGACACACAACGATCGTTCAGTATTTGCTTCGAACGTAACGAAACACATACATAGTGATCCATCCGTGTCATCTCGAATACTCGGCGCCTCGGCTGATACGCGTGAAGCGCTCGTCGGACCATAGGGCGAATCTTTGCAGCGCACATACGTTGCCTCAAATCCATGTTTCTTGTAAAGAAGGAATCTTTCGTACTCTTAAGGGGTAGCAAAACGATTTTGTCAGCGCGATGAAGCACGCGCAGCCTTGGCTTGTCCATGTGTTTCTCCTACAGAAAGGTCCCTACTGGGAATATAGCATGTGTATGAATCCAGTGAGACCATTCTGCGTCTCAACCATTCTTAATACAATTCTACTGACTTCGTACTAATTGAGATACCAAATTCCAAAGTTAAGGTATGCCGCAAACGTTATCCACGCCAGGTACGGCACCAGAAAATACGTCGCTGTCTTGTCGATGCGTTTTCCTTTTACGATCAGGTACGCAACGCACGACCACATAAGCACGATCACCATGAGAGCAATTCCTGTCTGGCGCAGCCCAAAGAATGCAATCGACCACCATGCATTAAGCACTAATTGTATAAAAAATACCTGTACCCACCGGAGCCCTTCTCTACCTGCCAGCAATCTCCATACGCGCCAGAGGGATATAGTCATCAGTGTATACAACAGTGTCCAAACAGGTCCAAAGATCCAGCTCGGCGGAGTGAGTAAGGGCTTCTGCAGTGTCGGATACCATTCGCGGACAGCATTGGTTGTAGTGATCGCTCCAATAAGAGCCGTAGCAAGTACAGCCATGGCAGAAACACCGCCAACAGATAAAACAGTTGGATGCTTTTTACCAAGTCGATACAATCCGTACTCAATAAATCCTTCAAATGCTATGTAAAGAATGTAAAGAAGAAATTCTTCAAACATGCAGTAAGTATACTCTGTGAGCTTTACCTACTTAACTTTCTTCGCCCCATCCGCCATGCGCCACAGGTACCAGCTTGCTATCGAGCGGTACGGCGCCCAGCGCTGGCCATAGGCGGCAAGGACTTTGGGCTTGGGTTGCGCGCGTTTTTTCTTGAGAATCTTAAAGCCCTCGCGCACGCCAAAGTCGTCTACCGGCAACACATCGATACGCCCCAAGGTAAACATAAGCAGCATCTCGACGGTCCACCGCCCCACCCCGCGCAACGGCACGAGCATCTGTATCAGCTCCTCGTCGCCAAGCTTCTTCGCCTGTGCCATCGTCGGCACGCGCCCATCCACTCCCGCCTGCGCGATATCAAGAATTGCGAGCGCCTTCGACTGCGAAAACCCAACTCCGCGAAGCGCCCCTATCGACGTTGCCGCAATGAGCGCAGCATCGGGAAACTTCTTGGCACCATTGGGATAGAGCGCGTAAAAGCGCCCCAAGATATTCTGTGCCGCCTTGCCATGAATCTGTTGGTGCGCAACAGCGCGAACCAGTGCCTGTACCAGGGTCTTTTCGCCTTTAAGTTCCATGGTGCACGGACCTATGTTTTGTATGGCCTGCGCCAAAAGAGGATCGGCGCGGCGCAGGTAGCGCACCGCTTTGGCGAGTTCTCGTGTGCGCTCGGTATCCTTCTTCATTCCCCACATGCTACTGCCTTTCGGTTGCAATGCCAGGGCTCCCTCGTATACTGCCGGTATTAACCCCCTAGCACTTTAGTATGAGCAAAACCACCATCGGTGTCGTCGCAGTCCTTATCGTCGGTATCGCGCTTGCCGTCGCCTTCGGCATGAAGCCCGCGCAAAAAACGAGCGAGTCTACTGCAGCCGCCCCAGCTTCTTCCTCAGCAGGATCGCTCAAGTCGATGCTTGCCATGACAGGCTCGCACACGTGCACCGTGCACAACGGCACCGAAGCTGCTGCATCAGACGGCACAGTCTACGTATCGGGCGGTATGATGCGCGGCGACTTTACCTCGAAGACTTCGTCCGGCACTATCGAAAGCCACATGATCATCAAAGACGATACTTCGTATATGTGGTCGAGCGCGGCACCCCAGGGCATGAAGCTCTCGCTCTCGGCGATGAATGCGCCAGCACAGCCAAACGCCCCGAAGGCCGGCATGGATATCGAGCAGAACGTCGATTACTCGTGCGAGGCATGGTCTGCCGACGCGAGCAAGTTCGAGCTTCCTGCGAGCGTTACTTTTACCGATATGAGCGCCATGATGAAAGGCGTGCCTGCGGCATCAAGTGTTGGAACCTCGGTAGAGTCGGGTGCCGATATGAAGGCGCTCCGGTGCCAGGCATGTGCAAGCCTTACGGGAGACGATCTGGCGCAGTGCAAGGCAGCACTCGGTTGCAAGTAACAAAGCACGTACACAATCGGCGCATTTCCATGTTGCCCGGCACGATATGCCTGTCACCATACTAAAAGTATGTCTCCATGCATATCGCTTGGGCGCCTCGAACTGCATCCAATTGTGTACATGCTTTACCCTCGAAACTCATCTTGCTTTGAGTTGACCAGTGTAATGTAAAAAGACATACTCCTGCCAGACTGCAACCTAGGGAGAACGCGATGCGTAACCATCCAGGACCCAAGAACCCCAAGCTCTATCTTGCCGGCCCCGAAGTCTTTCTGCCGAATGCCGTCGAGCATGCCGAGTACCAACGATGGATCTGTCTGACACATGGCTTTGTGCCCTTGCACCCCATGGACAACAATCTCGACCTCGGTAATCGCGACATCGAGACAGCCAAAAAAATCCAGCGCGGCGATGTAGGGCAGATTCATGCGTGCGATATCGTCGTCGCCAACTGCAATGGCTTTCGCGGCGTGTGCATGGACGATGGCACTGCCTACGAGTTGGGATTCGGCAATGCGCTCGGTAAGGTGTCGTACGGTTACATAGAAGAAGATATATCTCTTGTGCAAAGGACCGAGCACAAGGTCGCGCATACATGGCATCCCGATAAGCCGTCGCTCGACGAAAATGGGTATCTAATCACCGACGACTTCGGCACCCGCATCAATTTGATGATGGAGTGCGGGATGCTCCACAGTGGCGGGCGTCTCGTCATCGGCGACTTCGAAGCCTGCATCAAGGCCATTCGTCACGATCTCGATACCAAGAAGCTCGATCTGAGCTTTTGATAGCGCAATGGCGCGACCACACGGTCGCGCCATTTTTATTCGATAAGTGTGTCGCATGCCGCAGTAGCCGCAGCAAGGCGCTCTTCGGGCGTCCCGCGAACTAACAGAAACGGAATCCCTAGCTTTTGCAACTCCTCGTAAAAGCGCACGTGCATGGCATGCCGAATATGCTCGCCGTCGCGCGTACCATCTTGCACAAAGGGGATCTCGTCGCCGGTAAGAATAACCAGGTCGTAGTGGCGCCCTTCGGCTTCTTTTGCTACCGCCTCGGACATGTGTCCCAGGTACCGCTCGTGCCACAGGGTTGTAGCAAAAGCATTGGTGTCGCAGACAAGTATCTTGTTTGCCGAGCGAGCCAGCATGTCTTCCATCGCGTTTTGTGTGCGAGCAACGTGCACGAACTCGGTGCTCGACCACTCATTCTTCGAGGTCATCTTTCCTTCGCTGTACAAGCGTCCGTACTCGGGCACCCATGCGGTCTCGTAGTGCGCGGCAAGCGAACGAGCGAGCGTAGTGGTACCTGTCGACTCCGCACCCACTATCGCGACACGCTTGGCAAAGTGCGCACGCACCGGCGGGTCGATGTGCTCCCACTCGGCAAGCGCGTTAGCACGCACCTTGGTACCAGAAACAGGAACCGCGACACGCTGTTTGTCGACCTGCACATGCGTCGATCCCAAAAAGTGCGCGTAGGCATCGCCGTAGTCCTCTGACGTAAACACAGCTTCGGGCGTAAAGCCGAGCACCTCTTTGGTATAGCGTGCCCAGCCTTCGGAGTCGTCGTCGGCCAGGGTGTCGGGTATTACGATCACTCTCGCATCTGGCACGAGCTCGGCTATCCACGAGGCGCGCAGGGCCGCAGGAATGCTCTGTCCTTCTTTGTCGCACACAAGGACCGTAAGCGACGCCGACTGCGCAAGCCCTGTCTCGATAAGGTACCGATGCCCTTTGTGTGGCGGATAAAACTTTCCTATGACTATCCCGGTGTTAAATCTTTTGTTCATATAAGTACGTTGCTAATGATTGCGCGTCATCTCTGACTCTTCGATGCTCGCCTTCTGGTACTCGCGCAGCCAGTCGTAGAGCCCCTTCGATGCCAAGAAGAAGAACAATGCGTATTCGAGTGCTACAAAGTGCACACCCTTGAACCAGTAGAGCCACACATCGATAGCGTCTACGACTATCCACAGCACCCAGCTCTCGATGCGCTTTTTGGCCAAGAGCCACTGTGCGGTAAACGAGAGCGCTGTGGTAAGTGCGTCAAAGAACACGTACGAGGCAGGCTCGGGAAAGTACGCGGGGAGCCAGATAGTAAGATTGGCCGTGACGTACGCCAATGTCGCGGTAAGCGTCACGATAACACCGGCATAGACCGCGTTCTCGCGCGCGGAGTTCCAGCTAATCTTGAGCTCGCGGTTCTTGTCTTCCTGGGCCTTGGTCTTTGGGTGCGTCCAGAGCCACCACCCCCAGAAACCGGTTACCAAGAAGTACCCCTGCTCGAACAAGTCCGAATAAAGTTGTATTTGGTAGAATAAGAAGATATATAGGACGACGCCCACGATACCCACCGGCCACGAGAGGACTCGGGCGCGGACGGTAAGCCACACGCACCATACGCTAAAGATGGTGCCAAAGAACTCGATGTAGCTCATCGGGTAGTCGAAGATGGTAAAAAAGATAGTATTGACGTTTAAGAGGTGTACGAGCGCTTCCATGCCGGTTTGTAATTAGTGTAATAACTACACTATATACCTCCTCGGTTTTTTGTCAACGCGAGTAAGGAAATCATCCACTGAGCCGGTCCTAACAAAAAAACCGCCCCATGTACCAAGGCGATTTTTTTGCGTCATGCGCACACGACTGTTTATGCGGTCCGAGCTGCCTTGAGAGCATTCCCCCACCACACGAGCTGCTCGATCATGCCGTCGGCTGCCTGTTTGTAGCCATCGAGTGCTCCGGCCTTGAGACCCTTCTCGTCGGTCAAGATCCAGGGCGCCACGATATGCACGCCAGCGCGGACCGATGCCATCTGGAGCTCCACACCGATAGTGCGCAAGTGTTCTGCCGCACGCGCACCGCCCACCGATCCATGGGTAACGATTCCGAACGGCTTCTTGTTCCACTCGGGATAGAGGTAATCGATAGCGTTCTTGAGAGCGCCCGGGATACTGCGGTTGTACTCGGGGGTCACGAACACATAGGCATCTGCTTCGGCAATTTTCGCAGCCCATGCGGACTCGACCTCGCCCTCATGCTTGCCGTTGCCCATGCTCGGAGATACCACGTTGGCGTACAAGGCAAGCGGGTAGTCTTTAAGATCGAGAATCTCGACCTCGATCGCCTTATTCTCGTTCATGATGCCTGCAATCCATTTGGCGGAGTGCTCACTGAACCGTCCTGGACGGACGCTTCCCATGATGATTTTTACTTTGAGTGTGCTCATATAGTTCTTTGATTACGGTAATGTCTTCCGAGCATACGCGAGTACTTTACAATGTAAAGTGTGAATAAGTACTCGGCTACGATTACTTTACATTGTAAAGTAAATACTCCTGTGGTACTGTGCCCACATATGTCGGCCACCACCAAAACATGCCCCGTAACCAAGACCGCGCTCATCCTCTCTGACACGTGGACGATGCTCGTCATGCATGCGCTTTGGGACGGACCGCAGCGGTTTTGCGAGCTCGAGCGCACGCTCGAGGGTATCTCGACACGCACGCTCACCCTCAAGCTCAAACGCCTCGAGGCCGAGAAGATGATCAAGAAGTCGAAAGACGGCAGCTACGCTGCGACCGAAAAAGGAGTCGCGCTTAAGATGGTAGGCAACGCGATGCGCGCCTACGGAGAAAAGTTTCTGTAATCAGAACGCAAAGGTGGATGCCACCGAATCGAGGCGTGCCGCGACAGCTGCCGCGTCGAAGTCGAGTGCGACACCCGGGTCATAATTGCCGATGACACCATAGTGTACGAACTCGGCCACCTCCCAGCACATCCCTGCATGCACGGTGCGCATACTCGTTACAACGTAGCGGTTCCCCGCTGCCGCACCGAGGCTCTTGAATACCGAGAATGGGATTCCATTGAGTGTCCGCTGCCCGAGCGCTTCTTCGGTGTCGTGAGGCGTAAGGCACGCAGCGACTTTTTCTTTGCTCGAGGCGGTCCCAACCAACACCGCGGCTTCGCCGAGGTTCGTGCCTGTGGTATTTGCACTTTCGTCGTTACGCGCAAGCTCAAAGCGCGCAAGCGGCTTGTCTGCATACATGTCGCCGTCGCTTCCCTGGGTCTTGGTAACGGTCACCGGCAGCATGAACGAATAGCCCTGCGGCGCGTTGAAGATCTCTTTCTTGGCAGTATCGGCGACGATGCGTATCTTTATAGAAAAGTCTCCGTCGGTAAGCCAGCATTCGCCGCTTTGCCCGGTCTCGAAGCTCTGGACGAATTCACCTTCTTTTGCTGCAGTTGCTACCGGGAGCTCGCGCAACACGGTCGCAGGCGAGCACGAAAGCTTTCCTGCCTCGTAGCGAGTCGAATCGAGTACTACCGTAAAGCGCGAGCCCGGAGCGAACACGAAGACCCGTCCCGAGTCGACCCAAGTGATGCGATCGGCATGAGTTGCGACCGGTACTGGAATCTCGGTTGTCGATGTCGCTATTGGTGTTGGTGTTGTAACGACCACTGTCGTCGAGCGCTGTGAATACACATACAATCCCAAACCGATACCACTAACTACCACAAGAGCGAGGAGTAGCTTTTGCATATGGTTATAGTACACCCCTCGTCAGGCACTACAAGGAGAAATCTTCACTGCGCCTTCAGCTCTTGTCGCAGAGCCTTATAGTCGGGCACCTGACGCTCGACCAAGCTCCAAAAGGCGCGGCCATGGTTGAACTCGATAAGATGGCAGATCTCGTGCACGAGGATGTAATCGCGCAAATGCTCGGGCAAAAAGGCAACCTTGTAGTTAATGCTCACGTTGCCGTTGCGCGAGCAGCTGCCCCAGCGCGACTTCTGGTTGCGAACAGAGACACGCTTTACCGAAACTCCGTAGAGTGTAGCGAAATGAGCGAGTCGCGGCGCAATGATCGCGCGCGCCTCTTCTTTGTGTGCGGCATACGTCCTGCGCGCACCGCCCGGCTGATACCGCGATGGCTTTGGCAGTCGCGACATACGCAAAATCTGCCGCTTGATCCACAGCATGTGTTTGCGTGCAAAAGCGAATGCGTCGTCCGTAGAGAAGGCGCGCGGCTTGCTTATGTATACAGTGCCGTCGCGATTGACCGTGATGCGCAGCTGCCGCGCACGGGTGCTCGCCTTGACGGTTATGTTCGGCATCAGGCTTTTATCGCGGTCGCGACCGCTAGGACGACGTCGGCGTCGAAAAGGCTCGGGAGTATCTCGCCGGCAGTAGGGTTCTCTACGAGCGACGCGAGATTCTGTGCAGCGTTTAGGAACATGAGATCGGTTATCTTGGTGACGCCGTTATCCAAGGCGCCGCGGAAGATGCCAGGAAATGCGAGCACGTTGTTTATCTGGTTTGGAAAGTCTGATCGTCCCGTCGCAACCACAAGCGCCCCTGCCTCGAGTGCCAGATCCGGCATGATTTCGGGAACAGGATTGGCAAGCGCAAACACGATAGGACCCGGTCGCATAGATTTGATCATGTCTTGTGTCAAAAGCCCCGCCTTGCTCACTCCAATGAAGACGTCGGCACCCACGAGTGCCTCGGCAAGGCCTCCCTGCGTCTTGCGCGGATTGGTGCTCGCTGCGAGCCGCTTCTTCTCGTCGGTAAGCTCGGCGCGCTCGCTCGTTATGATGCCCTGGCTGTCGACAAGCGTAATGTCGGAGCAGCCGTATGTGATAAGAAGGTCCGCTACCGCAGTACCTGCAGCGCCGGCGCCCGAGATGACGATGCGAGCCTGATTGCGTTCGAGCTCGCGAACCTTGAACGCGTTGATGAGCGCAGCGAGCACCACCACAGCGGTGCCGTGCTGGTCGTCGTGCATTACCGGAATGTCGAGCATCGCCTTCAGACGCGCCTCGATCTCGAAGCAGCGTGGTGCCGCGATATCCTCGAGATTTATACCGCCGAAGACGGGCGCGATAGCGGCGATGGTCTTTATGATCTCTTCGGTGTCTTGCGTGTTCAGGCAGATAGGAAATGCGTCGACGTCGGCAAACCGCTTAAAAAGCGCCGCCTTGCCTTCCATGACCGGAAGTGCGGCAAGTCCTCCGATGTTACCAAGCCCCAACACAGCAGAGCCATCGGTGATGATGCCGATGGTATTGCGCTTGATAGTGAGTTCCTTGGCTTTTGCCGGATCTGCTGCGATCTCTTTGCAGACGGCGGCAACGCCTGGCGTGTACGCAAGCGAAAGATCGGCCTTGGTCTCGAGCGGGACCTTGAGTGCCGTCGCTATCTTGCCGTGATTCGTAGCATGCAAACGTACGGCTGCGCTATCGACGTCTACCGGTGCCGGCTCTTCTGCCTGTGGTTGTTTTTTTCCCATATTCAGAAGAGTATACCCTATTTCCAATACGTTTCGTAAAAGGTGCTCGTAAGGAGCCCGGAGGGGTCGTATCGTTTCTTGGCGCGCGCCACGTCAGCTATTTCGGGATACGAGGCAGCAAGCTGCGCCTTGTCGTAGTACAGCTGGTACGGCAAGAAGAATCGTCCCCCATGCGCATTCGTGAGGTCGATAAGCTCTTGCGTTACCTTCTTCATCGCTGCGTTTCCGGCAGGATCGGTGTCCTGGTGGAGGTACAGAACAATAGCGAAGGCGTCTTGTGGCGCATAATTGAGCGCTATGTCTTCGGCATGAACGACCCGCACCGAGGCGTTCAAGAGGACTGCATGGTTCTTTTGCAAGACCTCGCGCATGCCGTCGACGTACGCTACAAACTGATCGCGTGGGATGAAGTACTCGTGCAATATGTCGGTCTCGTCGGGGATGGCGTTCTTAAGGTACTTGACCGAGTCGTGCATCGGCTCGTTACGCGAAACCAGGCAAGCCTCGCCTTCCTTCATTGCCTGATTGCGCGAGACCTCGCATCCTTCGAACCGCGGCTCTATGTACTTTTCGGCAAACCACTTGAGTCGCGCCATCAGGGACCCGCGCTTTGCAAGCTCGAGCACGAAGCGACGCAGCTTCACGTTCTCTACTTCGGTAAGCGGAGCGACCGTAGCATCGGTCGCTTCGGAATCGCGATACGTGTAGAGCATCATTTCTTTCAAGAACGAGCCGGGCGACGTAGACAGGTGCGCATAGAAGAGGCCGAGCTTCTCGTCGTTCTTGATATCGCTCTCGAACACGGTAGGAAATTCTTTGTAGTCGATGATCGAGCGTTTGCGGTCGTAGATTTCGTTGTCGACGACGTCGAGTGTGACATCGAGCACTGCGCCGAACAATCCATATCCGCCCACCACATGCCTAAACAGGTCGGGCCTCTCGTCGCGGCTCGTGCGCACGATGCTGCCGTCGGGGAGCATAACCCGCATCGAGCGAATAGTGTCACCTACCGAGCCCGCGCGATGATCCATGCCGTGCGCGTTCACCGAGATAGAGCCGCCCACCGTAAAGATATCGGTCGACTGCATCGCCTTTACCGCATAGCGCGGATGGATGATGTTCTGGATGTCGTGCCAGGTCGCGCCGCTTTGCACCGTCACGGTCTTCTCGCTTTCGTTCAGCGCTATCTGCTTATACGGACGCATGTCGAGGACGAGCGCGTCTTTGGCAAATGCCTGACCACCCATCGAGTGCCGCACACCCGAGAGCGAAACTTTGAGCGAATTTTCTCGGGCATACGCAAACGCCTCTGCTATATCCTTTACTTCCGTCACTGCGACGACGCCGTAGACGGCCGTCTTGTCGAGGCAACTCGCGTCGTTGATGGTTCCGCCTTTCTGGAGCCACGGAAGGTGCGCCGAGATCTTTTTTAAGAGTGACTCGGGAAACGACGACCTACCGAGTGTGGGATCTATCGGCGGGCACTCTTTTTCGCCTATGGGATCTGCAGTATAGGTCTTTATCTTGTCGATACCCAGCGCTACGAATACCAAGAAGATTGCAGCAACACCTAGTAGTTTTTGCCGGTACGAAATAATTTTTTTATTCATGCTTCGGTGCGTTTGCTCGTAAGAATACCAACAACTCTTCATTGAAGCGACCGATATCTTCTATCGGTGGCATGTGCCCTACGCCGGGCAAGACTACCAATTTCGATCCTTGTATGATTCCGGCAAGATGACGCCCTTGCTCGATCGGAGTAACCGTATCTTCTGCGCCCCAGATCACCAGTGCTGGAATACGGAGTGCTTCGTATGATTTCGAGCGAGCGCTTTGCGCGTCGCTTGCGCTCGCCAAAAGTTCCGGCAGCCAGTCTGCTACCGCGCTGGCCGTCCCCTGCACATCGAGAGGAGTACGGTAGACGCTCACCCAATAATCATCGGCTGATGCCGGGTCTTTGACGAAAAGGTCGAGGAGCGTCTTAGTAAAAAACGGATTACTGAGAGTAGTAGCAGCAACTACGAGACGGACCGCGCGAATCGAGAGCATCTTCGACACGACAGATGTCGTCTCTACAGAATCGAGTGCGAGCGCCGCATCTACGAGCACCAATGCCGTTACGCGATCGGAATCATGGAACGCGAGTTCGGCTGCGGTCCGCGCTCCGAACGAATGTCCGACTACCGTCACGTCATGAACCGCCAGTGCATCGAGCAGCTTCGAGAGGCGGTGCGCTTGCGCCACGCGGTCGTAGGCTGGCAGCTCTGGACGATCAGAATAGCCGAGCGGCGGGATATCGACCGCGATGGATCTGATTCCCTGTTTTGCGAGCTCGTCCATGGTACGACGCCATACTTCGCTCCACCCTCCTGCTGCATGAATAAAGAGGACAACGGGCCCCTGTGCGGGACCTGCTTCTTGCACAAAAAGGCGTACATCTCCCGCTTCGACGTACCTGCCTGTCGATGGCGCCGACGACGCGGAGTTCTTGCTCTCGTACGAAAGCGTATAGGCAGTAACTAGTACAATACCGACGAGCACTATCGCACCTGCAGCAAGGAAGCCGCGGATCAGATATGTAAAGAATCGCCGCATATCAGTAGTCGTACACGTGCTCGAACACGGCGCCTTTCGATTGCACCTCACGTACGAACGAGATAAGCCCTGTCACCGGGACCATGAGGACGAAGCGGTCCTTTCCTGGCTCGGTAAGGATAGGCTGTCGCATGACCAGCTGCACGTTAGTACCCGGGACGGAGTCGTGGGGAGCGACTACAGAGACGGCTATTTGCGAGCGCCCCGCAATAGAAGCAAAGACTGTCGTGGTAGTAGCGAGCGAGCGCACCGAATCGGTAAATGCCTCGTACCGATCTGCCGTTACCAAAGTCTCTCTGCCCTTTTCCTCTGCGATCGAGTACGGCAAGGACGGTCCTTGGCCCGACGAGATGATAGCTTGCATGGTCAGCTCGTCGGGAACGTAGTTCGAAAGCGTAAGCTTCTTGATGATTGCACCATAGAGTGCCTTTGCGCCGTACTCGAGCGAGAGCGCTGCCCTGCGCTCTATCTTGCGCGACATATTCGGGCCCACGAGCGAGAGCTCGTTGAGCTCGAAGAACTTTTGCTTGAAGGGGTAGCGGTACCACGGGACAGTATGGATAAACTGCGCGTAGTCACGGGCCACGTACGCAGCGTATATCTCTTCGGCCGTCGTTGCGTTTCCGGCCGAGAGCTCAAAGAGACGGCCGATAGTCCCCTCGTACATTCCCTTGAATGCGTACTCCATCGAGATGCTCGCGCCGATGACGGTGAGCATGGTGTCTTCGCCGGGGTCTGCCGGATAGTCCTTTGCTGCTGCATACACGTTGCGGTAATACGTCCAGTATTGCGCAATAGAGCGGCAGTATGGGAACGTGCTCGGACGTGCACGCTCGAGGACGTTCGCATATTCCTCGGCACTGTACACGATGAACCATTCGGGAATGGTTAGCAGTGTTCGGCCCTCGAGACGCGGTTGTGCGATCGTAAGCGTGGTCGATGCGATTCCCTGCGGAACGACGGCACTCGAAGTGGCCGACTCTGCATAGCGATACGTGCAGATACCTGCGTACGCTGCTGCAGCGGAAAACACGATGATGCAGAGCACCAGAAGAAAAAGGATAGAGCGCACGAGTCGGGTCAGGTGCAGCATGGCCCTATGCCGTGCGAGGCCGTCCAATTACCCACGCGGTATAGGCAGCGACCGCGACAATACCCACGTGCGGAGCGTTTATAAGGAGGTTTGTGATACCAAAGTCAGGAGACCCTAACCCTTGGGTTAGAACAGTGAGGTCTAAGAAGCCACGCGAGAGCACGAGCCCGCAGAACGCATCGATACCATAGATCACCGAGATGACCTTGAGCACGATCGTCGAGAGACGGATTGAGTGCCAGCTCGCGAATGCCGCGAATATGGCCGTGAGGATGTGTACAAAGTTGTCGATCGGATCGATCTTAAAGAGGCCGAACTGCAGTCCACCCGGATTAAAGTACGGTATGGCGCCGGTAATGACCACGAGCCCGAACAATACAGCTAATCCCCACGTGACGGTTTGTATGGTGCGCATGGCCCTATTGTAGAGGGTCCTTCATCTCTAAGACAGGGCCGTATGGTGATAAGGATGGCGACCATCCTTGCCAAGAAAGACCCGTACGGTATGGTAGAAAAAGCGAAACGATCTTTACAAGGAGTACCCATGCACGCAGTCGTATTTGGCGCCGGAAACATTGGGCGCGGATTCCTAGGCTCTATCCTGTCGCAATCGGGCATGTCGGTCTGCTTCGTGGACGTCGACGAAGATCGCGTTAAGCGGCTCGCACAAGCGGGTGCATACCCCGTGTATGTCGTGTCCGAGCGCGGCCGCGACGAACACGTCGTCACCGGCGTGAGTGCAGTCTCTGTACGCGACACCGACGCCATCGTGAAAGCGATTGTTGCGGCAGACATCGTGATGACCGCGGTCGGAAAGAACGCGCTTAGCGCAATCGCTCCGGTACTTGCACGAGGCCTCGCGGCGCGAACCCTGGTGCGTCCGAGAGAGTCCGTGCATCTAACGGTCGTCGCTTGCGAGAACGTCCAGGACAACACGAGCTATCTCAAGCAGGCCATCGGCACACGGGTTAGTGAGGAAGAACGCGGTCGTATCTTTGCGCACGTAAGCTTTCCCGACTGTGTCGTCGATCGCATCGTGCCGAACATGTCTTCTGACGACGACAGCACCGATCCGCTTTCGGTCTGCGTCGAAGACTACTTCCAACTGGCAATCGACGGATCGGCCCTCAAAGAGCCTGCTCCCCCGATACGCGGTATGGAAGTCACGTATGACCTCGATGCGACCCTCGAGCAGAAGCTCTGTACCTTAAACATGGCGCATGCCATCGTCGGGTACTACGGCTATTTGGTGGGGTGCGAATATGTGCACGAAGCGATGGAAGACAAAAATATCCTCGCTCTCTTGCACGGTGCACTCGAAGAAGTATCCGACGTCATCGTCCGCAGGCACTTGTCGATCACGAAGAGCGCGCAAGATTCGTACGCGTGCAAGGTCGTCGATCGCTTCAAGAACCGCTACCTGCGCGACGAGGTCGTCCGTGTCGCACGCGATCCCGAGCGTAAGCTCGGAGCGCGTGACCGGCTCGTCCGTCCTGCGCAGTTTGCAATCGAGCAGCACACGACGCCTGCGTTTCTCGTAAGCGGCATTACGGCGGCACTTCACTTCGACTACGCTCGCGATGCGGCAGCACGACGGATCGTCGATGCTATCCGCGACGATGGACTCGAGCAAGTGCTCGAATCGGTCTCGGGGATACCCCGCGATGCCGCTCTGGCCCGCATGATCCGCGCGGACTACCACCTGCGTGATCTCTAGACAACAACGCCCCAGATTGCTCTGGGGCGTTTTCTTATCGCACGTGCGAATGGTCGTTCCATGTAAGAATCTTCCACGGGAACGGATAGTTCGCGTCGTGCACGAGGGTCGTGATGCCGGTGTTTATGGTACGAAACGCTCGGCAGAATGCGTTTGCCTCGTGCCCCGAAAGTTCCCGACCGAACACGGCGATCCCCAAGATCATCCGCATAAAGAGCCCGTGGCCAACGACCAGAATCTCTCCTTCGGGCCGCGCTTCTAGAAACGCCAGGCACTCAAGGGCTCGTGCCTTCAGATCCTCGAAGTTCTCTTCGTCTGCGAGACGCATGTTCGGCTTTCCGAAATGCTCTTTAAGGAACGTCTCGAAGGCGCGCGCGTCGGGATGCGATTTGCGCATGCCGATGTTCGAGGTCGGCCGGCGGCGCTCGACAAATAGATCAGAATATACGACGGGCTTAGGATTCAGCTCGCGGACAAACCCGGTCGTTTCTCGTGCTCGGGCATACGTGCTCGAAACAATCACTTCAAACGACATAGTCGCGCACCGCACGGCCAAAAGCCCTGCTTGCAGGCGACCCGTCGCGTTGAGCGGCGTCATCGGGCCCTGTTGGAATTCGCCGGTGTTTCCGTCGGTCTCGCCGTGTCGCGCAAAATGTACTACCTTCATCAACTCTCCTCCTGTGCTGTGCTCTCTTAGTTATAGAGGGCAAAAAAAGTTGTGCAAGGGGCTAAAGACTCAAGTCGCGTTACCTACTCAAGGCCGTGAGAAGCGGCCACATTGCAGGGTCTCCGCCTCCGTCGATCTTGAAGATAGCAACGCCGCGTACACCGAGCTTTTTGGCCAAGAGCACCTTCTGTGCTATCGCTTGCCCATCGCTCCACCACAAAATATTGAACGGCATCTTGGTAGCCGGTGGCATGCCGGTCGTGGTGACGGTCATCGGCATCACTTCGGTGCTAATTGGTATTTCGGGTCCGACGTTGAGCGCTTGTGCCGAGGTAGTCGCATTGGTGTACGGGAAGTACTGCACACTGAGTTCACCTGCCGAGTTGCGATTAGGTGGCGTGTTGTATTGTAGCCCGGTCGTGATGCCGTACTGCGGATTGAAGGCCCAGAGGCGGTCGTACCGATAGCCTTGGGTGAGTGGCGTCACGAGATACTCGTACCCGTACGTCGGCACGCCGATGACGATCTTGCTTTTTGCGATGGACTTTGACGCGAGCACGACCACCTTCTCGACCCAGCGCGGATCGGCGACCGGGATGTACGGATTGCCCATCGCATCCTTGTTGAGCTTTACGTCGATTGTCTGCTGGTCGTACGCCATAATGCGTACGCGGTCGCAGTACTTGTTTATCGCGACGTAGTCGTTTGCGTATTGCGTAGCATCGGCAGGCGGCGTGCCTTCGTAGCGCGAGTCGAGTGGGGTTCGCGATTCGATCGTGCACTGCAGCCACTTGGTCCCGAGGCGTTGGTAGAGGCCCTTGAGGAAGGTCGAGAAGTACGGCTTGGTCTCGGCGTGCTTTGCCTCGAAATCGATATCGATGCCGTCGTAGCCCTTGTCCTTCACTTCTTTGGCAATCGCGTCCTCGAACCTCTGCCGCGCTTTGGTATTGCTCAGGAGCGCGTGAATAGTATCGCCATCGCCCGACATGATGGTCGGTATGAAGCGGATATGTTTTTCTTTCGCCATCTTTCTAAGAGAGACCCATGGCTCTTCCTGCAGCTTCCCGTTGTCGACGAGCGTGCCGTCTTTTTTGAGCGTGTAGACGAACGGATTGAGCTCTTTAAAGACGTCGATGTGCGCCACTGCTTCGGCAGTACCGGTAGCAGAGCGCCAATACGGGATCCAGCCCGATATCTCGAACGGTGACGACCACGTTGCGGCGCTCGTGAGCGTCGGTGCGAGCATGACGACCGCGGTTACGATGGTGAGAAATTGTTTTTGCATTGCTGTATCTTAATCTATCAAAACGACGACGTACATGTAGTGTAGACGGAAAAGATGAACGACGGTGACATGCGACATTCATGAAAAAGCCCCGCAACACCAACGGTGTTGCGGGGCATGATAGATACCCGTGTCGTTATGCGGGACCGATTTACGACGGATGTTCCAAGAACTCATCGGTCATGACCAGCCGGCGTCCATCTGCAGATTGCGGACCGACCATGTATTCGACAGTTCCGTCGGGATGCACCGTGTAGAGCGGGTAGAGACGACATTCGAGGTCGTCTTCCCATGTCATGACAATGGTCTTTCCCAACAGTATCGATACACGTGACCACGCCGCAACGTCGGGCAGGACGATTCGTTCGCCGACGATGTCGAGAAATCCTTCCCGTGCGCCCAACACCTTTGCGACAGCAAAGAGATTTGACGGAAAATGACCGCGCCGACCGTTGGTCGCCCATACGTCGATGTAACGATCATTAGGGTCGCCGAGGCTTCGCGAAGCACCCATGAAGCGAGAGCCTCCGACCGTAAGAGAATCGTAAGTCGAAAGTTCTTCCGGGGTCGATCTCTGCCGCATCATTTCATTGACGTACGCAGTGCGAGACGCTTCATCCGACTGAAGAGTCATGTCGATGTACTCCCTTGTTTGTTAACGGTGAAAGGCGGTTAGCTGATGATTATGATACCATCTTGTAACCGATTGTCAATATTTGGTGTCGAAACGAACGGCGCCCATTGAGATGCCGCGCGCCAGTGCAGACCGCTCGCTCATATCGTTTGATACAAGAAGAAACCGTCTCTGATCACAGAGACGGTTTGGTACTAGAG
>CAZYLZ010000001.1:22671-26566 GCA_964648335.1 uncultured Candidatus Saccharibacteria bacterium | reverse complement strand
TGCGTCACGCGAGCCCGCTGTTCTGCTGTACCCTTCGTCATCATCTCATCCATAGTGCTTGGCACTATTTGCCACGAGACGCCGTAGGCATCCTTGAGCCAACCGCACTGCTCGGCCTCGGGCACCGCCGAGAGCTTTTCCCAAAAGTAGTCGATCTCGGCCTGCGTGTCGCAGTTAACTACTAACGAGATAGATTCGTTAAAGGTGAACTGATGCGGGCCCGAGCTGTCCATGGCCATAAATCCCTGCCCGCCCAAAGAGAAGCGCGCATGCTTGATGAAACCTTCTGTGTCGCCCTCGCCTGCCGCATACGGCACCATCATGTCGACTTTCGAATCGGGAAAGATTGTCGTATATGCCTCGATTGCCTCTTTCGCCTTGCCCGACTTATCTTGGGTAAACATGAGCATCGGGGTGATTTTTTGCGCGACGTCGTGGTGCTCGCTCATCGAGAGCTGCCACGAGAGGCCATATTTGTCTTGGAGCCAGCCGTATTTTTGCGCCCACGGATAGGTGTTGAACGGCATAAGAATCTTGCCTCCCTCGGCGAGTTTTTCCCACACAGCTGTTATTTCCGCCTCGTCTTTAAAAACAACGAACAGCGATATCGCCGGATTAAGCGTAAAGTACGGGCCGGCGCTTATCGCCATAAACTTCTGTCCTGCCATAGAAAATGTAACCATATCGCAATCGCCCGACGGTGTATCTTTGATGGTAGTTATGTTCGTGACGCCCGAGTCGACAAAGAGCGTAGCGTAAAACGCCGTCGCCTCTTTTGCCTGTGTGTCGAACCAGAGGTGTGGAACTATTTTTTGCATAGATGAATGGCTAGGATCATGGAAGCATCATAAACGAGAAATCGTGGGATCCAGATGAATAGACGTCGCCAGCGGTTTTTACGCGAGCGACGCCGCAAATTCTTCGAGATGCGTGCCGACCAAGACCGCATCGGCTCCCCGTTCGACATCTGCGACTGTGCGGATATTACTTGCCTGGCACAACCACCCCAAAAAAGCCTCGCGAGCCCTCGCAAACGTCTCGGACTTAAATCCGCCGTCAGACAAATCTCGGCTGTTCCAGACCGCTTTGAGCGTGTTCGGAATATCGCCAAGCTCGGCAAGTGTGTTGGGCTCGATAAGGCAAACGTCGAGATGCACGAGCGGGATGCGGCCTACCACGAGCACGTAGTTCGCTCCCCGCTCGATAGCCTCGGTGATCTCGGCGTCGGTTGCGTGTATGCCCTTGGCGAGGATGGGTTTCTTTGTAAGCGCGCGTGCGCGTGATATGGCTTCCATGCTGCCGCCCCAGCGTGGATCGGTATGTATAGAGATGATGTCGCCTACGGAGTTTGCTAGCGCAAAAAGCTCGTCCCACGTCTTTGCAGACTTCCATCCAAAGGGTGACTGCGTCTTTACTTCGGCGATTATCTGATATGCACGTGACATGGAGCGAGTATAGCAAGGACTATCGTCCGCTGACGTGCACATTGTCAGATAAATATTTTGTGGTATTGTGCGCTCGGTTTCAACAACGCGGAGAACATCCACATGCGTCTGATCAGTGCAGTGACGAGCCTCGCGATCCTCTTCTGTGGAACAAGCGTACGTGCCGAAGACATCGGCCATGTCAGTTCGACATTCCGACTGCTCGGCAGTAACGACCAAATCGTCGTTGAAGTGTTCGACGATCCGATTGTCACCGGCGTCAGCTGCTATTTGTCGCGTGCAAAGACAGGCGGCATCGGCGGCAGCCTCGGTATCGCTCAGGACAAGTCGGACTCGTCGGTCGCCTGCCGGCAGGTCGGTTCTGAGATCGGCTTCAAGGGGCCTATCGGTCTCAAGGAAGAGGTCTTCAGCGAGAAAGCTTCGATCCTCTTTAAGCATGTGCGCGTCGTGCGCATGGTCGATCCGAAGCGGCAGGTGCTTGTGTACCTGGTGTACTCGGACCGGCTGATCGATGGCAGTCCGAAGAACAGCGTGACGGCGGTGCCGGTGTCGAGCAAGACGCCGATTCCGCTCAAATAGAAGCACGGCAAAGGCGAGGTAACCCCTCGCCTTTTTTATTCCAAAAGAAAAGACCGCCCCAAAGGACGGTCTAAAGATATCGAAGCCAGGATTGCTTCAATTTTTGTTTATCGCGTAGTCTTGGCGACATGCGCATGCCTCTTCTTTCGAAACACCAAGGCGCGCGTAGTGTTTGGCTGCAGATACGTGGTCGATAGCACATCTGTCGACTCGCGAGTCAACGACGCCGAGCAAAAAGAAGCAGCCGCCTTCGACATCGTCGACGTACTCTTCGACTGCATCAAGAAGCTCGGGTTCGTTGAACTCGCGAGCACACGCGACGAGCTCATCAAACGTTTTTATCTTCATCGCCGATTCCTTTCGGGTTTACACTGCCGCTACTTGGACGCGATGAGCGCCAAAGCTAAGTCGGCCTTGGCATTGGCCAAGATTCCAAGTAGCCGACTTTGGTCGTGGAAAGCGCCCATATACGAACCGACGACGACTTGACCTGATTGTATTTCGCCGCACCGCTCGACTGATTTGTCGTAGCTGGCTTGCAGTTGGTCGACACGTGTCGAAAGTTCGGCGACTGACTTCGGTCCCGCAGCATATGCCGAGATGATCTGTGACAGCGCGAGGCACGCGATTGCAGAGATGCGGAAGAATGTCATTGTGATGCTTCCTTCTTTCGATTCCTGTAGCTTCTTACATTATAGCACGTTTAAAGACATCATGTCAAACATAGATTCTCTAGAGGTCGAGACTTAACGCCAAGTGATCCGAGACTACCTCTTGCAGCACTTCGAACTTTTTAACGATGATGTCCTTCGAGACGAAAGCATAGTCGGCGTAAGGCGATGTATCCCACCCTTTATAGAGCATGCTGCGTGTGCTTGGCAGCCCTAGGGTACGAAGCGGATTTTGCAGCATCGGCTCGAGCGCCACGATCGCACGCGTGTCGGGATTGGCATTAAAGTCCCCCACCAACACCTTCGGCAGCACATCGGGACCGATGATATCGAGGAGCCGCTCTGTCTGCAGATCGCGCTCGGGTGCATCGGCCTTGTTACCACCCGGAACGCCGTGAAAGTTGTAGATAGTCATGGCAGGCTTTTGCAGGACGACCGAAAGCAGGACGCGCGGATAAAAGGGGCTTCCGTTGGGTAGGCGCAAGGTCGTCATGTCGGCGGTTGCCAAGATGGTGTCGGTGCGAACATCGACGACCCCGAGGCTCTTGCGCACGAAGGTTGCCTGGCCGATACCGGGCACCTGCTCGGTAAAGAAACCGTCAAAGTCTGCAAGCTGAATGGTGAGTTCGGCCAAAAGATCGAGTTTCTCTTCGGGCGCTTCGCGTACTGACTCGGGGGCGTCGTTGTTTACCTCTTGAAAGCAAAAGATGTCGGTCGTCGCTTTTTTGCGCTCGATAAATTCGGTAAAGCCTGGTGCACGCCCACCCCAGGTATTGAGGGATATGAGATTCATACAGGACTATTTTACACTGATTTTTCTGTCTTGTTTTACTCCACCCATCTCGTGTGGCTCCACCTGTGATACGTTGTATCAAGACCATCGAAGGAGCATGTGGATGCAGCCACTGATTACCGATATCAACCTAGCGTTACAAAAGTTCGACCCCTCACAGCGTTACTGGCACGGCGCCGTGGTGGTTGTCGGAAGCACCAGTCCGGCCATCGTTACCCACTGGCGCAACCCCGAACTTGCTGGCATATGGGAGTTTCGGTATGCGCTGTGCCCCGTATGTTTTAGCAACATGCTGCACAGTGGATATATCGAGCGATCGAATGCGCAAGACCCGCACCAGTATCGCCTCACGCCCCTCGGGCAAAGTCAGATATAAACCAAAACAGCGGGCCCTCCCCGCTGTTTTT
>CAZYLZ010000001.1:0-22571 GCA_964648335.1 uncultured Candidatus Saccharibacteria bacterium | reverse complement strand
CCCCTCGGGCAAAGTCAGATATAAACCAAAACAGCGGGCCCTCCCCGCTGTTTTTAATAAACAGGAAACCTCGGGCAACGCCCAGGGAGTACGTCACTTATTAACTTCGTATTAATTTTTTAATTTTAATAAAAATAAGAACCGGCTGTCTGCTGAAATCTAAAGTTCAGTTGAAGCACCATCACTCAATGACGTGTACTCAACTCCGTCTTCCTGCAAAACCTTAGAAACGATTCCACCCATCATCCCCGGGTTCTTAAGCACCGCATCATGCACCGGAAACGCTTTTTTGGGTTTTATTGCCAGGGCATAGCGAATGGCATCTGGCAGTTTGCACCAGGGGCCTGCTACCGGAAGCGCCAAGATCTCCACCGGTACACCGGGGATATGAAACGAGTCGCCCGGATAAAACAGCCGGTTGGCAATAAGGTAGCCGGTGTTCTGCACCTGCCCTATCTCTTGGTAAATCTCTTCGTGTTTCCCATCAAAAGCGGCAAGGGCAACACCATGCTCGGCATTTGTTGCGGTGCCATCGACAACGACGCACGCGATGCCCTCGACTTGTATCAAGGCCGCCACCGCGGCGTTCGATATTACGACCGCCTTCGGGTTGTTGGCCAAGACCTTCTTAAGAGAGTCGATGTGGAGGTGATCGCCATGCTCGTGACTTACCAGCACGATATCGACGCCGGTGACATTGTCTTGTGCCGTCGTAAACGAACCCGGGTCGGTAAGTATGGTTACGCCATCCACCTCGATAAGCAGACAGCAATGCCCAAACTTGGTAATCTTCATGCGTCCAGTATAGCAAAGTCACTTCCGTGCTAAATAGCAAAATACCGCGCACCATTCGGTGCGCGGTATTTTGGTTGTGTTAGTACACCGAGATGGTAGTCACGTACGAGGCGACTTTGCCGTTGGCGTTCGTCACGGTAAATGTCGCGTTATAGACACCGCGGCGATAATACGTGTGCGAGAACGACGTTTGCGACGATGCGTACGTCGCCATCGTGGCTGGATACTGGTTGCCATATCCATAGCCCCAGTAGCCTTCGTCACCCCACGTAACCGTCGTCGAGAGTCCTTGATTGTATCCGTTGTAGTACGCATACCCTTGAGTGGGGTACAGGTATGACGTATCGCTTGCGCGCACCGTCCAGTTGTATGTCTGGCCCGCTTGTACCTGTGTCGGTCCATCTACGCCCGAGATCGTCGGCGCGGTGGTGTTGTAGTACTGCGGGTAGTAGTTGTTGTACGGGTACTGATAAGTGTCGGGATATACCGGATACGTCGGCGCTATGTACGCCGATCCGCACGATGCTCCCTGAAGGTAGCTCCAGGTAGCTGCATTAACGACGCCAGTTGCAGCCAAGCCATGTGCTGCCTGGTACTGCATCACCGCGCGCTTTGTCAGCTGTCCAAAGACACCGGTCGAGGTGAAGTTGAAGTAGCCCTGTGACCGGAGGGAATCTTGGATGCGGATGATATCGCTCGAAAGCCGCGAGCCCATGCCGATGTTGTACGAGATAGTGCCGCACGCACCTGTAGTGCCATATCCGTATTGATATCCGCTTGCATACGTCGATGGGTAGGTTACCGGATACGTACTGTAGCTCTGCGTCGGGTACGAATACGCGGTATACGGATTGGCATACGGGTACGCCGAACCGTACATATACTGACCGCCATACACGCTTATCTGCGCGTGACCGACTATCGGAACCAACAACGATAAGACTCCCAGTGCCACGACGACCGCCAGAAACGAACCTCTCTGCAATGTGTGCATACACGAATTATTAGGGGGTAAAGCTCATATCAGTATATGCCACGTATTCATGAAAGACAGGTGTACGCACATGTGCCACAATGGGGATATGGAATCGCTTTTGCACATCGACATGGTCGCCGTCATCAAGGCCGTCGGCATCCTGGGCGTCTCGGCGATGGTCTTTGCCGAGTCTGGGCTCCTCATCGGTATACTCTTCCCCGGCGAAAGCCTTTTGTTTACGGCGGGCCTTCTCGCATCGCAAGGACTCCTCAACATCTGGCTTCTGGTTCCCTGTGTCGCAATATCGGCGATACTGGGCGACAGCGCCGGATACTGGTTTGGCAAAAAGGTAGGACCAAAGCTCTTTACCCGCGAGGAATCCTGGTTCTTCAAGAAAGAGTATGTCGCTCGCACGCAAGCCTTTTACGAAAAGTACGGCACGAAGGCCATCGTGCTCGCGCGCTTTGTTCCGATAGTTCGTACGCTCGCGCCGATTTTGGCAGGGGTGGGATCGATGCGCTATAGCACCTTCGTCCGCTTCAACATCGTCGGCGGACTCTTGTGGGGTGCTGGCGTCACGGTACTGGGATATACCTTGGGCGCAATAATCCCCGGTATCGAGCACTATCTCCTGCCGATTATCCTCGTTATCATCGGCGCTTCGCTCCTTCCTATCGTGTACGAGTGGTGGCACAGTCGAAAGTAAGTCGGCTTTTCTCGCTCTTCTTAAGAAAGCCTGAACCTAATTGGCACTAGGTATAAAAAGATAAATACCGTTGCATTTAGAGACTAAATTTGTATATTTGTACAACTAATGGTATAAACTTGTACAGAAAACCCATTCGCACCAGGAGAGGTCCGTGAACAGACACCAAGCACTGCTTGCCAAAGAAGCCGAGATTGCCGCGTGGGCGATTGAAACAGGTATCGCTAAGCCTGGCGACACCGTTGTCGTCGACATTCGCGTACAAAAAGCGACAAACGCTCGTGCGTGCATAACCATCGACGGGCGCACATCGCTACAGCGAACCCGCGCAATCGACGACCCAGTCACCGAAGCAGACTGGGACCGCATCTTTGCGCTTCCCTTGCGTGCCCGCGAGAAACGGATCTTCACTGCCCTGCACGAGGCAGGTGTCTGGGGAGTCTCCTTCGCAGACGTCCGTATCACCCCCGAGCGTATCGACGCGATCCTGCGCGGATACGGACTCATGCTGCGAACAAAGATGGTCCACCACGACGATCTGTTCACCAAGACGCGTTTCGCGCTTGGCAAGGTAGAGCTGCGCCCGCCCAAGCCCCGCCAAAACGCCGACCCATGAGGTCGGCGTTTTTTGTTAGCTGTGCTTGATGAACTTGGTAAGCGCGTCGGGAATCGGGTCTACCTTCTTGCCGGGATTGAAGATGCGGTTCGGGTCGAAGATGTCTTTGGTCTTATGGAAGAGATCGACGACCTTGGCACCGTACATGCGCTCGAGATACGGCGTACGGATGAGCCCGTCATTATGCTCGCCCGACATCGATCCGCCGTTTGCAAACACGAGCGCATACACCTCTTCAGAGAGCGACTTGAGAATCTGCAAGAAATCGGGCTTCGTAAAGTCCATAAGAGGGATGATATGGAAATTGCCGTTGCCTATGTGGCCTGCGATGGTGTACGTGATCTTGTAGTGATTCATGATGTCGTAGAGCGCCGGCAAGAACTTTGGGAGCTTGTCGGGATTGACCACAATATCGTCGATGAAAGGGGCCGTATGCTTCTTCCCCACCTTGCCGCGCAACAAATTGAAGCTCTCGCGACGGATGGTCCAATATTTCTCGGCTTCTTTCTCGCTATGCGTCACGTAGGTATCGACGCCAAACGGCGCGAACGCTTTTTCTGCCTCATCAGCCTTGCGCTGTGCTTCGTCTTCGGTGTCTGCCGTAAACTCGGCCAAGAGCACGAGCTTCGGAATGCCACCCTTCATAGTCGCCTTTATCTCGGGTACGAACGAGAGGCCGAACTGCACGATCCCGGTCTTGAGCCGCTTGAAGAGACCGGGCAAGGTCTGCAGGATTATGTAAAACGTGTGATCGTCGTACGACTCGAAGCTCTCGGGCTTATGTTCGAGCACGCGATTGACGAGATCGCCCAACGTCGCCATGTGCTCGGGATGCAAGAACGCGACGACGAGCCGCGAATGTTCTTTGGGCTTTATGAGATCGAAGGTGATCTCGGTTACGAATCCGAGCGTTCCCTGGGATCCGACGATGAGCTTGGTCAGGTCGAAAGTATCGGTCTGTTTGTCGTAGACATTCCACAGCAAATACCCGGTCGAGTTCTTGCTCACGCGAGGCTTAGCAGCCTCGATGATGTCGATGTTCGTCCGAATGAGCTCATCCATCCCGCGGTAAATCTCGCCCTCGAGATCCTGCTGCGATTTCTTCGCCTCGAGCGCCGAGCGTGTAAGTTTTTCGAACGTGTATTCGTTGCCGTCGCGCAGCACCACTTTGAGCTTTTTCACGTATCGTTCCGTCTGCCCATAGGTAAGCGTTTTTTCTCCGGCCGAATTGTTTCCGACCATGCCGCCGACTGTATTGAGCTCGCGAGATGCCGTATAGCATGGCAGCAACAACCCCTTCTTGAGCGTCTCTTTCTCGAAGTCGCGATAAAAGACGCCCGGCTCGGTCACGGCGTATCCGTCACCGACCTTCCTTACATGATTGAAGTGCTTCAAGAAATCGACCATCACCGACTGTGTCAGCGACCCGCCCGACATGCAAGTGCCTGCACTGCGCGCCGCAAGGGAGATTCCTGGATGTGCATTTGCAAAGGTAACGAGCTTAGAAAGATCGGCCACGTCCTTGGGGTATGTGACCGCAAGCGGCATGATATGGAACACACTCGCGTCCTCGGCGTATTTGTTCAAGGTCGCAAAATCCGAATACGTTTCTACCCCGGTCTCGTCGGTAATGGCTTTGGTCGTGTCGCTGGTGGTTTCGGTTGTCATGGAGAAATTCTACCACCCAGATCCTCAGACTCTGGCCGCCACCTGCGCGAGATGTGTTGCCACCCACGGCACCTGCACTGCCTCCAGTAAAAGCGTCCGCGCCTCGGGGAATGTAAGCTGCATAAGCGCTTCTTCTTTCGCACACCACCGAACATCGCGTATCTCACATTCCGGCGCGGTACGGGTTCCGAGTTCTTCGGTACGCGCACGAGCGATAAAGTACCGCACCGTCTTAGTTACGTGCTCTTCGTCGCGCACAAACTCGTACCGTTCTATGAGTTGCATGGGGTCGGGTATCTCGATGTCGGAGAGACCCGACTCTTCCAAAAGCTCGCGTCGTGCTGCTGCAAGGTCGTCCTCGCCTTCTTCTGCATGGCCTTTAGGAAACGACCAATGCCCCGCCGTATGCTGCACTAACAAGAAATGCCCACTATCTGAAACGACGATCATCCCCACTGAAGTGTCGGTCATAGTTCTTTCAAGAGTCCGTCGAGATCGAGACGCTCGCTGACCATATAGATATCATCACCCTTCCTTATCCAATCTTTCTTGGGACGGTCGGCATACAGCTCGACGCCGATATTGTCTGGATCTCGCAGATAGATAGCCTCCGAAACACCATGGTCCGAGGCCCCCTCGAGCGGATAGTTAGCGCTGAGTAGTCGATTGACGACCCGCGCAAGCTCTTTGCGGCTAGGATACAGGATGGCGACATGGTAGAGGCCGGAGTGCCCCTGCGGCGGGGGCGTCGCCCCCTTGCCTGCCCAGGTATTGAGCGCGATGTGGTGATGGTAGCCGCCGGCCGATAAGAACACTGCCGAGTCACCGTACCGATTGGTGACCTCGAAACCGAGAAGATCGCGGTAAAAGCCGAGCGAGCGCTCGAGATCTGCGACGGTAAGGTGAACATGGCCGATAGTGGTTTCCGGGTGTGCTTTCATATTCCCATTTTACACGAATGGTTCTAAAACGTGTGCAAACAAAAAAGCCCTAGAGAACTCTCTAGGGCTTTTTGCTTACCGATACCGAGATTATTTCTTGAGCTCTGCGTCGATGATTGCCTTGAATTTGTCTACCGAGTCCGCGCCAGCGATGAGCGATTTGCCGATGATGAAGCCCGGTGTTCCGTTTATGCCGTTTGCTGCGCCCTCGTTGCGATCGTCGGTCATGTCCTTCATGTACTTATCTTTGTTGGTGACGGTAAGCTCCTTGAGCTTGTCTGCGTCGAGTCCGAGCTTGCGGGTAAGCGCCATGATCGTGCGTTCGTCACCGAAACCTTGATCACCTTCCTCGTCCTGAGCCTTCATCATAGCCTCGCGCCACGCATAGAACTTGTCAGGATTGGCATCCCATACCGCTCGTTCAAAAAGTGCGCCAGTTATCGAATCCTGTCCCAAGAACGGATAGTCCTTGAAGACTATCTTGAGCTTGCCGGTATCGACATATTCTTTGATGATAGTCGGGATCGCGGGAGCGGTCGGAATCTGCGGAATTCCGCCGACCTCTACCGCCTTGCAGAACGGACACTGATAGTCGGACCAGAACGCCATGACAACCTTCGCATCAGCCTTGCCGATGAATGGTTCCCCGTCGATCTTGATCTTCTTGATATCTACCTGGGGAGCAGAAGGTTGGCCGTTGGTGCCCGTAGCGACCGGACCGCGAGAGCCGTTATAGAGGACCGCTCCAGCGATTGCGATGCCGGCGACGATGACTGCGATCGGAGTAAGGTAGTTATTCATGGGTGCGAACGTATATGTTTGTAAGTAGTGGCATGATACCCCGGCGCATAGGGAATAACTAGAGCCCCTATCAACAGACCATACGCCAAAAACCGCCTCTGAGTCCTAGGACGCATGGGCGGTTCGGCAATCTGTCGTTCGGACGTACGGAATGGTCCTTCGTTCGGTCGATCAGGATGCGCGCATACTATGCCTTTGGAGTCCCAGGTCAATCGAGGTCGTGGTTGTGCATGATTCTTGTCTCGATGGCAAGAATGGTTTGTTATATGGCTCTACGAAAAAGCGCGGCACCGCCGCGCTGGTTCGAATCTCGATGCACCTATTAGTCTTCGCTGCGACCGCCATGTCCCCTGAACCAGCCGCCGATCTTTGCGAAGAAATTGACGAAGATCTCGGCAAAGTCCTGCCTATCTTCCGCCGTCACCGTTGTTGACGCCGAGAGCATGGTACTGGTCGATCCTATGCCGAAGCGTGCGAGCTCGTCGCTCAGGATCGATCCAAACGTTCGCGAACGGCGTCCGCCGTGGTCGTCGTCGATGTCCTCGAGCTCGTCGTGACGTGATCCAGATACCGTGGATGTGCCCCCGCGATCATCGGACAAGATCGAATCGTCGCCGTCGTCGTCACCACTGTCGTGTCCTATGCGCTCGTCCGACGACGAAGAACGTGTCTCGAGACGAACATCATCCGAGCCTCGTCCACGCACCTCGTCTTCGCCGCGCCCACGAGAATCGTCCCCATTCTCGACTACGATTCCAGCATCGAGCGACGTCGATCGGCCGCTACCTTCTACACGGAGCTCTCCCTTCGAGCTCGCCAGAGCAGGGCTTACCGCCACGAGAGAGAGTGCCAGAGTTGCCGTACCGACTAATTTTTTTATATCCATAAAATATGTTTTATCGGTACTAGAGAGAACGCACCAGCGTGCGCCTACCATTAAGACGACGGACATGCTCGTGCATTACACCGGAGCAAACAGAGATACGCGGCTGCCCGGTGTGGACGGCTGCTATACATTTTACAGGTTCGTTCATCAACAAACACGAAAGGATACGCGATGCTCGTAATCGTAACCTGCATTCTGGTCGCTGCGCTCGCAAGCGTCGTCTACTCCTCGGGATTCGAGTGGGTATTCCACCGCTACGTAATGCATCGCCCGGTATGGAAGTTCACCTACCCGTTCAAGGCGCATACGCTCACCCACCACAAGGTCTTCAAGGCCGACTACACGTACCATCTGCAGGACCCGTCGCTCTGGCGACTGATCCCGATGGCGTGGTGGAATGGCGTCGCTCTCATCGCCATCAATTCAGTACCAGTGGCGATAATCCTGGTGCCCTTCGCGCTGTTTGACATGTGGTCCGTGGTCGCGGCCGTAGGCATCACCTGCTTCGTGGTCTTCGTTGGTTACTATGCGACCTACGAGATCATTCACTTCCGCATGCACCTGCCGAAAGATCGGCGTCTGCAGCGGTCGTGGATATTCCAAAAGCTCAACGGCCACCACATCCTGCATCACCGTTACATGGGGACCAACTTCAACGTCGTGCTCCCCTTGTTCGACTGGCTATGCGGAACGCTCATCACGCGTGCCAAGACCCACTTTGCGCAGGTGCGCGGACCGGGAGTGCCCGACATACAGCCAATCTGAATACATGCGCCGCACCTGTGTGCGGCGCATCTTTCTTTGCAAAACAAAAGACCGCTAAGGCTTTTTACAGCACTTATGCGGTCTTTTGCCGTAATAGATGAGACTATGCCGAGAGGTGCTTCGAGACGAGCTTCGTCATTTCGAACATGTTGACGACCTTCTTGCCTCCGAATACTGCCTGGAGTGCAGCGTCTGCGTTGATGTTGCGCTTGTTCTTTGGATCCTGAAGATCGTGCTTCTTGATGTAAGCCCAAAGCTTCTTAACGACCTCGGAGCGAGGAAAAGGACCCTTACCGACTACTGCCGCGAGTTCGGCACTGATAGTCATCGGCTTCATGAATGCAGAAGTGGTTTTTGCCATATCTTTTTTTAATTAATTAAGAACGGCTTTATTCTATCACCATATCGCCATTGCACTAGGAGGGGGTGTCGAGACCGCTCCCCCAGTCCTAAGGAGGAAACTACAAAAACGGCTCACGCCGGTGCTTTTTCAGGAAATAGCCTTCGAGCGTATAGCGGTCGTATCCGTGACAGAAAAGCGATACCGCGAGACCGAACAATACGACATGCGGCCATACCGCCTCGGTAAAATATAAAAGCGAAAGCGTGAGCCAAAACGCGAGGAACAGAAGCGTCCAGCGGATCTCGAAACCAATGACCAGGAAAAGTCCGGCGAGGAATTCGATGATAAGCGCACCCATCACCACAAAAAGCGGGTCGAACGGGAAATACGTCGTTAGGTGGAACCGGGTCACGACATCAAGCGCGAGCGCGCTATGCACATACTTGGCGTATACGGCCGCGATCATGATGGAGAGGCCGAGTGATATACGCAGTATCGGGAATGCAAGGTGCTCGTAGGCGCGCAGCGTGTTCTTGATGCGCTTTTCGAGCTTCGAATCATTTCGGTACGAATCGAGAGACCACTGCCCTGCGCCGAGGATGATGAGAAATACGAGCGATCCTATGTAGTTTAGGTACGAGAAGACGTACCAACCGTCTTCGGCAAACGCAAACGTCACGAAAGCGAGCGTCATGGATGCAACGAGGCGAACGCGATACCCCACAAGCATCATGATTCCCATGATGGCGAATATAATCTGGAAGATCGGCGTCGCCGAGCCGAAGATATCGGAGAACGGCAGCTCGGGCCCGTAGAGGGCTGCATAATAGGCGAATGCAACGAAACAGAATCCGAGGGTCAGGCGCTCGATGACATGTGCATACTTCTTGAGCCGAAACAAGAACGGATCGAGACGTGCCTCGAACAAATGGAAGAGCGACGCGAATGCGATGGTAAGCGTCACGACGACACTAATGAACCCGTAGAAGTAAAAGAGGAATTCGTTGCCATAGTAGGCAGTGAATGGGTTTGGCGATATTGCCGCTATATCGCGCGCGATGCTGCGTTCGTCGAGTACATACACTTCGTGCGCGTACGCGACGAGCGGCATGAGTGTGATGCCGAAGAATGCTGCAAGCGACGCTTTGATGGAAGAGAGTTTCATCCACACAGTATATGAGATACCCGCGCTGCAGAGCTGCGGAATTTCGGAGTGCTGTGGATTCCTGCCAAACAACGCGTAACGCAACAAGACCCGCAGATACGGATCTTGTTTGCTAGAGGTTTCGTCGGGTCCTCCTCAAGGCGTCTGCCATACGGCCAGCTTTTGCATTATCACGAAATGTGCTGACCGAGCGCCGTGCAGTGCCATCTGAACATGGATACGTGAAATATCGATGAACCGCTGTTTCTATCCAAACTCCGAGGAAGGCGCCTACGAGACGCGCTTATCGTCGGCAATCGCGTTCAATATCGACTGCACTCGTTTAATGCTCTCCTCGTCGATGATAGACAGCGCAAATGGTTGGAGACCCTTTGCACGGAGCTCTGCTAGTTTCGTTTCTACTTCTACTGGGTCAGCATTGTCGGCTTTCGACACGAACACATACTCTCTCTTGGCGGCGAGCTCGGGGTTGTGTCGGGTAAGCTCGTTGCGAACGACTTCGTAGTCGGCTACAACATCGGACGACTCTGCCGATACGAGATGGAAGAGCACTTTGGTGCGCTCGATGTGGCGCAAGAATTGGACGCCCAGACCCTTCCCTTCGGAGGCTCCTTCGATGAGCCCAGGGATATCGGCGATGATGAGGTCGTAGTATGCGCCCAGGTTAGGCTCAAGCGTCGTGAATGCATAGTTGGCTACCTTTGCCTTGGCTGAGGTAAGCTGGTTTAAGAGCGACGACTTGCCTGCGTTTGGCAGGCCGATGAGACCGACATCGGCGATAAGCTTGAGCTCGAAGCGAAAGTTGAACACCTCGCCCGGAAAGCCCGGATGGAATTCCTTGGGACTTTGGTTGGTCGAAGACCGATACTTGAAGTTGCCATATCCACCCTTTCCCCCGCGTGCCGCGAGGACTCGCTGACCTATCTGGGTTATCTCGACAGCAGTACCGGTGTCGAGATTGTGCACAACGGTGCCAACCGGAAGTTTGAGAACAAGGTCTGGGGCATCGGCGCCGTCGTTGAACTGTGGCTTCCCGTTCTCGCCGTCTTCGGCCTTTACCGTGTGACGCTGGCGGAAGCTCGTCAGGACCGTAAGGTCTGAAACGCCTTCGAAGTAGACATCCCCGCCCTTACCGCCATCGGCTCCTGCCGGGCCAAACTGCAAGAGGTTACGATTAAAAGCCACGGCGCCCTTGCCTCCGTGTCCGGCCGTCAGTTCTATAGTGACGTCATCGATAAACATATATCAGCAACCCTATCATAAAAATTGACACACCACAATTTTAGTGTATTTTGCGAACCAGGCTGCAACGGAGGAGTACATGAACTTTCTCGACGAAATCCAAGAAGTGTTTATGCTCGGTATGGCGCACGGATACGCGGCATCATCGAAGAAAACCAAGATACGGCAGCTTCCGAACGTGAAGTGCATTCCCTTCGCACATGGACGCTTCACTATGCTCGACATGTACGTTGCAAACGGAGACAGCGGCAACAGTACGGGCACAACGACCATCTGGTGCAAGGACATACCCGTGTGGACGATGCACTATGGTGGAAACTACCCCAAGGCAGTGCTGCCGTTTCTCAAACGTACGCTCTTGCAGGCGTATACGAGCGAAAAGCGCTTCTACGGGGGCCGCGGGCCGATCTACTTTCATACCGAGGATTCGAACTCGATGTTCTACATCAACGACATCGAACACGGCAAAGAGCGAATCGACGACTTTGCCGGCGAAGAGAAGATCTTTGTCGATGGGAAGGTTGCGGGTCGCCATTGGTACCGAGGCATGTTCCTGCCCAGCGAGGGAACAAGAATCTTCTAGACTGCAAGCCGACCTTAGGGGTCGGCTTTTTTATAAAAGTGAGAAAACTTGACACACGCCCGTCCGCGGGTATAGTAAATCCAGCACCGTTCGTTTTTCAGATTCTTTCTGAAATCGTTCTTTGTAAGCACTGCCGCTTTTAACCTAATGGCAGAGTCATCCCGAGCGCTCGTCCTGCGCTCTTACAGAACACTGGGTTTTACCAGAGTTCATCGAACCGCCTCTTGAGGCGGTTTTCGTTTATCTATCTTTTTTGGGTCGATAGTATTTCTTCCCCTTCAGCTTCTCGGGCAGGTAGTCTTTGTCGGTATATTTTTCATACCCTTTGCCGTAACCGATCTCTTTCATAAGTTTCGTCGGGGCATTACGCACTTCCAAGGGTATCGGCAAATTTCCCGTCTTCTTTACGTCGTCGAGCGCCTCGAAGTAGGCCTCGTACGAACTTTTGTCTTTGGGGGCGACCGCCATGTACACCGTTCCGTGCGCCAAATTTATCTGTGCCTCGGGAAGGCCCACGGTCTCTACTGCTCGGAATACCTCGTTGGCGACGACGAGCGCAGTCGGCTGTGCCATGCCGATGTCTTCGGACGCGAAGATCACCATCCTGCGTGCGATGAACTTGGGATCCTCGCCAGCGTCGATCATGCGCGCCAGGTAGTACAGTGCAGCATCCGGCTGCGATGCACGCATACTCTTTATGTAGGCACTTATGGTATTGAAATGCTCGTCACCCTTCTTATCGAACCGCAAGAACGTATTCTGTACCGTGTTTTGCAAAGCCTCAAGGTCGAGCCCGCCCGGATACAGTCGGGATGCGTTGTCGAGCACCGTTATCGCCTGTCGCGCGTCGCCGTTTGCCATCCGCATAAGCCACTCTTTACCCGCCTTGTTCACCTTCACCTTAGTACGCTTTATCACCGTCTCCATGTCGGCCTCGGAGAGTTCGTGCAACACGAAAACGCGCGATCGTGAAAGAAGCGCCGGAATAACCTCGAAACTTGGATTTTCGGTCGTGGCACCGATGAGCGTGATGTCACCTGCCTCGACGAACGGCAGCAAAAAGTCTTGCTGCGCTTTGTTAAAGCGATGGATCTCGTCGATGAACAGTATCTTCGGTTTCCCGAACTTCATCCCGCCACGCGTCCCGACGATCTTCTTGATATCCTCTTTGCCCGAGTCTACCGCCGATAGCTCGTAAAATTCGGCGTCGAGCGCTTTAGCATAAATTCGCGCGAGCGTCGTCTTGCCAACGCCAGGCGGTCCCCACAGCAAGAACGAGAAAAGATGCTTGTCGTTGATAGCGACGCGCAGCGGCTTCCCGGGACCCACGAGGTGTTCCTGCCCGACAAAATCAGCGAGTGATCGCGGGCGTATGCGGCTGGCCAACGGCTCCATGAGTAGATACTACCCTTTTTCGCAGATTTCTCTATGGCGCGTTACGGCCGGGGTACGACATCGATATCGCCGTCATGGTCTGGATCCATGCGATTGAATCCGTACGCGCGGAACTCGCGTGGCCCCTTGTCGCCGGCCACGAAGATCCGGTCGCCGACCTTAAGCGTGCTCGTTGCAGGAGCACCGGGCGGCAAGACGATAGCGAATGTCGAAGTCGCGGCACGCGGGTCGTCATTGCGTACCACGATGGTGTCGCCCACGATAGATTCGACCACGCACCGGCATACGCCACGCCCGGGTGGTGGCGGCTTATGAGCAAAGCGATAGATGTCGCCTACGAACGGGATGTCGCTGTGCTCGATACGCTCGAATACGCGGTCATGGACACGCGCTGCGTCTATCGCAAACCCGACAACCAGAGCGACCACGGCAACACCGCCGACGAGCCACACGACCGGCGTACGGTAACCAAACGAGAACGTCCGCAACAGTCGCTGTACGATGAGAAGAAGGATGATGTCGAAGAAAAACCATCCCCACGGGAAAAACATGACGAAGGCACCCAGGCCCCTGCCGCCGAAGCGCAACAGATGCCCTTCGCCGCTCACGCGTATCATAAATGCAATGAAGCTCGCCAAGAGGACCGACACGAAGAATGCTGCGACCGACGCAGCGACCAGCGCACTTCCCCGTGCGTAAAAATAGGCACGCGGGCGCATGACGATCTCGCCCGCCTGTATCTTCGCGAGAAGCGTTTCGGTATGTGTATGTTTATCTTCCATGCTGGGGTTGGATGTCTTGATATGCCATCTTTAATGCTTCTTTGCCTCGCTTGATGCGGATCCCGACGGTCCCTGTCGGAACCTGCAAGATATCCGCGATCTCTTTATAGCTCATCTCTTCGAGGTAGTAGAGAATGAGCACTTCTTTGTATTTGGGATCTAGCTTAGAAAGTCCTCGCTCGACGAGCTCGCGCATCTCTGCCTGCTCCCGTTCGCTCTGCAGAGGCTCGGGAGCGACGTGGTGCGCGAGGAACGTGTCGAAGTCGAGTGATGGGAAAGAACTGCGTTTGTGCTGTCGCAGGCGATTCACGAACGCGTTGTGCGCGATGCGATAAATCCAAGGCGAGAAACGCTGCGAGACGTCGAATCCCTTGATATTCTGGTACGCGCTCACGAAGACGTCCTGCACGATATCCTCGATATCGTCTTTCTCGGATAGGAACTTTCTACCGTAGCGCATGAGCTTTGCATCGAACCGATGCATCAACGTCGCATAGGCTTCGTGGTCGCCCTTCTGGACGAGCGCTGCACACTCTTCGTCAGACCGCGTGTCTGACGAAGCCGTGATACCGAGAGATGCCGTTTCGCTCTGCATATAGTACAACCGTACGTGATAATTTATTTCACGCAACAAACCCCCGAGCGGGGGCGTGCTGCAAAAAACAATCTGTTATTGAGTTGAAGCGGCTCCTTTTCCTGAAGGTGGAACACCATCCATGACATGCACTGCCGTGACGGTAGTGCCGCTCACCGTTCCCTGGACGCCGACTGTATCTCCTACCTTTATGTCAGAGGTAGCGATGTCGACGACCTTCGATAGCTTTGCCGATCCGGTCTCGACAGTGTACGTCGTACCGTCTTTGCCGGCGACCGTAAGGGTCGTGCCGTTTACCGCAGAGACGGTTCCCATGATGCCAGGCCCTCGTCCGCGACCCATGCCGCCTTTATGTCCCATCATCACGCCATCGAAGATCTCGGTAGCAGTGACCGCGCTTCCGGAAACGGTTCCGCGAACGTGTACCGTATCTCCGACAAGAAGGCTTGCGATGGTACCGGCAACTGGTGCTGTAGGTGTCGCGCCAGGAGATGACTTTAGGATCTTGGCAGTGGAAGCATCGACCGTGTATGTCGTGCCGTTGTCACCGGTTACGGTGATCGTAGTGCCGGCAATGGCCGCGATAGTCCCGTGGACTCCGGGGCCACCGCGCTTCATGCCGCCCATCATAGACTGAGTGGCAGCGGCGAGAGGATTCGTTCCTTCGGCAGCACTCGCAAGCGTAACGACTCCGGCACCGGCGCCGACTGCGGCGACAATGAGCGCTGCGAGAACAGGAGATGCAACCATTTTCTTAGTGAATGTATTCATGTGTGTAGTATTAGGTGATAACCGATAAAACCCGGGCGAGAGGAATCACCCCCTCGCTCAGTACTACACCGATTACGCAGATTTATTTCAGCGGACAGGGCGGCATGCGAGTTTCTTGCCTGGCGGCGCTTCGCAGGTTCCGGTCTCTTCGCCACGCCCCGCATCGAACGAGCACGTCTCGCCCGGATCGGATCCGAAGCAGGCGTTGAGCGCTTCTGAGGGTGGTCCTGCCGGCGCCTGTGGCGCTGATGTGCCCGATCCCTGCGGACCTGACTCGCGTCCGGCCTCGGCCCTCGGTACCGCGGACGGTCCTGTCGTAACCGGCTTGCCGCGGAAGCAGCTTGTCGAATACGGGAAGTCGCGTGTCATTACATAGTGATACGTGATTGTCTTTACGCCATCGAGCATCACCTCGCTCGTGATTCCGTGGCATTCGTCGAGGTCGTTCGTCGTAAGGTATTTCTTATCAGCCACTTTGTTACCCGTTATAGGAAAGCCATCGTACGCGAAGCCGAGAACCGTAGCAACCGATTGGTCGCTCACGCATGCGCTCATGCCGTGGTAGTGATACTCGCCAGAGCCTTGCGGATGGCCGTCACAGCTATCTTGCAGCTCGTGTGCCGGTGCGTCGCGCAAGCCCGCGTCGAATGCATTGAAAAGTGGCACGCCCGAGAGCATGATCCCGACCTCGCCACCCATGCAGTACGGCGTGTCGGAGTAGACCGGATGCGCTGGCAGTTGTTGCGAGATCGATTGTTCAGAAATGGAGTTGGGGTTCGCGTCTATCGCATACGCCGGATCAGTCTGCGCGACAGGGAAGATTCCGGTGGTATGGTCGACCGGCAAACCGTTTCCGATAAGCGAACGAAGTGGAGCAGAAACGGTTGCACTAAAGGTCGCCTGCGGCCACGAGATGGTGCCTTTGACCGCAGATTTTTGAAGATAGTTCCATGTGGTCCCATGCATCCAGCTGCCGTCAGTCATCGAACCAGGATTTTCTTTATGGATATTGCAAAGGTATACGTACCCGCGCTTAGGAGCAGACGTCGTATAGCGACTGTCTCCCAGCGGCACTTCCCCGTCCGCATATTCGTTACCTGCCACCTGGAGGAGATCGGTATACGAGAGCGTCCGGCCCGACTCTCCTGCGTCTGGCGCAAGCACCGGCGTTTCAGTATCGGGAGACTCGATACGTGCAGCAGGATTTGTCTTAACAGTTACCTGTATTGCATCAGAAGTACCAAGAGATTCTTTTTGGTCCATACCGGCAGGATTGGCTTCGCGCGATTCGCCTGCGCGAATGGGCATCTCCGGAAGCGACGAAACCGCGACAGGTATTCCTGGCGAGAAAACCGTACCGATCGACATGACGATCCCGACGAAAGCCGCAAACCACTGCGTTAGCATGCAGTAAGTATACCTCCCTTACAAGACGTCTTCATACTTTCTCTACATACGCAGTGTAGGTTTAGCGAGTTATACATAACCGATTACACATATGGGCATTCTTCTTTGGATCTTGTTCGGGGCGATAGCGGGATGGATAGCGTCGATGATGATGGGGACCGATGCGCAGATGGGCGCAGTGGCGAATATCATAGTGGGGATAATCGGTGCGGTACTGGGCGGGTTTATCATGTCGTTCTTCGGACAGACAGGAGTGACCGGATTCAATATCTATAGCCTCGTCGTTGCGGTCATCGGTGCCGTGGTTCTCTTGTACCTTGCGCGGCTCGTCAGAAGCGCATAGCGAACGACGTCATATCAGAAGGCTCGGGTGCAGAGTACGAAGCGGCGTTTCCGTCAGGCAGCACCAGCCGTACCGCATGGGCATGTAGAAGAGGCCGCTCTGCCCCGAGCGTATCGAGCGACGGTCCATAAACTACGTCGCCCACGATTGCGTGCCCAATAGCGCTCATATGAACGCGAAGCTGGTGCGTGCGCCCGGTACGAGGCTCGAGATTGACGAACGTTACCACAGCGCCGTCAACACTCCCGCTTCGTATCGCGGTCCACTCGGTGATGGCTGCACGATGTGGCTTCTTGGCCGTCTCTGCCATCCACCGACGAGGCACAGTCTTGGTGCGCACTATCTCGAGTACGACCTCGCCGTGCGCTTCCATCGCTCCATGGACGATTGCGCGATATAACTTTGCGACACGTCGTGCCTTGAATTCTGCTTTTAGGAATTCGAAACTTTCGGCCGTCTTTGCGATGAGCATGACGCCCGAGGTCGTGCGATCAAGACGGTGCACCATGCCGGGTCGGATAATTGTTTCGCCCTGCGGGGATATCCACGGCTCTCCTACATCCGCAAGATACGGAAACCTCGCGACAAGCCAATCGGCAAGCGATAACTCTTTCGTGCGGCCGTCAGAATGACAGATGAGGCCAGCCGGTTTGTTGACAGCGATGAGCCATTCGTTCTCTGCCAAGACGGTCGGTTTATTCATGGCAGCACTCTATCAGAAAGATGAGCACTGTGACCAATCCACATAATCTAGGACTTACGAAATCGGATGCAGTTCAAGGCGCCCAAGCGATATAAGCGGAGATGCCACAAGGGCATTCCCATTCTTGTAACGCGAGTACGCTAACAAGAATTGGTCACGATCCTTTGAGTGCGGCGACGGATATATCGAGCAGGGCAACGCGGAAATGCGCCGACTGCGTAAGTCCTAGCTTTTCGTCTCAGGATGTATACACTAAAGATATTACAAGCTCATATCTGCCTATGGACACGAATAACATCCCAAAACAGTTCTGTGACAACGCGTTCGCGCACTATACTGCCGAGTCATTCTCGATCGGATTTTCGTCGGGCGGAAACGCAAACGTCTACGCATTTACTCCGGCACATGCCAAGCGACTCTCGCTGATGCTCGCGCACAATATCGCCGAGTTCGAAAAGCAGCACGGCGCGGTGACGACCGAGTGGCCCCTAAAGCAAGAGAGCCCTATCCAAATGAAGGACCTCGAACACGAGAACGGCAACGACTGAGATACCCGACACTAAAAGCCCCGCGATAATCGCGGGGCTTTTAGTATGAGAGCCTAGAGAGAGAAAAGTGTCGTGAAGCCGCCACGCGAACCAGGCACCTCGGCCATTCCTTCGTCCACTATTCCTTTCTTGAGGACCATGGCGCGGTTTTCTTCGAAGATACCGAGCTCGGTACCACCGCCAGCAAAGTAACAGATAGCTCCTGCGTGCTCGCCGTCGAGGAGCGCCCACGATGTCCCGTCGACTGCACTACATGAGCCCTCGAACGTTCCCACCTCTTTGGCGACTCCGTCGACAAGCAGCGTCACCTTGGTCTGGGGAATAGTGGCCTTTTCGCCCATATCTTTGAACTGCCATGTATAGGCATGTCCCTGGAGCTTGCCGGCAGGTTTCGGAGTGTCTTGTGACGCAAAGAGTGTTCCGTTCACTACCTTGAGGCGCAGCGTGACGCCGACCGAAGGCTTGGTTGCCATCGGCTCGCCGTCTTTTCGGTCCGCGTAGTTTACGACGACGGTGTCACCTTGTATCTCGGTGGTTTGTGGAGCGATGCGGTCGCCCAAAAGAATGCCGTTAGTTCCTGTGTATCCGGCATCGGTTTTAAGCGCCACAACTGCATAGACGAACGTACCGGTGCCGCCGCCGTTTTGTGTGAGTATAAATGCAATATCTTCTTTGCCATCGCCGTTTAAATCGCCACGAGCCTCGTTACCAAAGTACTTGGTGGTCGTCTTGTATGCCGCGTCGCCCTGATCTCCTTCTTGCACTTCGCTCAATCCGTTTACGAGAGTAACCGGCGCGTCCTGAATGATGTATGTGGCGTTCTTGTAGTCGACCGCCTGAACGGCAGGAACAGGCTGTATATTCTGCGGCCCCTTTTGGGCCAAGAAGAAGTACCAGATAGCACCAGCAAGCACGAGTAATACAACGAGAAGTGTGAGTTTTTTCATGCGGCCATGGTATCAGCTATACGAAACGCCCGCCATGGTCGTGGAGGGCGTTTCCAGGAGTGATCAGCTATCCGACAATCTCTACCTTCGTTATCACGACCGGATCGAGCGGGCGATCCTGCGACGTCGTCTCGACATCTTGTATGGCACTCACCACATCCATGCCGTCAGTGACGGTCCCAAAGACCGTGTGCTTAGTGTCGAGGAAATCGTTGTCGGCGGTGTTGATGAAGAACTGGCTGCCGTTGGTGTTCGGTCCTGCGTTTGCCATCGCTATCGTCCCTACCTCGTTTCGGTTGTTGGCGTGAATCTCGTCGGCAAACTTGTAGCCGGGCCCACCGGTTCCCCATAGCTCTTCGAGCATCTCGTCCTTGGTCTGCGGATCGCCGCCCTGGATCATGAAGTCCTTGATGACGCGATGGAACTTGGTGCCATCGTAGAATCCGCTCTTGGCGAGCTTTACGAAGTTTTCCACCGTCTTAGGTGCGTCTGTGTCTAAAAAATTGATGGTGATGTCTCCGAGGCTGGTGGTAAGAATGGCTTGCATGACGTGTTCTTAGTGCGTAAAAGCCGAGTATACCCGATTTCGACGGGCAGTCACTTATTTGGCGTCGAGCCCTTCTTCGATGTTCTGTACCATCTCACTCATGTTCTCGACTTCGGTCTTGATGCCTTCGATCTCGGCCGAGATTTGCTCGGACACTTTTTCCGAGATCTCTTCGGCCTCACTCTCGCCAGACTCTACTATGCGCTCTTCGAGAAAATCGAGCTTGGCCATGAGCTCGGCATGACGCACCTCGTGGTTCTCGACCAAGATGCTTATCTGCTCGGAAAGGCCGTCCACCTCTTGTCGCAAAAGCTTGAACTCGGCTTCGTCCATACTACTTGGCGAGCGCCGTCTTTACCGACTGCAGCACTTTCTCCATGCTTGAGTCGCCTTTGATGATATAAAAGAACGTCTCTTCGCTCATGGCCTCTTGCAGGGTACTGAGATCGGAAATGTTGGTAAGGATAATCACCTTTGCCCCCTTTCCCCACGTGTCCTTACGTAACTCTTTTATCATCTCGAGTCCGCCCATGTTCGGCATCTTGAGGTCGGTAAGGATCAGGTCCGGATGCGCGTGGAGCGCCATCGAAAGGCCGTCCTGGCCGTCGGGCGACTGCAGTACCTCGTACCCTTCTGACGCAAGCGAGTCTGCCAATACTATGCGGGCAGGAGCCTCGTCTTCGATGATAAGAATCGTCTGCTTGTGTTGGTCTGTCATGGGAAAAGTATACCCTATGCTGGAGGCAAGTCTTCGCTGCCGAAGAGTATACCCAATACTCAAGTCTCTCACAGAGTTCTACACCGTGCCGCTACCGATAGTCTCGGCATCCTTCCATGCTATCGGGAACGAAACCGTAAAGGTCGTGCCCACACCTTCCTTCGATACAAACGACACAGCGCCGCCCACGCGGTCGAGGATGGTCTTGACCACATAGAGCCCCAGGCCCGTACCGTCGGGCACCAAGACCTGCGCGTTCTCGGCACGGTGCAATTTTTCGAATATCTGCCCCTGCTCGGCCAACGGGATTCCGATGCCGTTGTCGGCGACCTTCATGTACACGGCCTGCTTTGCGGCGCCGCTCATCGAGAACACGATCTGCACCTTACCCTCGTGCGGCGAATATTTGATGGCGTTAGAGACCAGGTTCTGAATGATCATACGCAAGAGGTTCTCGTCTGCCGTGATGCGCGGCATCTCGCCTTCGTAGGAAAGATCGATAACAACATGCTTGAAGTCGGCGGCGTGGCGCTGCTCGGCGATCGTATTCTCGACCAGCCCCTTCAGGTCGAACTCGGTTATATGGAGCGCCAAGGTGCCGAGCTCGAGCCGCGATACGCTCAGAAGCTCGTTGACCATCTCGCCCATGCGCTTCGATGCGTCTTCGATGTTACCCACATACTCTTTTTGCTTAGGATTCAAAGGTCCGGCTTTTTCTGACATAAGCATCTCGGCAAGCCAGCTGACCGACGTAAGCGGTGTCTTGAGTTGGTGCGACGCGAGCGAGACGAACTCGGTCTTCGCCTTGTCCACCTCCATCTCCTTGGTGACGTCGCGCGCGATCCCTTGTATCACCGACAGCCGGTGATCGGGAGCGATTATGGAGCGGCCTGCGATGTGCACATGTCGCGTCTGTCCCGAAGGGGCCACGGTCCGAAACGACATCTCGAACTTACCGGCGACCGTATGCGCCTTCTGCCACTCTTCTGCCGCTTGGGCCCGGTCTTTCTCGTGGATGTATGGCAGGATGTCGTTGATCGACGGCGGGGTCGAGCGATACACGAGCCCAAAGAGCACGAACATCTCTTTAGACCAGTACGAGAGCGCTGGGTCGATAAAATTCCATGCAAAGCTTCCCATCTGCCCTATCTGCTCCATCTCGGCTTGCTTGGCATATGCCGTGTCGCGATCGTGTGCAAGTTGTACAACCAGCGATTTCTCGCGCTCGCCCGTCGTCGCATACCAGTACACGCCGACGGCAGTAGGACCCAAGACGAGGCATGTAATAGCCGTCTGCCAGAACGCACTACTGTGTGCAATGCTTGAAAGCGTTTCTAAGAAAATATCCACGTCGTAAGTATACCAACTGATACCGCGCGCCGATTAGAAAAAGCAGCATCGTGCATACGTTCTCGCAAAAAACGAATCGTGCTACCATTTGCCGATGCACCGGCATTTTTCGATCCCCATCCAACACTACCTGCTCGCATTTATCATAGGTACTGCGGCCGCCGTTGGCGCTTCGTACACCTACAGCCTCAAGGCCGAGCTCGACTCGACCACGCTCGCGTACGCCTCGAGCGCCGAGACCTTGCGCTACGTTGCTAGCGAGCTCACCCAAAAGCTCCGTGCCGCCGAGACCCAGAACAGCGACCTCATGGTCTTGTTGCAGGCCAAACAGGACGAGAACAGCAACTACAGCGCCCAAGTCGGCCAGCTTGCAAGCACGGTCCAGATGCTCGACAAGCTCAACAAGACCGACCGCGAGCTGTTAGAAAAGTATTCTTCGGTCTACTTTTTAAACGAGAACTACGTACCACTGAGCCTCGAGAACATAAGCACCGACGCCCTCTTTGTAAAATCGAAGCCGCAGCAGATACACGCGAGCATCAAGCCGTTTCTCGACAATCTCCTCGCTGCCGCCAAAGCAAGCGGCAACGATTTGTTAGTGCTCTCGGCATACCGCTCATTTGGAACCCAAGAGTCGCTCAAAAAGAACTACAAGGTGCAATACGGCGCCGGTACCGCGAACTCCTTCTCGGCAGACCAAGGCTATTCCGAGCACCAGCTCGGCAGCACCGTCGACTTTACTACACAAAAGATTGGATCGACGCTTTCAGGATTCGAGGCGACGCCCGCGTTTAAATGGCTCGCCGAAAACGCGTATCGCGAGGGCTTTATTATGTCGTACCCCAAAGGCAATACACACTTCGTGTACGAGCCGTGGCACTGGCGCTTTGTGGGTGTTGCCCTTGCCACCAAGCTCCACAACGAAGGCAAGACCTTTTACGACCTCGACCAGCGCGAGATCAATGCGTACTTGGGGCA